>DATMBN010000012.1:0-27433 GCA_035559275.1 Burkholderiaceae bacterium
GCCTTGTCGCACGGCTTCCAGATGCACGTGGCCAAGCCGGTGGAGCCGGCTGAGCTGCTCGCCGTCGTGGCCAACATCCGGGGCTGGCGCATGCTGCCGACGTGAATGCCGCCACTGCGGCGGCACGGAGCGGTCCTCCGCGCAGCGTCTCCGGGCTCCTGGATGCCGTCCGACCAGGGCAGACCGGGCGCGCGCCCGACACGGCAAGAGACTCAGCAGCGCAGGGCCGCCTGCCGCGAGCGCACGGCCTGGCGCTCCGCACGCAGGTGGCGGCCCGGCTTCGGGCGGCCGGGCGCCTGGGCCTTGTATGTCTGCCCCCGGGGCTTGCGCCCCACCCCCCGCGGGGGTTGCGGCCCGGCTTCGGGCCTCAGGCGGTCCTCGTACCCTTGCAACGCGGAAACCGACTGCATCCCCAGAACGCGCTACCGGCCTGCCGGCCTCGCGTCGCGGTACGGCGCACCATGGGAGCCTGGCACTGCGGGCACGGCGGCACCTCGGTCCCGGGCGCGGGCGCCTGGGCGGCACGGGTTCCCGCGCGCTCGTCGGCGGTCGGGGCGGGCGCGGCGTTCGGCGGTGCGCCGTGAAGGTTCCGCGCCCGCTGCTGCCGGACGGATGCGCGCAGCGCCTCCCCGGGGATCAGCTTGATTTCCCGCCCCTCGGCGAAACGCTTCGCCTCCGCCGTGAACTCCCCCGAGGTGACGACAAAGCCGCCCGCGGCGCGCTGCGCCGCGATCAGGCCGTACAGCTCACGCACCGGCTCCACACCGACCTTGCGCGCGCGCCAGTGCTTGCATTGCACCAGGTAGCGATCGCTGCCCTTGCGCAGGCGCAAGTCCACGCCACCGTCCGGTCCGGGTCCGTCGTTCTCCACCACGCCGAAGCCCCTCTGCCGGAAGTACTCGCCCACCAGCGATTCGAATTCGCCCCAGGACATGCCTGGGAGCGCATCGGTGCGCGCACCTGCCTCCGCATGCAAGGCCTTCCCGCGCCGGCGCCGGTACCAGGACACCCCAGCGCCGAAGAGGAATGCCAGCGGCAGCAGGTACTGCCCGAACTGCGCCAGCGTGCGCCCCATCATGCGCACACCCACCTGGCCCAGCTGACCGACATCGGTCGTCGTCGGCAGCGGCTGCGACGCATAGTGGTGGCAGATCAGGTAGCTCGCCAGCGCCAGGCCGACGCCCACCCACCAAGGCAGACGGGCCGAGAGCGTGACCAAGGCGTCCAGGAGACCGTCGTTGCGGCGGCCCATATTCCCCTCAGATTCGTTGTGCTTGGGAACATTCTGGGCAGGGGAAGGAAGCTTGGGGTTTCGACTCCCCCATCGGAGCGACGTCGTGCGTGAAGAATTGCGCTTTCACTTCATCGCTCGAAGGGCCGCCGCCCCAAGGTCTGGACGACATGATCGACGAAGCAGGCGATGCGTGATGCCAGCGCGGTGTTGCGGTAGTACACCGCGTGGATGGGCTGGCGGATGTCAAGGGTCTGCGAGGAAAACAGTTGCACGAGCCGGCCGCGGCGGCGATCCTCGTGGGTCATGAAGTCCGACAGGCACACGATGCCCAGGCCGGCCAGGGCCATGTGCCGCAGCGTCTCGCCGCTCGACGCCGCGATGGTGGGGGTGATACGCAGGATGTTGCCCTGCACGTCACGAAGCGGCCAGTCGTTCAAGGTGTCGGGTTGCGTGAACCCGAGCAGGGTGTGGCTGCCCAGCTGCGCGATGCGGGCGGGGCGCCCGTGTCGCTCGAGATACACGGGACTGGCGAGCACGCGCAGGCGGCTGCTGCCGATGGGACGGGCGTGCAGGGTCGAGTCCTTCAACGGCCCGATCCGGAACGCCACGTCCGTGCGTTTTTCGATCAGGTCGATGATGCCTTCGTTCGAGTTCAGCTCGAGCTCGATCTCGGGGTAGCGCGCACGAAAGCCCTCCAGCAGAGGCACCAGGACGTGCAGCATGAAGGGTGTGGCGGCGTCAACGCGCAGCCGGCCCACGGGACGCCCGCGCCGCGCCGCCATCTGCTCTTCGGCTTCCTCCACCGACGCCAGGATCTCACGCGCGCGTTGCAGGAAGGCCGAGCCTTCCTCGGTCAGCTCCAGCCGACGCGTGGTGCGGCGCAGTAGCGTGGTCTCCAGCTTCTCCTCCAACCGCGCCAGCGTGCGGCTGGTGGCCGACACGGTCAGGCGAAGCTGCTCGGCCGCGCCGGTGATGGAGCCTGCATCCACCACCGCGACGAAGGCCTGCAACTCGGCGAGCGTCGTTTTCATATTTGAACCATCGTCAAATGTCATTGGCCGAATGCCAGCTTTATCCGCAAATGTAAACCGAGCACACTGCGCGGTGGCGTCGGTGTTGGTGCACCGCCGTCCTTCACGTCACATAGTCAGGAGTTCTTCATGAGCATCCCTTCCTTCGGCCTCGGCACCTTCCGTTTGCACGGGCAGGCCGTGATGGATTCGGTCCGCAATGCCTTGGCGCTGGGCTACCGCGCCATCGACACGGCCCAGATCTACGGCAACGAGGCCGAGGTGGGCCGGGCCGTCGCCGAAAGCGGCGTGAGCCGGGCCGAGCTCTTCCTCACCACCAAGATCTGGACGGACAACTACGGCAGGGACAAGCTCGTGCCCAGCCTGCGCGAGAGCCTGGACAAGTTGCGCACCGACTACGTCGACCTCACCTTGATCCACTGGCCCGCGCCGACGGGTGCGGTGGGGCTGCCCGAGTACATGGAAGCCCTGGCAGAGGCCAAGTCGCTCGGCCTGACGCGGCAGATCGGCATCTCGAACTTCAACATCGCGCTGACCCGGCAGGCGATGGCGGTCGTCGGTCGCGGCGAAATCGCCACCAACCAGATCGAGCTCAGCCCCTATCTGCAGAACCGCAAGCTGGCGGCATTCCTGCAGGAGCAGGGCATCCAGGTGACTTCGTACATGACCCTGGCCTACGGCAAGGTGCTCGAAGACCCGGTGCTGGCGCAGATCGCGGACAAGCATCAAGCCACGGTGGCGCAGGTGGCACTCGCCTGGGCCTTGCACCTGGGGTACGCAGTGATCCCGTCATCGACCAAGCGCGAGCATCTGGCGAGCAACCTGCTGGCGCGCGACCTGAAACTGGACCCCGACGACTTGGCCAGGATCGCGACCCTCGACCGCAACGGCCGGGAGGTAGACCCCGAGGGCCTCGCCCCCGAGTGGGACTGACCCCAGGCTTCGGCGAGGAGCTGTCGCAGGCCTTCGGCCCCGGGCTCAACCCCACCTGCACGCTGATCCCCGTGCCGCGTCTGGCCCTGGACGGCATGCAGTTCGAGGTCGAGGCGGTCGCCGTGCTGCCGAACTAGGCTTGTTGTATCGTGCTGCCAGCCGGACGCCTGCGCCGGCGTCCACGCCTCTTCACCGAAAGGTCGCCGCGATGCTCGCCTCCCTGATCGCGATCGCGTTGCTCCACTGGGCCGTCCTGATCGTGCCCGGCTTCAATTTCGTGCTCATCGGCCAGCTGGCGGCCGGCGGCTCCCGGCGGGCGGCGCTGGCGGCCGTGGTCGGCATGACGACCGCGACACTGGCGTGGGCGGCGCTCGCGGTGGCTGGCGTGGGCGCGGTGTTCTCGGCCCACCCGGCGCTGCGTCAGGGGGTGCAGCTCACAGGCGGCACCTACCTGCTCTACCTGGCGCTGCAACTCGCGCGTTCCGGAGGCGGGGTGCCGAAGGCGACCGATCGCGTCCCCGGTGCCGCCGCGGCCTTCCGGGCCGGGTTCTTCACCAGCGCCCTCAACCCCAAGATCGCTCTCTTCTACGGGAGCGTCTTCGCCACCGCGCTGCCCGCCGATCCCTCGGCGGCCCATGTCGTCGCGGCGGTGCTGCTCGTCTACGCCAACTCCTGGTTGTGGCACGGCGGGCTGGCGCTCGTGCTGTCGCGCCCGCAGATCCAGCGCGCGTACCTCCAGCACTACCGGACGCTGACCCGGTTCGCGGCCGCGCTGGTAGGGATGTTCGGCGTCAGGCTCATCGCCGGCGTGGTGCAGGAGTTCCGGGCCCGCACCGGCGGCGCGGCCTGAGGGGCACACCCCGCGGCGCCGGCCCGGCGCCACTCATCGTGGAGCCTGCGCGCGGCCGTGCCGCTCCAGAAAGCCCGCGACGAGCGCGGCGATGCGGGGCGCTTCTTCCTCCAGCGCGAAGTGGCCCGTATCGAACACGTGCAGTTGCGCTTCCGGCAGGTCGCACAGGTAGGCATGCGCGCCAGCCTCGATGAAGAAGGGGTCGTTGCGCCCCCACAGCACCAGCGCGGGCGGCCTATGCCGGCGCAACCAGGCCTGCCACTGCGGGTAGAGCGCCACGTTGCTGTGATAGTCCAGCGCGAGATCGACCTGTATCGCCTTGCGCCCCGGCTGGTCCAGGAAGTGCTGGTCCAGCGTCCACCCGTCGGGCGCGACGCGGGCGACGTCGTGCGTGCCGGCCTCGTACTGGCTGCGGGTCATCTCCAGCGTCAGCAGCGACTGCGCCAGCTCGGCCGCGCCCGGCACGCCGGGACGCAGGGCGACGAAGTCGCGCGCGATCGCGCTCAGCCCCTCGTGATAGGCGTTCGCGTTCTGCACGACGAGGCCCGCCACCCGTTCCGGATGCGCCTGCGCCAGCCTCATGCCGACCGGACCGCCGAAGTCGAACATGTAGAGGAAGTAGCGTCGCAGCTCCAGCGCCTCGCAGAAGCGGCCGACCGTGCGCGCCAGCTGGTCGAAGCTGTACTCGTACGCGCCGCCTGCCGAGGCGGGCACGGGCGCGTCGCTGTGGCCGAAGCCGGGGTAGTCCGGCGCGATGACGCGGTAGCGCGTGCCGAGCGCGTCCATCAGGCGCCGGTACTGCGCCGACGACGACGGAAAGCCGTGCAGCAGCAACAGCGTCGGCGCTTCGCGCGGACCGGCCTCGCGATAGAACACGCGCACGCCGTCGACCTCGACGTGGCGGTGGTAGACGGTGGGCAGTTCCATCACCCCTCCTTTAGGGCCTGTCAACACTGTTGGAAGCCACGTTGAACAGTCGCCGCTCGTGGCGCGGTGTCTCGAGCTCGTCGACCATCGCCACCGCGTAGTCCTGCACGCTGATGCGGCTGTGGCCGTGCTCGTCGGCCAGCCACTGGCCGTGGCCGACACGATATTGCCCCGTGCGCTCGCCCGGCTCGAGGTGGGCGGCTGGCGCGAGAAACGTCCAGCGCAGGCCCCGGTCCGCGTTACGGAGCAGACGCAGGCTCTCGCGCGTGGCCAGGGCGGTGGCCTTCCATTGCGCGGGGAACTCAGGTGTGTCCACGAGCTGCACGCCGGGAGCCACTTCCAGCGTGCCTGCCCCGCCGACCACCAGCAGACGCGCGGAGCCGGACCGCGACACGCCGTCGATGATCGCGCGCATCGTCGCCACGTGGCGCTCGTACAGATGGGGATCCGCGAGCCCTGGGCTGTAGGCGCTGATGACGGCATCGTGGGCGGATGCCGCGGCCGCCACCGAGTCCGCGTCGGACAGATCGACCGTCAACGCGCAGATCCCCGGCTGGGCAGGCAGCCGGGCCGGGTTGCGCACGACGGCGCCGACTTGGTGATCGCGAGCGAGCAGTTCGTCGCGGATCGCGCTGCCCACATAGCCGGTGGCACCAATGAGCATCACTTTCATGCAAGACCCCGCGGGTTGAGAACGTGTCGCCAGTGTGAGGGCTTGCGCCAGCTCGATAAACAAGGACAAACTGTAAACACTGTCCAGCACTCATGGACAACAAAGGAAAAGCAGGTGAGAAACTCCCGCGAGCCGTCGCTGGACCGGTTGAACCTCTTCGTCGCGGTGGCCGAGGCCGGCGGGTTCACCGCGGCCGCCCAGCGCCTGGGCATGCTCAAGACCGCGCTCAGTCCTCAGATCGCCCGGCTCGAGGAAGAACTTGGCGGCCAGCTGTTCACCCGCACCACCCGCCGCGTCGAACTCACCGAGGCCGGGCGTCGCCTCTACGCCGAGGTCGCTCCCTTGTTGCGCGGCTTGCGCACGGCCGTGGACGAGTTCGGCGACCGCGAGACAAGACCGGGCGGCACCTTGCGCATCACCGCCCCGGCCGACTATTCGTCCGCTGTCGTGGGCCCGCTGCTCGCCCGTTTCCAGAGCCTCTATCCGGGCCTGCTGGTCGAACTGATCGCCAGCGACGGCATCGTCGACCTGGTGGCCGAGCGCATCGACGTGGCCGTGCGCCTGGGCTGGCTGCGCGATTCCTCACTGCGCGCAGTGAAGGTGGGCTCGTTCTCGCAAGTGGCGGTGGCATCGCCCGCCTACCTGGCCGAGGCGGGCACGCCGCGACAACCGGCGGATCTGACCCAGCACCGATGGATCGCATTGCGCCTGCTGCGCAGCCCGCTGACCTGGCGCTTCACCCATCGCGACGGCCGCCATGCCACCGTGCGCGTGCAAGCCGCCACATCGGCGACCTCCCCACTCGGCCTGCTCGGCCTTGCACGCGGCGGGGCCGGCATCGCCGTGCTCACTGACTTCGCCGCCGAGGCGGATCTGCAGCGCGGGGACCTGCAACGGGTGTTGCCCGAGTGGACCCTGCCGCGCGGAGGCATCCACCTCGTCTACCCCGCAGCCGGGCGCCCTCCGGGCAAGGTGCGGCACTTCGTCGACTTCTTTCGGGCGCATTGCGCGGCGAGCTGAGCGCCGGGCTTGCCCGCTGGCCCGGACCCGCCGCCTTGCATCGCATCCGTTCAGCGGGATGGACGCCTCCCAAGGCGGCGGTCCGCGGGCAGAATCACGCCATGCCCACTCCCACCGTCAGGCGCTGGCTGGTCGCGCTGGTCGTCGCGGCCGTGCTGCCGACCTTCATCGCCGCAAGCGCAGCGCTGCTGTACGCCTATCAGAGGGAGCGGGCCGCATTCCAACAGTCCCTGCGCGAGACCACCCGCACGCTCGCGTTGCTCGTCGATCGCGAAATCGCCCGTCGCGAGACCATCGCCCTCGCGTTGGCCGGCTCGCCCACCTTGACTCGCGGGGACCTGCGAGCCTTCTACGACTACGCGACCCGGATCGCGCCCACGCGGGACAAGGTGGTGGTCTTGCACGCCCCGGACGGGCATCAGCTGGTCAACACGCGCCTGCCATTCGGCGCGCCGCTGCCGCCCTCCCGGATAGGCCCGGAACGGGAGAAAGTCGGCCCGCTGGCCACGTTGGTGTCCAACATGTACTTTGCCCCCGTAGGGGGACAGTACAGCTTTGCCGTGCAGGTGCCCGTGGTACGCGAGGGCAAGGTGATCTATTACCTGTCGGTGGCCGGTTTTGCCTCCGCCCTCCAACCGATCCTCGACGACCAGCGGCTGCCCCCCGGCTGGGTGGCCTCGATCCTGGACGGCAAGGGCGTGATCGTCGCGCGCAACGTCGGCGGGGAGCAATATGTGGGCAAGCCTGTCAGCGCCCGCCTGGCGGCGCGGCTGAAGGAAAGCCGAGGCGGGGTGTTCAAATCGGTCAGCATCGACGGGCGGCCGATCCTCGCCAGCTTCATGAAATCCCCCGGCTACGAATGGGCAGTGGTGGTGGGCGTGCCGCTGCAGCAGGCGGTCATGCCGCCGCAGGTAGTGATCGTGTTCGGCTTGCTGGCGGTGGTGCTGCTGGGGCTGTCACTGCTCGTCGCGGTGCGCGTGGGTCGCCGGCTGTTGCTGCCCGTGGAACGACTGAAGGCCGCTTCGCAGGCCCTGGGCTCTGGCGCGCGCCTCGAGCTGTCGTCCACAGGCCTGGCGGAAACCGACGAAGTGCTCGCGGCCATGCGCGAGGCCAGCATCCGCATCGCACGCGCCGCGCAAGACCTGGAGATGCGCCGCCTGGAGGCCGAGGCCGCAGCGGATGCCCTGCGCGCCAGCAACGAGCGGCTTCACCTGGCGACGGCCACCAGCGGCCAAGGCTTGTTCACCTGGGAGCCGGCATCTAACCGGGTGACCTGGCACAACGCGTTGCCCTACCAGATCTTCGGCATCCCGCAGACCGAACCGCCCATCACCGCTGCGCGCTTCTTCGCGGAGTTCCTTCATCCCGACGATGCCGATTCCTTCGCAGCCTGCCTGAAGAAGACCTTGGAGGACGGGTCGCCGTTTCACTTTCTGGGCCGCATCCGCCGGCGCGATGGGGAGCAGCGCTGGATCGAGATGGCCGGACGCCGGCAGCCGGAGCAGCCCGGGCAGGCCGTGGAGATCGTGGGTACTCTGGTCGACGTGACCGAACGGCGCAAGGCGGAGGAGGCATTGCGCGTCAGCGAGTGGCGGCTGCGGCAGTTGGCGAACACCATCCCCAACCTGGCCTGGATGGCCGATGCCGACGGCGCGGTCATTTGGTACAACGACCGCTGGTACGACTACACCGGCACCACGCTCGAGGAAATGCGAAGCTCGGGCTGGCATCGCGTGCACCACCCTTCCACGCTCGAGGAGGTCAAGCAGCGCTGGGCCAGATGCCTGCAGACGGGCGAGATCTTCGAAATGCCCTTCGTGCCGCTACGGGGCAAGGATGGCCAGTACCGCCCCTTCTTCACCCGCGCGGTCCCTCTACGCGACGACAGCGGCGCCATCGTGCAGTGGTTCGGCACCAACACCGACGTGTCCACATTGAAGCGGGCCGAAGAAGAGCTGCGCGAGGCAGACCGACGCAAAGATCAATTCATCGCCGTGCTGGCCCACGAACTGCGCAATCCGCTCGCGCCGATCCGCACCGCCGCTGAGCTGCTGCGCAGGATGCCGGACCCCGCGCCTTCCGTGGCCCGCGCGGCGGACATCATCGTGCGGCAAGTCGGGCAGATGAAGCAGTTGCTCGATGACCTGCTCGACGTCTCGCGCATCACGCGCGGGCTGATGAAGCTGGATCTCGAACGCGTGAAGGTGAACGACCTAGTGAGCCATGCCGTCGAGCAAGTGCATACGCTGATCGACAGGAACGGGCAGCAGCTGGTGATCTGGCAGGAAGACGACGGCGCCGAGGTCATGGCCAGTCCAGTTCGCATGACGCAGGTCCTTGCCAACCTTCTGGACAACGCCGCGAAGTACTCTGGGTCGGGCTCCACCATCCGGGTGGAGGTTCGCCGTTGCGACGAGGACAGGGTGCGCATCGCGGTGGTGGACGAGGGACGCGGGATCTCTGCGGAGTTGCTTCCCCACGTATTCGAACCCTTCACCCAAGGCGATCGGACCTCGGACGGTCCCCAATCCGGCCTGGGACTCGGGTTGGCAATCGTGCGCGGCCTGGTCCAGTTGCAGGGCGGCGAGGTACGCGCGTACAGCGAGGGACCGGGCCGGGGAAGCCGCTTCGAGATCGAACTGCCGGCGGCGTCTGCTCCGCAGGGCGCGGGTCCGGCAGCGACGAGCGCCGCCGGCGGCGGGGCGTGCCGCTCGGCTGACCCGTTGAAGGTCCTCGTCGTCGACGACAACGTGGACGGCGCCGACGCACTTGCTGCGCTCCTGTCCAACCTGGGACACGAGGTGCGATGTGCGTACACCGGCGCGCAGGGGCTGGCCCTCATGCGGCAAAGCCCCTTCGATATGGCCATCTGCGACATCGGCCTGCCCGAGATGAGCGGCCTGGAACTTGCGCAGGCAGTGCGCCGGGAGCAGCTGGATGTGAAGCACCTGGTCGCGCTGAGCGGGTACGGCCAGCGCCAGGATGTGGCGGCGTCCCTGGGGTCCGGATTCAGCCAGCACCTGATCAAGCCGGTCGAGCCGCAGGAGCTGATGGACCTGTTGCGGCGGCTGGGACACCGCCCGTCGCCCTCTCCGGAAGGACTGTCCACGCCATGAAGCCTCGGGGCCACGCCACCCGTCGCCGGCCGATGGCGTCAGCCCGCGTTGTCTGACTGTGGCAACCGGACAATGAGCGCTTGGCCAGCGAGCAACTGTAAGGGCGCGAGGTCGACCACGTACTCCACGCTCGCCTCGCGTTGGCGAGCAAGCTCCAGTGCTCGTGCTTCGGCAATCCGCATGTCGCCGCCTTGACCGCTGGAGTCCTTGTCGGTGTTGTCGAGGTAAAGAATTCCGCCGGGCCGCAGCAGTGACGATGCGGTAAGCACGCACTCGCTGCGGTACCTGCCATCGACCATGATCAAGTCGAAGCCGATGGGGTCGTCGCTCTTGAATCGCACGTAGTCATCGCGGTTCTCCGCGAGGCAATACTCGACGTTGTGCAGGCCTCGGCGCTTGAGGAGCTGGCTGACCTGCTCATACCAGCCGCGATCGTGCTCCACCGAGCAGACCGCACCAGCCCGGCGCGCATACCAGACGGTGGACATGCCCGAGCCGAACTCGAGCACACGCGACCGAGGGGTGAGATAACGCTCGAGCGTACGAATCGAATGGAAGGCTATCCAGGGCAACTCCGGCCGGTACCCCACGGCGACCCTCAACACGGCGGTGCACAAAGCCGGCACCGAGTGCAAAGCGCCCTTCTTCCACCCGACGAAGTTGCCTTTTTCGTCATGCCACCGCGTCTTGCGGTAGCGGTCACCTGCGATCACTTTGGTCAGCATCGTGTTCCTTCTCATCGCCGGGATGGGCAAACGGACCACCCACACATTGCGTCTGGAAGAAGGCCGGTGCCCAGGGCGACAAGCCGCCTGACCACCGGGAACTCATGAGCACACGGCCCTACCGCCCCCGCAGATCGTTGCTCCAAAAACTAGTACCGCACCGAGTTCGCGGCAAGCTGGCATTTGAAAGCAAACGCGTATGACCGACGAGGCAGCGGGCTTTTCCCCTTGCACCGGCGGGTTACTCGCTGGGCGCGCAGAGGTGATCTCATTGACTCTGCAGTCGCTACAGGCTTTGCAATCGGCGCTCGACCCGACCGTGGAGATCCTGATGAGCCGTTTTGCCCGCAACATTCGCCCGCACGTGGATCAAGAACTGGCTGCCGCCCGAAACGCGGAGGCGGCCGGCAAGCCGGGGGAGGCCTTCCGGCATCTCGAGCGCGCTCACGTGTTGGGGCAGGCGTCCACCGTTCAGCACGTCCGTGCGCATGTCCACATGCTCCTGTGGGCCCTGCGCCACCGGCAACCTCGCGAGTTCCTGGGGCAGGCGCTGAGGATCGCAGGCGCTGCGACCAAGACGGTGCTCTGGATCCCCGTGGGCAACACCGGCGGCGCGAACGTCAGCCCGGTGCGATCCATGCCCGTTGCGCCCGACCTGGCCCGCATCATTGCCGCTGCGAAGGCGGGGAATGGCCGCGCCTGAACGCGAGTTTCGGGGCTCGGCGCCGGCCGGCTCAGTCCAGAGGGCTCTGTCCATGGCGCCCGGGAGGCGGGCATGCTCGGCGGATCAGACGAACATGCCCCCCGAGGCCTCGATGCGCTGCGCAGTGATCCATCCCGTCCCGTCGTCGAGCAGGGCCGCGACCACACCACCGATGTCGTCCGGCAAGCCGACACGACCGAGCGCGGTATGGGCGGCGAGGTAGGCATTGAGGTCCGGGTTGTCGCGCACGGCGCCGCCGCCGAAGTCGGTCTCGATCGCGCCCGGGGCCAGCGTGTTGACGCGGATCCGGCGCTCGCCCAGCTCCCTGGCCCAGAACCGCGTCAACACCTCCACACCACCCTTCATCGCGGCATAGGCCGAATAGCCGGGCTCGACGAAACGCGCCAACCCGCTGGAGACATTGAGGATGCGACCACCCTCGGCGATCAGCGGCAACAGCGCCTGGGTCAGGAAGTACGGACCTTTCAGGTGGACGTTCACCATCTCGTCGAACTGAGCCTGCGTCGTCTGCGCGAACGGCGCGCGAAGCCCTACGCCTGCGTTGTTGACGAGGAAGTCGAAGCGCTCGCGGCCCCACTCGGTGAGCGTTTTCCGCACGGCATCGGCAAAGGCAGGGAAGGACGCGCTGTCGGCCACGTCCAGCGGCAGCACCGCCACACGCACGCCGTGTTCCTGCAGTTCGGCCTGCACCGACTGCGCCTGTGCGCGGCCGCTGCGGTAGGTGAGGATCAGGTCCCGACCGGCGCGGGCGAGGTGGGTGGCCGCGTTGCGGCCGAGGCCCCGGCTGGCGCCGGTGATGAGGGCAATCTTGGGTTCCATGGCAGCTCCTTTCGAGAGTAGGTGCTGTCAGCTTATTAGGCGATGTTCATGCGATAAAGACGCCAAAGCCGGCTAGACTGTTCGGCCACGGAGAACAACAAGCGATGGACCAGATCGACGCCATGCGGGTGTACGTGCGGGTGGCGGAGCTCGCGAGCTTCACGCAGGCGGCCCAGCAGATGGGGCTGCCCAAGGCCAGCATCTCCACTGCCGTGCAGCGGCTGGAAGCGATGCTGGGCACGCGGCTGCTGCATCGCACGACCCGACGGGTGGAAATGACGCAGGACGGTCGTCTCTTCTACGAGCGCTGCAAGGACCTGCTGGCCGACTTGGAGGAACTGCAGACTTGGTTCCAACCGGGCGACGCCCCCTTGCGCGGCCGCATCCGGGTCGACATGCCGGTGGGCGTGGCGCGCGATCTGGTGATCCCGCGTCTGCCGCAGTTCCTCGCCGCGCATCCGGCACTGCAGGTCGAACTGAGCAGCACCGACCGGCGTGTGGACCTGGTGCGCGAGGGCTTCGACTGCGTGCTGCGGGTGGGAGCGCTCAGCGACTCGAGCCTCGTCGCCCGGCCGCTGGGCCGCTATGCACTGATCAACTGCGTCAGCCCCGCGTACGTGCAGGCGCATGGGACCCCTGAGCGCCTCGAAGACCTGGCGCGGCACAAGTTGGTCCACTACCTGCCTTCGTTGAGCGGGCGCTCCCCCGGTTTCGAGTACCAGGACGCGGAGGGGCGCACGCAGTACGTGCCGATGTCCGGCGCGCTCACCGTCGGCAGTTCCGAATCGTATCTGTCCGCGTGTCTGGCGGGGCTGGGGATCGTGCAGATCCCCGAGGCGCCCGCGCGTGCCCTGCTGCGCGAAGGCCGGCTGGTCGAGGTGCTGCCGCAATGGCGGCCGGCACCCATGCCGGTGACACTGCTGTACGCGCACCGGCGCCACCTGCCCCGGCGCGTGCAGGTGTTCATGCAGTGGATGACGCAGGTGCTGCAGCCCTATCTTGCCAGTTGAGCGGGGAGGGGTTGGCGCTGCATGGCCAAACGGCAGCCGGCCGCCGGCTCTCTCGCGGGCACACTCCAGGAAGCTCGCGCATAATTCCAGCGTCGAAAAAGACGGGCCGGTATGGTTAGTCCGGCCGTCCCCCTCGGGGACTCTGTTTGGCACTGCCAAACCCGCGACCTCATCGGGCACTTGCGTGCGCGAGGGGTCGTGCTGCAATGCCCGCTCCTCAGTCTCGATCAGCCCGAAGTGCCGTCGCGCCTTCGCGGCGCTTGTCTGAACTGGTAGGAGAACCGAACATGTCCCCTCGCATCACGCTCATCACGCTGGCGGTCGACGACCTGAAGCGCTCCTTGTCCTTCTATCGGGATGGGCTGGGGCTGCCAACGCCAGGCATCGTCGGAGAGGAGTTCGAGCACGGCGCCGTCGTGTTCTTCGATCTCGAAGGAGGCACCAAGCTCGCGCTGTACGAGCGCGACAACCTTGCGTGGGACACGGGGTTGTCCGTGGGCGCAAGAAGCGCGACCGAGTTCTCGCTGGGACACAACGTGCGCTCCATCGAGGAGGTCGATGAGGTGATGGAGCAGGCCCGCGCGGCCGGCGCAAGGGTGATCAAGGAAGCCGGAGCAACGTTCTGGGGCGGCTATGCAGGCTACTTCCAGGACCCCGACGGTCACCTGTGGGAGATCGCCTTCAATCCCCAGATGTTGCCGGCTCCATAGCTCCCGCGGTTGGTTCACGCGCTCATGGCCGCGCTTGCGGCGATGAGATGTCGTCGCAGCGCGGAAGCGGCGGGGCCCAGCGCTTGGTCGGTGCGATGAGCCAGGAATGCATGGACGACTGTGCTGCCGCCGGGGCCCAACCCTTGCGCCGGCAGCCGCAGCAATCGGCCTTGCGCCAGGTCCTGCTCGACGGCCCACAGGGGCATGCGGCCCCAGCCCAACCCGGCTCGGATGAGTGCGAGCTTGGTGTCCTGGCCCGTGACGCGCCACGTCTGCGGTGACAGGACGCCGAAGTCCTGGCCTTCGGAAAGTGGGGAAGGATCGGACTGCACGATCTGCAGATGGTCCGCAAGCCCGGGCGTGCCCAAGGGGCGCCCCCCGCTGGCCTGTGCAGCAAGGGGGTGCGCGGGCGCCACCACGGCCACGAACTCGAGCCGGCCGAGTGCCTCGCGCTCGATATGTGGCGCGCGCAAACCCTCACCGACGCTGATGGCCAGCTGCGATCGACCTTCCTTCAGCGCGGCCAGCGGCCCGCCGAGCGGTTCGACGCGCAGGATCAGCCGCACGGTGGGCATCTGCGTTCGCCACGCACGCAGGGCCTCGCCCAGTACCGGCAACGGAAAGAGCGTGTCCACCGTCAGATGCAGTTCCAGTTCCAGCCCTCGAGACAGTCCGCGTGCCCGCCCTCGCATGGCGTCGAGCTTGATGAGCACGGCACGCGCATCCTCGAGCAGGGCGACGCCCTCGGGGGTCAAGGTGGGCCGGTGGCTCGTCCGATCGAACAGCCTGACCCCCAACTCCCGCTCCATCGCGGCCACCGCGTGGCTCACCGCGGACTGCGCGCGGCGCAGGCGCGTCGCGGCAGCGCGAAAGCTCCCCGCGTCGGCGATCGCGACAAAGGTGCGCAGCTGTCCGAGCGTGAGGGCATCCAACATGATCAGGCCGATCGATCGGTTCTAGCGAAATTTTGTCACTTCACCAGATCGATGCTCGCAGGGATAGTCGCGGCGTTGTCCTGTTCCTTCCGCATGCACACCCCCGCTTCCTCACCCGCCGCACCCACCCGCTCGCCGTGGCCGCAAGTTCTGATCGTCCTCGCGGCGGGGGTCCTGTCGGCCTGCCAGGTCGGCAAGGCGCCGGTCGCCCTCGGACAGGTACGAGCGGACCTGGGCCTGGATTTGGACTCTGCCTCCTGGCTGCTGTCGGCCTTTGCCGTGGTGGGCGTTCTCTTCGGTGCGTCCGCCGGACGCCTGGTCGACCGCTTCGGTGCCCGGCAGCTTGCCATCGCCGGGCTTGCGCTGCAGGCGCTGGCCAGTGCGGCGGGCGCGGCGGCCGATGACGGGACGAGTCTGCTGGCCAGCCGGGCCGCCGAGGGCCTCGGCTTCCTGGCCGTCATCGTGGCCTGCCCGACCCTGATCCAGGCCTGCTGCGGTGGCGGAGACAGCACCCGTGCCTTTGCCGCCTGGAGCACCTTCATGCCGGTGGGGATCACGCTGGTGTCGGTCGCCGGACCATTGCTCGGGCCGCTCGGATGGCGCGGATTCTGGTGGCTGAACGCCACCGTGCTCGTTGTTGGCGCTCTGGCGCTCTACGCCGGCACCCGTCGTCTGGATACGCTGCCCCCCGGCCCCGCGATTCCCCGGCGCGCGGGCCTTGCGGCCGTTCTACGCAGCCCCTCGGCCAGGATGCTCGGTATCCTGTTCGCAGCGTACACCGCCTGCTACTTCGCCGTATTCGGCTTTCTTCCCACGGTGCTGGCGGCCCGCGGGGCGATCGGTGAAGGGACGGCGGGCATCCTCGTGGGCATCGCCGTTGCCGCCGGCGCGATAGGGAACCTGGCGGGAGGCAGTCTGTTGGCGCGGGGTCGATCCCCCGCGGCAGTGCTCGTTGCGGCCTTCGTGGTGCTCGGGACGAGCGCGATGCTGGCGCTGCACGACACGCTGCCGTTCGGGGTCTCCTACATGGCCTGCATCGTCTTTTCGGGTGTCGGAGGGCTGATACCGACGACCCTCTTTGCCCTGGCGCCGCGGTCAGCCCCCAGCCCTGCGCTCGTCGGCACGACGATGGGGTGGCTGGTACAGGGAAACAACCTCGGGTTGATGCTGGGGCCCGCCCTTGCAGGCTTCACGGCCGGCAGGCTGGGATGGGGGACCGTGGGCCTCGGGGTCGCCGCGCTGGCCTTCTGCAGTGGCTGGGCGGCGTGGCGGCGCAGCCCGCATGCCGACGCTCTACGCTTGCGCTAAACCTCACACATCGATATTCGCCGCCCGCAGCGCATTGCTCTCGATGAAGTCCCTGCGCGGCTCGACCTCGTCGCCCATCAGCATGGTGAACACGCGGTCGGCTTCGATGGCGTCCTCGATCTGCACGCGCAGCAGCCGTCGCACGTTGGGGTCCATCGTGGTTTCCCACAGCTGCTCGGGGTTCATCTCGCCCAGGCCCTTGTAGCGCTGACGGCCCACGCTGTTCTCGGCCTGGCCCATCAGCCATTGCATGGCCTGGCGGAAGTCGCTGACCTTCTGCTCCTTCTGCTTGTCGCCTTCGCCCTTCTTGATGACGGCCTCGGGGCCGAGCAGGCCCTTGAACATCTCGGCGCTCTTGGCCAGCACCTCGTAGTCGGCGCCGTGGACGAAGTCCGCGCCGATCACGCTGGTGCGCAGGTTGCCGTGATGGCGGCGGCTGATGCGCAGCATGTGCTTGTCGGTGCGCTCGTCGTAGCCGGCTTCCACCTCCGCGCCGTGCAGCGCGGCCTTGAGGGCTGCGGCCGAGGCTTCGGTCTGCTCGCGGGTGTCGAGGTTGATCGACACGCCGCTGGCCAGGGCGCGCAGGGCCTCGGCGTCCATCCAGTTGGACAGGCGGTCGATCACGTTCTCGGCCAGCACGTACTGCCGCGCCAGTTGCTCGAAGGCCTCGCCCTTGAGCACGGTGCCGTCGATGCCGGTGTGCAGCTCGGCGTCCGCCAGCGCCACCTTGAGCATGAAGGCGTCGAGCTCGTGCGCGTCCTTGAGGTACTGCTCCTGCTTGCCGTGCTTGACCTTGTACAGCGGGGGCTGCGCGATGTAGATGTGGCCGCGCTCGACCAGCTCGGGCATCTGCCGGTAGAAGAAGGTGAGCAGCAGCGTGCGGATGTGGGCGCCGTCCACGTCCGCGTCGGTCATGATGATGATGCGGTGGTAGCGCAGCTTGTCGGGGTTGAAGTCATCCTTGCCGATACCGGTGCCCAGCGCCGTGATCAGCGTGACGATCTCGTTGGACGACAGCAGCTTTTCGTAGCGCGCCTTCTCGACGTTCAGGATCTTGCCGCGCAGCGGCAGGATCGCCTGGAACTTGCGGTCACGCCCCTGCTTGGCCGAGCCGCCGGCCGAGTCGCCCTCGACGATGTAGATCTCGCACAGCGCCGGGTCCTTTTCCTGGCAGTCGGCGAGCTTGCCGGGTAGGCCCAGGCCGTCGAGCACGCCCTTGCGCCGCGTCATCTCGCGCGCCTTGCGCGCGGCCTCGCGGGCGCGGGCGGCCTCGACGATCTTGCCGCAGATGATCTTGGCGTCGTTGGGGTTCTCCAGCAGCCAGTCGGTGAGCTTCTGGCTCACCACTTCCTCCACCGGCCCGCGCACCTCGCTGGAGACGAGCTTGTCCTTGGTCTGGCTCGAGAACTTGGGCTCGGGCACCTTGACGCTCACCACGCAGGCCAAGCCCTCGCGCATGTCGTCGCCCGAGATCTCGACCTTGGCCTTCTTGGCCAGCTCGTTGTCCTCGATGTACTTGTTGATGACGCGCGTCATCGCCGCGCGCAGGCCGGTCAGGTGGGTGCCGCCGTCACGCTGCGGGATGTTGTTCGTGAAACAGAGTACGTTCTCGCTGTAGCCGTCGTTCCACTGCATCGCCACTTCGACGCCGATCGTGGTGTTCTGCTCGCTGAGCTTCTCGCCCGCCGCGTGGAACACGTTGGGGTGCAGGACCTTCTTGCCCTGGTTGATGAAATCGACGAAGCCCTTGACGCCGCCAGCGAAGGCAAAGTTGTCTTCCTTGGCGTTGCGCTCGTCGACGAGCTTGATCTTGACGCCGTTGTTCAGGAACGAGAGCTCGCGCAGGCGCTTGGCCAGCACGTCGTAGTGGAAGTCGACGTTGCTGAAGATCTCGTCGTCGGGCAGGAAGTGGACCTCCGTACCGCGCTTGTCGGTCTCGCCGACCACCTTCATCGGGCTCACCGGCACGCCGTCGCGCGTCTCGATCACGCGATCCTGCGGCACCCCCTTGCGGAACTCCATGAAGTGCACCTTGCCTTCGCGGCGCACCGTCAGGCGCAGCCACTTGGACAGGGCGTTCACGCAGGACACGCCCACGCCGTGCAAGCCGCCCGAGACCTTGTAGCTGTTCTGGTTGAACTTGCCGCCGGCGTGCAGCTCGGTGAGCGCGATCTCCGCCGCCGAGCGCTTGGGCTCGTGCTTGTCGTCCATCTTCACGCCGGTGGGGATGCCGCGGCCGTTGTCGATGACCGAGATCGAGTTGTCGGTGTGGATGGTGACGACGATGTCGTCGCAATGGCCGGCCAGTGCCTCGTCGATCGAATTGTCGACGACCTCGAAGACGAGGTGATGCAAGCCGGTCCCGTCGGACGTGTCGCCGATGTACATGCCCGGGCGCTTGCGCACCGCCTCCAGGCCCTCGAGGATCTGGATGCTGCTCTCGCCGTAGCCGTCGGAAGGCGGCAGGTTCGGTTGGTCGTTGGCTTGTTCGCTCATGTAGGTCTCGATTCGATCGTCGCGGCCCGCGCGGGATCGCCGCAGGGGCCATAGAAAACGCTCAAGCGGGCCCCGCGGCCCGCTTGGGTAAGTGGCGGTCGACTTACCCGAGGTCGCCCTCAGATCCGCATCGGCATCACCACGTACTTGAAGCCGGCGTGCTCGGGGATGGTCATGAGCGCCGAGCTGTTGGCGTCCTGCAGCTCGATCCTCACCATCTCCTGGCCCATGTTGGCCAGCGCGTCGACCAGGTAGGTCACGTTGAAGCCGATCTCGATGGCATCGCCGTTGTAGTCGATCTCCAGTTCTTCCTTGGCCTCTTCCTGTTCGGCGTTGCTGGAGGCGATGCGCAGCAGCCCCGGCTCGAAGTTCAGGCGCACGCCCTTGAACTTCTCGCTGGTCAGGATGGCCGCGCGCTGCAGGCTCGCCAGCAGCGGGGCCCGGCCGAGCGTGACGCTGTTCTTGTGGTTCTTGGGGATCACACGGTTGTAGTCCGGGAACTTGCCCTCGACCAGCTTGGTGACGAACTCCATGCCGCTGAAGTTGAACTTGGCCTGGTTGCCGGCAAAGCGCATCTCGATGGGCGTTTCCTCATCCTTGAGCAGGCGCTGCAGTTCGAGCACGGTCTTGCGCGGCAGGATCACTTCCTGGCGCGGCATCTCGACATCCAGTGTCGCGCTGGCCAGCGCCAGGCGGTGGCCGTCGGTGGCCACCAGGGTCAGCTGCTTGCCTTCGGCGACGAAGAGGATGCCGTTGAGGTAGTAGCGGATGTCGTGCACGGCCATCGCGAAGTGCACTTGGCCGATCAGGTTCTTGAGCGTCTTCTGGGGCACGCTGAAGGTCGGGCCGAAGTCGGCCGCTTCCTGCACGAGCGGGAAGTCCTCCGCAGGCAGGGTCTGCAGCGTGAAGCGGCTCTTGCCGCCTTGCAGCGTCAGCTTGTTCTGGTTGGCCGAGAGGCTGACGGTCTGATCGGTGGGCAGTGCCCGCAGGATGTCGATCAGCTTGCGAGCGCCCACCGAGGTGTTGAAGTTGCCCGCGTCGCCTTCGAACTCCACCGTCGTGCGCACCTGGATCTCCAGGTCGCTGGTGGTGAACTCCACCTGGGCTCCAGTCTTGCGGATCAACACGTTCGCCAGGATAGGCAGGGTGTGCCGGCGTTCGACGATGCCGGAAACCGCCTGCAGTGCGCCGAGCACTTTTTCCTGGGGTGCTTTCAACACAATCATGTCAACCTCTTGAATTGGTAGCCGTAGTAGAGCGGCCAGTTGGGTGTGGAAAACGCTATTTTGTCTTGTCCGCTCAACGATTTAGTTGCGTGACAACCATGTGAACGCGACCCGGGTTCTCGCACCGGATCACAGGCAACAACTTCCTCTTTCGCCGCCTTGCTGTGGACAGCTCGGCCCTTGTTCGACATTTGTCCCCAGCCTTGTGCCTTGACCGCACCGGACCCTTCATGGCAGGCGCGCCGAAAAAGCGCTCGCACGGCCACGCCGGGCCGGCCGGGGCTCGCACCGCCCGGCCGCCACGCCAGGGAATCCTCAGCCTTTCAGGGTCTGCTCCAGCACGTGCAGCTGCTGGTTCAGTTCGGTGTTCTTGGTCCGCTCCCCCCCGATCTTGCGCACGGCGTGCAGCACCGTCGTGTGATCGCGCCCGCCGAAGAGCTCGCCGATCTCGGGCAGGCTCTTTTGCGTCAGCTCCTTGGCCAGGTACATCGCGATCTGCCGGGGCCGGGCGATGCTGGCCGGGCGCTTCTTCGAATACATGTCGGCGACCTTGATCTTGTAGAAGTCGGCCACCGTCTTCTGGATGTTCTCCACCGAGATCTGCCGATTCTGGATCGACAGCAGGTCCTTCAAGGCTTCGCGCGCCAG
Organism: Burkholderiaceae bacterium; assembly: GCA_035559275.1. Taxonomy (GTDB): domain Bacteria; phylum Pseudomonadota; class Gammaproteobacteria; order Burkholderiales; family Burkholderiaceae_C; genus Caldimonas. The sequence goes on from DATMBN010000012.1 coordinate 20,386, forward strand.
CTGGATGTTGATTTCCTTGTGGGAAAACCGTGAATAAGCCAGGATCTTGCGCAAAGCGCCCTCGAGCTCGCGCACGTTGGCGCGCACGTTCTTGGCGACGAAGAAGGCCACGTCCTCCGGCATCTGGGTGCCTTCGGCCTCGGCCTTCTTGATCAGGATGGCCACGCGCATCTCCAGCTCGGGCGGCTCGATCGCCACCGTCAGGCCCGAGTCGAAGCGGCTGGTCAGGCGCTCGTCGATGTCCACCAACCCCTTGGGGTAGGTGTCGCTGGTCATGATGATGTGGGCCCGCTTGGCCAGCAGCGCCTCGAAGGCGTTGAAGAACTCCTCCTGCGTGCGGTCCTTGCCGGCGAAGAACTGGACATCGTCGATCAGCAGCAGATCGAGTGAGTGGTACTTGGCCTTGAGCTCGTCGAACGTCTTGCGCTGGTAGTTCTTGACGACGTCTGAGATGAACTGCTCGGCGTGCAGGTACAGCACGCGTGCATCCGGCCGGTCGGCCAGCAGCGCGTTGCCGACGGCGTGGATGAGGTGGGTCTTGCCCAGGCCGACGCCGCCGTAGATGAAGAGGGGGTTGTACATCTGGCCCGGCGCGCCGGCCACGTGCAAGGCGGCGGTGCGGGCCATCTGGTTGGCCCGCCCGGGCACCAGCGTGTCGAAGGTGAGCCCCGGGTTGAGCCGGCTGCGTGCGTGGGCGTTGGCGGCGGCCTGGGCCCCCCCGGCGGGGCCGGACGGGGCCGCGCCGAGCGCGGCCGCGGCCGATAGGGGGTGGCCGTTGGCACCGTGGGCGGCCGGGCCGCCTGTCATCTGCGGCAGGGTCAAGCCCTGCAACCCGGGCTGCGGGGCGCTGCCGGCCGCCGGTCGGGCGGGGGCGGCGTCGCGCGGCGCGAGCGACAGCTCCAGGCGCACCGGCTGGCCGGCCAGGTCGGCGAGCACCGACTCGATGCGGGGCGCGTACTGGTTGCGGATCCAGTCCAGCTTGAAGCGGTTGGGCACCCGCACGGACACGACCGGGCCATGCTCGGCGTTGGACACGACGCCGGGCGGCAGGGGCCGGATCCAGGTGTTGAATTGCTGTTCGGGCATCTCGGCTGCGAGGCGTTCGCAGCAGCGCTGCCACAGGTCGGGGCTCATTCGTCTTGTGGAAATCTTCTTCTGGAGCCGGGCGATTCTACCCCTCGACCGGGTCCCGGCAAGCCAGTTATCCACAGTTCGCACCGTTGAGCCGTTTGTCGGGTAGGATGGCCCGCCGCAGGGCTTTGCGTTGACCCGGCATCAGGGTTTTGCTGTAATAGAGGGTTTCCCGGACCGCCGTGGGCGGCATGGGCGCGCCTGCCGCACGCAGGGTGGGCCGCGCAACTTCGGTTGGGCGGCACTGCGCCGAGCTGCTGGCTGCGGACGACGGGAACGACCGGGCCCGCCCTGGGCCTTCGACGCTGCGGCGTGCGGCTGACTTCACGTCAGGCGCACCGCGGCCGGGTGGGGCGGGCTTTGCTTTGGGTGGCCGGCGTCGCGCCGGGCGCCCCGGCACATGGGCATTGCCGCCACGGCCGTTGCAGGCCGGCGCGGTCACAAGGACTGGATCAACATGAAACGCACCTACCAACCCTCCAAGGTTCGCCGCGCCCGCACGCACGGCTTCCTGGTCCGCATGAAGACGCGCGGTGGCCGCAAGGTCATCAACGCCCGTCGCGCCAAGGGCCGCAAGCGTCTGTCCGTCTGAGTGAGCCGCTCGCGCGGGCTGCCGGGCGTCGAGGTGTGCAACGGCTCCAGCACAGGGCCGACTTCGAGCGGGTGCTCGGTGCGGGAGCGGCGGCCGTCGTGGCCCGCAGCGCGCACTTCGTGGTGCACCATCTGGCGCCGTCTGACAACCCGGGGACTGCCGAGTTGTCAACAACCCCGGCTGCGGCAGCGGTTGCCGTTGTGGATCCCGGGCGTACCCGGGTGTCTGCCCGCCGGCCCTGCCCGCCTGGCGCAGCCCGCGTCGGCGTGGTCATCCCCAAGCGCTGGGCGCGCCGGTCGGTGACCCGCTCCCTGCTCAAACGCCAGGTGTTCGCCGCCTTCGACCGCCTGCCCGCCCCGTTGCCTGCCGGCGACTGGGTGGTGCGGCTGCGCGCGCCGTTCGATGCGAAGCAGTTCCCCAGCGCCGCATCGGAGCCGCTCAAGCGTGCCGCCCGCCAGGAACTGGACGGGTTGTTGGCCCATGCGCGGGCGCGGCTTGCCCGTTCAGCGGCGGCGGCGGGGCCTGCTCCCGCGCGTCCGCCCGCGCCGCGCTGAAGCGGCGCCTTTCCGACTCGAGGCCTGGCGATGAAGCGAGCGTTGATCCTGCTGATTCGCGGCTACCGGCTGTTCTTCAGTGCCTGGGTGGGTGCGGGTTGCCGCTTCCATCCGACCTGCTCGGTCTACGCGCTGGAGGCACTGGAGCGGCACGGCGCGGCGGCCGGCAGCTGCCTTGCGGCGCGGCGCATCGCGCGTTGCCATCCGTGGTGTGAGGGAGGTGCCGATCCGGTGCCCGCCGAGCGACCGCGGCTGTTTTCCCGTCTTCTCGCCCCCGGCCGTCCGGTCGGGGGGGCTTCCACCTCCAACAGCGAGTCGTCTCCATGACCGATATGCGTCGCACCATCCTGTGGGTGGTGTTCTCGATGTCCCTCGTCCTGCTGTGGGACGCCTGGAACAAGCACACCGGCCGGCCGTCGTTCTTCTCGCCGGCCCCGGCGACGTCCTCCGCCTCGGCCCCGCCCCAGGGGGCCGCCGCGTCGGCAGAACTGCCTACGCCGGCCGCCGGCGGGGCACAAGGCGGTGCCGCCTCGATCTCGACGCAACCGGCCGTGCCGGCGGCGTCCGAGAAGTTCGTCGTGCGCAGCGACGTCCTGGCCCTGACGATCGACACGCAAGGAGGCACGATCACCCGGGCGGAACTGCTCAAGTACGAGGACCAGCAGGACCGCACCCGCAATGTCGTGCTGCTGGACCAGTCGGCCGAGCGCGTGTACCTGGCGCAAAGCGGGCTCATCAACCGGGTGGACAACGGCGGCCCGTTCCCCAACCACTTCACCACGATGACGGCGCTGCCGGGCGAGCGCGAGCTGGCCGAGGGCCGCGACGCCCTGACGGTGACGCTGGAGTCGCCCGAGGTCAACGGCCTCAAGTACCGCAAGACCTACACGCTCAAGCGCGGGGCCTACGCGATCGACGTGCGCCATGAGGTCGTCAACACCGGCGCGCAGCCGCGCGAGCCGCAGCTGTACCTGCAGCTGGTGCGCGACGGCAACCCGCCCCCGGGCGAGTCGAGCTTCTACTACACCTTCACCGGCCCGGCGCTCTACACCGAGGCCAAGAAATTCCACAAGATCGACTTCAAGGACATCGCCAAGGGCAGCGCCGAGACCGCGCCCCCGGCCGACAACGGCTGGGTGGCCATGGTGCAGCACTACTTCGTGTCGGCCTGGCTGAACACGCAGGCGCAGCCGCGCGAATTCCGCACCGCCAAGGTCGCCGACAACCTCTACTCGATCGCGATGGTGCAGCCGCTGGAGGCGGTGGCCCCGGGCGCGACGAAGACGGTCGACACCACGCTCTACATCGGCCCGCAGGAGGAGAAGAAGCTGGAGGCGCTGGCGCCGGGCCTGGACCTGGTGAAGGACTACGGCTGGTTCACCATCCTCTCCAAGCCGCTGTTCTGGCTGCTGGACAAGCTCTACGGCCTGCTCGGCAACTGGGGCTGGGCGATCGTGGCGCTGGTGGTGCTGCTGAAGATCGCGTTCTACTGGCTCAACGCGAGCGCCTACCGCTCGATGGCGAAGATGAAGGCGATCGCGCCGCGGGTGCAGGAACTGCGCGAGCGCTACAAGGACAAGCCGCAGCAGATGCAGCAGGAGATGATGCGCATCTACCGCGAGGAGAAGGTCAACCCGATGGGCGGCTGCCTGCCCATCCTGATCCAGATCCCGGTGTTCATCGCGCTGTACTGGGTGCTGCTGTCTTCGGTCGAGATGCGCGGCGCGCCGTGGCTGGGCTGGATCAAGGACCTGTCGGTACCCGACCCGTTCTACATCCTGCCGATCGTGATGGCCGTATCGATGTTCGTGCAGACCAAGCTGAACCCGACGCCGCCGGACCCGATCCAGGCCAAGGTCATGATGATCATGCCGCTGGTGTTCTCGGTGATGTTCTTCTTCTTCCCGGCCGGCCTGGTGCTGTACTGGGTGGTCAACAACATCCTGTCGATCGCGCAGCAATGGCAGATCAACCGGATGCTGGGCAAGGGCAAGACTCCGGCGCCGGCCAAGGGCTGAGCCCGACCGGCACCGCGCCACGACAAGGCCCGACGCGAAAGCGTCGGGCTTTTTCTTTGGGCGGCTCCCGGACCAAAGACGACCATGCGCCGCTTCAAGCGAGGCCGTTTCCTACACTGTAGCCAGGCGAATTGACAGCGGGCCGGCGCGAGTCACCGGCTCCAATATGGCGACATGGGCACCCTCACACTGAAACGCCGGATGCGCGCGCTCGACGCCTTTGTCGCGTTGGCCGCCGCCGATCTGCAGCGCATCGCCGACGCGCTGCGTGCGCTGGACCGCCGTGACCGGCCCGACGACCTGCATGCCCTGCGCGTGGCGGTCCGCCACATGCGTGCGGTGCGCTGGGTCTTTGCCCCCGCGCTGCCGGGAACGGTGGCGGCGCGCTGGCGCATCGTGCTGCGCGACCTGATGCGCGCCACCGGCCCGGTACGCGATTGGGACGTCTTGATCGCCGACACGCTGCAGCCGGCGGTATCGCGCCAGCCGGGCGATCCGGTACTTCTGGCGCTGCTCGACAGTGCGCAGTCCAGGCGGGAGGCGGCGCGGGCCACGCTGATGACGGTTCTGCACGCCCTGCGCAGCCAGACCTTGCCGGTGCTCGACGACGATCTGGCCGCGCTGCGCCATCGCGCGGTCGACGGTATCCCGGGCAAGGCCAATGCGCCGCTGGGCCGGCTGGCGCGCCGACGCGTGCGCAAGGCGCGACGCAGCGTACGGGCGCTGAAGGCGCGCTGGCGCGAACTCGGAACCGAAGCGGACCTGGCGCTTGCGCCGGCTGCCGACGTTCTGCATGCGCTGCGCGTCGCCGGCAAGCGGCTGCGCTACGCGATCGAGGCCGTCGGCCCGGTGCTGCCGGGGCGCTACACCGGCCGCGTCCATCGCAAGCTGGTCGCCCGCCAGGCCAGGCTCGGCGCGCAGACCGATGCCGCCAGCGCTCGCGGCCTGCTGTCCGCGCTGCTGTCTGGCCCGGGCGAGGAGCATCCGTTCGAATCCGCGGGGACGGCGGGGACACCAATCGCCGCGGCATCTGCAACGACTGCCATGACCGCGATGCCGCCGCCCCTGTCCCCATCGAAGACTGCCCAACTGGTGACGCCGACGCCGCGTTGATCTGCGACAATACCGCCCTATGACCGCCCAGCCCAGCATCGACACGATCGCCGCCATCGCCACCGCGCCCGGACGGGGCGGCATCGGCGTGGTCCGCGTATCCGGACCCGAAGCCGGCACGGTCGCGCGCGCGGTCTGCGGCCAGCCGCTGACGCCGCGCCGCGCCACCTATCTGCCCTTTCTCGACGGCAAGGGCGAGGTGATCGATCACGGCATCGCGCTGTTCTTTCCCGGCCCGCATTCGTACACCGGCGAGGACGTGCTCGAGCTGCAGGGCCACGGCGGTCCGGTGGTGATGCAGATGCTGCTGACACGCTGCCTGCAGGCGGGCCGCGAAGTCGGTCTGCGCCTGGCCGAACCCGGCGAATTCACGCGCCGCGCCTTCCTCAACGACAAGCTCGATCTCGCGCAGGCCGAGGCCGTGGCGGATCTGATCGAGGCCAGCACCGAGGCCGCCGCGCGATCGGCGGCGCGCTCGATGGAAGGCGCGTTCTCGCAGGCCATCCGCGCGCTGGTCGAGCAGGTGATTCATCTGCGCATGCTGGTCGAGGCCACGCTCGACTTCCCGGAAGAGGAGATCGATTTCCTCGAGGCGTCGGACGCGCGCGGCCAGCTCGATACGATCCGTAGCGCGCTGGGCGGCGTGCTGGCGCAGGCGCGGCAGGGTTCGCTGTTGCGCGAAGGCCTGTCGGTGGTGCTGGCCGGCCAGCCGAACGTCGGCAAGTCGTCGCTGCTGAACGCGCTGGCCGGCGCGGAGCTTGCCATCGTCACGCCGATCGCCGGCACCACGCGCGATCGCGTGCGCGAGACGATCCAGATCGAAGGCATCCCGCTGCATATCATCGACACCGCGGGCCTGCGCGAGGACGCGGTCGACGAGGTCGAGCGCATCGGCATCGAACGCACATGGGAGGCGATCGGCCGCGCCGACGTGGTGCTGCATCTGATCGATGCGACCGACTACCTGCAGCATGGCTTGTCCGAAATCGACGATGCGATCGACGACCGCTTGTCCGGTCATCTGCCGCCGGGCGCGCCGATCCTGCGCGTGGTCAACAAGATCGATCTGGCGCCCGCGGTCGGCGCCACCACGTTCGGCGGCAACCGCCCGCACGTGGTCGTGGCCAACGGCCCGAACCCGACCGAGATCTGGATCTCGGCGCGCACCGGCGCCGGCATCGATCTGCTGCGCCACGAACTGCTGCGCGTGATCGGCTGGCAGGCCGGCAACGAGGGCGCCTTCCTCGCGCGCGAGCGCCATCTGAACGCGCTGCGCAGCGCGCAATCGCATCTGAATCTCGCTGCCGAACGCGCCGATCAGCAGGACAAGGCGCTGGACCTGTTCGCCGAGGAATTGCGGCTGGCGCAGGAACACCTGAACAGCATCACCGGCGAATTCACCAGCGACGATCTGCTGGGGACGATCTTTACGCGGTTCTGTATCGGGAAGTGATAAAGGTCGCCGCGACCTTACCCGCTATCTTCGCCCGATATGGACGATTTTTAAGCGGGCCCAAAGACGGCGCTCCCTTGTCTGAGGCGTGCTGAAACTTATCAATGCTAGATTCATCGTTCACACCGATGAGCCCTGTCCAGTCGAATTTTTATGTGGCCAATTGAGATGACCAGCCAAGTGTTTT
>DATMBN010000013.1:0-12341 GCA_035559275.1 Burkholderiaceae bacterium
TTCGAGTTCCTACAACCGTTCGGGCTGCAAGAAAGGACGGTCCGGCACAGGCGCCCAGTGCTCAGGCGCGGGCTTCATCGACTGGCCCAGAGGCCGCACGGGCTACCCGAGCCGGTCCGCGGGCTGAAAGATACAAGGCCCGGCGCCCGGCCGCCCGAAGCCGGGCTGCAACCCCCACGGGGGGTGGGGCGCAGCCCCGGGGGTCGACATGCATGCCCGGCGCCCGGCCGCCCGAAGCCGGGCCGCAACCCCCACGGGGGGTGGGGCGCAGCCCCGGGGGCAAAGGTAGAGGAGGAGGCGCTACTCCGGCTGCACGCCCGCGGCCTGGATCACCCTGCCCCAGCGCTCGCGTTCGGTCTTCATCAGGTTGGCCAGGCCCTCGGGTGCAGTACCCGCCGCGCTGAAGTACTGCGCCAGCATCTTCGCGCGCACCTCGTCGCTTCGGATGATGCGCACGAGCTCCCGGCTCATGCGCTCGATGATGGGGCGCGGCGTGCCAGCGGGCGCGAGCACCGCCTGCCACGAGACGGCCTCGAAGCCGGGATATCCCAGTTCGGCGAAAGTGGGCAGTTCGGGCAGGACGCTGCTGCGCCCGAGCGTCGTGACGCCCAGTGCCTTCAGCTTGCCCGCACGCACCTGCCCGATCGCGATGCCCGGCACCATGAAGCTCGCTTGCACCTGCCCCGCCAGGATCGCGTTGACCACCTGCGGAAATCCCTGGTAGGGCACGTGCACGAGGTCCAGCCCTGCGCGCGTCTTGAAGAGTTCCATCGCCAGGTGCGAGGCGCTGCCGTTACCCACCGACCCGTAGTTGAGCTGGCCCTGGCGTGCCTTGGCAACGCGCACGAAATCGGCCAGCGTCTCGACGCCCAGTTGTGGCGAGACCACCAGCACGTTGGGGCTCGTCGCCACCAGCGTCACGGGAGCGAGGTCGCGCTGCGGATCGTAGCCGAGCGACTTGCTGAGCACGGGTGCCGTGACGAGCGGGCCCTGGATCGTGAAGACGAAGGTGTGGCCATCGGGCTCGGCACGCGCGACCTGTCCCGTGCCGATGTTGCCACCCGCCCCGGGCCGGTTCTCGACGACGACGGTCTGGCCCAGCGCCGCGGCGAGAGGCTCGGACACCGTGCGCGCGATGAGGTCCGGGGAGCTGCCCGCGGGGAACGGCACCACCAGCCTGATCGGCCTTGACGGCCATCCAGGCTGCGACCACACCGGCAGGCTGGCGGCGCCGAGGCCTCCCACGGCCAATGCATGCAAGACCTGGCGGCGCTTCATCGTCTACTCCTTCGGATCGCGGCCCACGGCCGCAGGTTCACCACTCGGATCGCGCGTCGCGCGACATCAACCGCTCCAGGGCCCGTGGCGGCGCAAGACGCCCTTCCACCACCTCGACGACGGCGGCCGTGATGGGCATCTCGACGCCCAGACTCCTCGCCCGCTGCAGCACCGTGGCGGCGCTGTACACGCCCTCGGCCACGTGCCCGAGTTCCTGCAGGACGTCGGAGAGCGACTGCCCGCGTGCGAGCCGCAGACCCACCTGGCGGTTGCGCGAGAGATCGCCCGTGGCGGTGAGCACGAGGTCGCCGAGGCCGGACAGCCCCATGAAGGTCTCGGTGCGCGCACCGAGCGCGACGCCCAGACGCGACGTCTCCGCCAGGCCCCGGGTGATGAGCGCGGCCCTGGCATTGAGGCCGAGCGACATGCCGTCGGCGAGCCCGGTCGCGATCGCGAGCACGTTCTTGACCGCGCCGCCCACTTCCACGCCGATCGGGTCGGCCGAGGTGTAGACCCGCAGCGCGGGGCCGTGGAAGGCCTCGACCGCCGACTCCTGGAGCTCGCCATCGATGCTGGCCGCCACGAGGGCGGTGGGCTGGCCCCGCGCGACCTCGAGCGCGAAGCTCGGGCCCGACAGCACGCCCACGCGCGCCGCGGGACACACCTCGCGCGCGACCTCGTGACCGAGCAGACCGGATCCCCTCTCGAACCCCTTGCACAGCCACCACACGCGGGCGTCGGCCGGCACCGCCTGCAGCATCCCGCGCAGGGCCGCCATCGGCGTGGCAATCACCATCAGCCCCTGGCGCGCGTGCGCCACGGCCTCGGCGAAGTCGCTGGTGATCCGCAGCGAGGCCGGCAGAGGGACTTCGGGGAGGTACTTGGCGTTGCGGCGTTCGGCGCGCATCGCGGCGGCCTGCGCCGCGTCCCGCGCCCACAGCAGGGTCGGGTGCCGCGCGGCAGTGTGCAGCGCGAGCGCGGTGCCCCAGGCGCCGGCTCCCAGAACGCTGATGTTCACGGGTCGACGACGACGGTGCAGGGACTCAGGCGCTGGTGATGATGCCCGAGCCGCCGTTCTTGCCCTGCTGCTGTTGCTGCTGGGCCTCGTACATGGCCTGGAAGTTCACTTCGGCCAGATGCACCGGCGGGAAGCCGGCGCGGCTGATCACGTCGGCCACCACGGCGCGCAGGTAGGGGTAGACGATCTGCGGGCAGGCGATCCCGATGATCGGGTTCATCTGCTCCTCGGGGATGTTGCGGATCTCGAAGATGCCGGCCTGCTTGGCCTCGACCAGGAACAGGGTCTTGTCCTTGACCTTGGTGTGCACGGTGGCCGTCACCGCGACCTCGTAGATGCCCTCGACGACCGGCTGGACTTCCACGCCGAGGTTGATGTCCACGTGCGGCTGCTCCTGCTCCAACAGGATCTTCGGCGAGTTGGGCTGCTCCAGCGACAGGTCCTTGGTGTAGACGCGCTGGATCTGGAAGACGGGGTTTTGGTCTTGGTCGGCCATGATGGAATGATTCCTTGAAGCGACGAGGCCCGCCACCGGACGCGGTGCGGGCCGCAGCGGCATTATGGCCGACCCGTGCGCCGCCGCCCCACCATCATGTGTCCGTCTGTCGCCGCAGTGAACAGAGGAGCGGCCGGGGTGCCCCAGGCTCAGGCCGCCGCGCCCTGCAGCAGCGGCATCAGGCCGCCGCGCTGGTCCAGCGCGATCAGGTCGTCGCAGCCGCCCACGTGCGTGTCGCCGATGAAGATCTGCGGCACGGTGCGCCGGCCGGTGATCTCGATCATGCGGTCGCGCTGGGACGGATCGAGGTCCACGCGGATCTCCTCGATCTCGGCGACGCCGCGCTGCTTGAGCAGCATCTTCGCGCGCTGGCAGTAGGGGCACACCAGCGTGGTGTACATCTTGACGGGTTGCATGCGGTTCCTTCCGACGACAAGGGCGCGCGCCGCCGGCATCGCCGGGTGGGGCGGGCCGGTCCGGACCTCACGCGGCGGACTTCTCCACCGGCAGATTGGCTTCGCGCCAGGCACCCAGACCACCGGCCAGCGGCACGACGTTCTGGTAGCCGAGCTTGCGCAGGGTAGCCGCGGCGCGCGAGGCGCGCACGCCGGACGGGCAAACCAGGATCAGCGGCAGGGCTTTGTTGCTCGGCAGGTCCTTGCTGGACTCGAGTTGGCCGAACGGGATATGGCGGGCCCCCTTCACGTGGCCCTGCGCGTATTCGTGAGGTTCGCTCACGTCGATCACCACCGCCTTGTCGCGGTTGATCATCAGCACGGCCTGCGTGGGGCTCACGCCCCGGCCGGACGCCGAACGTGACACGAGCGGCCACACGAGCATGCCGCCGGAGACGAAGGCGACCAGGATGAGGAACCAGTTGTCGATGAAGAACTTCACGCTTGTTGCACCGGGAGACGGGCCCGGCGGGCAGAGGTCATGACGGGCGCGGATTATAGAATTGTGGGCTTTGCGCCCCATTTCGCAGAGTCCTTGCCGCCCGGCGAACCTCTCGTCCTTGCCCGGGGCGCGTCTTCCTGGAGTCTTCCGCACATGTACAAACTCGTGCTGCTGCGCCACGGCGAGTCGACCTGGAACCTCGAGAACCGCTTCACCGGCTGGACCGACGTCGAACTCACGCCCACGGGCGTGGAACAGGCCAAGGAAGCCGGCCGGTTGCTGAAGGCCGAGGGCTACGACTTCGACGTGTGCTACACCTCGGTGCTCAAGCGCGCCATCTGGACGCTGTGGCATTGCCTGGACCAGATGGACCGCACCTGGCTGCCGGTGGTGCACAACTGGCGCCTCAACGAGCGCCACTACGGTGCGCTGCAGGGCCTGAACAAGGCCGACATGGCGCGCCAGTACGGCGACGAGCAGGTACTCATCTGGCGCCGCAGCTACGACGTGCCCCCGCCCGCGCTGGATCCGAACGATCCGCGCGGCCAGCGTCAGGACGTGCGCTACGCCAAGCTCAAGCCCGAGCAGATCCCGCTGACCGAGTGCCTGAAGGACACCGTCGCACGCGTGCTGCCCTTCTGGACGGAGTCGATCGCGCCGGCGATCAAGGCCGGCAAGCGCGTGCTGGTCTCGGCGCACGGCAACAGCATCCGCGCGCTGGTGAAGTACCTGGACGACATCTCCGACAGCGACATCGTCGGCCTCAACATCCCCAACGGCATCCCGCTGGTCTACGAGCTGGACGAGAACCTCAAGCCCATCCGCCACTACTACCTGGGTGACGAGGAAGCCGCGAAGAAGGCCGCTGCCGCAGTGGCCAGCCAGGGCAAGGCCTAAGGCCCGGCGCCCGGCCGCCCGAAGCCGGGCCGCAACCCCCGCGGGGGGTGGGGCGCAAGCCCCGGGGGCAAAAATACAAGGCCCGGCGCCCGGCCGCCCGAAGCCGGGCCGCACCCCCCATGGGGGGTGGGGCGCAAGCCCCGGGGGCAAAAATACAAGGCCCGCCGAGCCTCTTTCGGCCGTCAAGCCGCGCCGACCCGGAGCTGTTCCTCCTGGGGTTGCGCGACGCTCAGCACGCCGGCGATGTCCGCGCGCAACTGCTCGGCCAGCGCCCGGCGCTCCAGCTGCCGGCTTCCGCGGGCGGCCAGGAAGTGCACCTCGGCGACCAGGCCCTCGGCCGTCGCCACCCACCACAGCGATTGGAGCAGGCTCGTGTCGCCCACGTAGGCCACCGAAGGGCTCACGGCGTGCGAGGGGTCCCGGTAGCGCAACGCGATGGGCTGTACCGGGGTTTCGGCGGCAATCGCCGCCTGCAGCAGATTGGCGTGGAAGGGCAGCAGTCCGGTCCCGTCGCTGGTCGTGCCTTCCGGGAAGACCGCCACCGTGTGGCCCTGCCGCAGCGCGTCGGCGACCTGGTGCACGACGCGCAAGGCATCGCGGCGCCGCTCGCGCTCCAGATAGAGCGTGTCCGCCGCGTCGACGAGCCGGTTCAGCAGCGGCCACCGGCGCACCTCGGCCTTGGAGACGAAGCGCGACGGGTGCACCGCGTTGATGGCGACGATGTCCAGCCACGAGACGTGGTTCGCGACGAAGAGCTTGGCCCCGGGGCGCGGCGTGCCGTGCACCTCCAGGGCGATGCCGAGCAGATCCAGCAGTTGCCGCGACCAGCGCTGCACCTCCTTGCGCCGCGCTTGCGCGTGGAGCCGGCGAAAATGCAGCAGCACGATGGCCAGGCCACGCAACACGTGGCCTGCCACGCGCAGCAGGCGCGCGCTGCCACGCAAGGTGCTTCGCAGGCCCATCGCGTTCAGCCGACCGCGCCAGGGGCCTCGTAGGCCACCTGCCCCGCCACGAGGGTGTAGCGCACCCGTGCAGGCAGTTCGTAGCCGGTGAAAGGCGTGTGGCGCCCCTGGCTGCGCAGCGCCTCGGGGCGCACCGTCCACCGGGCCTGCGGGTCGAAGATGCACAGGTCGGCCCAGCCGCCTTCGACGAGCCGGCCGGTGCTGCTCGCCAGCGATCCGAGCGCCTCGCCGAGCACGCGCACCGGCTCGTGGGTGACCACCGCGAGCGCGCGCGCAAGACCCGCCCCGCTGTCCTCGCCCCATTTGAGCGACAGGCTGAGCAGCAGTTCGAGGCCGGTTGCGCCCGGCTCGGCCTCGCCGAACGGCAGCGTCTTGGCGTCGTCGTCGACCGGCGTGTGGTCGCTGACCAGCGCGTCGATGGTGCCATCGGCCAGTGCTGCCCGGATCGCGTCGCGGTCTCGTTGCTGGCGCAGCGGCGGGTTCAGTCGCATGTCCGCGTTGAAGTAGCCGATGTCGACGTCGGTCAGGTGCAGTTGGTTGATGCTGACGTCGCAAGTGATGGGCAGCCCCTCGCGCTTGGCGGCGCGCACCATCTCCACGGCGGCGGCGCTCGAAAGGCGGCACAGATGCACGCGCGCCCCGGTGCTGCGCACGAGCTCGAAGAGCGTGTAGAGCGCGATCGTCTCGGCGATCACCGGCACACCGGGCAGTCCCAGCCGGGTCGCGACCGCGCCGCTGGCGGCAACGCCCTTGCCCAGGTGCGCGTCCTGCGGTCGCAGCCAGACCGTGTAGCCGAAGCTCGCCGCGTACTGCAGCGCACGCATCAGCACCTGCGTGTTCTCGACCGCCACGTCCGCCTGGGAAAAACCCACGCAGCCTGCCTCCGTCAGCTCGGCCATCTCCGTCAGCACTTCGCCGCGGAGTCCGCGCGTGAGCGCGCCCAGCGGATACAGGCGGGACAGGTTGAGGTTGCGGGCACGGAACTTGAGCATCTCGACGAGGCCCGGCTCGTCCAGAGGGGGATCGGTGTCAGGCGGACAGACGAGGCTGGTCACCCCGCCCGCGGCGGCGGCCGCCATCTCGCTTTCGAGCATGCCTTCGTGCTCATGACCGGGCTCGCGCAGCCGGGCCGCCAGGTCCACGAGGCCCGGGGCGACGACGAGGCCCTGCGCGTCGATCGTGCGATTGGGATGGAAGTCACTGCTGACGGCACCGAGCGCGACGATGCGCCCGGCGGCGATCGCCAGGTCGCCAGGACGGTCGGTGCCGCTGGCCGGGTCGACGAGGCGGGCGTTGCGGATCAGGATCTTCATGCAAAGACTCTCGGGAAGGAGTTCAAGCCTCGTTGCCGGCGATGATGGACATCACCGCCATGCGCACCGCGATGCCGAAGGTGACCTGCGGCAGGATCACGCTCTGGCGGCCATCGGCCACGGCCGAGTCGATCTCGACGCCGCGGTTGATCGGGCCCGGGTGCATCACGATGGCATCGGGCTTGGCGAGCGCGAGCTTCTCGGGCGTGAGGCCGAAGGTCTTGAAGAACTCGCCGGCGCTGGGCAGCAGCGCGCCACTCATGCGTTCGTTCTGCAGGCGCAGCATGATGACGACGTCCGCGTCGCGCAGGCCCTCCTTCAGGTCGTGGCACACGCGCACGCCCATCTCCTTGAGGTCGCCCGGCACCAGCGTCTTGGGTCCGACCACGCGCACCTCCGGCACTCCCAGGGTGGTCAGCGCGTGGATGTCCGAGCGCGCCACCCGCGAGTGCACGATGTCGCCGACGATCGCCACGGTGAGCTTCGTGAAGTCGCCCTTGTAGTGGCGGATGGTGTACATGTCCAGCAGCCCTTGCGTCGGGTGCGCGTGGCGGCCGTCGCCCGCGTTGACCACGTGCACGTGCGGCGCGCAGTGCTGCGCGATGAGATAGGGCGCGCCGGACTCGCTGTGACGCACGACGAACATGTCCGCATGCATCGCCGAGAGGTTGGCGATGGTGTCGAGCAGGCTCTCGCCCTTGGCGGTGGACGAGCGCGCAATGTCGAGGTTGATGACGTCCGCCGACAGGCGCTTGGCGGCGATCTCGAAGGTGGTGCGGGTGCGCGTGGAGTTCTCGAAGAACAGGTTGAACACGCTCTTGCCGCGCAGAAGCGGCACCTTCTTGACCTCGCGCTCGTTGACGCTCAGGAAGGTGCCGGCCGTGTCGAGGATGTGGTGGATGACGTCGCGCGGCAGACCCTCGATGGACAGCAGGTGGATCAGCTCGCCGTTCTTGTTGAGTTGCGGATTGCGCTTGTAGAGCATGGCGGCGGGGCGGTATGGGAGCAGGGATGGATCGGTCGAGACGTGCGGGCAGCTCAGAAAGCGAGCGTCTCGATGCGGAAGCTGAAGCGGCCCTCGTCGTCACGCGCCAGCGACAGGCGCTGCGTGGGCGGCAGGGAGACGCGCGCGGCCGAGTACACGGGCTCGATCGGCAGCTCGCGCCCGCCACGATCGACCAGCACCGCCAGGCGCACGCTCGCGGGCCGGCCGTAGTCGAACAGCTCGTTGAGCACGGCGCGCGTGGTGCGACCGGTGTACAGCACGTCGTCGATCAGCACGATGTGGCGGCCTTCCACCTCGAAGGGCAGCTGGGTGGGATCGGCCCCTCCGGCCAGCCCTCGCGAACCGAAGTCGTCGCGGTGCAAGGCGCTGGTGATGACGCCGTGCTGGCCGGTGAGGCCCAGGTCGTGGTGCAGCCGTTCGGCCAGCCAGGCGCCGCCGGACCAGATCCCGACGAGGGCCGAGTCCTGGCGCAGCAGGCCGCGCACGCCCTGCTGCAGGTCCTGGTAGAGCGCTTCGGCATCCAGATGCAAGGTCGTCATGGCGTCGTCCGTTCGCGAAAGTACTGCTCGAGGATGAGGCAGGCTGCTTCGGCATCCGCATCGCGGGTGCCGGAGGCAAGCGCCTCGGTGGTGGTGTAGCGCTCGTCGACCTCGTCCACCGGCAGGCCATGACGGCCGTGCAACTGGCGGGCGAAGCGCCGGGCGCGCGAGGTGTTCTCGTGCTCGGCCCCGTCCGGATGGAACGGCACCCCCACGACCAGCCGGTCCGGTCGCCATTCGGCGATCAGCCGGGCGATCGCCGCGAAGCGCGCGTCGCCCTGTGCGGCGATCGTGCCCAGCGGCTGCGCGGTGCGCGAGAGCGTGTTGCCGACCGCCACCCCCACGCGCCGCGTGCCATAGTCGAAGGCGAGGCAGGTCGAGGGCATCGCGTGTCCTGTCTCGGCGGTCGTGGGTGCCTTCGGCGCGCCCGCGCCTTCAGGCGTGGCCCGCTTCCTGCGACAGCATGCGCGGGCCGATGCCCAGCAGCGCCAGGGCGCGCTCGTAGCGGGCATGGACGGGCGTGTCGAAGATGACCTCGGGCTCGGCCTGCACGGTGAGCCAGCCGTTGCGCCCGATCTCCTCCTCCAGCTGGCCTGCGGCCCAGCCGCTGTAGCCCAGCGTGACCAGCACCTTCTTCGGGCCGGCGCCGTTGGCGAGCGCCTCCAGCACGTCCTTGCTGGTGGTCATCTCCAGACCGCCGGGAATCGAGAGCGAGGAGTTGTAGTGGCCGCCGACCGGCTCGTGCAGCACGAAGCCGCGCTCGGTCTGCACCGGCCCGCCGAAGTACACGGGCTGCTCGGCCAGGTCCTCCCGGTCGAGCGTGAGGTCGACCTTCTCGAACAGGTTGCGCAGCTTGATGTCGATCGGCTTGTTGATCACCAGTCCCAGCGCGCCCTTCTCGGTGTGCTCGCACAGGTACACCACGGCACCGGCGAAGGTGTCGTCGGCCATGCCGGGCATGGCGATCAGGAACTGGTTGGTCAGGTTGATGCTGGCAGAAGCGTCGGCCATGTGACGATTCTAGGGGCTGTCGGACGGGGGCCTCCTTGGGGCGTCCACACGGGCTCCCCCACCCGTCTGCCCGCCGGCATGCCGCGTGCGCTGCGGCACGCCACCAGACCCGCGGGGCGCCGCCACCGGGCGGGGCATTCCTCTGCCAAGATTCGCGGCATGGACAAGGAGCTCGATGGGGCCCTGGTGTGGTTCAGGCGCGACCTGCGCGTGGACGACCAGGCGGCGCTCTACCACGCCCTGCGCGCGGCACGGCAGGTGTGGTGCGCCTTCGTCTTCGACACCGACGTCCTGCGGGATCTGCCCCGACAGGACCGGCGTGTGGAGTTCATCCACGCCTGTGTGCGGGAACTCGACGAGGCGCTGCGCGACCTGGGCGCCCGGCACGGCAGGGCGCAGGTGGGTCTTTTGGTGCGGCACGGGCGGGCGCAGGAGGAGATTCCGCGCCTGGCACAGGCGCTGCATGTGCAAGCGGTGTATGCGAACCACGACTATGAGCCGGCGGCGCGCGAGCGCGACGCCCGGGTGCGCGGACGCCTGGCGGACCTCGGCATCGTGCTGCACACGTCCAAGGACCAGGTGATCTTCGAGGCCGACGAGGTGCGCAGCGCCACCGGGACGCCTTACGTGGTCTACACGCCCTACCGCACCGCGTGGTTGAGGAAGCTCGACGACTTCCATGTGCGCGCCTACCCCGTCGAACGGTACGCGGCGGCGCTCGCCCCAGTGCCCGAGCGTTGGCGCGGGCCGCCCCCCACACTGGAATCACTCGGGTTCGAGCACACCAACCTGCACGAGCTCAAACTGCCCACCGGCATGCACGGGGCCGAGGAGCTGCTGGCGGACTTCCTCGAACGCATGGACCGCTATCGCGAGACGCGCGACTTCCCCGCCCTCAAGGGGCCGAGCTACCTGTCGGCCCACCTGCGCTTCGGCACGGTCTCGATCCGGCGCTTGGCACGCCTTGCCTGGGAGCGTGCGCAGGCCGGGTCCACCGGCGCGCAGACGTGGTTGTCCCAGCTCGTATGGCGCGATTTCTACTTCCAGGTGTTGTACCACCACCCGCATGTGGTCGGGCAAGCATTCCGGCCGCAGTACGACCGGGTGCGTTGGGAGCATGGCAAGCACGCCGAGCAGCTTTACGCCGCGTGGTGCGAAGGCCGGACGGGCTACCCCATCGTGGACGCGGCGATGCGCCAGCTCAACCAGACGGGCTACATGCACAACCGCCTGCGCATGGTCGCGGCGAGCTTCCTGACCAAGCACCTGGGCGTCGACTGGCGCTGGGGCGAGCGCTACTTCGCCGAGAAGCTCAACGACCACGATCTCGCCGCGAACAACGGAGGATGGCAATGGGCAGCGTCGACCGGGACCGATCCGCAACCCTACTTTCGCATCTTCAATCCGGTCAGCCAGAGCCGCCGGTTCGACGCCGAAGGCCGCTTCATCCGGCGCTACCTGCCGGAGCTGGCGCGCCTGCCGGATGACGCGATCCATGCCCCGTGGCTGGCCAGGCCGGTGGAGCTCCAGGCCGCGGGACTGGTACTCGGCAAGGACTATCCAGAACCCATCGTCGCACACGATGAGGCGCGGGCGCGCGCCTTGCAACGCTACGCGGCGGCCCGGGCCTTGCCCAGTGGGGCTCCACGCCGGCGCCCGCGCTAGGCAACCAGGACGCCCCTCGAGGACACCGGCACCCACGGCCGCCGGGTGCCACGGGCGCCCCCCGGGATCGGCGATTGCGCACAGCACGTAGGGATTGACGCCGTGATAGGCGGCTGCGTCGTTCGTGCAATCGGTCGCAGCGCCGGTCGCCCCATCAGCGACACGAGCAGCTCAGGCGCAGTGTGAGACATGCGGCCGAGAAAGCGGTAATTCATCGGCGGCGCAGCGGGTGGCGGGGCAGACAGCTCGGCCCGCAAGCGTTGCAGTTCGGCCAGGCGGCTTTCACGCAAGCCGTTCGCCCACCACAGGAAGACCACCGACAAGCTCAACGCCACACAGGCCAGCACGAACAGCGTGGTTGCCGCCCGCGGGGTGCACAAGGCTCCCGGGCGTGCGAGCCGGCTTTGCCGGAGGGGCGCGGGCAGGTGCGCCAGCAGGACGTCGAGGGGGAGGCGCGTCACGGCCGCACCTCCGATGAGGTGTTGTTGTCAGAACGCTCAGCCCCTCGCACGGCCCGGCTTACCGTCGCCACGTGCACCCCGAAGAAGTCGGCAATCTCCCGCATGGTGTAGCCGCCGCTGCGGTAAGCCAGGGCCATCGCGCGGGCCCGGGGCTGGATGGCCTGCCAGGCCGCAAGCGGCTGTCGCATGGGCCGCCGCTGCAGGCGCGGCACCTCGCGCACGCGGGCGGCCGCCTCCAGACGGGGCTGCAGTTCAGCCACAAAGGCCTCCGATCCCAGATAGATCTGGCCCCGCAGTTCATTCCACACCGGGGGCAGGCCCACGCCAGCCCGCACATGGTTCACATAGCCGGCCACAGCTCTCGCACGATCCGAGCCG
Organism: Burkholderiaceae bacterium; assembly: GCA_035559275.1. Classification (GTDB taxonomy): domain Bacteria; phylum Pseudomonadota; class Gammaproteobacteria; order Burkholderiales; family Burkholderiaceae_C; genus Caldimonas. The sequence goes on from DATMBN010000013.1 coordinate 11,922, forward strand.
AACTGCCCCAGCAGCCAGTCGGTTTCCAGCCATCGCGGCGCGGGCTCTGGGCCCACCATGGCGGTGTAGCTGCTCCAGGGCCAGTGGGCGGCATCAGCCACCCTGCCGGCACGCACCGGGTTCAGCACCACGTAGCGGGCCAACTCCAACAGGTAGGCGTCTTTTTCCACCAGCACCGCGTGGTAGCGGCCCTGGAACACATGCCCCGCCTTGCCGTGGCGGCGGTTGTAGCGCTGGGTGTAGACGCCATTGAGCTGCGGCATGCCCTCCGACAGATTGGGCTCGGCCGTCTCCACCACGAGGTGATAGTGGTTGGTCATCTGGCACCACGCATGGCAGCGCCACAGGTGGCGCTCGCACACCTGCGCGAACACCTCCAGCCAAGCCTGCCGATCGTCCTCGTCCTCATAGATCGCCTCC
>DATMBN010000014.1:0-7907 GCA_035559275.1 Burkholderiaceae bacterium
TTCGAGTTCCTACAACCGTTCGGGCTGCAAGAAAGGACGGTCCGGCACAGGCGCCCAGTGCTCAGGCGCGGGCTTCATCGACTGGCCCAGAGGCCGCACGGGCTACCCGAGCCGGTCCGCGGGCTGAAAGATACAAGGCCCCGCGCCCGGCCGCCCGAAGCCGGGCCGCAACCCCCATATGGGGTGGGGCGCAGCCCCGGGGGTCGACATGCATGCCCGGCGCCCGGCCGCCCGAAGCCGGACCGACACCCCCCTGACGCTGTCGTGCACAGGGGGGGAGGGGGCGCAGGCGCTTGCTCCCCTCGGCTGGTGGGCGCTGCAATTCACCCCCCGCGTGGCGTTGTGGGAAGAGGCGGTGCTCTTCGAGGTGGAGGCGAGCCTGCGGCTTTTCGGGGGCGCGCGGACCTTGCGCGAGCGCGTGATGCGCGAGGCGGCCGAAATGGGGTGCCTGGCCGGCGCCGGTGCCCCGACCGCCTGGGGCGCGTTGGCCCTGGCCCGCTGCCTGTCTCGAGGCACGTCCTTGCCGGCGGCCGGATGGCCATCGCGACTGGACGCGGTGCCGCTGGAATGCCTGCCGGGGCTGGCGGAACATCAGCCGGTGCTGGCCCGGCTGGGCTGCCGCACGCTGGGCGAGGTGCGCCGCCTGCCGAGGCCGGGGCTGGCGCGGCGTTTCGGCGACGGCCTGCTGGGGGCGCTGGATCGCGCGTACGGGCAGGCGCCGGAGCGCTTCGAATGGCTGGCGCTGCCCGAGGTGTTCGACGCGCGGCTGGAACTGCCCGGGCGCGTGCAGGAGGCTGCCGCGCTGCTGTTCGGCGCGCGTCGTCTCGTGCTGCAACTGTGCGGCTGGCTGGCGGCGCGCCATGCGGGCGTGCGCGAGGTGCTGCTGCAGTGGCGGCACGACTTCCATCGGCCGGGCGTGGACGACGCGGGCGAACTGCGCATCCGCACGGCCGAACTCACCCGCGAGCCCGACCACCTGCTGCGGCTGATGGGGGAGTGGCTGGCCCGCACGACCCTGCCGGGTCCGGTCGGCGAACTGCGTCTGCGTGCCGACACCATCGAACCCTGGACGCCGGACAACCGTGCCCTGGCGCTGGACGCCGGGCGGGCGGCGCGCGACGGCGAGTCGCTGACGCAGCTGTTGGAACGGCTCTCGGCCCGGATGGGGGGCGACCGTGTGCTGCGGCCGGTGCTGCGATCCGATCACCGGCTGGAAGGCTGCGAAGCCTGGGTGCCGGCAGGGGCCTGGCAAGCCCCTTCCCGCCCCTTGCCGGACGAGGCACTGCCGGCGCTGCCCCGGCCCACCTGGCTGCTGCCGCAACCGCTGCCCTTGGTGTCCCGCCAGGATCGCCCGCACCACCAGGGGCCGCTCGTGCTGCTGGCCGGCCCCCATCGCGTGGAGACCGGCTGGTGGGACGCCGGGCCGGGCCCGGTCGCACGCGACTACTTCGTGGCGTACGGCGAGCGCGTGGGGCTGGTCTGGATCTACCGCGAGCGCCGCAGTGCCGCCGAGGCAAGGGGCGCGTTGGCGGAGGACACGGCCGAGGCAGGCGGCTGGTTCCTGCAGGGCGTGTTCGGCTGAGGGAGCGACCATGCTGGTTCCCTACGCCGAACTGCACGCGCTCAGCAACTTCAGCTTCCAGCGCGGCGCCTCGCATCCGGCGGAACTGGTGCGGCGCGCCCACGAGCTGGGGTACGCTGCGCTGGCGCTGACCGACGAATGCTCGCTCGCCGGCGTCGTGCGGGCCTACCAGGCCTGGAAGGACCTGCACGCCGAAGCCAAGGAGCACGGCCAGCCTGAACCCTCGTTGCGGCTGCTCGTGGGCAGCGAGTTCCGTGTCGAGGTGGGTGCCAGAGCCGGCGGGAGCCTCCGGGACGAGGAGGCGGCTTCCTTCCGCCTGGTCGTGCTGGCGCACAACCGCGACGGATACGCCCACCTGTGCGAGTTCATCACCCGCCTGCGCCGCGCCAGCCCCGAGAAGGGCCGCTACCGACTGCGCTGGGAGCAGGTGTTGCCGGCGCGACTGCGCGATTGCGAGGTGTTGCTGGTGCCCGACCGCCGCGCTTGCTTCGAGGCGGTGTGGGCGCAGGCGCGATGGTTGCGGCGCGCCTTCGGCGGGCAGGGGTGGCTCGCGGTGGAACTGTTGCGCGAGGCCGACGACGCCGCCTGGCTGCAACAGCTGCGCGAGGTGGGCCGGCTCTCCGGGGTGCCGCTGGTGGCCGCGGGCGACGTGCACCTGCACGTGCGCTCGCGCAAGCCGCTGCAGGACGTGCTGACCGCCATCCGGTTGGGACGGCCCGTGCGCGAATGCGGCACGGCGTTGCAGCCCAATGCCGAGCGGCACCTGCGCACGCGGCTGCGTCTGGCCCAGATCTACCCGGCCGACTTGCTGGAAGCCACGCTCGTCGTGGCCTCGAAATGCACCTTCAGCCTGGGCGAGCTTTCGTACGAATATCCCGAGGAGGTGGTGCCGCCGGGTGAGACGCCGGCCTCCTACCTGCGCCGCGCCACGTATGAGGGCGCGCAGGAGCGTTACCCCGAGGGCGTGCCCTGCAAGGTGCGCGAGCAGATCGAGAAGGAGCTCGCGCTGATCGCGGCGAAGAACTACGAGAAGTACTTCCTCACCGTCTACGACATCGTGCGGCATGCGCGCAAGGTGCTGAAGATCCTCTGCCAGGGACGCGGCTCGGCCGCCAACTCGGCGGTGTGCTATTGCCTGGGCATCACCGAGGTGAATCCGGCCGAGAGCAACACCCTGTTCGAGCGGTTCATCAGCCTGGAGCGCGACGAGCCGCCGGACATCGACGTGGACTTCGAGCACCAGCGGCGCGAGGAGGTGATCCAGCACCTCTACCAGAAGTACGGCCGCGAACGCACCGCGCTGACCGCCACCGTGATCAGCTACCGCATGCGCAGCGCCATCCGCGACGTGGGCAAGGCGCTGGGCTTCGACGAGGCGCAGATCGACGCGCTGGCCAAGAGCCACTACTGGTGGGACAGCCCCGCGATGCTGCCGGCACGCCTGGCCGAGCAGGGGCTGGATCCGGGCGATGTGCGCGTGCGGCAATGGATCGAGCTGACGTGGCAGCTGCGCGGCTTTCCGCGTCACCTGAGCCAGCACACGGGCGGCTTCGTGATCGCGCGCGGCAAGCTGAGCCAGATCGTGCCCATCGAGAACGCGGCGATGCCCGATCGCACCGTGATCGAGTGGGACAAGGACGACCTCGACACCCTCGGGCTGATGAAGGTCGACGTGCTGGCGCTGGGCATGCTGAGCGCGATCCGGCGTTCGCTCGAGTTCATCTCGCTGCGCACCGGCCGCCCGTGGCGCATGCAGGACGTGCCGCGCGACGACCCGGCCACCTACGAGATGATCTGCCGGGCCGACACGATAGGCGTGTTCCAGATCGAGAGCCGCGCGCAGCAGAGCATGTTGCCGCGCCTGAAGCCGCGCCGGTTCTACGACCTGGTGGTCGAGGTGGCCATCGTGCGTCCCGGGCCCATCCAGGGCGGCATGGTCCACCCCTACCTGCAACGACGCGAGGAGGAGGCCGCACGCCTGGCTCGTGGGGAAGGGCCGCTGCCCATCGAGGACGAGCGCCTGCAGAACTCGCTGGGCCGCACGCTGGGCGTGCCGATCTTCCAGGAGCAGGTGATGCAGCTGTGCATGGACTGCGCCGACTTCACGCCCGGCGAGGCCGACCGGCTGCGACGCTCGATGGCGGCCTGGCGGCGCGACGGGGATCTGCGTCCGTTCCAGAACAGGATCATCGAGCGCATGCAGCGCAACGGCTACAGCAAGGAGTTCGCCGAGCGCATCTGCAAGCAGATCGAGGGTTTCGGCGAGTACGGCTTCCCGGAAAGCCACGCCGCCTCCTTCGCGGCGCTGGCCTACGTCAGCAGTTGGATCAAGTGCCACGAGCCCGCCGCCTTCCTGGCCGGCCTGCTCAACTCGCAGCCCATGGGTTTCTACTCGCCCAGCCAGCTCGTGCAGGATGCGCGGCGCCACGGCGTCGAGGTCCGTCCGGTGGACGTGCAGGCCAGCGAGGTCGATTGCACGCTGGAAGACCTGGAACGCACGCCTCCCGACCGGCAGCCGCCGGTGCGCCTGGGGCTGCGGCTGGTGCGGGGGCTGAGCGAGGCGGCGGCGGGGCGCATCGTGCGGGCGCGCCAGGCCGGGCCGTTTTCCGACGTGCAGGACCTGGCCCGCCGCGCGGGGCTGCAGCCCCGCGACCTGAAACTCCTGGCCGGTGCCGATGCCTTGGCGAGCCTCGCCGGTCACCGCCGCCAGCAGATGTGGGAGGCCGCCGCCTGGCAACCGCCCTCGGGGCTGCTGGCCGAGGCAAAGGTCCAGGAGGCCCAGCTCGAACTGCTGCCCGCGCCCGAGGGCGAGGAGATCGTGTTCGACTACGCCTCGCTGGGCCTCACGCTCAGGCGCCATCCGCTGGCGCTGCTGCGTCCGCGTCTGGCCCAGCACGGGCTGCTGTCCTCGCGCGAGCTGCAGGCCACGCCGCACGGTCGGCGAGTGCGCACCTGCGGCATCGTCACCATGCGCCAGCAGCCCGGCACGGCCAACGGCACGATCTTCGTCTCGCTGGAGGACGAGCACGGCGCGGTCAACGTGATCGTCTGGCCGCGCCTGCGCGAGCGGCAGCGCCAGCCCCTGCTGGAATCGCGCCTGATGGTCGTCACTGGCACATGGCAACGCGAGAAGGGCGTTCACCACCTGATCGCCGAACGGCTGGAGGACCGCACGACCTGGCTGGGCCGGCTGGGCACGACGAGCCGGGACTTTCATTGAGCCGCCCCCGGCGATCTTCCCGCAGGGCCGGCGCCCCGCCACAATCGCCGTGCCCGCAAGGCTGCGCCTACCTGCCTCCATACCCGATGCCTGCCCCTTCGCTTCCCCCCGTCGACCCGGCGCTGCTGCGCGCGGCCCTGCATGCGCAGGTCCTGCCCGAGCCATCGCCCTGGCCAGCCGTGTCCCAAGAGGGCATCCGGGCCGTCCTGCTGCGCCGGCAAAGCGACATCGAGCCGACCCTGGCGGCTCTGGCGCCCTGCCTGCCGGCCAGCCTCGACCGGGCCGTGCCTCGGCGCCGGCATGAGTTTCTGCTCGGGCGCCTGGCGGCCCGCGAGGCCGTGCTGGCGCTCGGCTGTCCACCGGAGCGGGCCTGGGTGGGTCAGGAGGGCCGCCGTCCTGTGTGGCCGCCCGGCCTGACCGGCTCCATCAGCCACACCGACAGCCGCGTCCTGGCCGTCGCGGCACGCTGCAGCGAGGGCGTGCGCTCCCTGGGCGTGGACCTGGAATCGCTGCGGGCGGGCGACGAGGCCGTTCATGCCATCCGGGCCTGTTTCGCACCGGTCGAGCGCGAGGCCCTCGCCGCCCACCGCCACGGCCTGGTGGCAGGCTTCGCGCTCAAGGAAGCGCTCTACAAGTGCGTCCAGCCGCTCGTCGGCGGGTGGATCGACTTCGAGGACGTGTGGGTCGAATGGGAGGCCGAGGCGGCACGTCCCGCACGCCTGCGACTGCTCAGGACGCTGGGCCCGGGCTTCGAGGCCGGACGGGTGCTGCTGGGGCATGTGAGCTTTCCCGACGGCGACCACGTGTGCGCCGCGCTCGCCTGTTGACGCCCGACGCCCGGCCGCCCGAAGCCGGGCCGTCGCCCTGCGGGGACGGGCATCAGCCCGGGGGCACGGATGCAAGGCCGAACCGCCGGGGCGCGATGGGACAATCGGGACCATGAGCATCGCCACCACCCTGACCCTGACCCGACCCGACGACTGGCACCTGCACGTGCGCGATGGCGCGGCGATGCGCGACGTCGTGCCAGCCAGCGCGCGGCAGTTCGGTCGCGCCATCATCATGCCCAACCTGCGTCCGCCCGTGACCACTGCCGCCCAGGCCCAGGCGTACCGCGAGCGCATCCTGCAGGCGGTGCCCGAGGGGCTGCGCTTCGAGCCGCTGATGACGCTCTATCTCACCGACAACCTGGCACCCGACGAGATCGCCCGCGCTCGCGCCGCCGGCGTCGTCGCGGTCAAGCTCTATCCGGCCGGCGCCACCACCAACAGCGACGCGGGCGTGACCGACATCCGCAAGACCTATCGCACCCTGGAGGCGATGCAGCGCGAGGGACTGGTGCTGCTGGTGCACGGCGAGGTGACGGATCCGAGCATCGACCTCTTCGACCGCGAGAAGGTCTTCATCGACGAGAAGCTCATCCCGCTGCGGCGCGACTTTCCGCAGCTGAAGATCGTGCTGGAACACGCGACGACGCGCGAGGCGGTGCAGTACGTGCGCGAGGCCGAAGGGCCGATCGCCGCGACGATCACCGCCCACCATCTGCTCTACAACCGCAACGCGATCTTCCTCGGGGGCATCCGCCCGCACTACTACTGCCTGCCGGTGCTCAAGCGCGAGGAGCACCGCATCGCGCTGGTCGAGGCGGCCACGAGCGGACACCCGCGCTTTTTCCTTGGCACGGACAGCGCGCCGCACCCGGCGCACCTGAAGGAACACGCCACCGGCTGCGCGGGTTGCTACACCGCGCATGCCGCCCTGGAGCTGTATGCCGAGGCCTTCGAGGCCGCCGGCGCGCTGGACAAGCTGGAGGCCTTCGCGAGCTTCCACGGGCCGGACTTCTACGGCCTGCCGCGCAACACCGGGAAGGTCACGCTGGAGCGCCGCCCCTGGACCGTGCCGGAGACGGTTCCCTTCGGCGAAGCCACGCTCAAGCCCCTGAGAGGCGGCGAGGAGCTGGCGTGGCGCTTCGTGGGGTAGGCGGCGACCCCGTCCGACGCACTGCCGGAACGGATGACGGACGAAGAAGGCCGATGGGACGCGGCGGGACCGCCATGACCGCGCAGGGGTGGCCACAGATCGACTGGTCGCGGCCGTGGTTCGCGCCGTACCGCGACGCAGGTGTGCCGGCGTACGAAGACGTGCGCCGCGGCCTGCCGGTGGCGCAGGTGCTCAACGCCATCCTCCCGCGGCCTCCCATCGTCCTGCGCGCGGGCAGGTTGCGTTTCGTCCCGCAGCAGGAACTGCCGCCTGGCATGGCTTACGAGGCCCACATCGCCGCGACCGCGTGCGTGCCGACGCGCGACAACCTGCACGACTTCTTCAATGGCCTGGTGTGGCTGGCCTTTCCGGCGTGGAAGCGGCGCCTCAACGAGTTGCAGGCCGAGCAGATCGCCGCCCAGGGCATCGGCGGGCGCCGGGGGGCGGTGCGCGATGCGCTCACACTGTTCGACGAGAACGGTGCGCTGCTGCGCGCGCCGGCGGACGTGATCGAGGACCTGCGCGAGCGGCGTTGGCAGCGCCTCTTCGTCGAGCGTCGCGGCAGGTGGCAGGCCGAGGCGAGATGCGTGGTTTTTGGCCACGCCCTGCTGGAAAAGCTCGTCGCGCCCTGGAAGTCCGTCACCGCACACGTGTGGGTGGACGAGGCGCCGCCCGCGCACGTCTTGGACCACGCCGGCCCGTCCGGGCAGCGGCCCTTCGCCGCCGGCCACGAGCGGCTCGCGCCCGACCGCCTGGCGTCCAAACCCTTCCTGCCCTTGCCGGTGCTGGGCGTGCCGGGTTGGTGGGCAGCGAACGAGGATCCGCACTTCTACGACGATCCCCAGGTCTTTCGCCCGCTGCCCTGCACGCACGGCCCGGACGCACGATAATGGGGCGGTGAAGCGAGCCAGACCGCCGCTGGCGCAAGTGCCGAAAGGCCGCGCTGGAGGAAGGTCCGGACTGCACAGGGCAGCGTAGCAGGTAACACCTGTCCGCCGCGAGGCGAGGATCAGAGCAACAGAGACGAGTCGGATTGGGGCATTGGGCCCCAATCCGGGTGAAACGGGCAATCTCTCCGCGCAGCAATACCAAGTAGGCCGGCGATGATGTGGCCCGCGGAGCCGG
>DATMBN010000015.1:0-68090 GCA_035559275.1 Burkholderiaceae bacterium
AGCCACCTTGTGGCCTCGTTCGACCACCTGCCGCACCGCCTCGATCTTGAACTCTTCCGGGTATCGCTTGGTACTCATCACACCTCCTTCAAGGCCTCAAGTCTGAGGCTCAAAGGTGTCTACTGAAACCGGGGCGATTCATCGTGCCTTGACAGCAAAGCAGCGCCGGGAGGCGCTGCAAGACTGACGTAGACGTGGCTATTGCTGCATTGATGGCTTGGCTTCGAGCCGGATATAGAAGGTACGCGCTTCAATCTCGAAGTCGCCCCCCGCATCCTGCGCAACAACACGAAGCCGGTTCTCATCGATAGCCACGTCTAGCAGGGGCATCTCGTCGAACTCTTTCGCGATCCGCATATTCAGCGCCGAGACACCCACATCAAGGCAAATCTCGACAGCTATTGCGCCTCGATCGCGCCAACGCTGTGGGGCATCTTCTGGCAGATGGTCGACGCGCAACGTGACACGAAGCTTGTTGCCCGGAACGTATTCCAGCCCAAGCAGCAGTAGACCGGATAACGCCAACTGGTCGCGCGGAAAAAGCGAGCGAACTTCAGTCACGTTGGTCAGGTGTTCAATCCAGGAACCAGTGTGAGACATCATTGATCTCCGCCTCGCGGCATGGCCACACCGCCACGCCGCCAGAAATACTTCATAGGATCGACGCGCCACTTGAATTCATAGTGGGCCTTGGTCCCAGGCAACGTATTTCCATTAACGTATTTCCATTGGCATCGCGAACGTTGAAGTGCCCCCTCTCCTGCATCACCCACTTGCCGCTAGCGTCCTTCTGCATGTGACCAACCGAGTGCTCTTGAATCACAACAGCGCGGCCGTTGACATCGTATGTGTAGACACGGCCCATCAGTGGCTTGCCGTCCTTGTCATAGAGGAACTGCGGCTTTGATCGGTTGCCGTCATACAGATGTTCATCAGTCACCAGCGGAACTGCTGACCCTGGGATGCCTGCGGCGCGACGCGCTTCACCGAATGCAGCATGTCGCGATGTCTCCAACTCCTGAGTCAGATGATTAAAGAGGTACCCAAACGCCGCCGTAAGCGCAGCCTTGTCGAAGTCACCCCCCACAATCTTCGACGACACCCCCCACAAGAGCATTCGCAATCGTGCCCTCGACCAGATGGAACTTGACGCCCCTCGTCCCGACGGTGAACGCCTTGGAGATCGCTTGCGACACCGCGCCGTGTCCGCACTTGCCACCTTGAGCGACAGAGCTGACACAACCTGCTGCCGCATGAGCGGCAACCTTTGTCTCGTTGATTGAGTTGGCAGTCCAGTCGCCCACGTGCGCAAACATCATCGCCGTGGCCATGCCCTTGAGGGCCGCCACCGGGGTCGCCCCCAGAAGCGATCATCCCCGAGGAGAAACCCGCGATCGCGGCTGATTGGGTCGACGTCAGGGTGCCTTGCATCGCAAAGTTGCCGCCCCCGCGGTAGTCAGAAAAATGCTGCTGCACTCATTTCCGAGCTGCTCGCTTGTCAGGTTGAAATGGGGGGACTGCCTGAAGGTCCCGTTCCCGTTCGATAGCCACAGCTGGTTCAAGGCGGGTTGTGATGCCAGCGGTAGATCCGTCTTGCCATCCCCATCAAAGTGGGCATCGAGGAAACCTACCGTGGATCGCCCGTTAGAACCGGCCCGGTTCCATAGGTCGATCTCATGGACGTTGCTCGATGCCTCTTCCATGTCGAGCGTCGAGCCGGGCGACCAGATGAACAAGTGGGCAGGCAAACAGTTAGTGGAAGAGCCTCCCGCGCACTGACGGATGCTCGTGGCGCGCGAGCGCTTCGTGTTGGGGCCTTCGTCGTAATCGACGGTAGGACCTCGCGCAGGCAGCTGGGGGGACCCGGACGTTCGTGGGGATCGGTGGCGCCCGGCCACGCTCAGACGGCCGGGGCCTTCGCCTCCGTGCCCTCGGTGTAGCGGCCGATCAGGGCGAGCAGTTCCTCTTCGCTGTACGGCTTGCCGAGATAGTGGTTGACCCCCAGTTCGGCCGCGTAGTCGCGGTGCTTCTGCGCGATGCGCGAGGTGATCATGATCACCGGCAGGTGCGCGAGCTTGGCGTCGCTGCGGATGTTGCGCACGAGGTCGAAGCCGTCCATGCGTGGCATCTCGATGTCGCTCAGCACCACGGCCGGGCGCTCCTCCGCCAAGCGCTCGAGGGCGTCGAGACCGTCCTTGGCGAGCGCCACCCGATAGCCTTCGCGCGCCAGCAGGCGCTGCGTCACGCGGCGCACGGTCAGCGAATCGTCGACGACCAGCACCAGCGGCGTGGCCGGCACCTCCGGCTGCGTCTCCTCCACGGGGACCGCGACAGCCGAGGCGGCTGCCTGCAGCGCGGCGGCGGTCATCGCGCGCGCCACGCCGCCGTACACCGTGGCAAGGGCCACCGGGTTGTAGATGAGCGCGACCGCGCCCGAGGCCAGGAGCGTCATCCCCGCCAGACCCGGCAGGCGGGACAGCTGCGGCCCGAGGTTCTTGACCACCACTTCCTGGTTGCCCAGCACTTCGTCCACGTGCAGCGCGACGCGCTGCTGGGCGCTTCGGATCACGACCACCGGCAAGGTGCGGCCCGTCTCGGTGCCGCGCGCGCTGGATTGCAGCAGTGCGCCCAGCCAGAAGAACGGCATGCGCTGCTCACCCATGGAGTAGGTGCCGCTCTCGTAGCTCGCCGCCACGTCCTCGGGGCTGGCGCGGCGCACGATCTCGACCAGGTTCGCTGGCACACCGACCACCACCTGGCCGCACCGCAGCATCACCACCTGCGTGACGGCCGTGGTCAGCGGCAGCACCAGCTTGAAGCTCGTGCCCTGCCCCGGCGCCGTCGCGGTCTCGATGCGGCCGCCCATCGCGTTCACGTCCGCCCGCACCACATCCATCCCGACGCCGCGGCCCGCAAGCTCGGTCACGGTCTCGGCGGTGGAGAAGCCCGGAGTGAAGATCAGGTTCGCCAGGTCTGCGTCGCTGGGCTGGGCGTCGGCCGGCAGCAGGCCGGCGGCGACCGCACGATCCCGGATCTTGGGCAGGTTCAGGCCCGCGCCGTCGTCGCGGAACTCGATCGCGACTTCGTTGCCCTCCTGATGCAGCGCGACGACGATCGTGCCCGCGGCATCCTTGCCCTGCGCCACGCGCACGTCCGGCGGCTCGATCCCGTGCGTGACCGAGTTGCGCAGCAGGTGCTCGAAGGCGGCAGTCATCCGCTCCAGCACGCCGCGGTCGACTTCGATCGAGCCGCCGACGATGTCCAGGCGCACCTGCTTGCCGGTTTCCTTGGCCGCCAGCCGCACGACGCGGTACAGGCGCTCGGACAGCCCCTCGAACTCCACCATGCGGGTGCGCAGCAGGTCGTCCTGCAGCTCGCGCGTCAGGCGCGCCTGGGCGGCGAGCTCGTCTTCCGCCGTCTCCAGCGTGCGCTGCAGGCTGCGCTGCACCGTGGCCACGTCGTTGACCGACTCGGCCATCATGCGGGTCAGTTCCTGGAAGCGCGTGAAGCGGTCGAACTCCAGCGGGTCGAAGGTGTGGCCTTCGGCCTTGGCCTGCTCCATGCGGGAAGCCATCTGCGTCTCGGCCTGCAGTTCGATGTCGCGCAGCTGCTGGCGCAGACGCTCGAGGTTGTCGGTGAGGTCGGACAGCGAGTTCTTGATCTGGCCCACCTCGGACTCGAGGCGCGCACGCGTGATGCTCACCTCACCGGCGCTGTTGACCAGCCGGTCGAGCAGCTGGGCACGCACCCGCACCGCGGCCTGGCCGGTCAGGCCGGCCGTACGTGCAGGCGTGGCCGCCGGCCGTTCGCCAGCCGCCGCAGCGGCCAGGAAGCGGGTCCAGTCGATCTCGCGCGCGGGCGGCAACGGCGTTGCCTCGGGCTGACCGGCCGGCAGCGGCTCGGGCGACGCCGCGGGCGCTTGCGCCGTGTGCGAGGCGGGTTCGGCAGGGGCCGCGGGTTCGAGCGGCTCCTGCACCGGTTCCGCCACCACGGGCGCGCCGGGCATGGCGGCGGGCGGTTCGACGGCCTGCGGCATTGCCGGGACGTCCGGCTGCGCGGCCTGCGAAGGCGCGGGCACGAGAGGCTGCACCGCAGACGCCGCCTCCGCATAGCTCTGCGCATCCTGGTTGCGCAGCATCTCGAACACGGCGTTCAGCGCGTCGACCTGCCCTTCCAGCGGCTCGACGTCCGCCGCGGTCACGTCGCCCCGGGAGATCAGGCGCTCGATCGCACTCTCCAGACGGTGGGCCATCTCTCCCAGGCGCATCGCGCCGGCCAGCCGCGCTCCCCCCTTGAAGGTGTGCAGCGTGCGCATGCAGGCGTTGGCGGAGGCCATGTGCTCGGGCCGGCTGGCCCATTCGCGCATCTGGCCCGACAGCTGCGGCAGCAGATCCAGGCCCTCTTCCTCGAAGATCGGGAACAGGTCCGGATCGACCGCATCCACCGCGTCGATGTCGTCGTCGATCTGCACGTCCGCCGGCAGGGCGGACTGCGCATGATGTGCCGCGCCCTGGGTCTCGATGGCTCCCAGCGGCTTGAATTCCGCGCGGCCCAGTTCCAGCGGCATCATCGAGGACGGCGGAGCCGACAGGCTCGCGGCGGCCGCCACGGCCGCCTCCACCGCCGCCAGAGGGGCGGGCTCCGTCGGTGGCTCGGTGGCCGTTTCCAGTCCGGCCAGGTCCACCACCTCCGGCGCCGACAACAGTTCCTGTGGCGCGTCCAGCCCACCCGAGCCGGTGGTCGGCACGCCTTCGCGCGACAGGCTCGCGTTGGCCTGTTCCAGCCACTGTGCCGACTCGATCTCATGCGCGGCCAAGCGTTGCAGCAGTTCCGGCGCGGGCTCCTTCAGGAACCCGGCGGCGAACTGGTGCAACAGGTGCCGGATCTCCTCGGCCACGTCGACGAAGAGGCGTGCCTCCGCTGCGTGGCCGCGGCCGATGGACTGCGAGCGCACGAGGGCGTGCTCGAGCTGGCGCGCCAGGTGCGACAAGTCGGTGAAGCCGACGGTGGCCGAGCTGCCGGCGAGCGAATGCGCCAGCGCAATGGCCGTCTCGCCCACCGGACGGTGCAGTTCCATGCCCCACTCGGCCAGCTCGGTGATGAGGCGGCGCGACAGCTCGTCCGCCTCCGTCAGGTAGATGTTGAAGAGCGGGATCCCGATGCGCAGCGGGCCGACCACCTTGAACTGCTCGCTGGGGGCCTCGGCAGGCGGTTCCGGGGACGCCGGCGCGGCGGGCATTTCCAGGGCTTCGGCCACGGGCAACACCGGCTCGGCGGCCGGCGACGGCTGGGCGGGCTGCAGCGAAGGCAGGTCCAGATCGAAATCGAGGTCCAGCTTCGGCACGGCCGCCACGGCCTCGCCGGATGGCAGCGACGGCTGCCCCTGCTCGACCGGTTCGGTCTCGAAGGCCTGCAGCGGGGGCGCGTCGAACGAGGCTGGCACCGCCTCCTCGGGGACGGCCGGCACGGCACCCGGGTCGACCCCGGCAGCAGCCCCCTCGAAGCCGCTCAGGTCCAGCTCGAAGCCCGGCAGCGGTGCCGCCGGGGTCTCGCCGACCACGGGGGCGGGGGCGACCGGCTGCAGGTCGAAGTCCTCGACCACTTCGGTCGCGATCACGGCCGGCGCCGCAGGGACGATGCGCTGCAACTCGCCGCGCAGGCGCATCGCGTCCGCGGCGGCGCGCACCGGCGCGCTCGCATGGCCCACCCCGGCACCCGAGGCGATCTCGCCGACCCAGGCGGCAAGGTATTCGAGCGCGTCGCCGGTGAGGCTGCGCAATTCCTCGGTGGCGGGGCGCTGGTCGGCCAGCCACATGTTGTAGAGCTGTTCGCAGGCCCACGCCGCCTCGCCGAAATCGTGGAGGCCCACCATGCGCGAGCTGCCCTTGAGCGTGTGGAAGGCGCGCCGCACGACCGTGATCTGCTCCAGGTCGTCCGGTTGACTGCCCAGCGCGTCGAGCGCCTCGCCGGCCGAGGCCATGACCTCCTGCGCCTCCTCGAGGAAGACGGCCAGCATCTCGTCGTCTTCCTCGTTGGCGACGGGGGCAGCCACAGGGGATGCCGCCCCCGCCGCTGCGACCGGCTCCAGCCCCACCGCGTCGGACGCGGTGGCGACGAAATCCGCCATGGCCTGCGCCACTTGTTCGCGGGCCTCGTGTGCGTCGACCTTGCCCTGCTCGACCTGCTCGACCGCCGCGCGCACCTGCGACAGCGTCGCGGCCAGCGAGGGCTGGTCGGCGACCACGGCCTCCTGGGCGAGCTTGCGCAACTCGGCCGAGACGTCCTCCAGCGGCACGTCCTCGCGGGCGGCGGCCTCGGCCAGCGTCTGGGCCTGCTCGATCAGCCGGGGTTCCACGAGCGAGACCGAGAGGGGCTCGGCCGGCTCGGGCTGTGCGTCCGCCACCGCCGCAGGAGCGCGGCCCATCACCGGGCGCAGCTCGCCGGTGTCGCCGTCGAAGACGAACAGCGACTTGGCCATCTGCGGCTGGTAGCTCAGCATGTCGATCAGGAAGCCCAGCGCACCGAGGTTGCCCGCCAGCCGCTCGAAGGTCCCGGCCGACGATGCCCGCTGCGCGTCCACCTCGGTGGAGATCAGCTCGTCCACCACCTCGCGCATGCGCAACACCGCCTGCGATGCCTGGTCCATGCCCAGCACCGACAGCACACCTCGCATCGCGCTCAGCTGGCCGGGCACCGGCAGCAGGACGCTGCGGTCCGCCGGGTTGCGGAAGAACTGGTCGATGAGCTTCTCGGCTTCGAGCAAAGAGCTGCGCAGTTCCTGCACCACGCTGCCCATGGTCTGGCGGTCGGAGACGCGGCGGTACAGGTCCTCCATCCACGGCTCCAGCGGCGCCGCGGGCTGGCCCTGCCGGACCGACTCGATGCGCTGCGCCAGGCGCGCCGTGCGACTGGCCTGTTCGGGATGATCGAACTCGACGTCCTCCAGCGAGGCTTCGAGGTACAGCACGCTGGTGGCCACCTCCATGGCCAACGGCGCTGGCGGGCTGGACTTGGCGTCCACGGTCTGCTGGACCGCCCGCTGCAGCGCCTGGGCGAGTTCCTCGCCTGCGGGATAGATCTTCTGCAACGAGTCGCCCACCAGCGAGAACTGCTCGGGCAGACTGGGCAGCCGGTGCATTTCGCCACCGGCCACCGAGGACCACGAATCCTTGGCGGCCGCCACGCGCTTGCGGGCCTGCACCAGCAGGGCCGGGTCGAAGCGCCCCAAGGTCGACTGCTCATAGTCGACCGGAGCCTGGTCGGTGAGCCCGTAGGCCTCGCGCACCGCCTGCAACCTCGGCGCCCGTGCGCCGGCGGGGACGGGGCACTGTGCGCAGAAGAAGAGCAGGTCCAGCGCCAGACGGTCGGACACGGCCGACTCGCCGCGCTCGAGCATGCCGAACTGCGCGAGGATGCGCGCCGCCACGCGCTTGCTGTAGACATCGATGCGCAGCAGGCCGTGGGCCTGTGCTTCGAAGAACGCGGCTGCCAGCTTCCAGAAGGTGCCGGCCTGCAAGTTGACGGCTCCCGAGCCCAGGCCGGCGCACAGGTCGCTCATGCGCTGCGCGGTGGTGGGCGGCGAGACATTGCGCATCAGCGAGAGCAGCAGCGATTCGAGCTCCGCCCGCGCGGCCTCGTCGGCACGGCGTGGCGCGGCCTGCTCGTCGCTGGGCACCTCGGCCCAACGCCAGTCGGCGTTCCAGAGGTCCGCGGGATGGATGCGGTCCGCGCCTGCCAGCTCCTGCACCACCCGGTACTGGGGGAACAGCGACACCGGCGACACACTCTTGCCGGCCAGCACGCGCGCGAGGTAGTCGAGCAGGCCGAAGGATGCCTTCTCGATCGCCTCCACCGCGGCGAGGGTCACTCGCTGGGGCTTCTGGATGAAGCGCTGCACGGCTGCCTCCGAGGCGCGCAGCACCGTCGCGGGCGCCGGCATCCCCACCAGTTCCAGGGCGCCGACGCCCTGGTGGAGCTGCTGACGCGCGGTGCGCAGCACCGCCGGGTCGACGTCGTCGACGTCCGAGCCCACCACGCCTTCGGATTCCTTGAGGAAGCGCCGCAAGGCCTTGTGTGCCGCCTCGAGCGACTTGCGCAGTTCTTCCTGCACCCAAGCCAGCGAGCTCAGGTCATCGCTCATCGTGCTGCTGCGGTTGCTGTCCATGGTGTCTTGCCAATGAATCTCTCATGCGGCGGCCCTGCCGCCCTCCCCGGTCTGGCCGCACTGCCGTGCGCCAGCGGCGCCGCGAAGCGCCGCATCCCGGCACCTCTCGGCCGGACGACCCCGATCCTCTCGCAGGCCCTCGTCCCAGGCCGGTCTGGCGCCAGCCGTGGTGCGCACACTCACCTTCAATTGCGAGCAGGGGCGGCAGCGCCGCCCCCTTTCCCGACGCATCAGTTGATCTTGAATCGCGCCACCGACTGGCGAAGTTCTTCCGCGGTCTTCGACAGTTCGCGCACCAGCTGGGCCGTCGAGCGCGTACCCTCTCCCGTCTGCTCCGTCACCGCGAAGATGTGCTGGATGTTGCCGGCCACGACGTTGGCGGACTCGGCCTCCCGCGACGCCTGCGCCGAGATCTGCTCGATCAGGTCGGCCAGCTGACGCGACACGCGGTCGATCTCGCCCAGCGCGGTACCGGCCGCATCGGACAGCTTGGCCCCCTCGACCACGCCCTGCGTCGAGCGCTCCATGGCGGCCACCGCGTCCTGTGTGTCGGTCTGAATGGTCTTCACCAGAGCCGCGATCTGCCGCGTGGCGTCCGCCGAGCGTTCGGCCAGCCGCTGCACTTCCTCGGCCACCACGGAGAAGCCCCGGCCCGCTTCACCGGCCGACGCGGCCTGGATGGCGGCGTTCAGGGCCAGCACGTTCGTCTGCTCGGTAATGTCGGAAATCAGCTCGGTGATCTCGCCGATCTCCTGCGACGACTCGCCCAGACGCTTGATCCGCTTGGACGTTTCCTGGATCTGCTCGCGGATCGCGTTCATGCCGCCGATCGCGTTCTGCACGGCCTGCAGACCCTGCTCCGCGGCTTGCAGCGACTGGCGCGCCACCTGGGCCGATTGCTGCGCCTGCGACGACACCTCGTTGATTCGGCTGGCCATCTGCAGCACCGACTCGCCGGTGTCGCGGATCTCGCGCAGCTGCTCGGTGGACGCGGCGAGCAGTTCGGTCGACGTCGCCTCCACCTGCTGCGTCGTCTCGGCCACGCGGCTCACCGTGCCCTGCACCTGGGCCACCAGGTTGCGCAGTTCTTCCACCGTGTAGTTCACCGAGTCGGCAATGGCGCCGGTGATGTCCTCCGTCACGGTCGCCTGCTGCGTGAGGTCGCCTTCGGCCACCGTCTGCAGTTCGTTCATCAACCGAAGAATGGCCGCCTGGTTGGCGTCGTTGACGCGCTTGGCCTCCTGCTCCTGACGCTCGGCCTCGAGGCGCTGCTGCTCGGCGATCCAGGCGCGCTGGCGCTGGTCCTGCAAGTACACGTAGATCAAGCCGCTGATACCCAGCAGGGCCATCGCGATGGTGGTCAGCAGCAGGCCGACGTTGAGCGGGCCGAAGCCGGCCCGGCCGGACAGCTGCTCCTGCACCGCCTCCAGGCCCTTACGCAGCGGCTCGCTGTCCGCAATGATGCCCGCCTGCGCCTCGCGGGCGGACACCAGGCCCTGCAGGTTGCCCAGGATGGCGCCGGCCTGCGTGCGCGTCTGCTCGTACAGTTCCATCAGCGCCTGCAGGCGCTCCTTGGTCTGCTCGTCCTTGGTGCCCGGCAGACGCAGTTCGGGACTGCCGTCGAGCAAGCCCTGCGCGATCTCCCGGAAGGAGTTCAGGTCCTTGCCCAGCAGGAACACGGCCTCGGGGCTGACGCCCTCCATCGTCAGGAATTCGTTGGCGGACTTGCCGATGCGCTGGGTCAGCATCACCAGCTGGCCGGCGGCGGAGATCTCTGCGGGGGAAGCGTTCTGCTGCAGCTTGAGCGACGAGATCGTCTCCGCGATCTCCAGCAGGTCCGACGACTGCCGGTTGATCGTCCGCAGCGCCTGTCCGACCTGGGTCAGGATCTGCTGCTGCGCCAGCACGGTGTTGGCGTTCTTCTCCGCGCGATCCACGAGCGGCAGCAAGGGCTCGATCGCCGGCTGCACCCCCGGCGCGGCCGGCTGCACGCCGGTGCTCTCGTCGCCGCGGGCCAGCGCGCGCACGTCGCGGGCGAGCACCGAGGCGCTCTCCTTCACTTCTGGGAACGCCTGCGGGCTGCCCACCAGAGCCTGCGACACCGACTTGGCCAGCCGCTGCGACTGCATCAGCGCCTGACCGGAGGCACTGACCTGCGAGGCCACCTGGTTGGCGGCGTTCTGCGAGATAACCGTGATGAGCACCAGGCCGGCGAGGCCCGCCACCGTCAGGCCGCCCAGCACGCGCTGCTGCTGCGCGACGGGCAGGTGGCCGATCAGCGGCACGGTCGAACGAGGTGCGTCGCCCTCGCCGCCCACGCCCTGCACCCGGGTCTCGGTGAAGTCGCCCAGCTCCGACGGCGCCGCCTCCGAGATGATGGACGAATCGGCCGCGGCATTGGAACGGTCCAGCCGCAGCGTGCCGTCCGGATTCGGCAGGGGGAGATCGTCGAGCCCCCGGGTGGCCCCATCAAGCGGCATGTCCGGCGAGGCGTCTTTCGACGGCTTCTTGCCCAACCCTTTGAACTTGTCGATGAAACCCATAAATCCCTCTAGCTCTGTTCTCTCGAACCTCGGACCTCGGCACGTGCCGGGCAAGCGCTGCGCAACGTTGCGTCCTGCCCGCGACCTTCAGCCCACGATCTTCAAAAAGGCCTCGTCCGCCGCCAGCGCGGCCAGACTCAGCTCCTGCCAACGGCGTCCCTGGCCGTCCACGTGACGCGCGCCGACGAACGCCGGCCGCGGCCGGCCGTCGTCGGCCTCGGCACGCAGGTGCTCCTTGCTGCGCAGGCCGGACAGGCGCTCGACGAGCAGCGCGCAGTTGATTTCCAGACCGGGGTTGAAGGCGACCAGCCGCGCCTGCTCGCGTCCGGACTCGGCCACCCCGCCCGCGCCCTTGAGGCCCAGGAAGGCCGCCAGGTCGACCACGCCGTGCAGTCCGCCGCGCAGATTGGCCACGCCCAGGAACCAGTGCGCTGTATGCGGCACCGGCACGAACGCACTGAGCGGAAAGATCTCGCCGGCCTCGGCCAGCGGCAGCAGAAAGCCCTGCCCGGCGGACTCGACGGCGAGCCAGCTCGCGGTGCGGGCTTCGGTGCGGGCGGCCTGCAACCGCTCGGCCAGCCGGCTTTGCAGCTCTCGCAGCGCTTCTTTCTTTGCCATGCGTCCTGCCTGATGGGTGCTTTTCTCGAAGTCTCGGGTCGGGACGACGGTATGGTCAGTCGAAGGCGCGGATCTTGGAGATCAGCTCGTCGGCATCCACCGGCTTGACGACGTAGTCGCGCGCGCCCTGACGCATGCCCCAGACCCGGTCGGTCTCCTGATTCTTGCTGGTGCACATGATGACCGGCACGTCGGCGAAGTTGGGGTCGCGGGTGATGGCGCGGGTGAGCTGGAAGCCGTTCTGGCCCGGCATCACGACGTCCATCAGGATCAGGTCCGGCTTCTCCTCGGCCAGCCGGCGCATGGCTTCCTCGCCGTTCTCGGCGGTGCGGACGCTGTAGCCCTTCTTGGTCAGCAGTTCGGACAGGAAATGCAGTTCGGTCTTGGAATCGTCGACCAACAGGATCTTCTTGATAGGCATGGCTGTTTCCTCACTCGCCGCCCGGCCCGGGCGGCCTCCGTAGCAACAGTGAACGTGTGCGCCCGCGGGCCCTCGCTCGAGCGGCCCCTCAGGCGATCGCGCGGCGGTATTGCTCGACCGCCTGCAGCAACTGGTCCTTGGTGAAGGGCTTGGTGAGATAGTCCTCCGAGCCCACCATGCGGCCGCGCGCCTTGTCGAACAGGCCGTCCTTGGAAGACAGCATGATCACGGGCGTCTGCGCGAACTTGGGATTGCGCTTGATGATGGCGCAGGTCTGGTAGCCGTCCAGACGTGGCATCAGGATGTCGCAGAAGATGAGGTCGGGCTCGTGGTCGTTGACCTTGGCCAGGGCGTCGAAGCCGTCTTCGGCCAGCACCACCTCGTAGCCTCCCTGCTTCAGGAAGATCTCGGCACTGCGGCGGATCGTGTTGCTGTCGTCGATGACCAGCACCTTGGCCGCCACGTCGCCTGGCTTCGCGTTGTCGCTCACTGAGCCCTCTCCTTCCTCACTGGCGCCGCACGTCAGGCACGCCAGGCTCCTAAATTGCCTCGCACGGCGTGTGCACCAAGCCGCCGAGCGCCTCGCCGCCAGCCCTGCCCGCCCGCCTCACGTGCGATCACGAGAGGAGGGGCCTGCTGACGCATGCGAGGCGCCGACGGCGGCTCCTGTACACGCCCCGAGGGCTCGTGCGACCATCCCGTCGCCGCGGGAGCGCGCGCGAACCCTCAGATCTGAACCATCTCGAAATCCTCTTTGCGGGCGCCGCACTCGGGGCAGGTCCAGTTCATCGGGACATCCGCCCAGGCGGTCCCCGGGGCTATGCCGTGCTCCGGATCGCCTACCGATTCGTCGTAGATCCATCCGCAGATCAGGCACATCCAGGTTCGAGACTCACTCACTTTGTATCAGTTTCACTAGAATGGTGGGAGTCATTGTAGCCCTACGAAGACGTGAAATCGCGAGGGTTTGTGCGAACTTACACGCGGTTCTTCACGTGCTCTTGTAACGGCACTCCAACCCGCCGATCCGGCTGCCCATGACCTCCAATCCCAACCCTCAAGAACAAGCCACCTCCACCGACACGCCCGAAGACCTGAGCGGTCCGCCATGCGTGATGACGTTCAACGTCAACGACCCCAGCGGAGCGGGCGGACTCGGTGGCGACGTCGCCACCCTCGCGGCGATGGGCGCGCACGCGCTGCCGGTCGTCACGGGCGTGCTGCTGCGCGACACGGCCGAGGTCTTCGACCACCACCCGATGGACGACGAGGTGATCGTCGAGCAGGCCCGCGGCATCCTCGAGGACGCCGCGATCTCCGCCTGGAAGGTCGGCTTCCTGGGCAGTGCCGAGGGCGTGAGCGCCGTCGCCGAGGTGTTGTCCGACTACCCCGACGTGCCGCTCGTCGCCCACCTGCCCAACCTCAGCTGGATGGAGGAAGCCAGCCACGAGGCCTACCACGAGGCCTTCCGCGAGCTCGTGCTGCCGCAGGCCGAGGTGCTGGTGGGCAACCACAAGACGCTCACCGACTTCCTGCTGCCGGACTGGGAAGCCGACCGCCCCGCCTCGCCGCGCGAGCTGGCGGCGGCGGCGGCCGAGCACGGCACCCGCTTCGTGCTGGTGACGGGCGTGCAGCTGCCCGACCACTACGTCGACAACGTCCTGGCCTCGGCCGAGGGCGCGATCACCGGTGAGAAGTTCGAGCGCTTCGACACCACCTTCGTCGGTGCGGGCGACACGCTTTCGGCCGCGCTCGCCGCGATGATCGCCAACGGTGCCGAGTTGCACCTGGCCGTCTCGGAGGCGCTGACCTTCCTCGACCAGTCACTCGACGCGGGCTTCCGCCCCGGCATGGGCTCGGTCGTGCCGGACCGCTTCTTCTGGGCCCAGCCGCCGGCCGAGGAAGGCGCGGCCGAGGGCGAAGGCGACGACCTCGACACCCCGCAGGATCCCCGCCATGTCCACTAATGCCAGCCTGTTCGATCGCGCGCAACGCGTGATCCCGGGCGGCGTGAACTCGCCCGTGCGTGCCTTCAAGGCCGTGGGCGGCACGCCGCGCTTCATCGCCCGGGCCGAGGGCGCCTACCTCTTCGACGCCGAGGGGCGCCGCTACATCGACTACATCGGCTCCTGGGGGCCGATGATCCTGGGCCATGGCCATCCGGCGGTGCTCGATGCCGTCGAGCGGGCGGTGCGCGAAGGGCTGTCCTTCGGCGCGCCGACCGAGCGCGAGATCGAGCTGGCCGAGGAGATCCTCAAGCTCGTGCCTTCGATGGAACAGGTCCGCCTGGTGAGCTCCGGCACCGAAGCGGCGATGAGCGCGATCCGCCTGGCGCGCGGCCACACCGGCCGGCCCAAGCTGATCAAGTTCGAGGGCTGCTATCACGGCCATGCGGACGCGCTGCTGGTCAAGGCCGGCTCGGGGCTGGCGACCTTCGGCAATCCGACGAGCGCCGGCGTGCCGCCCGAGGTGGTGCAGCACACGCTCGTGCTCGAGTACAACAACCTGGAGCAGCTCGAGACCGCGTTCGAGCTGCACGGCCCCGACCTGGCCTGCGTCATGATCGAACCGATCGCGGGCAACATGAACTTCGTGCGCGCCGACGTGGGGTTCATGAAGCGCCTGCGCGAGCTGTGCACGCAGCACGGCGCGCTGCTCGTCTTC
This sequence comes from Burkholderiaceae bacterium, assembly GCA_035559275.1. GTDB lineage: Bacteria > Pseudomonadota > Gammaproteobacteria > Burkholderiales > Burkholderiaceae_C > Caldimonas. The sequence goes on from DATMBN010000015.1 coordinate 14,411, forward strand.
GATGAGGTGATGACGGGCCTGCGCGTGGGGCTGGACAGCGCGCAGGGACTCTACGCGCGGCTGATCCCGGGCTTTCGTCCGGACCTCAGCGTCTTCGGCAAGGTCATCGGCGGCGGGATGCCGCTGGCCGCCTTCGGCGGTCCGCGCGATGTGATGGAAAGGCTCGCGCCCGTCGGGCCGGTCTACCAGGCCGGCACCTTGTCGGGCAACCCGGTGGCCACGGCTTGCGGCCTGGCCACGCTCAAGGCGATCCAGCGACCCGGCTTCTTCGACGCGCTGGCCGCCCGCACCCGCAGCCTGGTCGACGGACTGCTTGCCGCCGCCCGGCAGGCCGGCGTGCCGATGGCCGGTGACTGCGAGGGCGGCATGTTCGGCTTCTTCTTCGCCCCGGAGCTGCCACGGCACTATGGCCAGGTGATGGCGACCGATAAGGAGCGCTTCAACCGCTTCTTCCACGCGATGCTGGAGCGCGGCGTCTACCTCGCGCCCGCGCTCTACGAAGCGGGCTTCGTCAGCGCCGCGCACACGGAGGCGGACATCCAGGCAACGGTCGGGGCCGCGCGCGAAGCGCTGCGCTAGCCGCTGGTATCTGATCTGCCCCCGGGCCGTCGCCCACCCGGAGGTGGTCAAGCCGCGGCAACGTCGCCGAACGAAACCCCGATCTCGCGAGCGCACGTGACGAGCGGATGGTCGGCAGGCACGCGGCGGTGCCGGCCGGCGACCTGCGCAATCGGGATGCTGGTGATGCGCCCCTGCTGCAACGTGACCATCTCGCCGAAGCGACGGTCGAGCACCAGCCGGGCGGCCTGGTGGCCGTACTGCGTCGCGAGCACACGGTCGTAGGGGGTAGGACTGCCACCGCGCTGGATGTGGCCGAGCACGGTGGAGCGCACCTCGCTGTCCAGCAGCGGCTGCAACCGGTCGCGCAGCACGTGCGCGACGCCGCCCAGTCGGATGGGATCGTCCGCGCCCGGCACCTTGCGCTCGATCGTGTAGTCGCCGCCGCTCGGGCGCGCTCCTTCGGCCACACAGACGATGGTGTAGCGCTGCCGGCCCTCGCGCGCACGGCACACCTCGGCGATGGCCTGCAGGTCGTACTCGATCTCCGGCAGCAGGATCACGTCGGCCGCCGCGGCCAGACCCGCTTCCAGCGCGATCCACCCGGCGTAACGCCCCATCGTCTCGACGATCATCACGCGGCCGTGGCTTTGCCCGGTCGTCTGCACGCGCTCCAGCGCCTCGGTGACGATGCCCACCGCGGTGTCGAAGCCGAAGCTGCGCTCGCAGCCCTCGATGTCGTTGTCGATGGTCTTGGGCACCCCGACGAAGGCCAGGCCGTGGGACGCGAGCGCGTGGGCGATGCTCATGGTGCCGTCGCCGCCGATCGCAACGATCGCGTCGAGCCCCCACTTGCGCGCGTGCCCGAGCGCACGTTCCAGGGCCTCGTCGCTGGCCAGCGGACTGCCCCGGTTGCTGGTGCCGAGGATGGTCCCGCCCGTGGCGATGATGCCGCTCACCGCCTCCCACTCGAGGGGACGGGCGCGCCCCTCGATCAGGCCCTCGAAGCCGTCCTCGATGCCCCAGACCTCGGCCGGGCCGTGATGGATCAGGGACTTGGTGACCGCGCGGATCACCGCGTTCAAGCCGGGACAGTCGCCCCCGCCGGTCAGCACGCCGACACGCATGGAAGACACCGTGGTGTGATGGATGAACGAAGCCAGTGTAGGACCACCGACCGGACCCAGGTGTGACGGCTCCTAGAATGGCCGCCCATGCACATCCACATCCTCGGCATCTGCGGCACCTTCATGGGAGGCGTGGCCGCGCTCGCCCGCGAGGCGGGCCATCGCGTGACCGGCTGCGACGCAGGCGTCTATCCGCCGATGAGCGACCAGTTGCGCCAGCTGGGCATCGAACTGATCGAGGGCTACGGCACCGACCAGCTCTCTTTGAAGCCCGACGTCTGGGTGGTCGGCAACGTCGTGACGCGCGGCAACCCGCTGATGGAGGCGATCCTCGAGGCGGGCCTGCCCTACACCAGCGGCCCGCAGTGGCTGGCCGAGCAGGTGCTGCAAGGGCGACACGTGCTCGCGGTCGCCGGCACGCACGGCAAGACCACCACCACCTCGATGCTCGCGTGGGTGCTGGAGCACGCGGGCCTGGAACCGGGCTTCCTGGTCGGGGGGGTGCCGCAGAACTTCGGTGTCTCCGCCCGGCTGGGTCGCGGGTCCTGCTTCGTGATCGAGGCGGACGAGTACGACACGGCCTTCTTCGACAAGCGCAGCAAGTTCGTGCACTACCGGCCGCGCACCGCGGTGCTCAACAACCTGGAATACGACCACGCGGACATCTTCGAGGACCTCGCGGCAATCGAGAAGCAGTTCCACCACCTGGTGCGTACCGTGCCGGGGAGTGGCCGGCTGGTCGTCAACGGCCGCGAGGAAAGCCTGCAGCGCGTGCTCGCGCGCGGATGCTGGAGCGGCATCGAGCGCTTCGGCGTGCCGGGCGGCTGGGTGGCCGAGGGCGAGCCGCACGCCTTCGATGTGCGGCGCGACGGCCAGCGCGTGGCGCGGGTGGAGTGGGAATTGCTGGGCGAGCACAACCAGATGAACGCGCTGGCGGTGTTCGCCGCCGCCGAGCACGTGGGTGTGTCGCCCGAGGCAACCGCTCTTGCGCTGGCTGAGTTCCGCAACGTCAAGCGCCGGCTCGAGCTGCGCGGCGAGGCGGGCGGGGTGAAGGTCTACGACGATTTCGCCCATCACCCCACGGCCATTCGCACGACGATCGACGGACTGCGCCGGCGCGTCGGCGACGCACGCATCCTGGCCGTGTTCGAGCCGCGCTCCAACACGATGAAGCTGGGCACGATGAAGTCGCAGCTGCCGTGGTCGCTGGAGCAGGCAGACTTGGCCTTTTGCCATTCGGGCGGGCTGGGGTGGGATGCCTCCGAGGCCCTCGCGCCGATGGGCGCGCGCGCCGTGGTCGAAGGCGACATCGACGCCCTGGTGCAGCGGGTGGTGAGCGCGGCGCGGCCGGGCGACCACGTGCTGTGCATGAGCAACGGCGGCTTTGGCGGCATCCACGCGAAGCTGCTGCTGGCACTCGCGGGCAGCTGACCCGCGACGGCCCGCGTTCGCGACGCCGCCTGCGCCTGCGCCTGCGCCTGCGCCTGCGCCTGCGCCGGCGTCGAGCGGCCGGCGGGCGGCCGGTCCCGGTACCCCCTCAGCCGCGCTGCAGCGTCGCGCGCAGGGCCTCCTGCAACAGCGCCGCGCTGTCCTGCAGGTGCGCCTGCGTCTCGATCGACAGCCCCCGCCGGCTCAGCGCCTGTTGCAGTTGCCCCTGCAACTGCTGGGCATGGAAACGCAGCAGGCTCACTGCGTCGGGTGGCAGGCCGCTTCCGCGCGTCAGGGCCTGGACCACGCGGCGCAGGTGTTCGCGCTGCAGGTTGCGGCGCAGCCGGTCGATCTCGCCGCCGGTCTTGAGCTCCGCCCAGACGGCATCTTGTACCGTCCCGTAGACCTCGGCCAACGACAGCGCCTTGGCCGCTTCCTGCGGACTCAGGTAGTGAGGCAGATCGAGCAGCCGGTTGGCCGTGCCGCCCCCCAGGAGGCGGTCGAGCGCCATCGATTGCACGCGCAGCACGGCATCGGGAATGCTGACCGGCCCCTCGCTCTCGCGGTCGAGGTAGTCCGGCGGAAGGCTGCTGAGGAATTCCGGGCGGAAACGGAAGCTGTCGGCGGAGAAGAGCTGGCGCGTGAGCAGTTGCAGGGCCTGGCGCTGGCGCGCCGGCTCTACGGGCGTGTAGGTCCGGCGCGCGCCGCTGCCCGGCACGTCCCGCACCTGCACCATCCCGCCGACGTATTTGCCCGCCAGCTCTATCGTGCGGTCCAGCTGACGGAACCCCCCGAGCAGCACCCGCCGCTGCCGCGCGGGGTCGTCGGCGGTCGCCGGCCGCAACTGCGTGCGCTGCCACAGCTCCTGCGTGAGCCGCATGCGCCTCTCGGCATACGCCAGCGGGTCGTCGCCGAGGTCGAAGCGATTGGCCGTCGGATCGATTCCCTCGAAGCCGGTGAAACCGCCCGCGTCGTAGTCGTCCCCGTAGGCCAGCGCAGGGTCGCCACTCCCCCGGGCGGCGATGCGAGCGAGTTCCTCGGCCTCCCGCTCAGGCGGCAGCGGCCGGTAGGCGTACTCGATCGCCCAGTAGTCGTACGATCCCAGCGTGGTGTTGTTGTAAGCCCCCTGCGGCTCACCGGCCAGTGCCAGGTTGAAGGGGTTGTAGTCCATCACCGAGCCGGAGATGCCGGCGCGCTCGGTGAACTCACGGTCGGACAGCCGCTGGCGCATCACCGTGGTGGACGCCTTGAAGTTGTGCTTGAGGCCCAGCGTGTGGCCGACCTCGTGCATCACCGTGTCCTTGACGACGGCCTGCACGAAGGCCTCCGCTTCCGGACCGTCGGGTGCAATGTCACCGCGAGCGACGAGCGTCTCCAGCGCGAACTCGAGCTCGGCCGCCGCTTCCATCGCGTAGTGGCAATCCGGCCCGGGCCTGTCGTGCGGCTCGTGCGCCGTCGCCATGAGCGCCGCCAGGCGGTCCTGCGACGTCCTGCCGGCCTGCTCCACGAAGAAGCGCCTCGAGCTGCGGGTGAAGACGTCGGCCATCGCGATGTCGGCATCGAGTATCTCGCCGGTGCGCGGGTCGGAGTGGTGCGGCCCGCGCGCGGTGCCGGCGTCGGCGCCAACGTACCAGCGGATAGACGCATGGCGCGCGTCGAGCGTGTCCCACTCGGCGTCGTCGGGCTGCTGCTTCACGACGATGGCGTCGCGAAAACCGATGCGCTCGAAAGCCTTGTTCCACTCGAGCACGCCGGCGCGCACCGCGTCGCGATAGGGCTCGGGGATGTTCTTGTCGAGCCAGAAGACGATCGGCTCCTTCGGAGCGGACACAGCCGCCTCGGGGTCAGCCTTCTCCAGACGCCAGCGATTGATGTGGTGCACGCGGTTGTTCGCGCGCGCCTCGGTCGACAGGTCGACGTAGGCGTCGGTGAAGTGCCCGATGCGCGGGTCGGCGCGGCGGGGACGCATCGGCTCGTCCGGCAACCGCAGGAAGTTGTAGACGAAGCCGACGAAGAAGCTGCGCGGATCGGGGGTGGTCGACGGCGGCCGGCTGCCGCCGGAGGCCTGAGGAATGCGCGGCGTCGTGAAATGCGTGCGCACCTTCAGCGAGGTGGAGCCGGCCTGTCCCCACGCCTGCTCGAAGGAGGAGTTCGCGCGGTCGAAGCTGTAGGCGATGCGGAATGCGGCCTCGATCGAACTGCCATAGCCGGCGATGTCGCCGAGCAGGAAGCTGCCGTCGACGAGCACGGACCTGCGCTCGGGGTGCTCGGCGCTGACGACCGGGCCCGAGCCGAGCAGGCTGTCCGAGAAGCCTTGCGCGATGGCGCGCTGCAGGGCCGGACTCCCCTCGGCACGCCAGCCGAGGTTGCGCGCGACGAGTTGCATTTGCGACCCCACCCGTCGGAAGCTGGCGACCCAGCTGCGCCCCATCTGGCTCGCGTACAGGCCGCGTTCGCCCACTGAGCTGTCGATGTTGGCGGACAGCAGGAAGGGCTCCTCCAGGCGCGCCACCGGCACCTCGATCCAGAGCTTGTCGTCCTTGCGCCACAGGGGGAAGTAGCCGGGCACCTCGGTGGCCCCGCGAACGACTTCGGCAAAGGGCTTCAACGCCCCGGCTTCCGCTCGCGCGACCGGCGTGGCAGTGGCGGCCTGCGGCTTGCCCTGGCCCTGCGCCTCTGCCGGCGAGACCGGATGCACCCGGCCTGCAACCGTCGGCGCCGGAGGCGCCAACGACGCACAGCCGGCCAGCACCCCGGCACAGGCCAGCATGCCCCACGTGGCACGGGGGCGACGCTGCGGCCCTGCTCCGGCGCGGCGCCGGCCTGAAAACAACTCTTTCACTCGGCTTCCTTCCCGGCCGCGCGTTGCGTCCGGAGCGAGGCAGTATAGGAACCCGGCCGGCCCCGCGGCAGGCCGGGCGAACCCGCAGCCGCACGTGCACGGCGGGCGCGTGCGTTACACCACGGACGTGCCGGCCCGGGTCCCGGGCTCGCAGCGGGGTGCGTGAACAGCCCCTAGACTGCCCCAGTCCGTCGCAGTTCCCCGCCTCCATGCCCTGCCGCGGGGCCGGTCGTGCACGCCGTCACGAAATCCGACCGAGGTTCCGTCCGACCCATGTCCGCCACGTCCCAACCGCCTGTGTCCCCCTGCCCGCCCGTCACGCACCTGCTCTACCTCCACGGCTTCCGTTCCTCGCCGCTGTCGGCCAAAGCCAGGCAGGTAGCGGCCCGCGTGCAAGGGTTGCGCGCGTCGGGCCGGCCGATCGAATGGTGGTGCCCGCAATTGCCGCCTTCACCCGCGCAGGCCGTGGCCCTGATCGCATCGGGCACGCAGGCGTGGCCGCCTGCCACGATGGCGGTGGTCGGCAGTTCGCTCGGCGGGTTCTATGCGACGGTGCTCGCGGAGCGCCGCCGCTGTCGAGCAGTCGTGCTCAATCCGGCGGTCGATCCCGCGCGCGACCTGGCTGCATACATCGGAGAGCAGCGGTTCTGGCACACCGAGGACCGCTTCTACTTCCGGCCGGAGTATGTCGAGGAGTTGCGAAGGCTCACGCCCGGACCGCTGGCCGATCCCGCACGCTACCTCGCGGTCATCGCCAAGGGTGACGAACTGCTCGACTGGCGCGAGATGCACGCCCGCTATGCGGGAGCGCACCTGCGTCTGATCGATGGGAGCGACCATGCGTTGTCGGACTTCGACGCACACATCGATGCGGTGTTCGAGTTCCTGGGCCTGAGCTGACGCCCAGGGCCCGGCCCGGGCGCGCGGCACAAATCCCCGTCCCGCCCGGGCAGGGGTGCCCGGGTGCCTGCGCGCTCGGGCGACAATGGGAGGATGTTCGCCCTCTTCGAAGACGCGGGGAAGTTCCTCGCCGGCCGCGTGATGTCCGAAGCCGACAGCTCGACGCAGATCGAGCTGGAGTCGGGCAAGCGCGTCAAAGTCAAGAATGCCCATGTGCTGCTGCGGTTCGAGCAGCCCCAGCCCTCGCAACTGTTCGCCCAGGCCCAGCCGCTGGCCGCCGAGATCGACCTGGACCTGGCCTGGGAGTTCGCGCCGGAAGACGAGTTCGGCTTCGCCGACCTCGCGCGCGAGTACTTCGACGACCGGGCCGGGCCGGTGCAGCAGACCGCCGCGCTGTTGCGGCTGTTCGAGGCACCGCACTATTTCCGCCGTGCCGGCAAGGGGCGCTTTCGCAAGGCGCCGGCCGAGACGGTGAAGGCGGCCCTGCTTGCACTGGAGCGCAAGCGCCAGCAGCAGGCACAGATCGAGCAGTGGGCCGAGGAGCTGATAGCGGGCCGCTGCCCGCCGGCGGTGCGCGACCAGCTCTACCGTATCCTCTTCAAGCCCGACAAGAACGGGCTGGAGTACAAGGCCGTCGTCGAGGCGGCACGTCGCTCGCAACAGGCCCCGCTGGAACTGCTCAAGCGCGCCGGCGCGATCGAGAACGCCTACCAGTTCCACTGGCGGCGCTTCCTGTTCGAGCACTTTCCCAAGGGCTACGGCTTTGGCCCCGCCGAGGCACCCGCCGTCAAGGATGAGCTGCCACTCGCACCGCAACCGGCGTTCAGCATCGACGACTCCAGCACCACCGAGATCGACGACGCGCTCTCGGTGCAGGGCCTGGGCACGGGGACCGTGGTCTTCGGCGTGCACATCGCCGCCCCGGGGCTCGCGATCTCGCCCGGCTCCTCGCTGGACCAAGTGGCCCGCGGCCGCTACTCCACGGTGTACATGCCGGGCTACAAGATCACGATGCTGCCCGATGAGGTGGTGCAGGCCTACACCCTGCAGGAAGGCCGTGCCTGCCCCGCCGTCTCCGTGTACTTCACGGTCGACGAGATCACGCTCGAGATCCGCGCGAGCCAAACCCGTCTTGAGCGCGTGGACATCGCGCGGAATCTGCGCCACGACCAGCTCGGCGACACGGTCACGGAAGCGAGCCTGACCGGGCAGGCCCCGGCCGACTACCCCTTCGCACCGGAGCTCGCCTTCGCGTTCCGCCTGGCGCAGCACCTGAAGGCGCAGCGCGAGGTGGTGCGCGGCAAGCCGGAGAACTTCACGCGCCCCGACTACAGCTTCAAGCTGGTCGGCAACGAGGGCCGTGAGCCGGACGGCAGCGAACAGGTGGAGATCAGCGTGCGTCGCCGGGGCGAGCCGCTGGACCTGATCGTGGCCGAGGCGATGATCCTCGCCAACAGCACGTGGGGCGGCTGGCTGGCGGAGCTGGGCGTGCCGGGCATCTACCGCAGCCAGGCGAGCCTGGCGCCCGGCATCAAGGTGCGCATGGGCACCAAGCCCCTGCCGCACGCCGGCATGGGCGTGAAGCAATACACGTGGGCCACCTCCCCGCTGCGGCGTTACGTGGACCTGGTCAACCAATGGCAGATCATTGCGTGCGCCCGCCACGGCCGCACGGCGGCCCTGGCCGCCCCCTTCAAGCCCAAGGATGCCGATCTGTTCTCGATCATCTCCGGCTTCGACGCGGCCTACACCGCATACAACGACTTCCAGCACGCCATCGAGCGCTACTGGACGCTGCGCTACCTGCAACAGCAAGGGATGACCGAGCTCACCGCGACCGTGATGAAGGACGGGCTGGTGCGCGCCGAGACGCTGCCCCTGGTCTTCCGTGCCCTGGGAGCCGAGCCTTTGCCGCGAGGCACCCGGGTCAAGGTGCGTATCGGCGGCGTGGACGAACTGACGCTGGACGTGCACGCCAGCGTCGTCGAGCGGCTCGGGCAGGAGGCGGCCGCTGCCGAGACGGTCGAGGAACTCGAGGAAGACGCGGAAGAATTGCAGGCCGGGCCGTTGGAAATCGCCATCGACGTGGCGGAGGATCCGGCCGGCGAAGGCGACAATACGCCGCCGCCCGCGGCCAGCTGACACCATCCGCCCGACGCGTCGCCCCATGTTCAAGCAGTTCTCGACCCTGCAGATCGCCCTGGCCATCTCGGTCGCGGTCCATGCCGCGCTGCTGACGGTGCGCTTCGTCGATCCGGAAGGCTTCAACCGCATCTTCGAGGACACCCCGCTGGAGGTGGTGCTGGTCAACGCACGCTCCAACGAGCCCCCTGCCAAGGCGCAGGCGATCGCCCAGACCAACCTGGCCGGCGGCGGCCAGGCCGAGCGCGGCCGTGCCACCTCGCCGCTGCCGCCTTCTGCACTCGTGGCGGCCGGTGATGCGCCGGAGGAACTGCGCAAGCAGATCGAGCAGATGCAGGAGCAGCAGGCCCGCCTGCTGACGATGGTGCGGCGCGAGCTGGCCTCGCTGCCGGCCCCCGACCCCCAGCGCGACCAGGGCTCGCCGGAGGCCCGTGCGCAGGAAGAGCGTCGCCGTCAGCTGCTGCGCATGCTGGCCGAGATCGAAAAGCGCATCAACGAGGAGAACTCGCGCCCCAAGCGGCGCTACATCAGCCCGAGCACGCGCGAGGAGGTCTACGCCCTCTACTACGACCAGCTGCGCCGCAAGATCGAGGACCGGGGCACGCGCAACTTCCCCGAGCATCAGGGCCGCAAGCTCTACGGCGAACTCACGATGATCGTGACGGTCGACGCGCTCGGCCGCGTCGTCGACACCGAGGTGGTCCAGCGCTCGGACTCGCCCATCCTCGACCGCCGCGCGGTCGCCATCGTCAAGGCGGCCGCCCCCTTCGGCCCCTTCACGCCGCAGATGCGCGCCAAGGCCGACCAGATCGTCGTCGTGTCGCGCTTCCGCTTCACGCGCGAGGACGCGCTGGAAACCACGCTCACCGCCAACTGAAAACCATGGACCGCTACGCCGTGGCCGGCAACCCGGTCGCCCACAGCAAGTCGCCCGAGATCCACGCCCGCTTCGCGGCCGAGACCGGGCAGGCCCTGGAATACGGCCGGTTGCTGGTGCCACTCGATGCCTTCGAGGCCACGATCCGCCAGTTCGCTGCCGGCGGCGCGCGCGGCTGCAACGTCACGGTACCTTTCAAGTTCGAGGCCTTCCGCCTGGCGCGTAACGCCAGCACGCGCGCCGGGCTCGCCGAGGCGGCCAACGTGCTGCGCTTCGACGACGAGGGCTGGTTCGCCGACAACACGGACGGCATCGGCCTGGTGCGGGATGTGCAGCAGGCAGGCGTGGACCTGGCCGGGCGGCGCGTCCTGCTGCTGGGTGCGGGCGGTGGCGCCGCCGGCGTGCTGGGCCCGCTGATCGAAGCCAGGCCCACGCTCGTCGCCGTGGCCAACCGGACGGCCGCACGGGCCCACGAACTGGTCACACGGCACAGCGCGTGGGCCGCCGAGCATCAGGTGGAGCTGCGCGTGGTGGACCTGGGCCTGCCGGGCACGGGCTACGACCTGGTCATCAACGCCACGGCGAGCAGCCTGCAGGGCAGCGCCGTGCCGGTGCCGGGTGCGGTCCTGGCGCGTGGGGCGATGGCCTACGACCTGATGTACGGGCCGCCGGCGCAGTCCTTCCTCGCCTGGGCCGCCGAGCACGGCGCCTGCGGGCGCGACGGCTTGGGCATGCTGGTCGAGCAGGCGGCCGAGGCGTTCTGGGTGTGGCGCGGCGTGCGGCCGGCGACCGCCCCCGTGCTGGCGGCCTTGCGTGCACAACTGGGCTGAGGGGACCGTGCGCCGCCTCGCCGCAGCGCTCCTGCGCCTCGTCGGCCTGCTGGTCGTCGGCGGGGTCTGCCTGCAGTTGTACTTCCTGGCCCGCATCGCGTTGATGGCGGTCGTCGATCCCCAGTCCACCACCTTCCAGCGTTCAGAGGCCTTTCGCATCGCGAACGAGCAGGGCCGGCTTGGCTGGCGGCACGAATGGCGGGACTACGATGAGATCTCCGACCACCTGAAACGAGCCGTGATCGCCTCCGAGGATGCCGGCTTCGCCGAGCACGACGGCGTGGACTGGGACGCGATCGAGAAGGCGTGGGAGCGCAACCAGCGCGCGCTGGAGCGGATGGACCGGCAACAGCAGCAGGCCGAGCAGCGTGCCCGCCAGCGGCCCATCGTCCTGCGGCAGCCACGCATCGTCGGCGGCTCCACCATCACCCAGCAGCTGGCGAAGAACCTGTTTCTCTCTGGCGAGCGGCACCTGACGCGCAAGGCGCAGGAGTTCGTCATCACGATGATGCTGGAGGCCGTGCTCGACAAGCGCCGCATCCTGGAGATCTACCTCAACAGCGTCGAATGGGGCGACGGCGTGTTCGGGGCGGAGGCGGCGGCACAGCGCTACTTCCGTACCTCGGCCTCCAGGCTCACGCCGCACCAGGCAGCTCGCCTGGCCGTCATGCTCCCGGCGCCCAAGCGCTATGAGCAGCGCCCCGGCTCCGGCTACCTCGCCAGGCGCACGGCGACCATCGTCGCCCGCATGGGAGCGGTCCAGCTTCCGTAAGGGGCGCGCCTGAGAGCGACGCGCCGTCGGGGCGGGACACCGGCCGGCACGACGGCTGCACGGTCTTGCCAGTTCCCCGGCGCTTGCCGGCTTCTAGAATCGACCGATTCGCCTTCACGTGCCATGTCCGCTTCGTCCCTGACCTTTGAGATCGCCGCTACCGCCGCCCGCCTCATCGTCGAGGAGGGCATGGAGTACGGCCCGGCCAAACGCAAGGCCGCGAAGCTGTTGTCCAAACGGGGATTGCCGGCGGGCGAACTGCCGGACAACGATCTGATCGAAGAGGAAGTGCGCGCTTACATCGACATCTTCTGCGCGGACACGCAGCCGACCGAACTGGCAGCATTGCGGGAGGTCGCGCTGCGATGGATGGAGCGCCTGGCCGAGTTCCAGCCCCACCTCACCGGCGCAGTCTGGAACGGGACCGCCACCCGGCTGAACGACGTCTGGATCAACCTCTTCTGCGACGATCCCAAGTCAGCCGAGATCCGGCTCATCGACCGGGGCGTGGACTACGACGTCGGCACGACGGTGGGCTTCCGCGGGGAGCAGGTGGATGTGCTGACCGTGTCCGAGCGCAGCGCCGCGCTGGGTGAGCGGGTGCTGGTCCACCTCGTCGTCTACGACCGCGACGACCTGCGTGGCGCGGTGCGTCCTGACGCGCGCGGACGGGCCGAGCGGGGCAACACCGAGGCGGTGCGCGCACTGCTGGGAGAACGGGCATGAAGCGACGGGCCTGGATCGCCGTGGGCGGTGTCGGGGCGCTCGCCGCCGCGTCGGGCGCGGGGCTGGCATGGTGGAGGTCCGTCAGGGAAGAGGACAGCGCCCTGTGGTCGCTGGAGTTCCCCACCCCTGACGATACCCGGCTGCGCCTGTCGGAGTTCCGCGGGCGTCCCTTGCTGATCAACTTCTGGGCCACGTGGTGCGCCCCCTGCGTCCGCGAGATGCCTGCGCTGGACCGCTTCGCTCGGGACCACGAAGCCCTCGGCTGGTCGGTCGTCGGGCTGGCGATCGACAACCAGGCCCAGGTGCGGGACTTCCTGCGCAAGGTGCCGGTCACCTACGCGGTCGCCATCGCCGGCTTCTCCGGGACCCAGCTCGCGCGTGAACTCGGCAACCCACAAGGAGGCCTGCCCTTCACGGTGGCCCTGGACGCCAAAGGCCGGCCCGCGTGGCGGCATCTGGGCGAGACGACCTACGAGCAGCTGGCCGAGGCCGCTCGCGCCTCCCAGCCATAAATCGCTCGACATTTGCGTCGATTTGCGCGTAAAGTCGCAACTTCTCGTTTCGATCTGCCACTAGCACATGGCCGTCCTCGTTCTGCACGGGCCCAACCTCAACCTGCTCGGAGTGCGGGAGCCGGGGGTGTATGGCGCTACCACCTTGGCCCAGATCGATGCAGAACTGACCAAGATCGCGGCAGATCGTGGCGTGAAGCTGGAAAGCTTCCAGAGCAACCATGAAGGAGCCCTGATCGACCGCGTGCACGCGGCGCGGACAGACGGCACGAAGTTCGTCGTGATCAATCCCGGGGGCTACACGCACACCAGCGTCGCCTTGCGCGACGCGCTCGCGGCGGTGGCGCTGCCCTTCATCGAGGTGCACCTGTCCAACATCCACAAGCGCGAGCCCTTCCGGCATCACTCCTATTTCTCGGATCTGGCAGAGGGCGTGATTTGCGGCCTGGGCCCGGCCGGATACCGGCTCGCCGTCCTCCACGCCCTGGACCGGATCGCCCCCGCGGCTTGAGATAATCGCGACCCTTCGGTCAACCCAAAAACCCGGGTGGGGCCTGTGTGGCCGCCCGCTCCGCCCCCAAGAATATCGTTGGAGAGCTCATGGACCTACGCAAGCTCAAGACCCTGATCGACCTCGTCTCCGAGTCGAACATCTCCGAACTCGAGATCACCGAGGCCGACGGCAAGGTGCGCATCGTCAAGTCGGGGGGCCAGGCGGCCATGGTCGCGCCCCCGCCGATGCTCCCGATGGCGCCCGCCGCAGCGCCCGCGCCGCTTTCGGCCGCGGCCGCCACCGCCCCTGCCCCGGCCCCCGCCCCGGCGCAGCCCAGCGGGCACGTCGTGAAATCGCCGATGGTGGGCACCTTCTACCGGGCCTCCAGCCCTGGCGGCAAGCCCTTCGTCGAGGTCGGCCAGCAAGTCAAGGAAGGCGATGCGCTGTGCATCATCGAAGCCATGAAGATCATGAACGAGATCGAGGCCGACAAGTCGGGCACGGTCACGCAGATCCTGTGCGAGAACGGCCAGGCCGTCGAGTACGGGCAGCCGCTGTTCGTGATCGAGTAAAGCGGCTTCTTCGGATGTTCAACGAGATGCTGATCGCCAACCGAGGCGCCCGCGCTACACGCGCGGTCGCCGCAGTCACGGCACGTCACCCTGCGTGCGCAGCATGCCAGGGCGATTGAGCCGAGGGCACCTATGTTCAAGAAGATACTGATCGCCAACCGAGGCGAAATCGCCCTGCGCATCCAGCGCGCCTGTCGTGAGCTGGGGATCAAGTCGGTGGTCGTCTACTCGGAGGCCGACCGCGACGCCAAGTACGTGAAACTCGCCGACGAGGCCGTGTGCATCGGCCCCGCTCCCTCCGCCCAGAGCTACCTCAACATGCCGGCCATCATCTCGGCCGCGGAGGTGACCGACGCCGAGGCCATCCATCCGGGCTATGGCTTTCTCAGCGAGAACGCGGACTTTGCCGAGCGGGTGGAAAAGAGCGGCTTCGTCTTCATCGGCCCCACGCCCGACTCGATCCGCTTGATGGGCGACAAGGTCTCGGCCAAGCAGGCCATGATCAAGGCCGGCGTGCCCACCGTGCCGGGCTCCGAAGGCGCGCTGCCGGAGGATCCGAAGGAAATCATCCGCATCGCCCGCTCCGTCGGCTATCCGGTGATCATCAAGGCGGCCGGCGGCGGCGGCGGACGCGGCATGCGCGTCGTCCACACCGAGGCAGCGCTGGTGCACGCGGTGCAGACCACGCGGGCCGAGGCGGGCGCTGCGTTCGGGAACGCGGCGGTCTACATGGAAAAGTTCCTGGAGAACCCGCGCCACGTGGAGATCCAGGTGCTCGCGGACCAGCACCGCAACGCCGTGTACCTCGGCGAGCGCGACTGCTCGATGCAGCGTCGTCACCAGAAGATCATCGAGGAGGCGCCCGCACCCGGCATTCCGCGCCGCATCATCGAGAAGATCGGCGCCCGCTGCGCGGACGCGTGCAAGAAGATCGGCTACCGCGGCGCCGGCACGTTCGAGTTCCTGTACGAAAACGGCGAGTTCTACTTCATCGAGATGAACACGCGCGTGCAGGTGGAGCACCCGGTGACCGAGCTGGTGACCGGCATCGATATCGTGCAGATGCAGATCCGCGTGGCCGCCGGCGAGAAGCTGCCCTTCTCGCAGCGGCACATCCAGATGCGCGGGCACGCCATCGAATGCCGCATCAACGCCGAGGACCCGTTCAAGTTCACGCCCTCACCCGGGCGCATCACGATGTGGCACCCGCCCGGCGGCCCCGGGGTGCGCGTGGACTCGCACGTCTACACCAACTACTTCGTGCCGCCGCACTACGACTCGATGATCGGCAAGATCATCGTGCACGGCGACACCCGCGAGCAGGCGCTGGCGCGCATGAGCATCGCGCTGTCCGAGACCGTGGTCGAAGGCATCCAGACCAACATCCCGTTGCACCGGGAGCTGATGGTGGACGCCAAGTTCGTCGAAGGCGGCACCAGCATCCACTATCTGGAAGGCTGGATGAACCAGCACAAGCGGTGAAGACCTCGCCCACGCCCGCAGCGCCTCGTGCATGCCTTCCGGACGGGGCCGGACGGGCCGCAGCAGTGCCTGCCCGCCGCCGGGGCCACCAGGCGCATGTCGGGAAGGGGAGGAGCCACCATGGTTGAACTGCTGCTTCTCGTTCCCGAGGCGCTCGTCGAACCCGTCTCCGAGGCCCTGATGAACGAGCTCGATGCGCTCTCTGTCTCCGTCGAAGACGCAGACAGAGAGACCGAGCATGAGCAGGCGCTCTTCGGCGAGCCCGGCATGCCGGCGCCGCGGGCCGGCTGGCAGCGCTCGGTGCTGACCGCGCTCTTCGAGACCGACGAATCCGCGACACAAGCCGCCACCCTGCTGCTCGCGCAGGACTGGGCACAGGACGTGCGCGTGCAGGCCATGCGCGAGGTCGAGGCACAGGACTGGGTGCGGCTGACCCAGTCGCAATTCGCGCCGGTCCCGATCACGCCCGACTTCTGGATCGTGCCGAGCTGGCACGAGCCGCCCCCCCAGGCCCGCCGGGTCATCCGGCTCGACCCCGGCCTGGCCTTTGGCACCGGCACCCACCCGACCACCCGCATGTGCCTGCGCTGGATCGCCGCTCACGCCGCCGCGGGCGGATGGGACCGCGTGCTGGACTACGGGTGCGGCTCGGGCATCCTGGCCATCGGGACGGGCCTGCATGGCGCGCGATCGATCGATGCGGTGGACATCGATCCGGCCGCGGTCGAATCGACACGCGCGAATGCCGCGGCGAACGGCGTCCAGGTACAAGCCGGCCAGCCCGAGCTTGCGCAAGGCCCGTACGCCCTCGTGCTCGCCAACATCCTGGCCACGCCGCTCAAGCTGCTCGCGCCGTTGCTCGCTTCGCACGTGGCGCCAGGCGGGCATCTGGTACTCGCCGGCATCCTCGAACGGCAGGCCGGGGAACTGCAGGCCGCCTACGCACCCTGGTGCGAGTTGCAGGTGAGCGACCGCGAGGACGGCTGGATCCTGATGACGGCCCGCATGGCGCCACGCGCGGATGCCTGAGGCCCGGCGCCCGGCCGCCCGAAGCCGGGCCGCAACCCCGCGGGGGGTGGGGCACAAGCCCCGGGGGCAAAGATGCGAGGCGGCGCCGCGACAGCTTGCACACGAAGCGTCGGCGTCACGGCAGGATCGCCGGGCGCCAATGGCATCATTCGCGGCATGAGTCTTGCCACGCGCTGCACTGCCTGCGGCACCGCCTTCCGGGTCGTCCAGGACCAGCTGAAAGTCTCGGAGGGCTGGGTCCGCTGCGGACGCTGTGGCGAGGTATTCAACGCCATCGAGGGCCTGTTCGACCTGGAGCGTGACGCCCCGCCTTCGGCCTCGCCCCCGGGAGCCGCGGCTCCTGCCGCCACGGCCCAAGCGCCTCGCGCCCCCGCCCCCGCTGCCGCCGCACCTGCCCCCACGATCGCCGCCGGCGCGACCGTCTCTGCCACGACGTCCGCTCGATCCTCTGTCACGGCACCGCGTTCCGGCGGCACCCCCGCGCCCGCGCCGGCCGCCACCGCGCAATTCCTCGTCACGCCCGATCGCAACGCACCGCCGCCCACGGGGGCGGCCACGGCCCCTGCCACGCCGAGCCAGGCCGATCAGGACGAGGCGGCGCCCACCGCCTACGAAGTGCTCGACTCCCGCTTCCTCGCCGAGAGCACGTACCGGCCCGAGCGACTGCGCGAGGCGAGCAGCGAGGATTTCGCCGATGCGCGTTTCGACAGCCGGCTCGAGGTGGACGCGGAGCAACTGCGCGATGAGGTTCCAGTTCCCGCCAAGGGTGAGCGGCCCGAGGCGGCAGGGGCCGGTGCCCGCAAGCGGTCGCGCACACGGGTGCGCGCTGTCTCGGACGCCACACCGGACTTCCTGCGCCAAGCCGAGCGCGCCGAACGCTGGCGCACCCCCGGCATGCGAGCACTGCTCGCCATGCTCGCCCTCGTGCTGCTCGCGGCGCTGGCGACGCAGGTAGCCTTGCACTTCCGCGACACGCTGGCCGTGCGTCAGCCTGCCCTGCGGCCCTGGCTTGCGCGCGCCTGCCAGCACCTGCATTGCGAGCTCGGCCCACCCCGTCGCATCGACGACGTGGTGGTCGACAGCAGCAGCCTCGCGCGCCAAGGCGGCGCCGAGTCCTATCGCCTGACCGTGCAGCTGCGCAACCGCGGCGACCTGCCGCTCGCCACCCCTTGGATCGACCTCAGCCTGACCGACGCGGACGGCCGTCTCGTGGCGCGCCGCAGCGTGCCGCCCGACGACTTCCGCGCTCCCGCATCGCTCGCTGCACGCCAGGAAGCGACACTGACGCTGGACTTCAGCACGCCGGGACAACGCGTAACCGGCTACACCGTCGAGGCCTTCTACCCCTGAACTGACCAGGAGCCGCCATGCCCGCCCTCATCTGCGGATCGCTCGCGTTCGACACGATCACGACCTTTCCGGGCCGCTTCCGCGACCAGATCCTGCCCGAGCAGATCCACATCCTGAACGTGTCGTTCCTCGTGCCCTCCATGCGGCGCGAGTTCGGTGGCTGTGCCGGCAACATCGCCTACAGCCTGAAGCAGTTGGGCGGCGAGCCGGTGGTGATGGCCACCCTCGGCGCCGACGGGGGCGCCTATCGCGAGCGCTTCGCGTCGATGGGCATCGACCACCAGTTCGTGCGCGTCATCGAGGACACCTACACCGCCCAGGCGTTCTGCATCACCGACCAGGACAACAACCAGCTGTGGGCCTTCCACCCCGGGGCCATGCAGTTGGCCCACCTGACGCAGGTCGAGCGCCGCCCGGACATCCGCATCGCCATCGTCGCGCCGGACGGACGTGACGCCATGCTTGCGCACGCGGCCCAGTTGGCCGAGGCCGGGATCCCGTTCATCTTCGACCCGGGCCAAGGCCTGCCGATGTTCGAAGGCGAGGACCTGCGACGCTTCGTGTCGCAGGCCACGTGGATCGCCGTGAACGACTACGAGGCGAAGATGCTGTGCGAGCGCACGGGCATGGACTTGGCAGAGATGTCGCGTGCATCCCACCTGCAGGGTATCGTCGTGACGCTCGGGGCCGAAGGCTGCGAGTTGTGGCGCGCAGGCGTGCGGGCCCACGTCCCGGGCGTGGCCGCCGAGAAGGTCGTGGACCCGACGGGCTGCGGTGATGCATTCCGTGCCGCCCTGCTGTATGGGCTGGAACGAGGCTGGCCGCTCGAGCGCTGCGCCGAGCTCGGCAACCGCGTGGGCGCCGTCAAGATCGCGTGCGCGGGCCCCCAGAACCACCGGTTGGACCGCGGGGCGCTGGGCCTGGCTTGACGACGGCGAGCGCGCGCGCCTTCGTCGCCACCACGTTCTCGTCCTGCGCGGTACAGCGCACTGTCTTGCGGCGCGACAGCTCGCCCCGCACGATCGCGAGCGACGAGGCAGGCACGTCCAGTTCCTGCGCAAGCCAGCGCAACAGTTCCGCGTTCGCCCGACCTTCCACGGCAGGCGCGTGCAGCCGCACTCTCAGCGCATCACCGTGCAGCCCGACGGCCTCGGTGCGCTTCGCGTTGGGCACGACGGCCACGACGATCTCGACCCCTCTTGCGGTGCAGTGGACGTACATCTGCGCCGGCCCTTGACCCAAGCAAAGAAAAAACCCGGCCGCAGCCGGGTTTGCGTCTCAGTCGAAGACGATCTCAGGGCTTCGCGCCGGTCGGGAACGGCCAGGCGGCTTGCGGGCTGAGGGTCGTCTTGGCAGCCGGAGCCGGGGCAGGCTTGGGTGCCGCAGCAGGAGCAGCCGCAGCGGGGGCAGCGGCCGCCTTCTTCGCAGCGGGCTTCTTCGCAGCCTTCTTGGCAGCGGGCTTCTTCGCGGCCGGCTTCTTGGCGGCGGTCTTCTTCGCCGCAGCCTTCTTGGCCGGCGCCGCCTTCTTGGCAGCGACCTTCTTGACCGCCGCCTTCTTGGCGGGCGCAGCCTTCTTCGCGGCTGCCTTCTTGGCCGGCGCCGCCTTCTTGGCGGCGACCTTCTTCACCGCGGCCTTCTTGGCCGGGGCGGCCTTCTTGGCGGCCGGAGCCTTCTTGGCCGGAGCAGCCTTCTTCGCGGCCGGCTTCTTGGCGGCAGCCTTCTTGGCCGCCGTTTTCTTCGCAGTTGCCATCACAGTTCTCCTTGATCAAGTGGCAAAGAGCGCCATGCCGCTCGATACAGCATGGCGATTCACCGCCCCTCGGGCTGCCTTGGAGAGACGCCCCGGTACGGTGAATGGGGTCGCGGTCCCTGCCCACGGCTTCTGCGTCCGTCCGGCATGGTCCGTCATCGTTGTTGTTCTCTTCTTCGTCATGACCTGGAGAGCGTGTTTCGTGCCCGCGAAGCTCAGTCCCAGGACAGGGCACCGCCCGACTGGTACTCGATCACTCGCGTCTCGAAGAAGTTGCGCTCCTTCTTCAGGTCGATCATCTCGCTCATCCACGGGAACGGGTTCTCCTCGTTCGGGAAGAGCTCTTCCAGGCCGATCTGCGTGGCGCGCCGATTCGCGATGTAGCGCAGATAGCCCTTGAACATCGAAGCGTTCAGACCCAGCACGCCGCGCGGCATGGTGTCCTCGGCATAGCGGTACTCCAGCTCGACCGCCTTGAGGAACAGCGCCTTGATCTCGGCACGGAACTCCGGCGTCCACAGGTGCGGGTTCTCGAGCTTGATCTGGTTGATCAGGTCGATGCCGAAGTTGCAGTGCATCGACTCGTCGCGCAGGATGTACTGGTACTGCTCGGCGGCCCCCGTCATCTTGTTCTGGCGGCCGAGCGCCAGGATCTGGGTGAAACCGACGTAGAAGAACAGGCCCTCCATCAGGCAGGCGAAGACGATCAGCGACTTGAGCAGCTTCTGATCGTTCTCCGGCGTGCCGGTGTGGAAGTCCGGATCCATGATCGCGTCGATGAACGGGATCAGGAACTCGTCCTTGTCGCGGATCGAGGGGATCTCGTGATAGGCGTTGAAGATCTCGCTCTCGTCCAGGCCCAGCGACTCCACGATGTACTGGTAGGCGTGGGTGTGGATCGCCTCCTCGAACGCCTGGCGCAGCAGGAACTGGCGGCACTCGGGCGCCGTGATGTGCCGGTAGGTGCCAAGCACGATGTTGTTGGCCGCGAGCGAGTCGGCCGTGACGAAGAAGCCGAGGTTGCGCTTGATGATGCGGCGCTCGTCCTCCGAGAGACCGTTCGGGTCCTTCCACAGCGCGATGTCGCGAGACATGTTGATCTCTTGCGGCATCCAGTGGTTCGCGCAGGTGGCGAGGTACTTCTCCCAGGCCCACTTGTACTTGAACGGGACGAGCTGGTTGACGTCCGTCTGGCCGTTGATGATGCGCTTGTCGGCCACGTTCACGCGGCGGTTGCTGGCCGACTGCACGCTGGAAGCAGCCAGCGGCGCGTGACCGTGAGAGGCGTTGGCGACAGGAGCGACGGCGGCTTGCAACTGGGTGGCCTGGGCGACGACGGGGTCCGCGTACGAGGGTGATGAAGGCATGGCCCGCGCGGCAAGGGGAGTGTTCGGCGCGGTGCTCGTCGGGTGCGGTGTCGAGGGAGTGACGTCTTCTTCCCAAACCAGCATGGTGGACTTCCTGTAAAGATGAATTATGAGAGTGTTGTGTGCAAACACCAAGCACTTCTTGACATTTGCACAGCGTGTCTGTTGCGGGTGTGCATCGTTGTCGACGCCTCTTCGCCCGCGCGGCGAGGGGCGAAGCGCGTCTGCGTCGACGATGCGGACCGGTCGCCCCTGCTCGCGTCGCACGAGCGCGCATGTCGCGTGTGGCGACCGGTCATCGCATCACCTGCATCGCGTGGTCTGCGCCGGCGCCTGGCCATCGCAACGCGGTTGCAGCGCCGACTCTCGACGTCGCTCGCGCGACGTGAGCCTACGCCGCAACCTCGCGTCCGCCGGGTCACTGGCATGCCTCGCAATCAGGGTTGTGGCTGCGGCACGCTGGCGCTTCACGTCGCTCGCGCGACGTGAGCCTACGCCGCAACCTCGCGTCCGCCGGGTCACTGGCATGCCTCGCAATCAGGGTTGTCGATCGAGCAGAACTTGATGTCGGTGGCGGGTTCGGCGGCGAGCTGGGCCTGGGCGGAGAGTGCCGCCTGTTCCATCCCCGACACACCGCCCATGCCGCCGGCGCTCGGGACCGCGTTGAGCTGCCCGGACTTGACCGTGGACTTCTCGGCGTGCGTCGCTCCGATGGTGCGCAGGTAGTAGGTGGTCTTCAAGCCGCGCAGCCAGGCGAGCTTGTAGGTCTCGTCCAGCTTCTTGCCCGAGGCGCCCGCCATATAGATATTGAGCGACTGCGCCTGGTCGATCCACTTCTGCCGGCGCGCGGCGGCCTCGACCAGCCAGTGCGTCTCGATCTCGAAGGCGGTGGCGTAGAGCTGCTTGAGTTCCTCCGGCACCCGATCGATGCGGCGCAGCGAGCCGTCGAAGTGCTTCAGGTCCATGACCATCACGTCGTCCCACAGACCCAGCTTCTTCAGGTCGCGCACCAGGTACTCGTTGACGACCGTGAACTCGCCGGACAGGTTGGACTTGACCGAGAGGTTGCCGAAGCACGGCTCGATGGACGCATCCACACCGATGATGTTGGAGATGGTCGCCGTCGGCGCAATGGCCACGCAGTTGGAGTTGCGCATGCCGTGCTGGCGGATCCGCTCACGCAGGGCGTCCCAGTCCATCGTCGACGAGGTGTCGACCTCCACGTAGCCGCCGCGCTGCTCGGCCAGCAGCTTCAGCGTGTCCAGCGGCAGGATGCCGCGGTCCCACAGCGACCCGCGGTAGCTGGAGTAGCGGCCGCGCTCCTCGGCCAGCTCGGTGGACGCCCAGTAGGCGTAGTAGCACACCGCCTCCATCGAGCGGTCGGCGAACTCCACCGCCTGCGCGCTGGCGTAGGGGATGCGCAGCTGGTACAGGCAGTCCTGGAAGGCCATGATGCCCAGGCCCACCGGGCGGTGACGCAGGTTGGAGTCCCGCGCCTTCTTGACCGCGTAGTAGTTGATGTCGATGACGTTGTCGAGCATGCGCATCGCCGTGCGCACGGTCTTCTTCAGCTTCTCGTGGTCGATGCCGCCGTCCTTGAGGTGGCGCGCCAGATTGATCGAGCCCAGGTTGCAGACCGCGATCTCGCTGTCGCTGGTGTTGAGCGTGATCTCGGTGCACAGGTTGCTGCTGTGCACCACGCCGGCGTGCTGCTGGGGCGAGCGGACGTTGCAGGCGTCCTTGAAGGTGATCCAGGGGTGCCCGGTCTCGAACAGCATCGAGAGCATCTTGCGCCACAGGTCGACGGCGCGCACCCTCTTGTAGAGCTTGAGCTCGCCCCGGGCGACCTTCTCCTCGTAGCGGGTGTAGGCCTCCTCGAAGTCCTTGCCGAACTTGTCGTGCAGGTCCGGGCAGGTCGACGGAGAGAACAGGGTCCACTCGCCGTTCTCCATCACCCGCTTCATGAACAGGTCGGGAATCCAGTTCGCCGTGTTCATGTCGTGGGTGCGGCGGCGGTCGTCGCCGGTGTTCTTGCGCAGTTCCAGGAACTCCTCGACGTCCAGGTGCCAGGTCTCCAGGTAGGCGCAGACCGCGCCCTTGCGCTTGCCGCCCTGATTCACCGCCACCGCCGTGTCGTTGACCACCTTCAGGAATGGCACCACGCCCTGGCTCTTGCCGTTCGTGCCCTTGATGTGGCTGCCCAGCGCGCGCACGCGGGTCCAGTCGTTGCCCAGGCCCCCGGCGAACTTGGACAGCAGCGCGTTCTCCTTGATGGCCTCGTAGATACCGTCCAGGTCGTCCGGCACGGTCGTCAGGTAGCAGCTCGACAACTGCGAGCGGCGGGTACCGGAGTTGAACAGCGTCGGGGTCGACGACATGAAGTCGAAGCTGGAGAGCACTTCGTAAAACTCGATCGCGCGGGCCTCGCGGTCGATCTCGTTGAGCGCCAGCCCCATCGCCACGCGCATGAAGAACGCCTGCGGCATCTCGATGCGGGTCCCGTCGACATGCAGGAAGTAGCGGTCGTACAGGGTCTGCAGACCCAGGTAGTCGAACTGCAGGTCACGGTCGGCCTTGAGCGCCTCGCCCAGGCGCTTCAGGTCGAACTGCAGCAGCTTCTCGTCCAGCAACTCGGCCTCGACGCCCTTCTTGACGAAGGTCGGGAAGTACTCGGCGTAGCGCTGGTGCATCTCGGCATGCGTCACCTCCTCCCCCAGGATCTCCTTGCGGATGGTGTGCAGCAGCAGGCGGGCGGTGACCTTGGTGTAGCCGGGATCCTTTTCGATCAGCGTGCGGGCGGCGAGGATGGCGGCCTTGTGGACCTCGTCCATCGGCACGCCGTCATACAGGTTGCGCTTGGTCTCGGCCAGGATGGGCTCGGGGCGCACGTCCTCGCCCAGGCCCTCGCAGGCGGACTCGACCAGGGCCTGCAGCTTGCCCATGTCCAACGGCACGCGCTCGCCGCCGTCGGTCACGTAGAACACAGGCTCCTGCACCGCGGTCTGCGTCTGGCCCTGCTTGGCGCGCTCCTGGGCACGGCGCTCGCGATAGAGCACGTAGGCACGGGCGACCTCATGATGACCACCGCGCATCAGCGCGAGCTCGACATGGTCCTGCACGTCCTCGATGTGGAAGGTGCCGCCGCCCGGACGCGAGCGCAGCAGGGCGCGCACCACCGCTTCGGTCAGGCCGTCGACGGTCTCGCGCACGCTGGCAGATGCCGCCCCTTGCGTGCCGTGCACGGCGAGGAAGGCCTTCATCAGCGCGACCGCGATCTTGTTCGGCTCGAAGGCCACCACGGCGCCGTTGCGGCGGATGATCTGGTAGCCGGCGTAGGCCGAGTTGCTCCCGACAGGGCGAGCCGGGGACGTGGCCGGGTGGGCCACCTGGGGATCGGCGCTGGTGACGGTTTGCATCTGGATTCCCTTTCTCCGTGTGCTGCTGCAAGAAAACAAAAGACCGGCGCGCGCGACCTCAACCTGGGACGCGCACGCGCGTGTCAAAACCGTGATGTGAAGCCCCCGCGCAGGATCGGCCGCTCGTCGTCAGGGCCGATCGCACCTCGCGAAGTGCCGCTGCAAGGCGCACGCACGAGCCGGGTGCGCCGGGCGTTTTGCGAGGGGCGGAGCATACCATGACGAGACACTATATCTAGCGGCCCCACCCCCTTCAAGCGCTATTGCTAGTGTCTCGCCGGGGAAAAGGTGGGATTGACGAGTCGCGCTTTTTTTGCATGTCCGGCCGCGTTGGGGGCGCCGTGGGCCGTCCACCGGGCGCGAGCCCGCGCCAACGCTGGGTTCGTGTGTGCCCCCCCGCATGGACAGAGGGTTCGCGGGCCGATACGCCTTGGCGAGGCGCGTGCCCGCTCGCTTTCACGCACTCACGCGCGACGCAAGTCGGGCCTCACGGGCGCAGGCCGGCGAGGTGGGCGCGGGGCTTAAGCGGGCGGTCGACCGGTCGGGCCTCACGGGCGCAGCCGGCGAGCGAGCAGGGCCCAATCGAAGAGCCGGCCCGGATCGCGCTTGCGCCCGGGCGCCACATGCTCGTGTCCCGCGACCGTGCGCAGCGGGTAGACCCGCCGCAATTGGCCGATCAGCACGACGAGGGCCTCGTACTGCGCAGGCTCGAAGGGTTCGTCCTCCAAACCCTCGAGCTCTATGCCTATCGAGTAGTCGTTGCAGTTGGCCCGCCCTTCAAAGCACGAGGCGCCGGCGTGCCAGGCACGGTCGTCGCACGACACGAACTGCACCAGTTCGCCGTCGCGGCGGATGAGGAAATGGGCCGATACCTGCGCCCCGCGGATCTGCTCGAAGTACGGATGTGCCGACCAGTCGAGCGAGTTCGTGAACAACTGCTCGATGTACGGGCCGCCGTACTCGCCCGGGGGCAGGCTGATCGAGTGCACGACCGCCAGGTCCACCACGGTGCCGCAGGGGCGGGGCCCGAAGTTGGGCGAGGGCACGCGGCGCGCCCGTGGATGCCAACCCGCCTGCCAGCCGTCGCGCGGCGTGGGCAGGTCCTCGACCGGAGGCAGCGTCAGAGTCACGAGTCCTCGGGATCGACGGTGATTCCGTGCTCGGCCACCATCACGCCCAGGCGGGCCATCCGGTAACGCATCTGCCGCAGCGACAGGCCGAGGCTCGCGCCCGCCGCGGTCCGGTTGAATCGGTGCTTCTCGAGCGCGCGGATGAGGATGTCCCTCTCCACCGCATCGAGATAGGCCGCCAGGTCGGTAGGCAACGGCACCTCGCCCGACGTGCCGACGACAGACGCAGCCGGTTGTGGCGGCAGGCTGTCCAGTTCGGTCACGGCGGTATCGGCGAACACGGCATCGGGCAGACCCAGGTCCGCCTCGTCGATCCACTCGCCGTCGGTCAGTGCCACGGCCCGGTGCAGCAGGTTCTCGAGCTCGCGCACGTTGCCGGGAAAGGCATAGCGCGCGAGCCGCGCCAGCGCCTCCTGCGTCAACTGCGGCGGCGGCCACACGCCCGCGTCCTGCGCGATGCGTTCCAGCACCCTCTGGCAGATCACGGGTAGATCCTCGAGCCTCTCGCGCAAGGCCGGCACCCGGATCTGAATGACGTTCAACCGGTAGTAGAGGTCCTGCCTGAAACGGCCGGCCTGGACCTCGGCCGAGAGGTCCTTGTGCGTGGCGCTGACGATGCGCACGTCCACCGGCGTTTCGCTGACGGCCCCGACCGGCCGCACCGCACGCTCTTGGATGACACGCAGCAGCTTGGACTGCATGGCCAGCGGCAGGTCGCCTATCTCGTCGAGGAAGAGCGTGCCGCCACGTGCCGCGTGGAAGAAGCCTTCGCGATCCTCGTTCGCCCCGGTGAACGCACCCTTGCGGTAGCCGAAGAACTCCGCTTCGAGGAGCTGCTCGGGAATCGCGCCGCAGTTGACGGCGATGAAGGGCTGGGTGCGCCGCACGCTGCCCTCGTGGATCGCGCGCGCGACGAGCTCCTTGCCCGTGCCGGATTCACCTTGCACCAGCACCGGCGCCATGCTGCGCGCCACCTTGTCGATCATGCCCCGCACATGCTGCATCGCGGCGGAATTCCCCGCCATGCGATCCAGTGCACCGCTGCTGCCAGTGACCATCACCGCCGGGGCTGCCGCACGCACGCTGCCACGGGCCGAGGCGGGCGCAGGCACCGCGAAGCTGGCGGCCGCGGGCGGGGCCGGCGGCGCAGCCGCAGGACGGCCGAGCGCGGAAGCCACGACGGCGCGGAACTGCTTCAGGTCCACCGGCTTGGTGAGGTAGTCGTAGGCACCGGCCTTCAACGCCTCGACGGCGTTCTCGGGCGAGCCGAAGGCGGTGATGACGATGGTTTTCTCCCGCCGCCCCGACTCCTCGATCCGGCGCAGCAGGTCCAGGCCGGTACCGTCGGGCAGGCGCATGTCGGAGATCACCGCGCTGTAGGTGCGGTCACGCAGCCGGGCCCAGGCGTCCTCGACAGAAGCGGCCGTTTCCACATCGTAGCCCTCGCGCAGCAGCGTGAGCTCGTAAAGGGTGCGCAGGTCCGGTTCGTCGTCGACGACCAGGAGGCTGTAGTGGGACGCGGATGTCATCGGGCGAGGTGCAGGCTGGCGGCCGGCTCGTGGTGCGGCGCGACCGGCTCGGCGCGCATGACGATCAGGAATTCGTTGCGGGCGGTGTACTGCGCGCTGCGCAGGCGATAGTCGATGCTCGCGCCGTACCGTTCGCAAAGCTCCTTGCAAATATACAAGCCGAGTCCGGTGCCCCGGCTTCGCGTGGAGAAGAAAGGTTCAAACAAATGCCGCTCCACGTCGGGCGGGATGGGGGCACCGTCGCTCGCAACCGACAGGATCGCGACCTGGTCCTGCCTCTCCAGCCTGACCTGCACGCTGCCCGGCTTGCCCGAAGAATGCCGCAGCCCGTTGTCGAGCAGGTTGACCAGCACGCGGCGCAGGTGCTCGGCGTCGAACATCGCGCCCACCGGCTCGCCGGGCAACTCCACCTGCAAGGCGCCCGGGGCACCGGCCGCCAGGCGCGCGGTGTCCGCCCATTCGCCGCAGATGCGAGCCACCGAGGCCGTCAGGTCGATGACCTCGGCACGCACGTGCGCGCCGCCCGGTGCGACTTCCATCACGTCGTCGACGATGCGCTTCAGGCGCTCGACGTTGTCGGCCACCATCTGCGTGAGCTGGCGCTGCGCGGGGATGGAGGCGTCCTCGGCGAGCAGGGCGTTGGCCTGCGAGATGGCCGCCAACGGATTGCGAATCTCATGGGCGATGCCGGCCGACACCCGTCCCATCGCGGCCAGCTTCTCCTGCCGGATGCGCGCCTGCACGTCGCGCAGGTCCTCCAGGAACAGTACGCACAGGTCCTCCGCGATCTGCGCGTCGCGCCGCTTGGTGAACCGCATCCGTACGCGCAGCTCGCGCACCAAGCCGTCGCCAAAGATGAGCGTGAGCTCTCGGCCGGCCGCGGGCCACTTGCCCTCGTCGAAGCCGCGCTGCACCGCCTCCACGAGAGGCAGCCACGAGGCATGGCCCTCGAGTTTGAAGGGCGCGGCCCGAACCATGCCCTCGGCCGCAAGCAGCCGCCGTGCCGCCGGGTTCGCCGCGCGCACCCTCGAGCGCCGGTCGACCACGAGCACGCCGTCCTGCATCTCCTCGATCACGAGCCGGTTGAGCTGTGCCTGCTGGCGGGCCAGTTCCATGCTTCCCCGGGCGGCGAGTTCCTGCCGGGCCAGGCGGCCCGCCAGTTCGCCGGCGAGCATCGCGATGACGAAGAATCCCGTGCCCACCAGCCCGGTCTGCACCATGATCGCCGCGATGTCCGCCCCGCCGAGCACCTGCAGCCAGGCCTCCGCGAGCAGCAGCAGCGTGACGACGGCCGCCACCGCAAGGGCCGAGGTGCGCGAGGTCAGCACGCCGGCCATGAGCACCGGCAGCACGAGCAGCGGCACGAAGTTCACGCTGGCCCGCGGGGCGACGATGTGCAACGCACCGAAGACGAGCACGTCCAGCCCGATGCTGAACACCCACTGCCGGCGCGACAGCCGCTTGGGTGCGGCATCGGCGGGCGGCTGCGGTCCGAACGCGACGCCACGCCACATCCAGGTGGTCATGGCCGCGTAAGCCGCGCAGACGACAAAGCCCCAGTACTGGGGCTGCCCGCCGGTGCCGCCCAGGTGCGCGGCGATCTGGGTGACCAGCAGCAGCAGGCCGACCGCAGCACGCGCACCGAGGAAAGCCCGGTAGATGCGGAGGAAGGAGGGCTGGGGCGAGGCGATCAGGCGCCGCGCCTGGCGCGAGAGGAAGCGCGAGTCGGCTGGCGCGCCCTCCGTTGTCCAGTCGCTGTACCGGGACTCGCCGTGGGTCGCATCGTCCTCGAGCTGCGTGTCCTGCCCGACTCCCAGCGCCGCGAACCAGGACTCGGCGCTGCTCCCCTCGCCAGTGCCGCGGCGAGGGCGCCCGTCCTCAGCCTTTCGCTTCACGGCGATGCTCCTCACAGCAGTAGTGTCCGCCGCGCCCGGGCAGGGCCTCGTTCTCGGGCAGGTGCAGGCCGCAGTGGGCGCAACTGACCATGGGCACGGGCGCGTCGCCCGCACGCCGTGACTTGCCGTCCTGGCGCGGCACGGTGGGCCGGGCGCTGCGGGCCAGCCACAGCACGAGCATGACGATGCCGATGAGGAGCAGGTACTTCATCATGTGCGCCGCCTCGCCTCAGACCGGGCCCGCGGCGCGGGTCAGCAACACCTCGAGCACGAAACGCGACCCCACGTAGGCGAACAGCAGCAGGACGGCCCCCGTGTAGATCCAGCGCGTGGCCATGCGGCCGCGCCAGCCGAAGGCACGCCGCCCGGCAAGCAGGCCGGCGAACACCAGCCAAGCGAGGATGGAAAACAGCGTCTTGTGGTCCCAGCGCCAGGGCGAGGCATACCACCAGCCCAGCAGCAGCGCCGCCGAGAGCACCACGAACCCCGCTTCGACGAAGCGGAAGGTGAGCTTCTCCAGCTTGAGGATGGGCAGACCCAACGGGGCGGCTTGCGCTGCCGCGCGCGGCCCGCGCATCTGCCGCTCCGCGCCGGTCAGCAAGGCCGCGTGCAACACGGCGGCGCCGAACAGGCCATAGGACGCGATCCCGAGCACCCAGTGCAGCGGCATCCAGGCGGAATCGAGGTGAGGGCGCACCTCCCCCGGAAAGACCAGTGCCAGGGCCACCGCGCTCATGCCCAGCACCGCAAGCACGCGCCGCACGCCGGGCAGCGGCACCTGGCGGCTCTCGATCGCATAGACGGCGAGCACCAGCCAGGACGTGACCGACAGCGCCGGGGCGAAACCGAAGCGCGCCCCGCCCTGCGCCGCCCCGTAGCCCGACGTGTCCAGCACGATCGCCAGTCCCTGTGCGACCCAGCCCACGGGAAGCGACCAGCGCACGGCCCAGGCGAGGCGGTCGTGCTCGACCAGCGCGACGGCGTACGCGAGGATGGCGACCAGGCTGGCCGCGACGGTGAGGGAAGACTGCGCCATCGAAGGGGCCCAGGGGCCGGCAGCTAGAATCATCCGCTGAAGTGTACTTTCGCGGCCCGCCGTTCTGGCGGTGTGCCCTTCCCCGACTTTCTCGAGCCTCACGTCGCCATGGCATCGACCCTATCCGAACGCCTTTCGCGCCTGGTCAAGCAGATGCGCGGCCAGGCCCGCATCACCGAGAGCAACGTGCAGGACATGCTGCGTGAGGTGCGCATGGCACTGCTCGAGGCCGACGTCGCGTTGCCGGTCGTGCGCGACTTCATCGCCCGCGTCAAGGAGAAGGCGCTGGGCCAGGAGGTCGTGGGCTCGCTCTCGCCGGGGCAGGCGCTGGTGGGCGTCGTCCACCGGGAGCTGGCGGCCACGATGGGCGAAGGCACGAGCGACCTCAACCTTGCCACGCAACCGCCGGCGGTCGTCCTCATGGCCGGCCTGCAAGGCGCGGGCAAGACGACGACCACCGCCAAGCTGGCCAAGTACCTGATCGAAAAGCGCAGGAAGAAGGTGCTCACCGTCTCCGCGGACGTCTACCGGCCGGCCGCCATCGAGCAGCTCAAGACCGTGACCCGTGCCGCGGGCGCCGAGTGGTTCCCGTCCAGCGCCAGCGACCAGCCGGTGGCCATCGCGCGTGCGGCGCTCGACCACGCCCGGCGCCACTACTTCGACGTGCTGCTCGTCGACACCGCCGGCCGCCTGGCGATCGACGAGGCCATGATGGCCGAGATCAAGCAGCTGCACGCCGAGCTCAAGCCGGTCGAGACGCTGTTCGTGGTCGACGCGATGCAGGGCCAGGACGCGGTCAACACCGCCCGGGCCTTCAAGGAGGCGCTGCCGCTCACCGGCGTCGTGCTGACCAAGCTGGACGGTGACTCGCGCGGCGGTGCGGCGCTGTCCGTCAAGCAGGTCACCGGCGCGCCGATCAAGTTCGCCGGCGTGTCCGAGAAGATCGACGGCCTGGAGCTGTTCGACGCCGACCGCCACGCCGGCCGCGTGCTCGGCATGGGCGACATCGTCGCGCTGGTCGAGGAGGTGCAGAAGGGCGTCGACATGCAGGCGGCGCAGAAGCTGGCCGAGAAGGTCAAGTCCGGCGGCTTCGACCTCAACGACTTCCTGGTCCAGATCAGCCAGATGAAGAAGATGGGAGGGCTGTCCGGTCTGCTCGACAAGCTGCCCACCCAGATCGCCGCCAAGGCCGGTCAGGCCGACATGGACCGCGCCGAACGCGAGGTCCGCCGCATGGAGGGCATCATCAACGCGATGACGCCGCTGGAGCGCCGCAAGCCGGAGATCATCAAGGCCAGCCGCAAGCGCCGCATCGCGGCTGGCGCCGGCGTGCAGGTGCAGGAGGTCAACCGCCTGCTCAACCAGTTCGAGCAGATGCAGGGCATGATGAAGAAGATGAAAGGCGGCGGACTGATGAAGATGATGAAGCGCATGGGGGGCATGAAGGGCCTGCCAGGCATGGGCGGGCACTGAGCCGTCCGGCCTTTGCGCCCGCCCCGCCCGGACTGGCATCCGTGCTTACCCGCCAGCGCCGGCGTGCGGTTTTCCACGCTTGCTCCCGCTCAGACCAACGGTTACCGCTGCCGCGTTGACCACCCTGCCGCCCGGCCGTTATGGTCGGACCCTTGCTCGTGCCTGAACAGATGTAACGATGGACTCGGTCGTGCTGTGGATCGTGCTCGCCCTCGCGGCGCTGCTGGTGTTGGTGTGGTGGAAGAAGAAGCGCGAGGCCGCCCCGGTCGCGTCCAAGACCAGGAAGGCGCGCAGCGTCGAGGCGTTGGACACGCTGATGGCATGGACGCCTCAGCCCACGCGCATCCTCACCTCCCCGGAACGCCAGGCCTACGGCGTGTTGCGCCGCGCCGTTCCCGAGCACGTCGTCTTCGCCCAGGTGCCCATTGCCCGCTTCCTCAAGGTACCCACGCGGCATTCCTATTCCGAGTGGTTGCGCCGGGTCGGTCACCTGTGCGTGGACTTCGTCGTCTGCGACGTCGAGACGGACGTGATCGCCGTGGTCGAGGTGCGGGGTGACGAGGCGCAGGAAAGCGAGCGCACGCGCCGGCGCCATGCACGCATGGACCGCGTGCTGCAGGCGGCGGGCATCGCACTGCACGTGTGGCGAGAGGATCAGTTGCCCTCGGCCTCCGCGGCACGCGAGGCCCTGCTCGAGGCGCGCATCGTGATGACGCAGGAGGAAGGTGCCGCCAGCGTCGCGCTCGCCCGTGCCCAGGGGGCTGCGGGCACCGAGCTCGCCTGGCGCGACACCGCTGCTGCGACCGAGCCCGCCCCTTCCACCTGGTTCGACGACCTCGACTCCACGCCGATGCCGCTCACGCCCGCGCCGGCACGCCGGCACTGAGCTTGGGGGACGGGCCCCCGGTCGCGGCTCTCAGCTCAGCAGCGCCTGCGCGAACTCCCGCGCATCGAAGGTCTGCAGGTCCTCGAGCTTCTCGCCCACGCCGATGAAATAAACCGGGATCGGCCGTTCTCGCGCGATCGCGGCCAGCACCCCTCCCTTGGCCGTGCCGTCCAGCTTGGTCACGATCAGGCCGGTCAGTTGCAGCGCGTCGTCGAAGGCCTTGACCTGGGCCAGTGCGTTCTGCCCGGTGTTGCCATCGACCACCAGCAGCACCTCGTGAGGCGCGCCCGGCTCGGCCTTGGCAATCACCCGGCGGATCTTCTTGAGCTCCTCCATCAGGTGCAGCTGGGTGGGTAACCGCCCCGCCGTGTCAGCGATCACCACGTCGCAGCCGCGCGCCTTGCCGGCATTGACCGCATCGAACGTGACCGCCGCCGGATCGCCGCCTTCCTGGCTGACGATCTCGACCTGGTTGCGGTCGGCCCACACGGCCAGTTGCTCACGTGCCGCCGCCCGGAACGTGTCGGCCGCGGCCAGCAGCACCTTCTGGTCGGCCTCGGCCAGGTGCCGCGTCAGCTTGCCGATGGTCGTCGTCTTGCCGGCGCCGTTGACCCCCACCACCATCATCACGGTGGGGGTGTGCATGCCGATCATCAGCGGCTTTTCCAGCGGCTTGAGCAGGTCGGTGATCGCTTCGGCCAGCAAGCCCTTGACCGCCGCAGGCTCGGTCGCCTTGGCCTCCTTCACCCGCCGCTTGAGGTCCTCGAGCAGGTACTCCGTGGCCTTGACCCCGGCATCGGCCATCAGGAGCGCGGCCTCCAGTTCCTCATAGAGCGCGTCGTCGATGCGCGCGCCGGTGAAGACCTGCGTGAGGCTGGTGCCCGTCTTGCGCAGGCCCAGCCTGAGCTTTTCCAACCAGGAGCGGCGCGACGCGATGGCGGCCGGCTCCACTGGCGGTGCCGCTGGGTCCGCGTCCGTGGCGGCCACCTCGGGCGGTCGTTCCATCGCGCGGACCCGCTCCCCCCCGGGCCCCGGCGTCGCGACGGGGACGGGCGCCGGCCCCGGCTCTGGCTCCGCGGCCGGGGCTCGGGCGGCGGGCGCGGCCTCCGCCTCGGCCGCAGAGGCCTCCTCCACGGAAGGAGCTGCGGGTGTCGGCACGGGAACAGGTGCCGGCGGCGGCGAGCGGAAGCGGTCCAGCCAGGATCGCTTCTCGACGGGTGCCGGTGCTGGTTCCGGATCGCTTGCAGAGGCGGTGCCCGGCCCAGGCGTGGCAGGGGTTGCGGTCGGCGCCGCCTCTTCGGGCTTGGGTTTTTTCTTGAAGAAGCTGAACATGTGTGCTCGTGGTTCTGCAGTCGTCCGCGAGCAGGGCGCCGGCGCCGTGGCGGCGCATCCGGGGCCAGAGCGGGTCGACCGGCATCCGCGCCCGGCGGCGCGGATGGACAGGGCTGGATCAAGGCCGATTCTAAGGATGCCGCCCCCGACCCTCGGGTATGGATCTGTACGGCCCGGCGTGCACACGGGGCGGCCGCCTACAATGCGCGCCCACACCATGGCCAAGCCTACCAACCGCCGCATGCCCCCCCAGGAGATCCGTCTGATCGGCGGGCGTTGGAAGCGCACCAAGCTGCCCGTGCCTGACCTTCCCGGCCTACGGCCCACACTGGACCGGGTGCGCGAGACCCTGTTCAACTGGTTGGGCCAGGACCTCACGGGCTGGCGCTGCCTCGATGCCTTCGCGGGCACCGGAGCGCTGGGCCTCGAAGCCGCCTCTCGTGGTGCAGTGGAAGTCGTGCTGCTGGAACGCGAGCCTAAGCTCGTGCGGCAGTTGCAGGCGCACCAGGCGCGGCTGGAGGGCAGCGAGGCGGTGCGCATCGAGCAGGCGGACGCGCTGGCCTGGATGTCGCGCGCGCCCAAGGGGTATTTCGATCTCGTGTTCCTCGACCCGCCGTTCGCGGCTGGCCTGTTCGAACCGGCGTTGCGGGAGGCCGCGCGTGTGGCCGCACCAGGCGGCTGGGTCTATCTCGAATCGGACGACGGCACGCAGGTGGAGCCGGCGGCGTTCGGGCTCGAGCCCTACCGCGAGCAGCAGGCGGGCGCCGTGCGGTTCCGCCTCCTGCGGCGGCTACACTGACCGTTCTTGCCGCGCAGGAGCCGCCATGACGCAGTCACGCCGCATCACCGCCGTCTATCCCGGCACCTTCGACCCCATGACCCTCGGCCACGAGGACCTGATGCGCCGCGCGAGCGCCCTGTTCGACCGGCTCATCGTCGCGGTGGCCGCCGGCCACCA
This sequence comes from Burkholderiaceae bacterium, assembly GCA_035559275.1. Taxonomy (GTDB): domain Bacteria; phylum Pseudomonadota; class Gammaproteobacteria; order Burkholderiales; family Burkholderiaceae_C; genus Caldimonas. The sequence continues at coordinate 48,823 of DATMBN010000015.1, forward strand.
CAAGCGCACCATGTTCACGCTCGACGAAAGGCTGGACATCGCGCGCGAGGAGGCCCGCCCCTATCCCAACGTGGAGGTCATGGCCTTTCGCGGCTTGCTGCGGGACTTCGTCACCGACCAGGGTGGTCGGGTCGTCGTGCGCGGCCTGCGCGCGGTGAGTGACTTCGAGTATGAGTTCCAGATGGCCGGCATGAACCGCCAGCTGATGCCCGAGGTCGAGACGGTCTTCCTCACGCCGTCGGACCAGTACCAGTTCGTCTCCGGCACGTTCGTGCGCGAGATTGCCATGCTCGGCGGTGATGTTTCCAAGTTCGTGGCACCCTCTGTACTGCGTCGGCTGCAGGAGCGCTTGCGTTCCAGCAGCTGATTCCTCCCACATCCGCACAGAGAGACCGGCACCATGGCCTTGATGATCACCGACGAGTGCATCAACTGCGACGTCTGCGAGCCCGAGTGCCCGAACCAGGCGATCTCCATGGGGCCGGAGATCTACGTAATCGACCCGGCCCGGTGCACCGAGTGCGTCGGCCACTTCGACGAGCCGCAGTGCGTGCAGGTGTGCCCGGTCGAATGCATTCCCGTCAATCCGGCCCATGTCGAGAGCAGGGAACAGCTCTGGCAGAAGTACCTGCGGCTGACTGGACGCACCGAGGACACGTCCACCGTGGCTCCCGCCGCCTCGAAGGCGGCTTGAGCCGCGCTCACGATTTCGAGCCGCCTCGCTTGGACCCCGGCACCACCGCCCTGAAGGTGTCATCGCGACCGGCGCGCGCGGCGCGCTCGCGGGAGGGCCGGTCGCGGTCCTGACGCACGGAGTCCTGCGGATCGGCCGCCCCGACGCGGCCACGGATCGCCGACGGCCCGCCCGGCGGCCGGGCCTCCTGCTTCTGGCGTTCGGCCGCCAGCTCCTCCGCCATCAGCGACTGCCGCCAGTGCGACGTCCGCGCCGCCTCGCGCTCGTCCTCGGTCGGCGCGGGTGCCGGCCGCAGCTCGCGCGCGCCCTCGCAAGGGCGCTGGGTGTATTCGTTGCCGCAGCGGTAGATGACCTCCTGCGCAAAGGCAGGGCTGGCGGCCGACGCGCCGGCCAGCAGGCCGATGGCGAGGACGGCAAGGTGCTTCATGTCGAAGGTTTGGCAGTGGCTGGACCGGCTTCGGGCGGTGTCTTGGGACGCGGCGGCTTCGCGTGCACGACGCGCACGGCCGCCTCCATGTCGCCCTTGAGCAGGGGCTCGACGGCCGCGAGGGTGCGGTCGATCGCCGCCTCGAGCGCCTCCCGGTGCTCGGGACTGGGCTTGCGCAGCACATAGGCCGGCACTTCCGCCTTCACGCCGGGATGGCCGATACCCAGCCGCAGGCGCCAGTAGTCGGGGCTGCCCAGCTGGGCGTGGATGTCCTTCAGGCCGTTGTGGCCGGCATGCCCCCCGCCCTGCTTGAGCTTGACCTGGCCCGCAGGCAGGTCGAGCTCGTCGTGAGCGACCAGAATCTCGTGCGGCGCAATCTTGAAGAAGCGTGCCAGCGCGGCGACCGACTTGCCGGAAAGGTTCATGTAGGTCTGCGGCTCCAGCAGCCAGACCGGCCCTTCCACGCCGGGCAGCGGACGGTTCACGCGGGCCACCAGGCCGTGGTAGCTGCGCTCGGGCTGCAGGCTCGCCTTGAGGCGCCTGGCCACCGCGTCGATCCACCAGAAACCCGCGTTGTGGCGCGTCGCTTCGTATTCCGGACCGGGATTGCCCAGCCCCACCATGAGTCGGATCATGAGATCGTCATTATCGTTGCGGCACGGGGCGCTCACATCCCCCTCAAGGGGCGCGTGCGTGCAGATCGCGCCCGCAGAAATACGAAAGCCCCGCCGAGGCGGGGCTTCGCGCACAAGGCAGGAGCGATTACTTCTTGCCCTTGCCCTTGGCCGGCGCAGGAGCCGGTGCCGGGGCGGCGACTTCGGTCACGGTCTCCTCGACGGGCGCGACGACGGCGGCGATCACCGGGTTCGGCTTGCCGTGCGTCACGACCTTCACGCCCTTGGGCAGCTTCAGGTCGTTCACGTGCAGCGACTGGCCCTTGGACAGGTGGCCCAGGTCCACTTCCAGGAATTCGGGCAGCACCGAGGCCAGGCACTGGATCTCCAGTTCGGTGGCCACGTGGCTGATCGTGCACTTGTCGGTCTTGACGGCCGGCGAGTTCTCTTCGTTGATGAAGTGCAGCGGGACCTTCTTGACGATCTTGGTGTTGGCGTCCACGCGCTGGAAGTCGACGTGCAGCACCTGGGGCTTGAAGGCGTGCATCTGGTAGTCACGCAGCAGCACCTTCTCCACGTTGCCGTTCAGTTCCATCTCCAGGATCGAGGAGTGGAACGCTTCCTTCTTCATGGCATGGAACAGCGCGTTGTGGTCGAGCTCGATCATCTTGGGCTCGCCCGCACCATACACGATGCCCGGGACCTTGCCGGCCTTGCGCAGGCGGCGGCTCGCTCCGGTCCCCTGCACTTGGCGCTCAAATGCGACGAATTTCATTCATCTCTCCAGTCAATAAGCGTCCGCGACCAGACGCAACACGGGCCGCCCGAAGGCGGCCCCGAGGTCGGAGAGCCTCGTCGAGGCCCTCCGGTGTGCGGATCAGAAGTTGTTGTTCTGCTCCGCGAACAGCGACGTGACGGATTCGCCGTCGGAAATGCGGCGGATCGTCTCGGCAAACAGGAACGCGACCGACAGCTGCCGGATCTTGGTGATCGCCTTGGCCGCGTCCACCAGCGGAATGGTGTTGGTGATCACCACCTCGTCCAGCTCGGAGGCGCGGATGCGCTCGAGCGCGGGGCCGGAGAACACCGGATGCGTGCAGTAGGCGTAGACCGATTTGGCGCCGCGTTCCTTGAGCACCTCGGCGGCCTTCACCAGCGTGCCGGCGGTATCGATCATGTCGTCCATGATCACGCAGTTGCGGCCCTCGATCTCGCCAATGACGTGCATCACCTCGGACACGTTGGCCTTGGGCCGGCGCTTGTCGATGATGGCCAGGTCACAGCCCAGCTGCTTGGCCAGCGCCCGCGCGCGCACCACGCCGCCCACGTCCGGCGAGACCACCACGAGGTCGTCGTAGTTGCGCGACTTGAGGTCGGCCAGCAGCACGGGCGAGGCGTAGATGTTGTCGACCGGGATGTCGAAGAAGCCCTGGATCTGGTCGGCGTGCAGGTCCATCGTCAGCACGCGGTTGACGCCGACGACCTCCAGCATGTTGGCCACGACCTTGGCGCTGATCGGCACGCGGGTCGAGCGTGGCCGGCGGTCCTGGCGGGCGTAGCCGAAGTACGGGATCACCGCGGTGATGCGCCGGGCCGAGGCGCGCTTGAGCGCGTCGACCATGATGCACAGTTCCATCAGGTGCTCGTTCGTCGGCGCGCAGGTCGGCTGCACGACGAAGACGTCGCGTGCGCGCACGTTCTGCTGGATCTCGACCGAGACCTCACCGTCGGAGAAGCGGCCCACCGCGGCCTGCCCCAGCGGCAGCCCAAGGTGGTTGGCGATTTCCTGCGCGAGTGCCGGGTTGGCGTTGCCGGTGAACAGCAGGGTGTCGGACAACATCTTCCTCTCCGTCGAGGCCTGGGTCTTCAGCGTTCGTTCGAGCTTCGTATCGGCTCGTCGCGATACCCCGAAGTGCATCGCTCAAAAACTACGGAACCTCTGGCTGCCACTCGTTGCGAATGACCGTCCAGAGGTTCCTCGATGGTTTTGGCAGGGGAGGAAGGATTCGAACCCTCGAATGTCGGAATCAAAATCCGATGCCTTAACCGACTTGGCGACTCCCCTACACAGGCCCTCGCTCCGGCCCGAAAGCCAGGGCGCGAGCCCAGCAAAATCGTCTCTTCAGTCCGACGCCCAACCTGAAAGCGGATGCTGCTCCAGACCGCGGCACCACCTGCCGACCCACCCCTCGGGAAGCTCGCTTTGCAGCTCATCTGCCCGGCGGGACGCATCGGCCGATGCACCCATCATTCTTGCAGACACCGTCGCGAACACCGCACTGCCCGAGCCCGTCATCCGGCTGTTACCGAACCGTTCCTCGAGCCACCGCGCGGCCTGACCGACCTCGGCGCACAGGCTTTGTGCAGCCGCCTGCAGGTCGTTCTTGCCTTGCTCCGTGAGGAACTTGGCGGGGTCTGCAAGAAAGTCCTCCACTATAGCAGGTTTTGTGTGGCGAGCCAAGAGGGGGCTGGCGAAGATGTCGCGCGTGGGCAGGCTGGCGGGCGGTTTGACGACGCAGTACTCCTGCCCCGGCAGTGCGATCGGCGTGAGACGTTCGCCGATGCCCTCGACCCACGCAGGACCGAGCCCCAGGAAGAACGGCACGTCGGCGCCGAGACCGGCGCCGATCTCCATCAGCCTGGCGCGCGGCCAGCGCAGTCCCCACAGGCGGTTGAGCGCGAGCAGCACGGTGGCCGCGTCCGAGCTGCCGCCGCCCATCCCCGCGCCGCTGGGCACCCGCTTGGAGATCGCAATGTCGGCACCCCAGCGCGTGCCGCTGGCCTGCTGCAGCGCGCGTGCCGCGCGCAGGCACAGGTCGTCGTCCGGCAGGGCCTCGGTGAGATCGTGGCGCCGCAGGAGGCCATCGTCACGCCGCTCGAAGTGCAACGTATCGGCCCAGTCGATCGGCACGAACACCGACTGCAGCAGGTGGTAGCCGTCCTCGCGACGGCCGAGCACGTGCAGGAAGAGGTTGAGCTTGGCCGGCGCCGGCACGTCGTACAAGGCCCTCATGGTCGCCCTTCTGTTCGCTTGCTGTCCCGCCGGCGCCGCTCAGGTGGGGTCGAGCTTGACGCGCACGACCACCACGGGGGGCGGGGTGCGTCGCTCGGCGACGATGAGTCCGTCAGCGGCGCGGTCGGTGCGCACCGCCCAGCCCAGTTGCTCGAAGCCCGCCTCGCCCTCGGGCAGCGGGGCCGAGGGCGCGTGGGGCCAGGGCTGCCGCTGCAGCCAGTGGAAGAGCGCAGCCAGCGGCAGCGTCTCGCCGATCACTTCGCGCGACAGCTCGTCGAGGTCCGCGAACTCGCGGGTGCGACCCTCGGCCTGCAACCAGACCGTGCCCGGCTCCCAGCTCGCCACGGCGACGGTCGTGCCCAACGGGCTCGTGAGCCGCAGTTCTCCGCGATCGGCGGAGCCCAGCAGTTCGAAGGCCGCGGTGGACACGCGGGCCGGCTCGCCGAACTGCACCGGGTCCACGCGCACCGCCATGCGCCCGGAAGCGGCCAGCGGCAAGCGCTGCGTCCCCGCGGGCTCGCGCGGCACGCTCGCACAGCCGACGAGCAAGGCTGCGGCGAACGCGCAGGCAAGCCAGGCGAGCCGGCGTCGCGCCGGGAGGCCGCGGTGCAGGCGCAAGGCGGGTGTCACAGGTCGACCTTCAGCCTCGTCAGGGTCTCGCGCAGCACCTCGTTGGTCGCGTCGCGCTCACGCCCTTCCCGCCACACGCGCCGGGCCTCGTCCTTTCGCCCGAGCATCCACAGCACCTCCCCGAGGTGCGCCGCGATCTCGGCATCGGGGCGGGCCTCGAAGGCGCGCTGCAGATGCTTCAACGCCTCTTCCCGGCGGCCCATGCGGTACTCCACCCAGCCCAGGCTGTCGATGATGAAGGGCTCGTTGGGCGCCAGCTCCAGTGCCTTGAGCACCAGGGTGCGTGCCTCCTCCAGACGGATGTTGCGGTCGGCCAGGGTGTAGCCGAGCGCGTTGTATGCGTGGAAGTGATCAGGCTTGATCTCGATGACCCGGCGCAGCAGGCGCTCCATCTCGTCGAGCCGGTGCAACTTCTCGGACATCATGGCCTGCTCGTACAGCAAGTCGGCGTCGTCCGGGAAGCGCTGGTTGGCCTCGGCCAGCACCGCGTGCGCGTCGCTCCACATCTTGAGCTCGCGCAGCAGCTGCGACTCGGCCATCGACTTGGCGCGTGCGTCCTGAGGGGTGCGCTCGGGCGTGCGGCGCAGCAGCTCGCGCGCCTCGTTGACCCTGCCCTGCTTGGCCTGGAGCATCGCACGGCGCAACTGCACGGACAGCGCGTTGTCGGCGTTCTCTATCCTTGCGAGCCACTCCTCGGCGCGGCGGAAGTCCCGCTGCTCCTCGGCCGCCTGCGCGAGCAGCAGATAGGCCTGCGTGAGGCCTTCGGCGGGGTTGGCGACGAGCCCATCCCCGGCGTCGGCAGAGGCAGGCCCGGACGCCGCCGGCTGGGCCGCGGGCGCGGCGGCCAGTTCGACGTACCGCAGCAGGGCGCGCTCGGCCTCGCGCGGCTGCTTGAGCTCCAGGCGCAAGGCACCCAGGCTCAGCCACATCGGCCCGGCGGTCGGATCGACCTGCGTGGCGCGCTCGAGCTGGGCCACGGCGTCCGCATAGCGCTGCGCGCCGACCAGCGTGCGCACGTAGGCCAGCCGCACGGCCGCCGCGTCCGGCTTGCGGTCGAGGTAGGTCTGCACGAGCGCTTCGGCGCGCGGCTCGCTGGACAGCATCTCCAGCCCGATCAGCGCCGGGCCTTCGGCCGCCGGATCGAGCTGGGACGCCTCCTGCGCGAGCTCCAGGGCCCGTTGCGGCTCCTGCGCCAGCCAACGCATCCGCGCATTGGCGACGAGCACCGCGCCGCGCGTGGCCGGCTGCTGCGCGTAGGGCTGCAGCACCTGCTCGACCACGCCGGCCAGGGTCTTGCGGTCGCCGCTGCGGCCGAACAGCCGCGGCAGCAAGGCGATCGCCGCGGGCCGCTCGGTCGCTGGCGTGGCGGCCAGGAAGCCACGCAGGGGGTCCAGCGCCTCGGCCGGTCGGTTGAGCCCGACCAGCACCTGGGCCGTAAGCCGGTGCGCCTCGGCCGACACCGGCACCGCCATGCGCCAGGCCTGTGCCGCGGCCAACGCCTGGTCGCCCGCGCGGGCCTGCAGCGCGATCTCCACGGCACGCCGGAACAAGGCCTCGTCGCGCGTCTTCTGCGCGGCGTCCAGGATGACCTCGTAGGCCACGCCCGCCTGGCCCTGGCGCAACTCCATCTCGCCGATGAGCACCTGATAGAACAGCACCGCGTCCATCGCCGAAGGGACCGGGCTGCGCACCACCGACTCCGCCGGGTCGGCCGCGGCCTGGGCATGGCTCCACTGCCACGGCGCGAAGGCAAGGCCTGCGGCCGCGAGCAGCAGGCAGGAACGTAGGCGTGCGACCGGCATGGGGGATGACTCTCCAGGCTGTGCGGCAGGGTCGAGACGACCCTGCCTGCCGTCTGATTCTAAGGAGACCGGGATAATTCCCCGCCATGCCTGAACTGCCGGAAGTCGAGGTCACGAGACGCAGCTTCGCCGAGCGCATCCGAGGAGCGCGCATCGTCTCGGTGCGCCTGGGCAAACCCCTGCGCTGGCCCCTGGGCCGCGAGCCCGGACGGTTGGCCGGGCGCGTGGTGGTTGAGGTGCTGCGCCGGGGCAAGTACCTGTGGCTGGCCCTGGACGAAGGGGGCCTGCTGCTGCACCTGGGGATGTCCGGCTCGCTCAGCTTCAGCCGCGACGCCCCGCCGGCCGGTCCGCACGACCATTTCGACCTCTCCACCACCCAAGGTCTCCTGCGGCTGCACGACCCGCGCCGCTTCGGCGCTGTGGTCTGGTCTTCGGCCCTCGATGCCGACCCGGCGCGCAAGCTGTTGTCCACGCTGGGCGTGGAGCCGTTCGACGAGGCGTTCACCGGCGCGTACCTGCGCGCACGGCTGCGCGGCCGTCGCACGGCGATCAAGCAGGCCCTGCTGGCTGGCGACGTGGTGGTCGGCGTCGGCAACATCTACGCCTGCGAAGCGCTCTTTCGCGCGGGCATCGACCCTCGCACGCCGGCAGGGCGGCTGGGCCCGCTGCGTTGCGAGCGGCTCGCGGAGGCGGTGCGCCAGACGCTGCAGGCCGCCGTCGAGGCCGGCGGGTCGACGCTGCGCGACTTCCGCGACACGCATGGCCGGGGAGGGCAGTTCCAGCTCATGGCGCAGGTGTACGACCGCGAGGGCCGGCCCTGCCCGCGCTGCGCCACCGCCCTGCGGCGCATCGTCCAAGGCCAGCGCTCGACCTACTTCTGCCCCGGGTGCCAGCACCGCTAGCCTCGGCCACCTCGCAACAGTTCGTAAACCGATCGGCAATCGCGTACTTCGCCGCACCGCGGGCGGGGGGCGCCGGGCGGCGCGGGCTGGGGCACACCTGCCCCTTGGGCTACCATAGGTCGCTTGCCGACTGGCCCGACAGCTTCATCCCATGGTTGCTTCCTTCGCGAACAAACTCGACGCGCTCGGCGCCTGGCGCGCCGGATTGCAATCGCAGATCGGGGAGCTGTCGAGGTTCCTGTTCGACCACGACCTGCTCGACGAGCCTGCCTCCGAGCAGTTGGAGGCGCTGTCGCAGCGCGTCGCGGCCGAAAAGCTCGTCGTGGCCTTCGTCGCCGAGTTCTCGCGCGGCAAGTCGGAGCTCATCAACGCGATCTTCTTCGCCGACACCGGCCGGCGCATCCTGCCTGCCACGCCAGGGCGCACCACGATGTGCCCGGTGGAGCTGAGCTACGACCCGGAGGAGCCGCCCTGCCTCAAGCTGCTGGACATCGACACGCGGCTGGGCAGCCAATCGCTCGCCGAACTGCGCCACCATGCCGGTGCCTGGAAAGAGACTCCGCTCAACGTCAAACGCCCCGACCTGCTCGCCGATGAGCTGACGCAGGTGATGCAGACCAAGCGCGTGCCGGTGGAAGCCGCGCGCGCGCTTGGCTTCTGGGACGACGAGCACCCCGAGGACAACCCGCCGCTCGGCACGGACGGCCTGGTGGAGGTGCCGGCCTGGCGGCACGCGATCATCAACTACCCGCATCCCCTGCTCAAGCGCGGGCTGGTCGTGCTGGACACGCCAGGGCTGAACGCGATCGGCGCCGAACCCGAACTCACGGTGAGCCTGCTGCCTTCGGCGCACGCGACGGTGTTCATCCTCGCCGCCGACACGGGCGTGACCAAGACCGACCTGGCAATCTGGCGCGACCACCTGTGCGGCCAGCCGCTCGCGCGCTACGTCGCCCTCAACAAGATCGACACCCTCGCCGATCCGCTCAGCCCGCATGCCGAGGTGGAGATCCACATCGCGCGCCAGCGAGCCCAAACGGCGCGCACGCTGGAGATCCCCGAGAACCGGGTGTTCCCGATCTCGGCCAAGCTCGCGCTGGCCGGCCGTGTGACCGGCGACGCCGACGACCTGCGCGCCAGCCGCATCCTCGACCTCGAGGACGCGCTGGGCCAGCAGTTGCTGCCGCAACGGCGTCAGGTGGTCGAGCGGGTCGTCGCCGACGGGCTGGCCTCCATCGAAGCGCATGTGGGCCGGCGACTGGCGGATCGCAGACGCCAGGTGGCCGAGCAGCTGCTCGAACTGCGCGGCCTGCGCGGCAAGAACAGCGGCATGCTCACCACGCTGATGAAACGGGTCGACGCCGAGAGCGCCGAGTTCGAGGAATGCATCGGACACGTCCAGGCCATGCGCTCGGTGCACACCCGCATGCTCAAGGACGCGCTGATGACGATCAGCAACGACGTCCTGCGCGAGCACACCGAGGCGCTGCAGGACAAGCTGCGCCACGCCGTGCTGAACTTCGGCAACAAGAAGGCGTTCTCCGAGATGTGCGCGGGCCTGCGCGAGCGGCTGGAGGCGGCGCAGCGCAAGGGACTGGAAATCCAGGAGATGCTGGCCGCCTCGTTCACCAAGCTCAACGCCGAGTACGGCTTCGGGCTGGCGGTGCCCAAGGCGCCGGACCTGTCGCGCTTCATCCGCGACCTGGACCTGATCGAGCGCAACTACATGCAGTACCTGGGGCTGTCCTACGCAGTGCGGCTCACCAACGCACGCTTCCTGGAGCAGTTCCGCCGCATGCTCGTCTCCAAGCTGCGCGTCGTGTTCGAAGGCGCCAGCGGTGAGCTCGAGCTGTGGAACAAGACGGCCTCGTCGCAGATCGACTCGCAGCTGCGCGACCGGCGGCGCAACTTCAAGCGCCGCCGTGAATCGCTGGAGCGCGCGCAAGGCGCGAGCCAGGAGCTGGAAGCGCGGATCCACGAGGTTGAGGCGCAGGAAGAACGCCTGAAACACCTACAGGCCCAGCTGGCCGCACGAGTGCAGGCGCTGCAGGCCGCCGCCTGCGGGCCGCTCGCGCAGGCCCAGGAGTCGGGCGTGACGATCGAGCTCCCGCTCGAGCCCCAGCCCGCCCGTGTCTGAGGTGATCGAGGCACCGCCGCGCGCCGCGGACGTCGCCATCCCCTTCGAGACGCTGCAGACCGAATTCGCGCCGCGGCTCGTGGCCTGGCAGCGCGAGCATGGCCGGCACCGGCTGCCCTGGCAACAGACGCGGGACCCGTACCGCGTGTGGCTGTCCGAAATCATGCTGCAGCAGACCCAGGTGACGACGGTGCTCGGCTACTACGACCGCTTCCTCGCGCGCTTTCCCGACGTCGTCGCCCTGGCCGACGCCTCTTTGGACGACGTGCTCGCGCTGTGGAGCGGCCTGGGCTACTACAGCCGTGCCCGCAACCTGCATCGCTGTGCGCGGGAGGTGCGGGACCGCCACGGCGGCCGGTTCCCGGCCAGCGCTGCGGCGCTCGCCGAGCTGCCCGGCATCGGCCGCTCCACCGCGGCGGCGATCGCGGCCTTTTGCTTCGGCGAGAAGGCCGCCATCCTGGACGGCAACGTCAAGCGCGTGCTGGGACGGGTGCTGGCCTTCGACGGCGACCTGTCGCAGGCGCGCGCCGAACGGGAACTATGGTCGCTGGCCGAGGCATTGCTGCCCGACGAAAGCATCGAGGCCTACACGCAAGGATTGATGGACCTCGGCGCGGGACTGTGCAGCATGCGCTCACCGAGTTGCCTGCTCTGCCCGGTGCAGTCGGTCTGCCGGGCCCGGGCGATGGGGGAGCAGGAGCGCTATCCGGTCAGAACGCGACGCCTCAAGCGCGGCCGGAGGGAGAACTGGTGGCTCTGGATCGAGCACGACGGCGAGGTCTGCCTGGTGCCGCGCCCGACCACCGGGGTCTGGGCGGGGCTGATGAGCCTGCCGGAGTACGACAGCGCCGCGGCGCTCGAGTCGGCCATCGCCGACTGGGATGCGGTGCCCGAGATCCAGCCGCGCATCGAGCACGCGCTGACCCACTTCGACTGGGTGCTGCACCCGGTGAAGGTCTCGCCGGCACGCCGCCCGGCGTGGCAGGGTGCGCGCTGGACGCCCTACTCGAGGCTCGACGACGTGGGCCTGCCGGCGCCGCTGCGCCGCCTGTTGCGGGGGTAGCGCTCGTGGGCGCGGCGGCCTCGGGGGCCTTTATCCGCGCGAGACGATGCCCTTTTGCTTCAGGAACTGATCCACCAGCTTGAGGCGGATCTGCGGGTCGGGCAACTCCATCAGCTTCTGTCGGGCTGCCAGCGGGATCGGCAGCACCTCGCACCAGCGGTTGGCGATCCAGCCTGCATCCTCGAACCGATAGGGTTCCAGGAAAGGCACCGGCCCCTTGGCCCGCATGGTCTGGATGAGCGCGGCCAGCGCCTTGGCCGAGTCCACATGCTCCTGCACGGGCAGCACCGACGGATCCGGCTCCAGCATCTCGACCTCGGCCACCCACAGCCCGTTGGGCTGCTGTTCGCTCGATTGCACGACGAAACGCTGAACGCCCCGGCAGCGCGCGTGCAGGATGCCAGGCTCGGCGCCGTCGATCTCGATCACTTCGGCCGTGCAACCGGTCGTCTCGAACTCGACGCGTTCGCCCGGACGGCGCACCTCCTGGCCCTGGCGCAGCGCGACTACGCCGAAGGGCACGCGGTCGCGCACGCACTGGCTCATCAGGTCGAGGTAACGAGCCTCGAAGACCTTCAGGCCGAGCAGTCCGTCGGGGAACAGAACCGATTGCAGCGGGAAGAGCGACAGACGGGTGGGTGACGGGCGGGTGGATGAGGGTACTGCGGTCATGTGAGGGTGTCTCGCGCGTCCAGTTGCCGGTGGCGGACCAGGGTCGTGCCGCGGCCTCGGAAGCGCTGGGCCAGTTGTTCGACGCAGTACACCGAGCGGTGCTGCCCCCCGGTGCAGCCGATCGCCACCGTGAGGTAACTGCGTTGGTCCTGCTCGAAGGCGGGCAGCCAGCGACGCAGGAAGGCCTCGATCTGCGCCACCATCTCGCCCACCTCCGGTTGGGCCTCCAGGTATTCGATGACATCCGCGTCGCGCCCGGTGTGCGGGCGCAGCTCGCGGATGTAGTACGGGTTGGGCAGCACGCGCACGTCGAAGACGTAGTCGGCGTCCAGCGGCACGCCGTGCTTGTACGCGAACGACTCGAACACCAGCGTCAGCTTGGCCGGTGGCGCCTGCACGAACTGCCGGATCCAGGTGCGCAGCTGTGCCGGGCGCAAGTCGCTGGTGTCGATGACGCTGGAGGCCTGGCGCAGGTCGGCCAGCAACTCGCGCTCCAACTCGATGGCGTCGATCAGCGCGTGATGCGCATCCCCCTCGCCCGGCTGCGACAGCGGGTGGCGCCGGCGCGTCTCGGAGAAGCGCCGCACCAGCGCGTCGGTCGAGGCATCCAGGAACACCGACTTCATCGCGATGCCCGACTCGCGCAGCTTGGCCATCACGGGCAACAGATGCGGCAACGAACGGGCGCTGCGCACGTCGACCGCGATCGCCAGGCGCGGCGTGAAGCGCGAATGCTCCAGCGAGACGAAGGTCTCGATCAGCTCGGGCGGCAGGTTGTCCACGCAGAAGTAGCCAGCGTCTTCGAGCGCATGCAGCGCGACCGACTTGCCGGAGCCCGAGATGCCGGTGATCAGCACGATCTCTCGCAGCGGATCGGGCGTGGGCGTGAGGGTCGAGGTGGTGCTCATGAACGCTTGCGTCCCTTGCCGGCGGGCGCAGGCGGCGGGGCGGCCGCCGCGGCGTCGGCCGTGGCGAGCATCTCCTGTGCATGCGCGAAGCTGGTGCCGGACAGCTGCTGGCCGCCCAGCATGCGGGCGATCTCGGCGACGCGCTGCTCGCCCGTGACGGGTTGCACCGCGCTCGTGGTGACGCCTTGGCGACTGGACTTGCTGACGACGAAATGGTGGTCCGCGCAGGCCGCGACCTGCGGCAGGTGGGTGACGGCGAGGACCTGCCGGTCATGTCCGAGCTGCTTCATCAGCCGCCCCACCGTCTCGGCCACCGCGCCGCCAATGCCCACGTCGATCTCGTCGAAGATCAGCGTGCCGGCCTCGCCGAGCTGGCTGGTGGTGACGGCGATGGCCAGCGCGATGCGCGACAGCTCGCCGCCCGAGGCCACCTTGCCGAGCGGCCGGGGCGTGCTGCCCTCGTGGCCGGCGACGAGGAACTCGATCGCCTCCAGCCCCCAGGACTGCGGCTCGGGCAGGGCCGACAGCGCGACGTCGAACCGCCCGCCCGCCATGCCCAGCGACTGCATCGCCTGCGTGACGGCCGCGGCCAACCGGGGCGCGGCGCGCTGCCGCATGCGCGACACCTCGCGGGCGGCCTGCTCGACCCCCCGCCGTGCCGACGCGGCCGCCGACTCCAGCGCCTCGAGATCGGCCGAGGCTTCGAGTTCGCGCAGCTCCTGCTTCCAGGTCTCCAGCACCACCGGCAGTTCCTCGGGCGGGCGGCGGTAGCGGCGCGCCAGGCTCACCCAGGCGCCCAGCCGCTCGTCCAGCTCCTGCAAGCGCGCAGGGTCGAGGTCGGCGTGGCGCAGATAGCCATGGAGGCTGTGCGAGGCGTCCTGCAACTGCGCCTGCGCGCTTTGCAGCACCTCGATGACGGAGGCGAGCGTGCCGTCGTACTCGGCCACGCCCTGCAGCGCGTCCACCGCGCGGCCGGCCAGCTCGTCCGCGCTGCCTTCGGCCTCCGAGATGGCGTCCAGCGCCCCTTGCACCGCGTCGAGCAGGGCCTGCGCGTGGCTGAGCCGCTTGTGCTCGGCATTGAGCTCGTCCCATTCCTGCTCGCCGGGCGCGAGCTTGTCCAGTTCGCCGATCTGCCAGGCCAGCCGCTCGCGTTCGCGCTCCAGGTCGGCCTGGCGCTCGCGCGCGTCGTCCAGGCGCTGCTGGGCCTCGCGCCACGCCTGCCACGCCGCATGCAACGGCCGGGGATCGACGCCGGCATAGGCGTCGAAGAGGCTGCGCACGGCCTCGGGGCGCGTCAGGCTCTGCCACGCATGCTGGCCGTGGATGTCGACCAGGCGCTCGCCGGCGGCCTTGAGCTGCGCGACGGTCGCGGCGCTGCCGTTGATCCACGCCCGGCTCTTGCCCTGCGCGTCGATCGTGCGACGCAGCAGCAACTCGTCGCCGGGCTCGAAGCCCGCCTCTTCCAACCAGGGCACGAGGTTGGCGGGCAGGTCGAAGGCGGCGGTGATCTCCGCGCGTGCTGCGCCCTCGCGCACCACCCCCGCGTCGCCACGGCTGCCCAGCGCCAGTTGCAGCGCGTCGATCAGGATGGACTTGCCGGCGCCGGTCTCGCCGGTGAGCACGGAAAAGCCCGCCTCGAGCTCGACCTCGAGCTCGGAGACGATGACGAAATCGCGCAGTGCGATACGCCTGAGCATCAGACCCCCACTCCCTCGTTCCAATGCAGTTTCTTGCGCAGCGTGCCGTAGTAGCTCCAGCCGCGCGGATGCAGAAAGCGGACCTGGTGAGCCGAACGCTGCACCCGGATGCGGTCGCCGTGCAGCAGGCTCGCCAGGCTTTGCATGTCGAAGTTCGCGCTCGCATCGCGCCCGGCCACGATCTCGATCGTGATCTGGCTCGAATCGGGTAGCACGATGGGGCGGTTGGACAGTGTATGGGGCGCGATCGGCACCAGCACCCAGCCCTTGATCGCCGGGTGCAGGATGGGTCCGTTGGCCGACAGCGCGTAGGCGGTGGAGCCGGTGGGCGAGGCAACGATCAGCCCGTCGGCGCGGATGTTGGCCATGAACTGGTCGTCCACGTCCACGCGCAGCTCCACCATGCCGGCGGTCGCGCCGCGACTGACGACCACGTCGTTCATTGCGAAGCCGTCGAAGATCACGCCGCCGTCGCGCAGCACCTGGCCCTCGAGCATCGTGCGGTGCTCTTCCTCGTAGTCGCCAGCCAGCATCTCCCGCAGCGAGTCGTGCACCTCCTGCACCGGGATGTCGGTGATGAAGCCCAGCCGCCCCTGGTTGATGCCGATCAGCGGCACTCCATAGCGCGCGAGCTCGCGGGCGAAATGCAGCATGGTCCCGTCGCCACCGATCACGATCGCCAGGTCGCAGCGCAGGCCGATCTCGGCCACCGTGAGCGCCGGGTAGTCAGCCAGCGAGGTGTTGAGCGCGGTGTCGTGCTCCAGTGCCACCTCCGCGCCCAGGCGCAGGAGGTGTTGCGCGATGTCCTCCAGTACCGGCTCGATGCCCTGAGCCTGGTACTTGCCGATCAGTGCCACGTGACGGAAGCGCGGGAGCATGGAAGGATTACACCACAGCGACGTGACCCGTCCCTCATACGCGGGACGGCCATGCCGGGCCGGCGCAAGCCGCTGCTACGATGCTGCCGACCCTGCACACTGCGCCCCGATCGTGTCCCGCAAGAAGCACCTGCGCGCGTGGGCGCGGCTGCGCGTGCTGTGCTGCTCGGGCCTCGATCCCGTGGCCGCCGCCCCCGATGCCTTCGCACTGATCCGAGAGATCGTCCCCAACGCGGCGGGCGCCCTCTTCCTCACCTCGCCGCAAGGCGTGCCGCACGCATTCTTCCACGAGGACTCTCCCGCATCGGCCCAACGCCTGTTCCTGGAGGAACCGCACCTCTTCCGCGGCCCGGGCGAATACAACGTGTTCCGCCTGGTCGGCGAGCCGGGCGGGGCGAAGGTGGGCCAGCTCATGGAGCCGCCGGCCGACTACTGGCGCAGCCACACCTACCAGCTGCTCGTGCGCGCGTCGGGCCACCACCATACCCTGGACGCGCGCCTGGAGGTCGACGGTCACCCGGCTGGCCTGGTCTCACTGTTCCGCCCGCCCGGCAGCGGCTTCCGCGAGGACGACCGCGACGCGATGGCGCGGGTGGCGGCCCACCTGGAGCAGGCGCTGCGGACCGCCCCGGCTCCCGCAGGCGGCCCGACCGACGCGGCAGTGGCCGAAGCGATGCTCGTCTGCACCCCGCAAGGGCGTTTGCTGCACGCCAGCGCCCGGGCCATGTCGCTGCTGCAGCAACTGCCCCTGGCTGGCACGCAGTGGCCGGACCGCAAGGAGCTGCCCCCCTTCTGCCGCGAGTTGATCCGGCGCCTGCACGATGCCGACAACCCGGACCTGCCCTTGCCGCATGCCACGCGCGCGGTACCAGGAGGCCACCTGCAAGTCACCGCCCAATGGCTGGCGCCTGTCACCGACCCTCCGGGTGTCAACACCGCCGACGCGCTGGTCGGCATCCTGCTGCGCCACCACGTACCGGCCGAGCTGCGGGCATGGCGGCGACTGAACCGCAGCGA
This sequence comes from Burkholderiaceae bacterium, assembly GCA_035559275.1. Taxonomy (GTDB): domain Bacteria; phylum Pseudomonadota; class Gammaproteobacteria; order Burkholderiales; family Burkholderiaceae_C; genus Caldimonas. The sequence goes on from DATMBN010000015.1 coordinate 65,277, forward strand.
CCTGTCCCCCCGCGAGTTGGAGGTCGCGTTCTGGCTGCGACGCACGGGCAGCCGGCAGGCCGTGCGGGAGCGCCTGGGCCTGAGCGAGGCGGTGATGCGCGACTGCGTGCGCGCCGTCTATGCCGAGTACGGCTGCGGCACGCAGGAGGAGTTCCGGCTGGCCTCGGCCGCCTGACGCCGCCCCGCTCGCTCGGCACACCGGGGCAAGATGGGCACGCCGGGTGCTTCGTGGCTGCCGGGCCTGCGGGAGTGACCGCCGGCACAATCGCGACGTATGCCGCTACCGGGGAAAAAGTCCCCGGCCTACAATCACTTGCATGCTGGACGATCGTGCGAAAACCCTGCTGAAGACGCTGGTCGAGCGCTACATCGCCGAGGGCCAGCCGGTCGGTTCGCGCACCCTGTCCAAGGCGTCGGGGCTGGACCTCTCCCCGGCGACCATCCGCAATGTGATGGCCGACCTCGAGGAGCTGGGTCTGATCGCCAGCCCTCACACCTCGGCCGGCCGGGTGCCCACGGCCCGGGGCTACCGGCTGTTCGTCGACACCATGCTCACCGCCCGGCCCATGGAACTGGAGGCCCCGCCGGAGGTGGCCGAGCAGCTGCAGCCCGACCAGCCCAAGCGCGTGATCGCGAACGCGGCGCACCTGCTGTCCAACCTGTCGCAGTTCGTCGGCGTCGTGACCGCGCCGCGCAAGCCCTCGGTGTTCCGTCACATCGAGTTCCTGCGCCTGTCCGACCGGCGGGTGCTGGTCATCCTGGTCTCGCCCGACGGCGACGTGCAGAACCGCGTGCTCTTCACCCAGCACGACTACTCGCAGTCCCAGCTGGTCGAGGCGACCAACTACCTCAACAGCCACTACGCAGGCCTGACGATCGAGGAGGTGCGCGAGCGCCTGAAGAGCGAGATCGACGCCCTGCGCGGCGAGATCGCGGCGCTGATGCAGGCGGCCGTGCAGGCCGGCTCCGAGGCGATGGCCGAGAGCACCGAGGACGTGGTCATCTCCGGCGAGCGCAACCTGCTGCAGGTGCAGGACTTCTCCAGCGACCTCGGCTCGCTGCGCAAGCTGTTCGACCTGTTCGAGCAGAAGACCCAGCTGATGCGGCTGCTGGACGTTTCCAGCCGCGCAGAGGGCGTGCGCATCTACATCGGCGGGGAAAGCCAGGTGGTGCCGTACGAGGAGTTGTCGGTCGTGTCGGCGCCGTACGAAGTGAACGGGCAGGTCGTCGGCACGCTGGGCGTGATCGGGCCGACGCGCATGGCCTACGACCGCATGATCCAGATCGTCGACATCACCGCGCGCCTGGTATCGAACGCCCTGAGCCAGAAATAGCGCCGGCCTTCTACAATCTTCCGTTTCCCGGCGTGCCGCACGGCGCGCCGACGCGGGCCGTTAGCTCAGTCGGTTAGAGCAGAGGACTCATAATCCTTTGGTCGCAGGTTCGAGCCCTGCACGGCCTACCAAGTGTTTATGCGGGTTTGCAGGCGGTTCAGTGCTCCGCACAGCTGCCGCGAATGTCCCAATCGGTACAGTTTCGGTACAGTGCTGCGGAGCGGCACTTGTTCCGACCCTATGCCGACCATCGTCAAGACACCCTCTGGCACCTGGCAAGCGGTCATCCGCAAGACAGGCTTTCCGACCACCGTCAAGACCTTCCGCCTCAAGCGTGACGCAGAGGACTGGGCCCGCACCACTGAGGACGAGATGGTGCGCGGGCTGTACGTGAGACGCGCTGCAGCCGAGCGCCTGACCTTCGAGAGGGCGATGAGTCGCTACCTCGCCGAGGTCACGAGCAAGAAGCGGCCGTTCACCCAGCAGGGCGAGAAGCGCTGTTCCGTGCCACTGCTGGCCTTCTTCGGCAAGTACGCACTGGCGGGCATAACGCCGGAGCTGGTGGCCACCTATCGCGATCGGCGACTGTCCGGCGAGGATCGTATGAAGGATGGGAAGCCGCAGCCGCGTGCCCCGAACACAGTCCGCCTTGAGCTGGCGCTGCTGGGCCACCTCTTCACCATGGCCATCAAGGAATGGGGCGTGGGCCTAGCCTACAACCCGGTGCTGAACGTGCGGCGCCCCGCCCCCGGCGCAGGGCGGAACCGCCGACTCACGGAAGAGGAAGAGACAAGACTTCTGGCCGCCGTCGACGAGCACTCCAATCCGATGCTGCGCTGGATCGTGCGGATCGCCCTGGCGACCGGAATGCGCTCATCTGAAATCACGACTCTGCGCCGCACGCAGGTGGATTTGAAGCGGCGCGTAGTGCGTTTGGTCGAAACCAAGAACACCTTGCCCCGGACGGTTCCCCTGTCCCGCGAGGCCAGTCGCCTTTTTGAGGAGGCTCTGGAGAACCCCGTCCGGCCGGCGGACACAGACCTGATCTTCTTCGGCGAACCCGGCCGGGATGGCAAGCGGCGGCCTTACGCCTTCAACAAGGTGTGGGCCGATGTGACGAAACGGGCCGGGGTCAGGGACATGCACTTCCACGACCTTCGCCACGAGGCAGTAAGTCGCTTGGTGGAAATGGGGTTGAGCGATCAGGAGGTGGCGGCAGTCAGCGGGCATCGGTCAATGCAGATGCTGAAACGCTATACGCACCTCCGAGCGGAAGACCTTGTAGCGAAGCTCGACGATCTTTCACATCCGAGCGCTCGGCCGCATCAGCGCTGGCCACCGAGGTGGGTACCTCGATCCCTGCCAGGCGGCTGATCCGCACGCTCAGCCGCTTGGTCGACTGGTACGGCAAGCCGGACTCGATACGCCTGGACAACGGCCCAGAGATGACCTCGCAGTTGTTCACCGAATGGGCGGCGGG
>DATMBN010000016.1:0-18084 GCA_035559275.1 Burkholderiaceae bacterium
GACGGCCTTCCGGGAGCACGAGTCGGCGCGCCAGGCGATGCACCGCCACATCTGCGCGATCGAGACGTCCAACCCGCTGATGAACCGCTGGCTGTGCCGCTCCGTCGCCGATTTGGTGATGCTCACGACGCGCCTGCCAACTGGCCCCTACCCCTATGCCGGCGTGCCGTGGTATGCGACCACCTTCGGCCGCGACGGGCTGCTCACCGCGTGGATGTCTCTGTGGGCGGCTCCTGAGCTGACGCGCGGCGTGCTCGCCTTCCTCGCCGAGACACAGGCCCACGAGGAGGACCCGGCCAACGACGCCGAGCCGGGCAAGATCCTGCACGAGGCGCGCAAGTGCGAGACGGCGCGCACGGGCGAGGTGCCCTTCGGCCGCTACTACGGCACGGTGGACGCGACGCCGCTCTTCATCGGCCTGGCCGGCGCGTACCTGGAGCGCTCCGGCGATCTGCAGTTCGTGCGCCGGCTGTGGCCGCACATCGAAAGGGCGTTGGAGTGGATCGACCGCTACGGGGACGCCGACGGCGACGGCTTCGTGGAGTACCGCCGGCGCAGCGAGCACGGGCTGGTCCAGCAGGGCTGGAAGGACTCACACGACTCCATTTTCCATGCCGACGGCCGCCACGCCGAGGCGCCGATCGCCCTGTGCGAGGTGCAGGGCTACGTCTACCAGGCCAAGCGGGCGGCAGCCCGGATGGCCGGCGCGCTCGGCGATGCACGGCGCGCCGAGGCGCTGGACGCACAGGCCGAGACCCTGCGCACCCGCTTCCAGCAGGCCTTCTGGTGCGAGGACCTGGGCCTGTACGCACTCGCGCTGGACGGCGACAAGCGCCCATGCCGGGTCGCGACCTCCAACGCCGGCCACGCGTTGTGGAGCGGCATCGCGCACCCCCAGCACGCCGCACGCATCGCGCAGCGGCTGCTGGAGCCCGACTTCCATTCCGGCTGGGGCATCCGCACCCTGGCCGAGGGGCAGCCGCACTACAACCCGATGTCCTATCACAATGGTTCGGTCTGGCCGCACGACAACGCGCTGATCGCGCTCGGCATGGCGCGTTATGGCCACACCCAGGCCGCGACGCAGGTGCTGACCAGCCTGTTCGAGGCCAGCTTGCATTTCGAGAACCACCGGTTGCCCGAGCTGTTCTGCGGCTTCCCTCGCAGGCCGCTGGAAGGGCCCACGCTCTACCCGGTCGCTTGCTCGCCGCAGGCCTGGGCCTCGGCAGCGGTGTTCGCGCTGGTGCAGGCCTGCCTGGGACTCGACCTGCAGGCCGCAACCGAAGAGATCAGCTTTGCGACGCCGCAGCTGCCGCCCTTCATCGACTGGATGCGCATCACCGACCTGGCGGTGCAGGGCCGGCGCGCGGAGCTGCTGCTCAAGCGCTACGACCACAACGTCGGCATCGAGCTGGGCCGCAAGGAGGGCGGCCTGCGCGTACGGGTGACGATCTGACCGCGACGACAGGCGCGCGTCCGTGACGGGCCGGCTGCGCAGCCGCCCCCGCGCGCCGCTGCCTCCTCACTGGAACTTCGTGAAGTCCGGCTTGCGCTTCTCGAAGAAGGCCTGGAACGCCTCGCGCGCCTCGGGACTGCGCAGCCGCTGCGCGAAGACCTCGCCCTCGGCGGCGATCGTCTCCTGCACCGCCTGGGCCTGCGCGCGTCGCAGCAGCTTCTTGGTCTCACGCACGGCCGCCGGCGGCAGCTGCGTGAAGCGCTCGGCCACGCGGCGGGCGTGGTTCACGACCTCGGAAGCGGGCAGGATGCCATTGACCAGGCGCATCTCCTGCGCCTCCTCCGCGCCGAAGGGATCGCCCAGCAGCAGCTTCTCGGCGGCCTTGACGTGGCCGGAACGCAGCGGCACGAGCAGGCTGGACCCGAACTCGGGCACCAGCCCCAGGCTGGCGAAGGGCATCGCGAAACGCGCGTCGTCGGCAGCGTAGACGAGATCGCAGTGCAGCAGCATGGTCGTGCCGATGCCGATGGCGGCCCCGGTCACCGCGGCCACCACCGGCTTGTCGCAACCGAGCAGCGCCTGCATGAACTGGAACACCGGCGAGTCCTGCCCCTGGGGCGGCCGCTGCATGAAGTCCTCCAGGTCGTTGCCGGAGGTGAAGATGCCCGGCTGCCCGGTGATCAGCACCGCGCGCACGGCGCTGTCGGCCTGGGCCGAGCGCAGCGCCTGGCCCATCGCGTCGTACATCGCCATGGTCAGCGCGTTCTTCTTCTCGGGCCGTGCGATCTCGATGGTCTGCACGCCGTTCATCAGCGCGGTCTTGATGTTCATGTCGTCTCCAGTGAGTTCTGCGTGTGTGGAAAGCGCTGGAACAGCTCCACCGCCCGACGCCAGAGCGTGGGCCGGAACTGCTCCCGGAAGAACCCGAAATGCCCGATGCGCCGCGCCGCCACGTCGGCCGGTGAGATGCGCTCGACGTGCCGCGGCGCCTGGGCGTACAGGTCCACCAGGGCCCGCGTGCCGCGCTCGGTCATCAGCTCGTCGTCCGTGATGGACCAGGCCACCACCGGAAAGCGCGCCTGCTCGAACGCGCGCCGCAGCGCCTCGCCTTCGGCCCCCACATGGTAGCGAGGATGCAGGCACCAGCGGCGCCACTGCAGCATCACGCCGCGCGGGATGTCGCCGATCTTGCGCAGGCGCCGGCCGGGAAAGTAGCCGCACAGATGGGTGGCCACCGGCACGATCAGGTACCAGAACAGCAGCACGATGCGCTTGAGGCGCGGCGCATTGTCGCGCCAGTAGCCGCTGCCCGCCGCAATCGACAGCATCCCCGCGATGCGGTCGCGCTGCGTCCGCATCCCCGGCAATTGCGCGCCCAGGCTGTGGCCCACGAGATAGAGGGGCGCTTGGCCCGCCAGGCGGGCGACCTCGGCCACGACCGCGTCATAGTCGCGCGCCCAGTCGTACAAATCCGCCTCGAAGCCGCGCAGGCTGCGCTGCCAGCGGGCCGGGCGCGAGTCGCCGACGCCCCGGTAGTCGAACGTGGCGACGAGAAACCCCTGCTCGGCCAGCCAGGCGGCGAAATCGCGGTAGTAGTCCTGGCGCACGCCCATGGCCGGGCCGATCACCACCGCGGCGCGCGGCTCGCACAGCTGCGAGTCCGGCCGGAACAGGCGCACGGCGAGCGTCGCGCCATCCAAGGTGTTCAGTTCGATCCGTTCCATCCGCCCTCCTCGCCGCGAAGGCTTGCCCGCGTCAGACACGAAGGTCCGCTCGTGCGTCCCTTCGTGCCAGGTCCTACACCCGCTCGAAGATGCCGGCGGCGCCCTGACCGGTGCCCACGCACATCGTCACCATGCCGTACTTCAGGTTGTGGCGACGAAGCGCATGCACCACGGTGGCCGAGCGGATCGCACCGGTCGCCCCCAGCGGGTGGCCCAGGGCGATCGCCCCGCCCATCGGGTTGACCTTGCTGCGGTCCAGGTCGAGCGTGTTCAGCACTGCGAGCGACTGCGCCGCGAACGCCTCGTTGAGCTCGATCCAGTCCAACTGGTCCTTGGTCAGGCCCGCATAGCGCAGGGCGGCCGGAATCGCCTCGATCGGACCGATCCCCATGATCTCGGGCGGCACGCCCTTGATCGCGAAGCTGACGAATCGTGCCAGGGGCGTCAGGCCGAACTGCTGGATCGCGCGTTCGGACGCGAGGATCAGGCAGCCGGCGCCGTCGGAGGTCTGCGAGCTGTTGCCCGCGGTCACGGAACCCTTGGCGGCGAACACCGGCTTGAGCTTGGCCAGGGCCTCGGGCGTCGTGTCGCGGCGGGGGCCCTCGTCGACGTCCACCGCGCGGCTGCGCAGCGTCACCGAGCCGTCGGCGAGGTTGGGCAGACGCTCGACGACCTCGACCGGCGTGATCTCGTCGCGGAACTCGCCGGACTCGATCGCCTTGATCGCCTTCATGTGCGATTGCAGCGCGAACTCGTCCTGCGCATCGCGCGAGACCTTCCACTGCTCGGCCACCTTCTCGGCCGTCAGGCCCATGCCGTAGGCGATGCCGATGTTCTCGTCGCGCATGAACACAGCCGGGTTCATCGACGGCTTGTTGCCGCTCATCGGCACCATGCTCATCGACTCGGTGCCCGCCGCGATCATCACGTCGGCCTCGCCCACGCGGATGCGGTCGGCCGCCATCTGCACGGCGGTCAGGCCCGACGCGCAGAAGCGGTTGACGGTGACGCCGCCGACGGTGTTCGGCAGGCCGGCCAGCAGTGCGCCGATGCGCGCCACGTTCAGGCCCTGCTCGCCTTCGGGCATGGCGCAGCCGACGATGGCGTCCTCGATCGCCTTGGGGTCGAGGTTGGGCACCTGCTTGAGCGCGCCGTGGATCGCCGCGACCAGCAGGTCGTCGGGACGCGTGTTCTTGAAGTAGCCCCGGCCCGATTTGCCGATGGGCGTGCGCGTGGCCGCGACGATGTAGGCCTCTTGAACTTGCTTCGTGCTCATATCCATTCCTTCAAATCGGAAGGTCCTCTGCCAGCGGCCACCGCGGAACCGGCTTTGCCGGTCCGCTGGTGGCGCCCCCTGAAGGGGGCGGCCGAAGGCCGTAGGGGGTGGTTCATCAGTTCCTGACGGGCTTGCCGGTCTGCAGCATGCCCATGATGCGTTCCTGGGTCTTGGGATGATCCAGCAGCGAGCAGAAGTGCTTGCGCTCCAGTGCCATCAGGTATTCCTCGCTCACGAGGGAGCCGGCTTCCACCTCGCCGCCGCACACCACGTCGGCGATCAGGCTGGAGATGTGGAAGTCGTGCTGGCTGATGAAGCCACCGTCGCGCATGTTGGCCAGCTGCCCCTTGATCGTCGCGATACCCGAGCGCCCGGCCACCGGGAACAGGCGCTTGAGCGGCGCCCGGTAACCGCTTTCGAACATGGCCTTGGCCTGCTGGATGGCGACATACAGCAGTTCGTCCTTGTTCGGCACGATCACGTCGTCGTCGAGCAGGTAGCCCAGCTTGCGCGACTCGATCGCGCTGGTGCCGACCTTGGCCATCGCCGCGCTGGTGAAGCCGTCCTTCAGGAAGGCGAAGATGTCGGCACCGGCGTTGCCGGCCGAGGCCATCTCGGCCGCGCGGCGCGCGATGTAGGTCAGGCCGCCGGCGCCCGGGATCAAGCCCACGCCCACTTCCACCAGGCCGATGTAGCTTTCCATCGCCGCGACGCGCTTGGCGCAGTAGATCGCCATTTCGCATCCGCCGCCCAGCGCCATGCCGCGCACCGCGGCCACGGTCGGTACGTTGGCATAGCGCAGGCGCAGCATCGCCTCCTGCAGCTTCCTCTCCTCGGGCTCGATGGCCTTGGATCCACCGGCCATGAAGGCGGGCAGCATGGCCTGCAAGTCCGCGCCCGCGGAGAACGGATCGTCGGGCGACCAGATCACCACGCCCTTGTACTGACGCTCGGCCAGGTCCACCGCCTGCATCAGCCCCTGCACCACGCCCGGGCCGATCGCGTGCATCTTGGTCTTGATGCTGACGACGACGACCTCGTCATCCGGCGTCCACAGACGCACCGACTCGTCCTCGTGCAGCGTCTTGCCGGCCTTGTCGGGCGTGGCCGCGCCCGAGCCCCGCACGTTCTCCGGGAAGAACTGCCGCTTGTAGACCGCCAGGTCGCTGCGTGGCACGTAGGTCTTTTTCGCGGGCGACCACGAGCCTTCGAGGGTGTGCACGCCGTCGCGGCCGTCGAACACCCAGGCTGGCAGTGGCGCCTTGGACAGCGCCTTGCCGGCGTCGATGTCCTCCTGGATCCACTGCGCCACCTGCTTCCAGCCGGCCTCCTGCCACAGCTCGAACGGGCCCTGCTTCCAGCCGAAGCCCCAGCGGATGGCGAAGTCCACGTCGCGCGCGCTGTCGGCGATGGATTCCAGGTGCACCGCGCAGTAGTGGAAGCCGTCGCGGAAGATCGACCACAGGAACTGTGCCTGAGGGTTGCTCGACTCGCGCAGCAGCTTCAGGCGCTCGCCGGCCGGCTTCTTCAGGATGCGGCCGATGATCTCGTCGGCCTTGGCCCCCGCCGGCACGTACTCGCCCTTGGCCGGGTCCAGGCGCAGGATGTCCTTGCCGACCTTCTTGTAGAAGCCCGCGCCGCTCTTCTGGCCCAGGGCACCCTGCTCGATCAGCCTGGCGAGCACCTGGGGCGTCTGGTACGTGGGATAGAACGGATCGTCGGCCAGGTTGTCCTGCAGCGTCTTGATCACGTGCGCCATCGTGTCCAGGCCCACCACGTCCGCCGTGCGGAAGGTGCCCGAGCTGGCCCGGCCGAGCTTCTTGCCGGTCAGGTCGTCGACCACGTCATAGCTCAGGCCGAACTTCTCGGCCTCGATGATGGTCGCCAGCATGCCGGCGATGCCCACGCGGTTGGCGATGAAGTTGGGCGTGTCCTTCGCGCGTACCACGCCCTTGCCCACGCTGGTGGTCACGAAGGTCTCGAGCTGGTCGAGGATGTCCGCGCGCGTGGCCGGGGTCGGGATCAGTTCGACCAGGTACATGTAGCGCGGCGGGTTGAAGAAGTGGATGCCGCAAAAGCGCGGCTTGATCTCCTCCGGCAGCGCCTCGGACAACCTGGTGATCGACAGGCCCGAGGTGTTGGACGCGACGATCGCGTGCGGCGCGACGTGCGGCGCGATCTTCTTGTACAGGTCCAACTTCCAGTCCATCCGCTCGGCGATCGCCTCGATCACCAGGTCGCACTCCTTGAGTTGGTCGAGATGCTCCTCGTAGTTGGCCTGCTGGATCAGCGCCGCGTCCTCTGGCACGCCCAGCGGCGACGGCTTGAGCTTCTTCAGCCCTTCCACCGCCTTGGCGACGATGCCGTTCTTGGGGCCTTCCTTCGCGGGCAGATCGAACAGGACGACCGGCACCTTCACGTTGACCAGATGGGCGGCGATCTGCGCGCCCATCACGCCGGCGCCGAGCACGGCGACTTTGCGGACTTGGAAACGACTCACGGGGTTCTCCTTCGGGATACAGGGCGGCCCCGCGCAGCAGGGCCGCATCGATTCATTCCACCCGCTGCCAGACCTGGGTGCGGCCGAGCAGCGGCGCGCCGACATAGCCGCGCACCTCGAGCTTCCTGCCACCGTCGGCCGGCTTCAGGCGCACGCGGTAGACCTTGCCGTTGCTGGGATCGAGGATGTCGCCCCCGTCCCACAGCGTCGCATCGTCGGGGTTCTTCTTGACGTTGCGAATGATCGTGAGTCCCACGATCGGCTGGTTCTTGCGCTCGTCCGAGCACTTCTCGCACACCGCGTCGGGCCGCGCCTCGGGATCGAGGATCTTCTCGACCTTGCCACTCAGCACGCCACCGGCTTCGGTGATGCGCACCAGCGACTTCTCCTTCTTCGTGGCGTCGTCGATGGTCTTCCACAAGCCCACCGGCGTCCCCTGCGCCGCCGCGGCGCCGGCCGCGAAGGCGCACGCCAGGGCGATCCACGTTGTCTTCTTCATGCGGTCTCCTGAGTGGTTCTTGCCTGGGTTCTCGTGCCGGAACGCCAAGGGCGGCCCTGGAGCCGCCCCGGCGCAACCCTCGTCAGAACAGGGCCTCGTCCATCTCCATCAAGGGCTTGAGGCCCGCGCGGGCGGAGCGGATCAACGACGCCGTCTCGGGCAGGAGCTTGGCGAAATAGAACCGCGCGGTGGCCAGCTTGGCCTTGTAGAACGGATCGCCCGAGTCGACCTTCTCCAGCGCCACCTTGGCCATGCGGGCCCAGAAGTAGGCGAACACCAGGTGCCCGCACACCCGCAGGTAGTCGACGGCCGCGGCGCCGACCTCGTCGGGATTGCCGAAGGCCTTCATGCCGATCTCGGTGGTCAGCTTGGTGACCTTGTCGCCCAGGTCCGCCAACGGGTTGATGAACTCCTGCATCTTCTCGTTGACGCCTTCGTCCTCGACGAACTCTTGCACCATCTTGCCGAACTTCTTCAGCTTGGCGCCGTTGTCGGCGAGGATCTTGCGGCCCAAGAGGTCCAGCGACTGGATCGTGTTGGTGCCCTCGTAGATCATGTTGATGCGGGCATCGCGCACGTACTGCTCCATGCCCCATTCCTTGATGTAGCCGTGGCCGCCGAAGACCTGCAGGCAGTGCGAGGTGGCGATCCAGCCGTTGTCGGTCAGGAAGGCCTTGACGATGGGCGTGACCAGCGCGACCAGGTCGGCGCAGTCCTTGCGCACCTGCTCGTCGCCGCTGGACAGCTCCTTGTCGATCTGCAGCGCGGTCCAGATCGCCAGCGCCCGGCCGCCCTCAGCGTAGGCACGCGCGGTCAGCAGCATCTTGCGCACGTCCGGATGCACGATGATGGGGTCGGCCGGCTTGTCCGGCGCCTTCGGGCCGGACAGCGCACGCATCTGGATGCGGTCCTTCGCGTAGGCCACGGCGTTCTGGTAGGCGACCTCGGTCAGGCCCAGCGACTGCATGCCCACACCCAGCCGCGCGGCGTTCATCATCACGAACATGGCCTGCAGGCCGCGGTTGGGTTCGCCCACGAGCGTGCCGACGGCGCCGTCGAGGATCATCTGGCAGGTCGCGTTGCCGTGGATGCCCATCTTGTGCTCCAGGCCACCGCAGTAGATCTTGTTGCGCTCGCCGACCGAGCCGTCGGCGTTGACCAGGAACTTGGGCACGACGAACAGCGAGATTCCCTTGCTGCCGGCCGGCGCGTCGGGCAGGCGGGCGAGCACCAGGTGCACGATGTTCTCGGCCAGGTCATGCTCGCCGGCGGAGATGAAGATTTTCTGGCCGGTGATCTTGTAGGTGCCGTCCGCCTGTGGCTCGGCCTTCGTGCGCAACAGGCCCAGGTCCGTACCGCAATGCGGCTCGGTCAGGCACATCGTGCCGGTCCACTCGCCGCTCGTGAGCTTGGGCAGATACAGGCGCTTCTGCTCGGGCGTGCCGTGCTCGTGCAGGGCCTCGTACGCGCCGTGCGACAGGCCCGGGTACATGGTCCAGGCCTGATTGGCCGAGTTGAGCATTTCGTAGAAGCACTGGTTCACGACCACCGGCAGCCCCTGGCCGCCGAACTCCGGATCGCACGACAGCGCCGGCCAGCCACCCTCGACGTACTGCTTGTAGGCCTCCTTGAAGCCCTTGGGCGTGCGCACTTCGTGCGTCGTCTTGTCCAGGGTGCAGCCTTCCTCGTCGCCCACCTGGTTCAGCGGGAAGACCACTTCGGCCGCGAACTTGCCCCCTTCCTCCAGCACTGCATTGACGGTCTCTGCGTCCATCTCAGCGTGCTTGGGCATCTGCTTGAACTCGTCGGCGACGTTCAGCACTTCGTGCAGGACGAACTGCATGTCGCGCAGCGGCGGGGTGTACTGAGGCATGGAGTGCTCCTTGAGCGGAAGTTGGTTATCGGGAAACAGTGGATCTGGGGGACTTGCGCGCCGGCAGGGACGTCTCGGGCGGCGGGGCCTTGTCCGTGGCGTAGCGCGAGACGACCGATTCGAAACCCTTGCGAGCGCGGTCGATGGCGCCGGGCGAGCGCAGGAAGCGCGCGTCGTGGTGCAGCGCCAGGATCAAGCCGTGGATCTCGAACAGCATCTGCATCGGATCGGTGTCGGCGCGCAAGTGCCCCTCCTCGATGGAGATGCTGATCGCGCGCCCCATCGCCCGATGCCAGGCACGGACCATCTCGGCCAGTGCGTCCCGCACCGGGCCGGGGCGGTCATCGAACTCGACGGCGCCACTGATATAGATGCAACCTGAATCGATCTCGACCGACACGCGGCGCACCCAGCGCTCGAAGAGCGCCCGCAGGCGCGGCAGTCCGCGAGGCTCGAGGATGGCAGGGAAAAACACCTCTTCCTCGAACTTCGCGTGATACTCGCGAATGACGGAGATCTGGAGTTCCTCGCGTGAGCCGAAGTGGGCGAACACGCCCGACTTGCTCATGCGCATGACCTCGGCGAGCGCGCCGATGGACAGGCCCTCCAGCCCCACTTGCGAGGCGAGCCCGAGGGCCGCCTCCAGGATGGCCGCCCGGGTCTGCTGGCCCTTCTGCAGATGACGCGCGGCCTTCGGAGCGGGAACTGCACTCACGGTGTGTCCAAAAATAGAACGAACGGTCGTTCTATTTTGCAGAAATACGTTCCCCTGCTGTGAGTGCGGTACGTCTATTTCTAGAGAGCTTCCCCTAAAAGCGACACTTCCCCCGTCGGACCTCTCCTCTATCCGCTCCTGACCGGGGGTTAACCCTTAAGAGCGCCGGCCTTCCCGCCCCCTGCGGGCGGCACGAGACCGAACTCACGGTGAACCGAAGGCTGCGCGACGGCGCACTTGAGGGTGTCACGAAACTTGCTCTATGCTGGCGTAGGGTGCGTCGCGGGCCGTGGATTGCGGCCGCGTCTCACCTAAGGGCGGCGCCAGCGCGAGCAGGTGCCGCAGCCACGGTTGGTGCGAGTCCGCCGGCAGGGCGCGCCGGCGGGCAGCGCTACGCAAGGCATGCAGGAGTCGCCCCAGGACGAGGGCCGCGCGCCGGCCCTTCCCCGGCGTTGAAGCCGGCCCCCTTCCGCCAGCGACTCGGGCGTGCAGCTCGAGGAGGACTCGACGGTGCCAGTGGTGGACGTGCTTCAACTCGACGTGTCGGGCCGACCGCAGGCCTGGATCACGCCCAAGGAAGCGGCCGTGTTGTACGCGAGCGACGGCATCGCCTGGACGCTGGGCGACCCGGTGCTCGTGCTGCGCGGCGGCATCCAGCGCGTCAGCGGCCGACAGTCCCGGATCGAGGTCCACCCCATCGTCGCGGTGCGCGGCGCCATCCCCAGCCGCGCGTGGCGGCAGACCCCGGCGCTGTCCAACACCAAGCTCTTCGCGCGGGACCGCTACCTCTGCGCGTATTGCGGCGGCCAATTCCCCATCGACGAACTGACGCGCGAGCACATCGTGCCGACCTCGCGCGGCGGATTGGACAGCTGGATGAACTGCATCACCGCATGCAGGGCCTGCAACGGCCGCAAGGGCAGCCGCACGCCGGAAGAGGCGCACATGCCGCTGCTGTACCTGCCCTACGTCCCCAGCCTGCACGAGGACATGATCCTGCGCGGTCGCCGCATCCTGGCGGACCAGATGGAGTTCCTCCTCGCCAGCGTGCCGCGCAACAGCCGGCTGCACGGCTGAGCGTCCACCAGAGCCATTCCCGGCGCCCCTCCCGCGGGCGCCGTTCGCCCCCGGGGACAGTACGCCGTCCACCATCTCGCCACGCCATGGGCGCCGGCGTCAAATGCGGCCACCGACTAAGCTAAGAAGGTTTTCATTGTTCTACGCATAAGCAGGAGCGCGCAGAATCGTTTTTCGCATAAGTGGCGCGAAAAGCGATTCCAGCGATGAACTTCCAGCAATTGCGTTCAGTCCGCGAGACCGCGCGGCGCGGCTTCAACCTCACCGAGGTGGCGCAGGCCTTGCACACCTCGCAGCCCGGCGTCAGTCGGCAGATCCGCGAACTCGAGGACGAGCTGGGGATCGAGCTCTTCGTGCGCGCCGGCAAGCGGCTCACCGGTCTCACCCCACCCGGCGCTCAGGTACTGCCCATCATCGAGCGCATCCTGCTCGATGCCGAGAACCTGCGCCGGGCCGGCGAGGACTATGCCCAGCAGTCCAAGGGCCGGTTGTCGATCGCGACCACGCACTCGCAGGCACGCTACGCCCTACCGCCGGCCGTCGGCGACTTCCGCAAACGCTACCCGCAGGTCACGCTCAACCTGCACCAGGGCTCGCCCGCCCAGGTCGCGCAGATGCTGTTGGCCGGCGAGGCCGACATCGGCATCGCGACGGAGGCGCTGTCGCGCTACGAGGAACTGGTGGCCCTGCCCTGCTACCGTTGGACGCACTGCGTCCTGGTGCCCCCCGGGCACGAACTGCTCGACGGCCGCGCACTGACCCTGGAACGCCTGGCGCGCCATCCCATCATCACCTACGACGTCGGCTACACCGGCCGCACGCACATCGACGAGGCCTTCGCGCGCGCGGGGCTGCAGCCGGACATCGTGCTGACCGCGATGGACGCGGACGTGATCAAGACATACGTCGAGCTGGGCCTGGGCATCGGCATCGTCGCCTCCATCGCCTACGACGAGGAACGCGACCGCGCACTGCGCTCGATCGACGCGCGTCACCTGTTCGCCGTCAACATGACGCGCCTGGCGATCCGGCGCGGCACCTACCTCAAGGCCTACGTCTATGGGTTCATCGAGGCCTTCGCCCCGCCCCTGACCCGCGCGGTGGTGGAACGCGCCCTCGCCTCCGAGCCGGGCGAGCATTTCGAGATCTAGCGGCGGCCTTCACCGCCCGTTACCGCCCTGCGTCACCGACTGCGTAGAGTCGGGCACCAACGGACGGGACGAGAACGGCGGGACGAGATGGCAGCGGGCGCGAAGAAGGCAGGACACATCCGCGTGGGCATCGGCGGCTGGAACTACGAGCGGTGGCGAGAGACTTTCTACCCCCCGGGCGTGCCGCAGCGCATGGAGCTGCACCATGCCAGCCGGGTGATGACGGCCATCGAGATCAACAGCAGCTTCTATCGCATGCCCGCGGCCAGCACCTTCGCCAAGTGGCGCGACGAAACGCCGGAGGGCTTCGTGTTCTCGGTCAAGGCCCCGCGCTATGTGACGCAGCGCAAGCATCTTGCGGAAGGGCTGGACCTGGCCGAGAAGTTCGTCGCGGTGGCCGCGACCTTGCAGGACCGGCTGGGTCCGCTGTTGTGGCAGCTGTCGCCGGCACAGCGCTTCGACCCCGACGACCTGGACCGCTTCTTCGGTGCATTGCCGCGCGAGGTGGCGGGGCGGCCGCTGCGACACGTGCTCGAAGTGCGGCACGCGAGCTTCGTCCACCCGGACTTCGTCGCGCTGCTGCGCCTCCACGGCATCGCGACGGTATACACCGACTCACCCAAGTACCCCCAACTCAGCGATCTCGCGGCCGATTTCGTCTATGCGCGGCTGATGCGCACCCAGTCCGAGCTGCCCGCGGGCTACCCTCCCGAGGCACTGGATGACTGGGCCGAACGTGCGCGCCGCTGGGCGCGGGGCGAAGAGGTGGAGGATCTGCCCAAGGCGAGCGACCAGCCCGCGCCGGCGGCGGTTTCTCGCGACGTGTTCGTCTACTTCATCGACGGCGCGAAGGAACGTGCGCCGGGCGCGGCCCTGGCGCTCATCGAACGGCTGGGATGAGCGCTCCCGGAATAGGGCCGGTCAGGCAGCAGCTCGTTCGAATCGCGTCACCCGACGGGGACGCAAGTGGGCCGTGCCCCCCGGACGCAGGCCGAGCGCGTCGCGCAGGCGCATGAACTCCTCGCGCGGCAGCTCGACGTCGACATAGCTGCCATCGTCCACCCGCTTGAACTCCAGCCGGGTGTGCGGGCCCACGGTGAGGGTCTGCGACAGCACCACCGGCACGGTCCCCGCGGCCGGCTCGGCGACGATGTCTAGCTCATGGGGGCGCACGTAGCCGACCTCCTCGTCCCCCACCACGCCCCGGGGCCCGTGCAGCAGCCGACCGTGGAACAGGTTGACGTCCCCGAGGAACTGCAGCACGAAAGGCGTGGCCGGGTGGTCGTACACCTCGTCGGGCGCGCCGACCTGCTCGATGCGGCCGTGGTTCATCACGACGATGCGGTCGGCCACCTCCATCGCCTCCTCCTGATCGTGGGTGACGAACACCGTCGTCACGTGCATCTCGTCGTGCAGCCGGCGCAGCCAGCGACGCAGGTCCTTACGGACCCTGGCGTCTAGCGCGCCGAATGGTTCGTCGAGCAACAGCACCTTGGGTTCGACCGCGAGCGCGCGCGCCAGCGCGATGCGTTGCCGCTGCCCACCGGACAGCTGGTGCGGATAGCGGTCGGCGATCCAGTCCAGTTGCACGAGCCTGAGAAGCTCCGAGACCTTCGCGCGGATCTCGCGCTCGGGGGGCCGGGTCGCGCGCGGACGCACGCGCAGGCCGAAAGCCACGTTCTCGAAGATCGTCATGTGGTTGAAGAGCGCGTAGTGCTGGAACACGAAACCGACGTTGCGCTCGCGCACCGAGGTGTAGGTGGCGTCCTCGCCGTGGAACAGCACCGCGCCGGCGTCGGGCTGCTCCAGCCCGGCGATGATGCGCAGCAGCGTGGTCTTGCCAGAACCTGAAGGCCCGAGCAGTGCGACCAGCTCTCCCGAAGGTATGTCGAGGTTCAGGTCGTCGCAGACGACGGTGGCGCCAAAGCGCTTATGAAGATGACGGACTTCGATGCTCATGGGTCTGCTACCTCCGGGTCAGTGCGTGACCGCCGTCCCCCCCGCGAGGGACCTTTCCTGCTTGACGCGGCGCTCGACGAGGAACTTGAGCACCAGCGTGACCAGCGCCAGGCCGGCCAGCAGCGAGGCGACCGCGAACGAGGCGGCGAACTGGTACTCGTTGTAGAGGATCTCGATGTGCAGCGGCATGGTGTTGGTCTGCCCGCGGATGTGGCCCGAGACCACCGAGACGGCGCCGAACTCCCCCATCGCGCGGGCATTGCACAGGATCACGCCGTACAGCAGGGCCCACTTGACGTTGGGAAGCGTGACACGCCAGAAGATCTGCCAACCGGAGGCGCCGAGCACGCGGGCGGCCTCCTCCTGCTCCTGCCCTTGCGCCTGCATCAACGGGATCAGCTCGCGTGCGATGAAGGGGAAGGTCACGAACACCGTGGCCAGCACGATGCCCGGCACCGCGAAGATGACCTTGAGGTCGTGGTCGCGCAGCCATTCGCCGAACCAGCCCTGCAGGCCGAAGACCAGCACGTAGATGAGACCGGCGATCACCGGCGAGACGGAGAACGGCAGGTCGATCAGCGTGAGCAGCACGCTCTTGCCGCGAAAGTCGAACTTGGCGATGGCCCAGGCGGCGGCGACGCCGAACACCAGGTTGGACGGCACCGCGATGGCTGCGGCGAGCAAGGTGAGCCGGATGGCCGAGAGCGCGTCCGGCTCGGTGATCGCCGCCACATAGACCTGCCAGCCTTTTTTCAGCGCCTCGTGAAAGACGGTGGCCAGCGGCACGAAGAGGAACAGGGCCAGGAAGGCGATCGCGATCGCGATCAACGTGTAGCGGACCCAGCGCGGCTCGTCGGTGGAGGCGGCCCCGCGCAGCGCGCGCATGGGCTGCACGGCTGTCGGGGTGTGGGTCGGCAAGGTGGCGGTGTTCATGGAGCAGCGGCAAGGCAGTTCAGCCGCCCTGGCGCTTGCGCGCCCAGGCCTGCAGCAGGTTGATGAGTAGCAGGAGCAGGAAGGAGATCACCAGCATCACGACGGCGATGGCGGTCGCGCCGGTGTAGTCGTACTGCTCCAACTTGGTGATGATGAGCAGCGGCGTGATCTCCGAGACCATGGGCATGTTGCCGGCGATGAAGATCACCGAGCCGTACTCGCCGAGCGCGCGCGCGAAGGCCAGCGCGAACCCGGTGAGCAGCGCCGGCGTGATGATGGGGAAGATCACCCGCGTGAAAGTCTGCCAGCGACTGGCGCCGAGCGTGGCCGCGGCTTCTTCGAGCTCGGTGTGCAGGTCCTCCAGCACCGGCTGCAGCGTGCGCACCACGAAGGGCAGGCCGATGAAGGTGAGCGCGACGAAGACACCCAGCGGTGTGAAGGCGATCTTGATGTCCCAGGGCGCGAACCACTGCCCGATGACGCCATTGGTCGAGTAGATGGCGGTCAGCGCGATGCCCGCGACGGCGGTCGGCAGCGCGAACGGCAGATCGACCAGTGCGTCGACCAGCCGGCGGCCCGGGAAGTCGTAGCGCACCAGCACCCAGGCGACCACCAGCCCGAATACCGCGTTGACCATCGCCGCCGCGAGCGATGCTCCGAAGGTGAGGCGGTACGAGGCGAGCACGCGCGGCGAGGTAACGGTGTCCCAGAACGCCGGCCAGCTCATGGTCGCGGTCTTCAGGAAGGCCGCCGACAGCGGAATCAGCACGATGAGGCTGAGGTACAGCAGCGCGAATCCGAGCGCCAGGTCGAAACCGGGCAGCACGGAATGGCGCTTGAGCAGGGTGCGGGAGAAGATCATGGATGGCGGCTGTGACGATCAGCGGATGGTAGGGACCGCCGTCGCATGACAGAACGAAGCCTTCCGCGCGTGCTTATGCGCAAATCGGATATGCACCGGCCGGATGGCGACCCGCGCCACGCGCCGGCCGGGGTGCCGGCCGAAGGGCCTAGCGGCGCGTGTAGATGCGGTCGAACACGCCGCCGTCGGCGAAATGCGTCTTCTGCGCGCGGGTCCAGCCGCCAAAGACCTGATCGATCGTGAACAGCTCGACCTTGGGGAACTGCTGCGCGTACTTCGCCGCGACCTGCGGATCGACCGGACGGTAGTAGTGCTTCCCCGCGATGTCCTGCCCCTCTGGCGAATACAGGTACTCGAGGTAGGCCTGCGCGACCTGGCGGGTGCGGCGCTTGTCGACCACCTTGTCCACCAGCGCCACAGGCGGCTCTGCCAGGATGCTGAGGCTGGGCGCGACGATGTCGAACTTCGACGGGCCCAGTTCCTTGAGCGCGAGCAGCGCCTCGTTCTCCCAGGCGATCAGCACATCGCCGATGCCGCGCTCGACAAAGGTCGTCGTGGCCCCGCGCGCGCCGGAATCGAGCACTGGCACGTTGGCGAACAGCTTGGCGACGAACTCCTGCGCGCGCTGCTCGGAGCCGTACTTCTTCTGGGCGTAGCCCCAGGCGGCCAGGTAGTTCCAGCGGGCGCCGCCGGAGGTCTTGGGGTTCGGGGTGACGACCTGCACCCCCGGCTTGACGAGGTCGTCCCAGTCCTTGATGCCCTTGGGGTTGCCCTTGCGTACCAGGAAAACAATGGTGGAGGTGTACGGGGAACTGTTGTGCTTGAGGCGCTTCTGCCAGTCCGGCGCGAGCAGCTTACCCCTCTCGGCGATCTCGTCGATGTCGTAGGCGAGCGCGAGCGTCACCACGTCGGCCTCCAGCCCGTCGATGACCGAGCGGGCCTGCTTGCCGGAGCCGCCGTGCGAGGTCTTGACGACGACGTTGTCGCCCGTCTTGGCCTTCCAGTGCTTGGCGAAGGCGGCGTTGTATTCCTGGTAGAGCTCGCGCGTCGGGTCGTACGACACGTTGAGCAGCGTGATGTCCTTGGCCAGCGCGCCGGCACTGGCGACGGCGAAGGCGGCGGCGAGCAGGCTGCGGCGCAGGAGGCGGCGGATCATGTCAAGGCCCTTCAGCAGTGGATGTCGATGGGTGCATCGTAGGAGCTGCCGCTCATGCGAGGAACGAAGCGATCTTTCGATCGTTATGCAAAAACCGAGCGAGGCCTGCCGTCGCGCGCGGCCCAGGTATTGAGGTCCCGCGGGACGCCGTGGCGCCAGCTCCAGCAGCGACGCCTAGCGTGGCTGCGCCGCGAGGCTGCCCCAGACACGGGCGATGATCGTGCGGCCCTTTCATGTGTCCCGTGATGCGGAGATCAAGGCCGGCAAGTTGCGCGCGCCGCCGGTGCTCGCGCCGCAGCGCTCCCCGTGCTGCCCGACGTGCCGACGTACGACCCGCAGTTCGCGCTCGTGGCCGAGACCTGCGCGGCTTCGGCTGTGGGGTCGCCATCAACGACCCGTACAAGGGCGTGGAGCTGATCGGCCGCATCGGCAGGCCGGCCGAAGGCCGGCACAGCCTGCAGATCGAAATCCGCCGCCCGCTCTACATGGACGAGGCCACCCGCGAACCCCACGCGGGGCTCGACATCCTGCGCCGGCATCTGGACGCCTTGATGGCCCGCATCGCGGCGCACGTGCGCGAACGCCTGGCCCTCGCCTGAGCAACCGTCTTGGCAGTCAAGCGTGATGAAGAGACAGGTTCCAGGTCGAGCCGTGCTTGGCGATGGCATTGAGGATGGTCAGCAGCTTGCGCATGCAAGCCCCGGGGCAAAGATACAAGGCGGTCGCGCCGGTGCGGGAAGGCCTTGCCAAGGCGCCGTGGACACACGCTATAATGGCGGTCTTTGGCGCTTTAGCTCAGTCGGTTAGAGCGACGGAATCATAATCCGCAGGTCCGGGGTTCGAGTCCCTGAAGCGCCACCATATCCCCGAAGGGCTTGGCAGAGATGCCGAGCCCTTTTTCTT
>DATMBN010000017.1:0-5830 GCA_035559275.1 Burkholderiaceae bacterium
GCGGGCAGCCAGGACCTGTCCTCGCGCACCGAGCAGGCCGCCAGCAGCCTGCAGCAGACCGCCTCCTCCATGGAACAGCTCACCGGCACCGTGCGCCAGTCCGCCGACGCCGCCCGCCAGGCCAACCAGCTCGCCTCCTCCGCCTCCGCGGTCGCCACCCGCGGCGGCACCGTCGTCTCCCAGGTCGTGGCCACCATGGACGAGATCAACGCCGCCTCCAAGAAAATCGCCGACATCATCGGCGTGATCGACGGCATCGCCTTCCAAACCAACATCCTGGCCCTGAACGCCGCCGTCGAGGCCGCACGCGCCGGCGAGCAAGGCCGCGGCTTTGCCGTCGTCGCCGGCGAGGTGCGCAACCTCGCCCAGCGCTCGGCACAGGCGGCCAAGGAGATCAAGACGCTCATCGGCGCCTCGGTCGAGAAGGTCGAATCGGGCTCCAAGCTGGTGCAAGACGCCGGCTCGACCATGAGCGAGATCGTCGCCTCGGTCCAGCGCGTGACCGACATCATCGGCGAGATCAGCGCCGCGGCCGCCGAGCAGGACCAGGGCATCGGCCAGGTCAACACCGCCGTCAACCAGCTCGACCAGATGACGCAGCAAAACGCCGCCCTGGTCGAGGAGTCGGCCGCCGCCGCCGAAAGCCTGAAGGAGCAGGCCCACCGCCTGGCCGAGGTCGTCAGTGCCTTCAAGCTCGCCCACGAGGCCCGCCAGCAGGCCCACCAGGTCCTTGCCCGCGCCGCGCACCCGGCTGCGCGGCCCCAGGCCCCGGCCAAGGCCGCGCCGGTGGCATCCAAGCCGGCACCGGCCAAGACCGCAGCGGCGCAGCCGGTGCCGGCAGCCAAGGCCGCCGCCCCCCTCGCCCCCGCCACGCCGCCGCGAGCCCCGGCGCCAGCGACGGCCACCGCGGGCGACGACGACTGGACCACGTTCTGATCCCACCGGAACCGGAGAGAGGAGACAACAATGAACATCGTGCACCGCATCACCCGCTTGCGCATCTCCGCGCGCCTGGCCGCAGCGCTGGGACTGTTGATGCTGCTGATGCTCGGCGTCAGCGGCTACAGCGTGAAGAAGCTGTTCGACACGACCGCGGTGATGAACCGCCTCTCGGAGCAGGAATGGCGGCTGATGCAGATGACCGGCGAGCTGCAGGGGCTCATCGAGCTCAACATCCTGCGCATCGCCACGCATGCGCGCCTCGGATCGGGCGAATACCCGGACCAGCTGATGCAGGACTACAAGACCACGTCGGCGCGGATCGACGAGTTGCAGAAGCAGGTCGAGGCCACCGTGCAGGATCCGGAGATGAAGGCCGCGTTCGACAAGTTCACCACGGCGCGCGGGCAGTTGCTCGCGTTCGGGCCGCGGATCACCGAGATGCGCAACCAGGGTGATTACGTCGCGCTGGAGGCCCTGCTTGCCGGCGACTTCGAGAAGGCCCGCAAGGCCTACCTGGGCAGCATCGACGAAATGGAGGCACTGGCCAAGCGACGCGCCGAGGAAAGCACCGCGCAGGCGCAGCACCAGACCCGCCTGGCCGCGATCATCACGCTGGCGCTGGTTGCTGCAAGCATTCTCTTCGCCGGCCTGTTCGGCTGGTGGCTCACGCGCTCCATCACCGGGCCCATCCGCCAGGTCGTCGAGCGTGCCCGCGCGATCGCGGCGGGGGACCTCTCGCACACCGTGCAGGTGGACGCGGGAGGCGAGGCCGGGGAACTGCAACGCGCGCTGGCCGAGATGCAGGACGCGCTGCGCCGCATGGTCGCGCAGGTACGCGACGCCACCGACAGCATCACCACGGCGAGCGCCGAGATCGCCAGCGGCAACCAGGACCTGTCCGCCCGCACCGAGCAGACCGCCTCCAGCCTGCAGCAGACCGCGGCCTCGATGGAGCAGCTCACCGGCACGGTCAACCAGAGCGCCGACAGCGCTCAGCAGGCCAGTTCCCTGGCCACCTCCGCCACCCAGGCCGCGCGGCGCGGCGGCGAGGTGGTCTCGCGGGTCGTGTCGACGATGGACGAGATCAACGCCGCCTCCAAGAAGATCGCCGACATCATCGGCGTGATCGACGGCATCGCCTTCCAGACCAACATCCTGGCCCTGAACGCCGCCGTCGAATCGGCGCGCGCCGGCGAGCACGGTCGCGGCTTCGCGGTGGTCGCGTCGGAGGTGCGCAGCTTGGCCCAGCGTTCCGCCGAGGCCGCCAAGGAGATCAAGGGACTGATCGGCACTTCCGTCGAGAAGGTCGAGGGCGGCTCGCGCCTGGTGTCCGACGCCGGCGAGGCGATGGGCGAGATCGTCGCGGCGGTGCAGCGGGTGACCGACATGATCTCCGACATCGCCGCCGCCGCGCGGGAGCAGAGCTCGGGCATCGGCCAAGTGAACCAGGCGGTCACCCAGCTCGACGAGATGACCCAGCAGAACGCGGCACTCGTGGAGCAGTCGGCGGCCGCCGCCACGAGCTTGAAGGAACAGGCCGCGCGCCTGGCGCAACTCGTCGCCCAGTTCCGTCTCGACCGGCAGGCGGGCATCGCAGCGGCCTGAACGCCGCCACACCGCCCGCCGCGGCGCCCTTCCACGCCTCCTCGCGCAGGAGGCGTCCTCGCTTCACGCCCCCGGGGCCCGCGCCGGTCTCAAGTGGGATCCGTCGCTGCCGATAAACCCGGGGACGATCCGTCCCACCCGAACTCAGACTCATCGAGACGCAATCACATGGGCGCTCCAGAGCACATCACCGAACAGGCGGCCAAGCCGCGCGAGTACCTGACCTTCCGCATCGGCGCGGAGGAATACGGGATCGACATCCTCAAGGTGCAGGAGATCCGGTCCTACGAGCCGCCGACCCGCATCGCCAACGCGCCATCGCACGTCAAGGGCGTGGTGAACCTGCGCGGCGTCATCGTCCCCATCGTGGACCTGCGCCTGCGTCTGGGCACCGCCAGCTGCGACTACAACGCCTTCACCGTCGTCATCGTGCTGCATGTGGCCGGCCGCGTGGTAGGGGTGGTGGTGGACGCCGTGAGCGACGTGCTGGAGATCCCGGCCGAGCAGGTGCGTCCCGCACCCGAGATCAGCTCGTCGGTCGACTCCGCCTGCATCCTGGGGCTGGGCCAGATCGCCGACCGGATGCTCATCTTGCTGGATATCGAGAAGCTCATGACCGACCCGGACATGGGCCTGACCGAATGAACAAGGAGGACATATGCAGTTCATGAACCTCATGCGCGGATTCACCATCCGCATGCGGATGATCGGCGCGATCGCGGTCGTGCTCGTGTTGCTCGCACTCGTCGGCGGCGCCGGCCTGCTGGGCATGTACCGGATCCAGGCACTGAGCGGAGACTTCATCCGCGGCTCTTTCTCGAACTCCGCCTCCCTGGCCTCCATCCGCGACGAGATGGGCATGCTCCGCCGCCACGAGAAGGACATGATCATCAACTACGAGGACGCGATGGCGGTCATGAAGGGCAAGGAAGCCTGGCAGGCCAGCTACGACCGCCTCGGCAAGCACCTGGACGGCATGCTGGCCGGCAATCCGCACAACCGCCCCCTGGTGGAGGAGATGCGCGCGCGGCTGCAGGAGTACGGCAAGTTCTTCGAGCCCGTGTCCACGCAGCTGCTGGCCAGCGGCTACGACTCGGCGACGGTGGCCAACCGCGTGATGGTCAAGGCCGTGGGCGCGTACGACGAGGCCGAAAAGTTGCTCCGGCGTCTGGAGCAGGCCCTGGCCGAGGAGGCGCGCGCCGCCGAGGCCCGCAACGGGCAGGCCGTCTCGACCACCATCGCGCTCTTCGGGGTGGCCGTGGCCATCGCCGTGGTGGTCGTCGTGCCGTTGACGCTGCTCAACATGCACAGCATCTGCAACCCCATCTCGCAGGCCCAGCGCGTGGCGCAAGCCATCGCGGAGGGCGACCTGACCGGGCGCATCGAGGTCCAGGGCAAGGACGAGGCCGCCGCCCTGCTGCGCGCGCTGCAGGGCATGCAGGCCTCGCTGCGCCAGATCGTCTCGCAAGTCCAGGCTTCGACCGAGAGCATCACCACTGCTTCCACCGAGATCGCCTCCGGCAACCAGGACCTGTCCTCCCGCACCGAGCAGGCAGCGAGCAACCTCCAGCAGACGGCATCTTCGATGGAGCAGCTGACCGGCACCGTCAAACAGTCGGCCGACGCGGCGCGCCAAGCCAACCAACTCGCTTCCTCGGCCTCCGAAGTCGCCAGCCGCGGCGGCGAGGTGGTGACGCAGGTCGTGATGACGATGGACGAGATCAACGCCGCCTCCAAGAAGATCGCCGACATCATCGGCGTGATCGACGGCATCGCCTTCCAGACCAACATCCTGGCCCTGAACGCCGCCGTCGAGGCCGCGCGCGCCGGCGAGCAAGGCCGCGGCTTTGCCGTCGTCGCCGGCGAGGTGCGCAACCTCGCCCAGCGCAGCGCCGAGGCGGCGCGCGAGATCAAGACGCTGATCGGAGCGTCGGTGGAGAAGGTCGAATCAGGCGCCAAGCTGGTGCAGGACGCCGGCACCACGATGAGCGAGATCGTCGCTTCGGTGCAGCGCGTGACGGACATCATCGGCGAGATCAGTGCTGCGGCCTCCGAGCAGAACGACGGGATCGGCCAGGTCAACGCGGCGGTCGTGCAGCTGGACCAGATGACGCAGCAGAACGCCGCCCTCGTGGAACAGTCCACCGCCGCCGCCGAGAGCCTGAAGGAACAGGCGCTGCGCCTGGCCCAGCTGGTGCGTTCCTTCCACGTCGACGACCGCCAGGAGTTGGCCCTGGCCCACTGATTGCAACTGCCGCCCGGTCGATCCTCTCACGAAGGTGCAGCCATGAACGTCCTGGGTTCGTTGTCCCGCCTGTCCATCCGGTCCCGGTTGTACTTCAGTACCGCCTTCTCGCTGGCGCTGCTCGTGGCGATCGGGGCGGGCGGGTACCTGGCACTGAGCCACACGCGGGGCACCCTGCAATCGCTCGTCGAGCAGGACGTGGCAGCGATGACCGTAGCCGGCGAGCTGCGCACCCTGCTGGCGCAGGTGCGCCGCATCGAGAAGGACATGATCATCAACTTCAACAACACCAACGAGGTGGACACGTTGAAGCAGGCGTGGCTGCAGGACCTGGACCGCGCCAGGCAGCAGCTGCAGGGCTGGGGGGCCGGCCGCGAGGGCGGAGAACTCGCCCGCCAGGCGCTGCAGTCGCTGCAGGCCTACGAAGAGGGCATCGCCCCGGTGATTGCCCAGTTGGAGCGGGCCCAGATCGACGGCGCCGCCGCAGGTGGATACGCCGGCCGCGTGCAGGAACACATCGAGGCCGCCGACCACCACATGGCCGCCCTGGCTTCGGCGCTGCGGGCGAAGATGGACGCAGCGCGGCAGGCCATCGACGCGCGGGCTGCACGTGTCTCCGCACTCCTGGCAGGGGCGATCGTCGCGGCCGTGCTCGTGCTCGCGCCGCTCACCGTGGCCACGGTGAGGGGAATCACCGCCTCGTTGGAACAGGCCGGCGCACTGGCCCGGCGCATCGCTGAAGGCGACCTCTCGCACGAAGTGCCTACGGGCCGCCGGCACGACGAGATCGGCCGGCTCGTCGAGTCGATGGGGCGGATGCAAGGCGCGCTGCGGCGACTGGTGGCTCAGTTGCAGGCCGCGGCGCAGCAGATCACGACGGCCTCGAGCGAGATTGCGGCGGGCAGCCAGGACCTGTCCTCGCGCACCGAGCAGGCCGCCAGCAGCCTGCAGCAGACCGCCTCCTCCATGGAACAGCTCACCGGCACCGTGCGCCAGTCCGCCGACGCCGCCCGCCAGGCCAACCAGCTCGCCTCCTCC
>DATMBN010000018.1:0-6703 GCA_035559275.1 Burkholderiaceae bacterium
CCCGTGCGACCGCCTCGAGTTCCTCTTCGAGCCGGCCGAAGACGCTCGGGTCCCCCCCCTTGAGGCGCACCACGAGCGACGACTGCGCGGCGTGCCGCACGATCAGTGCGTTGATCGCCTCCTGGCCGGTGCTGTCGGCGAAGCCGCGCTTGCCGACGTGGATCCACCTTGCGTTGGGAGCCAGCTCGCGCAGGGCCGGGTCGGTGAGCGCGTCATGGAGCACCACGTCGGCCTGGGCCAGCAGCCGCGCGCCGCGCAGCGTGATCAGGTCGGCCGCCCCCGGGCCTGCTCCGATGAATGCGACCGTTCCCATCGTTGCTCCTTCTCGGTCTTTCGACGTTGTATCCATGCACCCGGAGCTTGCGCCCCACCCCCGCGGGGGGGCGCAAGCTCCGGGCGGCCAAGCGCGCCGGACCTTACTGCGCCGCCTTGACGAGCAGCGCGCCGCTCGTGCGGTTGCTCGTGGGGTCGACGATGATCAGCGCGCCGCCGACGCGGTTGTCCTCATAGGGCTCGACCGGCAGCGGCTGCTGCGTCTCGACGATCACGTGGCCGATGTCATTGACGGCCAGCTCCTGCGCGTCCGTCGCCTGCAGCGTGTGGATGTCCAGGCGGCTTTCGATGGCCGAGATGCGGGCCTGCACCCAGCGGTTGCCATGGCGCACCCAGTACTTGCGCCCGACCACTGCCGGCTCGGTGTCGAGCCAGGCGAGCGTGGCGGCAAAGCGCTGCGTGGCACGGATGGAACCGGGGGTGGCGATCCAGTCCCCGCGCGAGACGTCGAGCTGGCGGTCCAGCACCAGGCCTGCCGACTCGCCGGCCGAGCAGCTGTCGACGACCTCGCCGGCGCGCCGTACCTGGGCGACGGTGGCCAGCTCGCCGCTGGGGAAGATCTGCACCTGGTCACCGGCCTTGATGCTGCCGTGCGCGATGCGCCCCCACAGCGTGCGCGGCTGGTTGCCCGTGCCTTCGCCTTCGCGGGCGACGTACTGCACCGGGATCAGCAGGTGGCCGGACTGGCGCTCCTGGGTGGTTGGCAGCGACTCCAGCAGTTGGAGCAGCGAAGGGCCCTGGTACCAGGGGGCGTCGAGCGGCTGGGTGACGTTGTCTCCACGCAGCGCGGAGACCGGGATGATCCCCGCCGGGCGGATGCCCGCCTGCTCGGTGAAGTCGAGCAGCGCATCGCGTACCGCCTCGAAGGCGGCCTGCGGTTCGGGGACGGCGTCGAGCTTGTTGATCGCGAACACGATGCTGGGCACGCGCAGCAGCTGCGCCAGCAGGGCGTGGCGGCGGGTCTGCGGCAGCAGCGCCACCGGTCGAGCCGAGGTGTCCAGCTTGGTGATGTCCACCAGCACGACAGCCGCATCGCTGCCGGCCGCGGCCGTCACCATGTTGCGGGTGTATTGCTCGTGGCCCGGGGCGTCGGCGATGATGAACTTGCGCTGCCGGGTCGCGAAATAGCGGTAGGCGACGTCGATCGTGATGCCTTGCTCGCGCTCGGCTTCGAGGCCGTCCGTCAGCAGCGACAGGTCGATCTGCTCGCCGGCGGACTTCTTCTGCAGCACGTCGAGCTGGTCAGCCAGGATCGCGCGGCTGTCGAAGAGCAGGCGGCCGATCAGCGTGCTCTTGCCGTCGTCGACGCTGCCCGCCGTCAGGAAGCGCAGCGCGCGGTGAGGGGTGTGCTCCAGAGACATCAGAAATACCCTTCCTTCTTGCGACGCTCCATGGAGGCGTCGGAGGTGCGGTCGTCCATGCGCGTGGCGCCGCGCTCGCTGACGGTGACCGTCAGCGTCTCGGCGACGATCTCGGCCGGGGAGGCGGCCGTGCTCTCCACCGGGCAGGTGCAGGTCATGTCGCCGACGGTGCGAAAGCGCACCTGCGCGGTCTCGATCTGCTCGCCGGGCTGCACGGGCGTGACCTCGGTCACCGGCACCAGGAGGCCCTTGCGCCGGACCACCTGTCGGTCATGGGCGTAGTACAGACTCGGCAGCGGGATGCTCTCGCGCGCGATGTAGAGCCACACGTCCAGCTCGGTCCAGTTGCTGATGGGGAAGGCACGCATGTGCTCGCCCGGCTTGATGCGGGTGTTGAACAAGGTCCACAGCTCGGGGCGCTGCTCCTTCGGTTGCCATTGGCCGAAGCCGTCGCGGTGCGAGAAGATGCGTTCCTTCGCGCGGGCCTTCTCCTCGTCGCGCCGGGCGCCACCGATCAGCACGTCGAAGCGGTGCTCCTCGATGGCCTCCAGCAGCGTCACGGTCTGATGGCCGTTGCGCGACTCGAGCGGGTGGGCCAGGCGCACGGTGCCACGCTTGATCGAGTCTTCCAGGTGGCCGACCACCAGGCGCTCGCCCATCTCGGCCACGCGCCGGTCACGGAACTCGATGACCTCGGGGAAGTTGTGGCCGGTGTCCACGTGCAGCAGCGGGAAGGGCAGGCGGCCCTTGTACTGGCCGTTGCCCACGTGGGTCTTGAAGGCCTTCTCGGCCAGGCGCAGGACGACGCACGAGTCCTTGCCACCGGAAAAAAGCAGGGCGGGGCGCTCGAAGGCGGCCGCGGTCTCGCGCAGGATGAAGATCGCTTCTTCTTCCAGCCAGTCCAGGTGCCGGTGGTCCAGCTCCGGCAACAGCTTGTCGAGGCTGACGGGGGCGTTCATGCTTGGGCTCCGATGATCGATACGACGGCGGGTTCTTCCTGCTTCACGTGCAGCCCGCACTCCTTGGCTTTCTCGTCCTCCCACCACCAGCGCCCGGCACGGAAGTCCTCGCCTACGGCGATGGCGCGCGTGCAGGGCGCGCAGCCGATGCTGGGCATGAACTGGTCGTGCAGCGGGTTGTAGGGGACCTGATGGATGGCGATGTAGTGCCACACGTCGTTCCAGCTCCAGTCGGCCAGCGGGTTGTACTTCGTGCGGCCCTTGTCGTCCGCCTCGCCGAAGGGCACTTCGGCGCGCGTGTTCGACTGCTCGCGGCGCAAACCGGTGATCCAGGCGCTGCGGCCGTTCAGCATGCGCGCCAGCGGCTCGAGCTTGCGGATCGCGCAGCACTGCTTGCGCAGGTCGATGCTCTGGTACATCGCCTTCTCGCCGTGCGTGCGCACGAAGTGAACCACCGTCTCCTCGACCGGCCGGTACACCTCGACGCCGACACCATAGCGCTCCTCGATGCGCCCGATCAGCGCGACCGTCTCGTCGTGCAGCTTGCCGGTTTCGAGCGTGCCGAGCGCGATGGGCAGGCCGTGACGGGCGATGAGGTCAGTGAGGACCATGTCCTCCGCGCCCAGGCTCGTGGCCTGGACCACACGACCCGGATGCCGCGCGGCCGCTTCGCGCAGCACGGCCAGGGCATGTTCCACCCGGGCTTCGAAGCCCTCGGTGCGGCGGGCGTAGAGTTCGATCGCGCTCATGCGACAGCTCCTTCGGGGCGACGGAAGCGCGGCTGGCGCTCGTGCACGTCGCCCTGGTAGTACGCCGGGAAGTGGCGCAGCAGGCGTTCGGCGACCTCGGCGCTCTGACCTTCGCGCAGCACCGCGGCATCGAAGCCGGTGCGGTGCATCAGCGGTGCCATGTCGACGACGACGTCGCCGGTGGCCCGCACCTCGCCCGTGAAGCGATAGCGGCTGCGCAGGAGGTGCGCCTGGCTGTAGGCGCGACCGTCGGTCCACTTGGGGAAGTGGAGGGCCACCAGGGCAAGGCGCGGCAGGTCGGCCTCCAGTTCCTCGATGTCCGCGTCGTGGGGGAAGGTCACGCCCACCGGCACGTCCGCCGGCCATTGCCCGCGCGCCTGCTGCCACTGTGCCCAATCCAGCAGCAGGCGGGGCGCGGGGATCACGTTCTCGCCGTCGGCGATCCGCTTCCAGTCGTCGTGTCGAGGATCGATGAATTTCATGTCGGTCGCCTTCCTTACGTCAGGCCGCCAGGGCCTTGTCGCCCGTGGTGCGGCGCACAGCGTTCGCCGCGGCCTTGAAGGGCTCCAATCCGATGCGCTTGACGGTGTCGATGAAGCGCTCGTTGGCCGCGCGCTGCCCGCGGTAGGTCTCGATGACCGCCTCGATCACGTCCGGCACCTCGTCGGCCGCGAAGGACGGGCCGATCACCTTGCCGGCGACGGCCGCGCCGCTCTGCGCCGAGCCGTCGGAGCCGCCGAGCGTGATCTGGTACCACTCGGAGCCGTCCTTGTCGACGCCGAGGATGCCGATGTGGCCGCTGTGGTGGTGGCCGCAGGAGTTCATGCAGCCGCTCATGTGCACGTCGATGTCGCCGATGTCGTAGAGCTCGTCCAGATCCTGGAAGCGCTCGGTGATGGCGGCTGCGATCGGAATGGAGCGGGCGTTGGCCAGTGCGCAGAAGTCGCCACCAGGACAGGCGATCATGTCGGTCAGCAGGCCGATGTTCGGCGTGGCGAAGCTCGCGGCCTTGGCGGCCTGCCACAGCGCGTAGAGCTCGCTCTCGCGCACCCAGGGCAGCACCAGGTTCTGGTCGTGCGTGACGCGGATCTCCCCGGCGCTGAACCGATCGGCCAGATCGGCCGCGGCTTCCATCTGCTCGGCTGTCACGTCCCCGGGAGCCTGGCCCGGCCGCTTGAGCGACAACGTGACCGCGCGATAGCCCGGGAAGCGGTGCGCGTGCACGTTGCGCTCCAGCCAGCGGCGGAAGGCCACCGGCGCGTCGGCCAGGTCCACCCCGAGAGAGTCGTTGGCCGCGTCGTAGCGCACGCCCGGCGGCACGTCGAAGTGCTGCGCCACCCGGTCCAGCTCCTCCTGCGTGAGGATGTGGGCCGCGCCGTCGACGTCGCGCTCCAGGATGTGGCGGAACTCCTCCTCGACATCGTCGATGAAGCGCTGACCCTCGGCCTTGACGAGGATCTTGATCCGCGCCTTGTAGATGTTGTCGCGCCGGCCGTAGCGGTTGTAGACGCGCACGATGGCCTCGATGTAGACGAGGATCTGCTCCCAGGGCAGGAACTCGCGCACGACCGTCGCGGTAATCGGAGTGCGGCCCATGCCTCCGCCCACCAGCACCTTGAAGCCGACGTCGCCCGCCTCGTTGCGCACCAGGTGCAGGCCGATGTCGTGCCAGGCGATGGCGGCGCGATCCTCCTTCGCGCCCGTCACCGCGATCTTGAACTTGCGCGGCAGGAAGGCGAACTCCGGGTGCAGCGTCGACCACTGGCGCAGGATCTCGCAATACGGGCGCGGGTCCACGACCTCGTCCGGCGCGATGCCCGCGAAGGCATCGCTCGTGATGTTACGGATGCAGTTGCCGGAGGTCTGGATGCCGTGCATGTCGACCTCGGCCAGTTCGTCCATCACGTCGGCGGCGCGATGCAGGGGGATCCAGTTGAACTGGATGTTCTGGCGCGTCGTGAAGTGACCGTAGCCGCGGTCGTACTCGCGGGCGATCCGGGCCAGCCGGCGCAGTTGCGCGCCGTTGAGCTCGCCGTACGGGATGGCGATGCGCGCCATCGGCGCGTGTCGCTGGATGTACCAGCCGTTCTGCAGCCGCAGCGCGCGGAAGTCGTCGTCGCTCAGCGTGCCGGCGAGATTGCGCTCCAACTGGTCGCGGAACTGGGCGGCGCGCAGCTTGACGAACTGCTTGTCGAATTCTGTGTACCGATACATCGTGCGTGCTTCAGTGGATGACCTTGAGGCCCGCCGTGACCAGCGACACGCACAGGAGCGCGCGCACCAGTCGGTCGGGCATGCGACGGGTAAGCTGGGCCCCGATCCAGATGCCGGGCACCGATCCGAGCAGCAGTGCGGCGAGCAGGCCCCAATCGACATGGCCCAGCGTGGCGTGGCCGATGCCGGCGACGAGCGTCAGCGGCACCGCATGCGCGATGTCGGTGCCGACCAGGCGCCGGGTTTCGAGCTGCGGGTAAAGAAAAAGGATCAACGTCGCGCCAATCGCCCCGGCGCCGATGGAACTGAGGGAGACCAGCACGCCCAGCAGGGCGCCGGCCGCCACGGTCAGTGCCGGCTTGCGGTGCTCCGGGAGCCAGCGCTGCAGGCGAATCGCGACGCGATGCCAGGCCTGCTTGTAGGCCACGGTCACTGCCGTCAGCAGCAGCGCGATGCCCAGAGACAGCGTCAGCGCGCTCGCCCAGCCCTTGGTGATGCCCGTGGCGTGCATCAGTCCGATCATCACGAGCGTGGCGGGAATGCTGCCGGCCAGCAGCAGGCCGGTGATGCGGTAGTCGACGTTGCCGTGCCTGTGGTGGGCGATCGAGCCGGAGGTCTTGGTCAGGGCGGCGAACCACAGGTCGGTGCCGATCGCAACCGCCGGGTTCAGCTTGAACACCGAGATGAGCAGCGGCGTCATCAGCGAGCCGCCGCCCACGCCGGTCATCCCGACGATGGCGCCGACGCCGAACCCGCTGAGCACTGCAATCCAATCCATGAATGTCCTTCACAAACCCGGCGACACCCGGCCCGCCGAGGGGAAGTGGCACTGTAGGAGGGCTCTATATATATGGGAACTACAAAATTGTTGGTTGTTTATCTCATATCGTTATTTGGCGGCGGAGGGGTCGCGAGGCTACCACCTAGAATTCCGGCCCCATGACACGACCTGATCTTCATGCGCGCCTGCGCGGCCTCACCGGGCGAGCGCGGGGCGTTTTCCTTCTCGTCGCGGCGCTGGTACTGGCCGCTTGCCAGACGGCGCCGCCCGCGCCGACGCCCCCGGTCGCCGCGGACCCGCCGGCGG
>DATMBN010000019.1:0-8416 GCA_035559275.1 Burkholderiaceae bacterium
GGATCCGGCAGGATCTCACGCTTGGGGACTTCGCGACGACGAGGCATGACTCACCTTCTTTCACTTCAGTTGGCGCGGGCTTCTCGTTCCGCTCGCACCGCGGGCGCCACCGACTTCTGGGGCCACCCACTTACTCGACGACCCTCATTGGGTCGCCGCCACATGTCCGGCCGGCAGCTTCGCCGCAGACCGTGACGACCAGATGACCGACTGCTTAGGCCTTCTTCGGGCGCTTGGCACCGTACTTGGAGCGCGCCTGCTTGCGATCCTTCACGCCTTGCAGGTCCAGCGAGCCGCGCACGATGTGGTAACGCACACCGGGCAGGTCCTTCACACGACCGCCGCGCACGAGCACGACGCTGTGCTCTTGCAGGTTGTGGCCTTCGCCGCCGATGTAGGAGATGACCTCGAAGCCGTTGGTCAGGCGCACCTTGGCCACCTTCCGCAGCGCCGAGTTCGGCTTCTTCGGGGTGGTGGTGTAGACGCGCGTGCACACGCCGCGGCGCTGCGGGCAGTTCTGCATCGCAGGCGACTTGGACTTCGTGATCTCAGCCTTGCGGCCCTGACGCACGAGTTGGTTGATGGTTGGCATGGGTAACTTGTTCCCGTTTGAAGTTACGTGACTGTTCTTTCCCGACGAAGCCCCCGGGCCGCGCGTACGCGCGGCCGCCGAGACGACCGCACCCCCCGCCGAAGCTGCTGCTCAAGTAGCTTCGGCGAACCGGCTCGCAGACAGCGCGCCCGGTCGAGGCTGTGCTCAGGCCCTTGCTCAGGCAATACAATGCCCACGCGGAATCCGCCGAAAAGCCCTCGATTATATTTCGCAGGCTCCATGCCCGCAAGCAATGGGCTTGCGCAAAACCGCACTCCCTGCTAAAGACGGCAGCGCAGCTTTCCCGCACCTCCCGGATGCCTCCTGTCACGCGGCTCGTCCTTGACACGAATGTCCTACTCGACTGGCTGGTCTTTGAAGATCCGGGCGTCCGGCCACTGGTCGCCGCGATCGAGCAAGGGCGCGCGGTGTGGCTCGCCGACCATGCGATGCGGGAAGAGTTCGAGCGGGTGTTGGCCTACCCGGCGATTGCGCCGCGGGTGCCCGATCCCCCCGCCGTGCTCGCGCGCTGGCAGGCGTACGCACGGATCTGGGACGGCCCCTCCCCGCTGTGCCCCCTGCGCTGCCGCGATGCCGACGACCAGAAGTTCCTCGACCTCGCGCTCGCTGCTGGCGCCCGGTGGCTGCTGACCAAGGACCGCCAGCTGCTGCGGCTCGCCCGGCCAGCCGCCCGACTGGGTCTGGTGGTGGCCCCTCCGCTCGAATGGACGGCCCGGCCGGTGACCGGCGCGCGGCCTCAGCCCGCCGCCTGAAGCTGCCGCAGCAGCAGGCGTGCCGAGGCGACGTTGGTGGCGCACGGAATGTCGTGGACGTCGCAGGCCCGCACGAGGGCGTTGATGTCGGGCTCATGCGGCTGAGGCGTCATCGGATCGCGCAGGAAGATCACCGCATCGACGCCGCCCACCGCGAGGCGCGCGCCGATCTGCAAGTCGCCACCCAGTGGGCCGCTCAGCATCGATTCGACCACCAGCCCCACCTCCCGCTGCAACCGACTGCCGGTGGTGCCGGTCGCGCAGATCTGGCATTGCGCGAGAAAGTCGCGGAATTCCCGCGCGAGCGCGACCATGTCGTCCTTCTTCTTGTCGTGCGAGATCAGTGCGATGCGGCAGGCGGTCATGAGCGACAGGGTACGACGTGCAGACCGACGATGGTAGGTCGTCGCGGTTACCGCGCGGGTTCAGCCCGCGCATCGCCTCCGATTCCCGTACTCGCGAGAGGGCCTTGACCTCGAGTGCGCTCAGGCCGGTTGAATCCGGCACATGCGCAAGACGCACATGACCACCCCGCTCCACATCGGCGCCCTCGCCTTGCCCATGGACACCGAACTCGCCGCAGCCGCGCTGGGCGCCCCCTGAACGAGCACCGCGAGGGCGCGATCCGCGCGAGCAAAGAAAAAGGCGGCCGAGGCCGCCTTTTCCATCGCCGGATGGCGTGGTCGTGGACTCACTCGCCGGGCGGCGGCGTCGACTCGTCGCCGCCGTCGATCTGGGCCATCTGCAGGGCCGCGATTTCCTCGGCTTCCTGCATCGCGATGGCGCGGCGCTCCTGCTCGTCCATCTCCTCCTTGGCCTTGCGGGCCTGGTGGAAGGCCAGGCCGGTGCCCGCCGGGATCAAGCGACCGACGATGACGTTCTCCTTCAGACCACGCAGCTCGTCGCGCTTGCCCATGATCGCGGCCTCGGTCAGCACCCGCGTGGTCTCCTGGAAGGAGGCCGCGGAGATGAACGAGTCGGTGGACAGCGACGCCTTCGTGATGCCCAGCAGCACGTCGGAGTAGGTCGCCGGCACCTTGCCGTCGGCACGCAGCTTGTCGTTGGTGTCGAAGAGCTCGGAGCGCTCGACCTGTTCGCCGGAGATGTAGTGGCTGTCGCCGGGGTTGACGATCTGCACGCGGCGCAGCATCTGGCGAACGATCACCTCGATGTGCTTGTCGTTGATCTTCACACCCTGCAGGCGATAGACGTCCTGCACCTCGTCGACGATGTAGCGCGCCAGTTCCTCGATGCCCAACAGGCGCAGGATGTCCTGCGGATCGGCCGGGCCGTCGACGATCAGTTCGCCCTTGTTCACCACCTGGCCCTCGTGCACCAGGATGTTCTTGTCCTTCGGCACGAGTTCTTCCCAGACCTTGCCGTCCGGATCGGTGATCTGCAGGCGCACCTTGCCCTTGGTCTCCTTGCCGAACGAGACGGTGCCCGTCATCTCGGCCAGGATGCCCTTGTCCTTCGGCGAACGGGCCTCGAAGAGCTCGGCCACACGCGGCAGACCGCCGGTGATGTCGCGCGTCTTCTGGCCTTCCACCGGGATGCGGGCGAGCACCTCGCCGGGAGCCAGATCCTGGCCGTCGCGCACCTGGATCAGCGCGCCGACCGGGAAGCCGATCGTCACCGAGTGGTCGGTGCCGGGGATCTTCACCTCGTTGCCGTTGGCGTCGACCAGCTTGACCTGCGGACGCACCACCTTGGCCGCGCCGCGGCGCTTCGGGTCGATGACCACCAGCGTCGACAGACCGGTGACCTCGTCCACCTGCTTGGCGACCGTGACGCCTTCCTCGACGTTCTCGAACTTCGCCGTACCGGCGAACTCGGTGATGATCGGGCGGGTCAACGGATCCCAGTTGGCCAGGATCGTGCCGGCCTTGATGGTCTGGTCGGCCTTGACGTTGAGCGTCGCGCCGTAGGGCACCTTGTGGCGCTCGCGCTCGCGGCCGTGCTGGTCGGAGATGATGATCTCGCCCGAACGGGAGATGACCACCAGTTCGCCCTTGCCGTTGGTGACGTAGCGCATCGTCGGGTTGAAGCCGATGATGCCGTCCGACTTGGCCTCGACGCTGGAGGCCACCGCCGCGCGCGTGGCCGCGCCACCGATGTGGAACGTGCGCATCGTCAGCTGCGTGCCGGGCTCGCCGATCGACTGGGCTGCGATCACGCCCACCGCCTCGCCGACGTTGACCAGGCCGCCGCGGCCGAGGTCACGGCCGTAGCACTTGGCGCACAGGCCGTAGCGCGTGTTGCAGGTCAGCGGCGTGCGGACCTTCACCTCGTCGACGCCGGCCTGCTCGATCAGGTCCAGCGCATCCTCGTCCAGCATGGAGCCGGCGGGGATGATGACTTCCTGCGTCTCGGGGTGCAGCACCTCGGTCGCGGCGACGCGGCCCAGGATGCGGTCGCGCAGCGACTCGATCACCTCGCCGCCCTCGACCAGGGCGCGCATCGCGAAGCCGTGCTCGGTGCCGCAATCGTCCTCGGTCACCACGAGGTCCTGCGTCACGTCGACCAGGCGGCGGGTCAGGTAGCCGGAGTTGGCGGTCTTCAACGCCGTGTCGGCCAGGCCCTTGCGGGCGCCGTGCGTGGAGTTGAAGTACTGCAGCACGTTCAGGCCTTCGCGGAAGTTGGCCGTGATCGGCGTCTCGATGATCGAGCCGTCCGGCTTGGCCATCAGGCCGCGCATGCCCGCGAGCTGGCGGATCTGGGCGGCCGAGCCGCGCGCGCCGGAGTCGGCCATCATGTAGATGGAGTTGAACGACTCCTGCTCGACGGCGTTGCCGTTGCGGTCGACGACCTTCTCCTTGGCGAGCTGGCTCATCATGACCTTGCCCACCTCGTCGCCGGCCTTGCCCCAGATGTCCACCACCTTGTTGTAGCGCTCGCCGGCGGTGACGAGACCCGAGACGTACTGCTGCTCGATCTCCTTCACCTCCTTCTCGGCGCGCTCGATGATGGCGTGCTTCTCCTTGGGCACCAGCATGTCGTCGATGGCGATCGAGATGCCGGCGCGCGTGGCCAGACGGAAGCCAGACT
The DNA here is from genome assembly GCA_035559275.1 of Burkholderiaceae bacterium. Classification (GTDB taxonomy): domain Bacteria; phylum Pseudomonadota; class Gammaproteobacteria; order Burkholderiales; family Burkholderiaceae_C; genus Caldimonas. The sequence goes on from DATMBN010000019.1 coordinate 4,414, forward strand.
GGAGGAGCTTGTCGGCGAACACCACCGTCTCCTTCAGGCCGCAGCGGCGGAAGGAGGCGTTGATGAGCTTGGAGATCTCCTTCTTCTTCAGCGCCTTGTTGATCAGCGCAAAGGGCAGGCCCTTGGGCAGGATCTCGGAGAGCAGCGCGCGGCCGACGGTGGTCTCCACCATCTTGGTCTCGGGCACGAACTCGCCGCTGGCCTTGTCCTTGGTCCACTCGACCAGGCGCACGCTGATCCGGGCCGTCAACTCGACCACACCGTTGTCCAGCGCACGCTGGACCTCGGCGACGTCGGAGAAGACCATGCCTTCGCCCTTGCCGTTGATGCGCTCACGGGTGGCGTAGTACAGGCCCAGCACCACGTCCTGCGACGGCACGATCGACGGCTCGCCGTTGGCCGGGAACAGCACGTTGTTGGAGGCCAGCATGAGAGCGCGGGCTTCCATCTGCGCTTCCAGCGACAGTGGCACATGCACGGCCATCTGGTCGCCGTCGAAGTCGGCGTTGAAGGCCGCGCACACCAGCGGGTGCAGCTGGATGGCCTTGCCTTCGATCAGCACCGGCTCGAACGCCTGGATACCGAGGCGGTGCAGCGTCGGCGCACGGTTCAGCAGCACGGGATGCTCGCGGATCACCTCCTCGAGGATGTCCCACACCACGGGCGTTCCGGCCTCGACTTCCTTCTTCGCGGCCTTGATCGTGGTCGCGATGCCCATCGCCTCGAGCTTCGAGAAGATGAAGGGCTTGAACAGCTCGAGCGCCATCAGCTTGGGCAGGCCGCACTGGTGCAGCTTGAGCGTCGGGCCGACCGTGATCACCGAACGGCCCGAGTAGTCGACGCGCTTGCCCAGCAGGTTCTGGCGGAAGCGGCCGCTCTTGCCCTTGATCATGTCGGCCAGGGACTTGAGCGCGCGCTTGTTGGCACCGGTCATCGCCTTGCCGCGGCGGCCGTTGTCCAGCAGCGAGTCCACCGCCTCCTGCAGCATGCGCTTCTCGTTGCGCACGATGATCTCGGGCGCCTTCAGCTCGAGCAGGCGCGCCAGGCGGTTGTTGCGGTTGATGACGCGACGGTAGAGGTCGTTGAGGTCGGAGGTCGCGAAACGGCCGCCATCCAGCGGCACCAGCGGACGCAGGTCCGGCGGCAGCACCGGCAGCACCTCGAGGATCATCCACTGCGGCTTGATGCCCGACTTCTTGAAGGCCTCCAGCACCTTCAGGCGCTTGGAGTTCTTCTTGATCTTGAGCTCGGAGCCGGTCATGTCGTTGCGGATCTTGTCGATCTCCGCATCGATGTCCATCTCCGCCAGCAGCTTCTGGATGCCCTCGGCGCCCATCAGTGCGACGAACTCGTCACCGTACTCGCGACGCTTCGCGTCGTAGTCGTCCTCCGACATGATCGAGTACTTCTTCAGGGGCGTCATGCCGGGGTCGACCACGACATAGGCCTCGAAGTACAGCACGCGCTCGATGTCGCGCAGCGTCATGTCGAGCACGAGGCCCAGGCGCGACGGCAGCGACTTGAGGAACCAGATGTGCGCGCAAGGAGCCGCCAGTTCGATATGGCCCATGCGCTCGCGGCGCACCTTGGTCTGGGTGACTTCGACGCCGCACTTCTCGCAGATCACGCCACGGTGCTTCAGGCGCTTGTACTTGCCGCACAGGCACTCGTAGTCCTTGATCGGACCGAAGATCTTCGCGCAGAAAAGACCATCCCGCTCCGGCTTGAAGGTGCGGTAGTTGATCGTCTCGGGCTTCTTGACCTCGCCGAAGGACCACGAGCGGATCTTCTCGGGCGAGGCCAGCCCGATCTTGATCGCGTCGAAGTGTTCGTCCGGCGTGAACTGCTTGAAGAGGTCCAGCAATCCCTTCATGGGGTTCTCCTAGATCCTGTGAATCAGATGCGTGGGCCCAGCGGCCACCGCGGAGCCGGCTTTGCCGCTTCGCTGGTGGCGCCCCTCCCAAGGGGCGGCCGCAGGCCGTACGGGGTAGGTCATCAGTTGCGCTCGAGCTCGATGTCGATACCGAGCGAACGGATTTCCTTGACCAGCACGTTGAACGACTCGGGCATGCCGGCGTCGATGGCGTGCTCGCCCTTGACGATGTTCTCGTACACCTTGGTACGGCCGTTCACGTCGTCGGACTTCACCGTCAGCATCTCCTGCAACACGTAAGCCGCGCCGTAGGCTTCCAGCGCCCAGACCTCCATCTCGCCGAAGCGCTGGCCGCCGAACTGGGCCTTGCCGCCCAGCGGCTGCTGCGTCACCAGCGAGTACGGGCCGGTCGAGCGCGCGTGCATCTTGTCGTCCACCAGGTGGTGCAGCTTCAGCACGTGCATGTAGCCCACGGTGACCGGGCGCTCGAAGGCGTCGCCGGTGCGGCCGTCATACAGCGTGGCCTGGGTGCGGGACGCCGTCAGGCCCTTGGCCTTGGCGACCTCGTCCGGGTACGCCAGCTTGAGCATCGTGCGGATCTCCTCTTCCGAGGCTCCGTCGAACACCGGGGTGGCGAACGGCACGCCCTGGGCGAGGTTCTGCGCCATCTCGAGGACCTCCTCGTCGGACAGCGCCTCGACGTCCTCCGTCTTGCCGCCCGACTTGTTGTAGAGCTCGTCCAGGAACTGGCGGATCTCCGCGATGCGGGCCTCGCGCTGCAGCATGTCGCCGATGCGTTGGCCGATGCCCTTGGCGGCCCAGCCCAGATGCACTTCCAGCACCTGGCCGACGTTCATCCGCGAGGGCACGCCCAGCGGGTTCAGCACGATGTCGGCGGGGGTGCCGTCGGCCATGTAGGGCATGTCCTCGACCGGCACGATCTTGGACACCACGCCCTTGTTGCCGTGGCGGCCGGCCATCTTGTCGCCGGGCTGCAGGCGGCGCTTGACGGCCAGGTACACCTTGACCATCTTCAGCACGCCGGCCGGCAGTTCGTCGCCCTGCGTCAGCTTCTTGCGCTTCTCCTCGAAGGCCAGGTCGAAGCTGTGGCGCGTCTGCTCCAGCGAGTTCTTGATGCTCTCGAGCTGCTGGGCGATGTCCTCGTCCGCCGGGCGGATGTCGAACCAGTGGTACTTGTCGATGTCGGCCAGATAGGCCTTGTCGATCACGGTGCCCTTGGCCAGCTTCTTCGGACCGCCGTTGGCGACCTTGCCGATCAGCAACTTCTCGATCCGGTCGAACGCGTCGGCCTCGACGATGCGCAACTGGTCGTTCAGGTCCAGACGGAAACGCTTGAGCTCGTCGTCGATGATCTGCTGGGCGCGCTTGTCGCGCTGGATGCCTTCGCGCGTGAAGACCTGCACGTCGATCACCGTGCCGCTCGTGCCCTGCTCGACGCGCAGCGAGGTGTCCTTCACGTCGGAGGCCTTCTCGCCGAAGATCGCGCGCAGCAGCTTTTCCTCCGGCGTCAGCGTGGTCTCGCCCTTGGGCGTGACCTTGCCGACCAGCACGTCGCCGGGGCCGACCTCGGCGCCGATGTAGACGATGCCGGACTCGTCCAGGCGCGAGAGCTGGTGCTCGGACAGGTTCGGGATGTCGCGCGTGATTTCCTCGGGACCCAGCTTCGTGTCGCGCGCCATCACCACCAGCTCCTCGATGTGGATCGAGGTGTAGCGGTCGTCGGCCACCACCTTCTCGCTGATGAGGATGGAGTCCTCGAAGTTGTAGCCGTTCCAGGGCATGAACGCGACCAGCATGTTCTGGCCGAGCGCGAGTTCACCCAGGTCGGTCGAGGCGCCGTCCGCGATCACGTCACCCACGGCCACTACGTCGCCACGCTTGACGATCGGACGCTGGTGGATGTTGGTGTTCTGGTTGGAGCGCTGGTACTTGATGAGGTTGTAGATGTCCACGCCCACTTCGCCCGCGACCGCCTCGTTGTCGTTGACGCGGATCACGATGCGGTTGGCATCGACGTAGTCCACCACGCCGCCGCGCTTGGCCGTCACGACGGTGCCGGAGTCGACCGCGGCGACCCGCTCGATACCGGTGCCGACAAAGGCCTTCTCG
>DATMBN010000020.1:0-3764 GCA_035559275.1 Burkholderiaceae bacterium
TGCGACGGCGGTCCCGGCGACGGGACGGGCAGGTCCGGCGCCACGACCACCGCGGGCCGGAAACACGGGGGCCTGCGATTGAGGCGCGGCGCCCGGCCGCCCGAAGCCGGGCCGCAACCCCCTCGGGGGGTGGGGCGCAGCCCCGGGGGTCGACATGCACGCCCGGCGCCCGGCCGCCCGAAGCCGGGCCGCAACCCCCACTGGGGGTGGGGCGCAGCCCCGGGGGTCGACACGCATGCCCGGCGCCCGGCCGCCCGAAGCCGGGCCGCAACCACCTCGCGGCAAGCATGCCGCTCGGATTCGCCAGGCACGCGGCCGTGCGCAGGCACGCCCGCGTGTCCAGGCTCATCCCACCTCGGGGGCGGCGTGAGCCCTAGGGGCAAGGGTACAAGGCACGGAGTACCGGGCTGCCTGCCTGGCGGAGCCGTCATTTCTTTCGCAAGCGCCGCGCGTTGGCGCGCACCGTGGTGCTGTAGGGCTTGAGCGCCTGGTGCCAGGTGCGCGCCGTGTCCTCGTGCCAGCGCTGCGACCACTTCCCCGATGCGAGGGGCTGGTCCCAGCGCGGCAGGCTGCGCGGCCAGACGCCGAACCACAGCGTCGTCCAGGCGCGCCATGCCGCAAAACCCTTCTCCCAGACCATGCGCTGCGATTCCAGCCAGGTCTCCAGCGTCCAGGGGGAGGGGGCGTACATCATCTGCAGCCGGCGGGCGATCACCTCCGGCGCGCCGAAGGCGATTTCCAGGCTGCGGGTCCACAGCGTGATCCAGGGGGGCATGGCGACCTCGAGGGTTGGACGACCCGTCCAACCAGCGAAGCGCGTGCCTGCTTCGGGCGGCCGGGCCTCGCGCTCTCGAAGCGGGTGTTCAACGTGCCGGACGAAGGGCTGCCCACGCGGCGACCACGCAGATCACGGCAAAGAGCGCGCCGCTCCAGTATTCGTACGGCAAGCCCAGCAGGGTGACGGCCGCATCCGCACAGGACGCCTCGATGCGGAACAGGAAGGGCACGGCAGCTTCCAGATGCAGCGCGCCGATGATGCGATCGGCGAGCGTCAGGTTGCACGAGAACGCCTTCGCGGCCACCACGTTCTGGTAGACCGCCGCAGCGACGCCGCTGGCGGCCAGCAGCGCGACCAGGCCGGCGAAGAGTCGCGGCGCTCGGCCCCCGGCCAGCCATCCGATTCCGCACACGATCGCGATGACCAGGAAGATCACGCGCTGCAGGATGCACCAGGGGCAAGGCGCCATGCCGAAAGCGTGCTGCGAGACGAGGGCGATCCCGACGGCCGCGAGACTGACCAGGCCACTGAGGGCCAGCAGCCAGCGGGCGCGCGAGGGACGGTGTGTGGATGCCAAGAACAGGTCCTTTCGTTGCGATCACTCGATTTCGGCGATCAGCTCGATCTCGACGCAGGCGCCCAGCGGGATCTGCGCGACGCCGAACGCGCTGCGGGCATGGGCTCCACGTTCGCCGAACACCTCGCCGAGCAACTCCGAGGCGCCGTTGGTGACGAGGTGCTGCTCGGTGTAGGTCGGTGTGCTGTTGACCAGGCTCATGACTTTCACGATGCGTCGCACCTTGTTCAGGTCGCCGGTCGCCGCATGCAGCGTGCCGAGCAGGTCGATCGCCACCGCACGCGCCGCGGCCTTGCCGTCCTCCGTTCCAAGCTCCTTGCCCAGCTGCCCCACCCACGGCTTTCCGTCCTTCTTTGCGATATGCCCCGAGAGAAAGACGAGGTTGCCGGTGCGCACGAACGGCACGTAGGCGGCGGCCGGCGTCGCCACGGGAGGCAGTTCGATGTTCAGGGCCTTGAGGCGGTCGTAGACGGACATGCGATGCTCCTGTGCAAAGGCGCACCCGGGCCGGGGCGCGCGGATGACTTGCGGCCCGCGTCCTGGCGGGCGGCGGAAACCGGCAATGCTACCGCGCCGTCCTCACCGGCGCTCGGTCCCCCCGGAAGGGGTGTTGTCGGCCCTCGGCCGATGCGCAGAATACGCGCGGCCGGGGCGGCAAGGCGCCGTGCCGGCCACCGGAAGAAGAAGGACGCAGCACTCGGGAGGGGGGATTCGTGGGCCGCCTGGCCTTGGCACTGGGCTTGCCGCTGGCGTGGCTTGCCGGCGTGGCATCGCAGCTGCACCAGGCGGCGCTCGATCCGCCCGCGGTCTACGGCCTGGCCGCTTTGTCAGGGGCGGTGCTGCTGGTCGCGGCCTGCTGGACACGCCGGGAACTCGCGCTGCCTGCCCTCGTCCTGATCGGCTTCGGGTTCACCGGCTGGCAGGCCGGCACGCGGTCGGCCGAGAGGCTGCCGGCGCATCTGGAAGGCGTCGACCTCGTGGTCGAAGGCGTGGTCGAAGGCCTGCCGCAGCGCAGTGTCGCGGGCTGGCGCTTTGTCTTCGCACCCCGCCAGGCCTGGCACGAAGGGCGGGCCGTGCAACTGCCCACGCGCCTGCAGCTGAGTTGGTACGACTCGCCGCTGGCCGCCTTCCTCGGCCCCGTGAGGCCCTTGGACCTGGGCGAGCGGGAGGCCGCGGCGGCCCCGGTCCGTGCGGGGCAACGGTGGCGCTTCGTCGTGCGTTTGAAGCAGCCCCACGGCAATCTGAATCCGCACGGATTCGACTACGAGCTGTGGCTGTTCGAGCAGGGCATCGGGGCGACGGGATACGTACGGACCGCCAAGGGCCGGGAGGCGCCGCGCCTACTGGACCGCCAGGCCGGATACCACCATGTCGACGCGCTGCGGCAGCGCGTGCGCGAGGCCATCGCACACCGGGTGGACGACGCCCGCACCGCAGGAGTGCTCGCCGCCCTCGTGCTGGGCGACCAGGGCTCGATCGACGAGGCTGACTGGGACGTCTTCCGCGCGACGGGGGTGGCGCACCTGATGGCCATCAGCGGCTTGCATGTGACCATGTTCGCGTGGGTGGCAGGGGCCACCGTGGCCGCGGCATGGCGGCGCGCCCCGACGCTCGCACTCTGGCTGCCGGCACCTGTCGCAGGCCGCTGGGCCGGTGTCATTTGCGCCGCCGGCTACGCGGCGTTCGCCGGTTGGGGCGTCCCTGCTCAACGCACGGTGTGGATGCTCGCCACGGTGGCCTTGCTGCAGCAGTCGGGGCGCAGCTGGCCCTGGCCGCTCGTGCTGACGACGGCCGCCTGCGTCGTGACCGCGTTCGACCCTTGGGCGCTGCTGCAGGCCGGCTTCTGGCTGTCCTTCGGTGCGGTGGCTCTGCTGCTGGCTGCCGGACGCGACGAGCCGGCTCCCCCGCCCCGGCCGCCCCTCGCAGCGGGATGGCCGGCCCTGCGGCAGTGGGCTGGGCGGCACCTGCGTGCCTTTGCCCGCACGCAATGGATCGCGAGCCTGGGGCTGGCCCCCCTGGGCCTGGCCTTCTTCCATCAGGTCTCGCTGGTCGGGCTGCTCGCGAACGTGCTGGCCGTGCCCTTGGTCACGCTGGCGATCACGCCATTGGCCTTGCTCGGTTGCCTGTTGCCGCCCCTTTGGACGGGCGGCGCCGTGCTGCTGCAGGGACTGTCCTCGGCCCTGCGGGCCCTGGCGTCGATCGACGGGGCCCAGTGGTTCGCTCCCGCCGCACCGGGCTGGGCGCTCGCTCTGGGGCTGGCGGCCGGAGCGCTCGCGGTGCTCCCGGTGCCGCGGAGCCTCAAGCTCCTGGCCGTGCCGCTGGCCCTGCCCATGTTGCTGCCTCCCGTGTCCCGGCCAGCGGCTGGAGAGTTCGAACTGTGGGCGCTGGACGTGGGCCAAGGCGGGGCGG
>DATMBN010000021.1:0-39281 GCA_035559275.1 Burkholderiaceae bacterium
GCCTTCCGCGTACGAGTGTGCAAGGTCGAGCGTGACTACGGCCGCGACCGCCGCGAGCAGACAGCCGCGGCTCACGAGGCGCCCACTCCTTCGGCGGCGTGGCGGGAATGACGGGCACGGCGCCCCTCATCCCCCCTCGCCCGCCTGCGACAGCAGCCAGGCGCGGAAGTCACGCATCGCCGGGGTGATCGCGCGCGACTTCAGCCGCGTGAGCCAGTAACGCCCGGTCGACACCTGCACCTCAAAGGGCTGCACCAGCGCCCCTTGCTGCAATTCGCGCGCGAACATGCGCGCCGGCAGCAGCGCTACACCCAGGCCCTGCATCGCGGCGTGGGCCATCGTGATCGACGAGTCGAGCACCGGGCCGCGCAGCAGCGGCGGCTCCACCCCGGCGGCGGCGAACCAGCGGGGCCATTCGTCGGGGCGGTACGAGCGCAGCAGCCGTTCGCCGGCCAGGTCGAGCGGGGTGCTCAGCCGCCGGGCGAGGGCCGGTGTGCACATCGGCGCAAGAGGCGCTTCCATGAGCGGGTCGGCCTGCGTGCCATGCCAGGCGCCGTCACCGAAACGGATCGCATAGTCCAGCCCTTCCCCGGCCAGGTCCACGCGGTTGTTGTTCGTCATCAGCCTCAGGTCGATGAACGGATGGTCGCGCAGGAAGGCGTCCAGCCGCGGCATCAGCCAGCCGACGGCGAAGGTGCCGACGGCCGCGACCGTGAGCACCTCGCGCAGACGCCCGCCCTGGAACTGCCCCAGGACGGCGCCCAGGCGGGCGAAGGTGTCGACCAGCGTGGGCAGCAGCGCCTGCCCTTCGTCGGTGAGCGCCAGACCCCGCGGCAGGCGGCGAAAGAGCGGCGTGCCCAGGCGCGCCTCCAGGTTCTTGACCTGCGCGCTGACGGCCGCCTGCGTGACGTTCAGCTCCAGCGCGGCGTGCGTGAAGCTCAGGTGCCGGGCCGAGGCCTCGAAGGCGCGCAAGGCATTGAGGGGCAGGTTCATGCCCCAGATTTTCTATGGTTCGACCCTCGAAATGACCGTTTGTGGCCCGCACCCCGCGTCGCTATCGTGCGTCCCATGTTCAACGGAGGTTCCTCGATGGATAGACGCACTTTCGGTCTGCAAGTCATGTGCGCACTCGCCGCGGCCACGCCGCTCGCCGCGCGTACCCAACAGGAAAACTGGGGCCAGGGCCTCGCTGCACGTCTGCGGGAGATCGAAGCCGGCACGCAGGGGCGCCTGGGTGTGGCCATCCTCGACACCGCCACGGGCGCGCTGCAGGGCCACCGTCTGGACGAGCGCTTTCCGATGTGCAGCACTTTCAAGTGGCTGGCCGCGGCCTATGTGCTCAAGCGGGTCGACGACGGACAGGAGCGGCTCGACCGCCGCATCCGCTATGGACGCGAGGTGCTGCTGCCGCACTCGCCGGTCACGCAGCGTCATGCGGGGGGCGAGGGCATGACGCTCGCGGGCCTGTGCGAGGCGACCATCACGATCAGCGACAACGCGGCGGCCAACCTCATCCTCGGCACCTATGGCGGCCCGCAAGGGTTGACGCGCTTCGTGCGCACCCTGGGCGATGAGGTGACGCGCCTGGACCGCACCGAGCCTGAACTGAACGAGTCCCTGCCGGACGACCCGCGCGACACGACGACCCCACGGGCGATGAGCCTGCTGCTGCGCAAGGCCCTGCTCGGCGACGCCCTCTCGCCCGCAAGCCGGGCGCAGCTGGTGCAGTGGATGCAGGCCACGCGCACCAACGCCAATCGCCTGGGCGCGGGGCTGCCCAAGGGCTGGCGCCTGGGCAGCAAGACCGGCACCGGCGCGCGCGGCTCGACCAACGATGTCGGCGTCTACTGGCCGCCGGGGCGCGCACCCATCGTCGTCTCGGTGTACGTCACCGGCACGCAGGCCGAACTGCCCGTCCGCGAGCGGGCGATCGCGCAGGTGGCGGGGCTCGTCACCGCTTCGAGGAAGGGGTAGCCCCGGACGCAGCGCGGTGCGTCAGCCCCGCAGGTCCGCCTGGCGCTCGATGACGCGGCCCACCAGGCCGTAGTCCACCGCCTCTTCGGGGGACAGCCAGCGGTCACGCTCGATGTCGGCCATCACCCGCTCGAAGGGCTGGCCCGTCTCGCGGGCGATCGTGCGCGCGATGCGTTCGCGGGCCTTGATGATCTCCTTGGCCTGGATGGCGATGTCGGTGGCCTGGCCACCCGCGCCGCCGCTGGGCTGGTGGATCAGGAAGCGGGTGTTGGGCAGGCAGAAGCGCCGCTCGCGCGGCACGGAGAGGTACACGTGCGTCGCTGCGCTGCCCACCCAGCCGGTGCCGATCATGTTCACCGGCGCGCCGATGAAGCGCACCACGTCGTGGATGCTGTCGCCCGATTCCAGATGGCCGCCGGGCGAAGAGACCAGCATGTCGATCGGCTCGTTCGAGTCGGCCGCGAGCGCGATCAGCCGCCGGACGATGTCCTGGGCGACCGTGTCGTTGATGGGGCCGAAAAGCAGCACGGTGCGCGACTTGAACGCCTTCTCCTCGAGGAAGGAGGTGCGCGAGTCGATGGGATGGACGGGCGGTTGATGGGTTTCCATGAGCATCTTGTCTCCGAGTGGGGGTGATCTTAGTACCGTCTTGCGCCTTGCGTTGTCACGAGGGTTGGGCCGGGCCACGGGTGCGACCGGAGCCGGTCAGGAACTGTTCGGCCAGCCAGTCTCCCACCTGCTGCACCGCGGGCCGGGGCGCGGAGCGGGGCGAACGCAGCAGGAAGTACCCCTGCGCGTCGAGCGCCGGATGAAGCGGCGCCTCCAGCAGGCCGCGGGTCAGCAGATCCTGCACCAGCACCTGCCCGGCGAGGACCACACCCTCCCCTGCGATCGCTGCTTGGACGGCGTGGCTCTCGTCGTTGAAACGCAGTCCGCCCTGTGCGTCCGGGTGCTCGATCCCGGCCAGAGCGAGCCACCGGGCCCACGTCGGGGTGCGGGAGGACACGCGCCGCCATTCGTAGTGGATCAGACGGTATCGCCGAAGGTCGTCCGCCCGGCGCAAGCGCAGGCGCGGGCTGGCAACCGGCGCGAAGCGCTCCACGGCGAGCGGTCGCTGTTCGTCGCCGTCCGCGGCGGCCCGCCCGTATCGCACCGCCAGGTCCACCTCGCCCTCGTCGATGCGCGCAACCTCGGTGCTCGCGTGGATCTGCAGATGGATGTGCGGGTGCCGGGAGCGCAGGTTCCCCAGGCGTGGCAACAGCCAGAAGCTGACGAAGCCGGGGGTGGCCGAGAGCGTGACCTGCGACGCGGCGGGCAGCTGAGCGGCGGATTCGAGCGCGAGCGCGAAGGCATCGAAGCCCTCCTTCAGCACCGGCAGCAGCAACTGCCCGACGCCGGTGAGCATCACCTGGCGGGTGTGGCGCTCGAAGAGCGGGCGTTGCAGCCAGTCCTCCAGCTTGCGTATCTGGTGGCTGATCGCCGTCGGGGTGACGTGCAGCTCGGCGGCGGCCTGCTTGAAGCTGAGGTGCCGCGCGGCCGCCTCGAAGGCGCGCAGCTGCGACAGGGGTGGAAGACGGCGTCCCATGCGCCCATTGTGCGGCACGGACGGATGAATAAAAGTCATCCGTCAGACGAGAAAGCATCGTTTGTCCGGCGCGCCAGGGCCTCCTACGCTTGTGCCCGTCTTGCACTCGAGCGAAGGAGAGACAGATGAAAACGGTTCTTCACATAGACGCCAGCGCACGCCCGGGGCTGTCCGGCCTGGAGCGCCACGGCTCGCACACGCGCCGGCTCACGGCCCGGTTCGTCGAAGCCTGGCGTGCCCGGCGGCCCGCAGACCGCGTGGTGTACCGGGACGTCGGGCAGCACCCACCCCGGCCGGTGAGCGGACGCTGGATCCATGCGGCCTTCACGCCGCCGGCCGCGCGCCAGGCGTGGATGCGCGAAGAACTGGCCGAAAGCGATGCGCTGGTCGACGAACTCGTCGCGGCCGACCTCATCGTCTGTGGCGTGCCGATGTACAACTTCGGCGTGCCGGCGGGCTTCAAGGCGTACATCGACAACATCGTGCGCGTGGGCCGCACCTTCGGCTTCGACCGCAGCCGCGCGGACCAGCCCTACTGGCCGCTGCTGGCCGGGCAGGGCAAGCAGCTCGTCGTCCTCAGCGCGCGCGGCGACTACGGGTACGACGAGCAGCGGCTGCGCCATGCCAACCACGTCGAGCCATCGATACGCACGGCCTTCGGCTACATCGGCATCACCGACATGCACACGGTGGCGGTGGAGTACGACGAGTTCGCCGACGAGAGGCTGGCCGCCTCGCTCGCGCAGGCGGAACGCGCGGTCGATGCGCTCGCGGCGCGATTGGCGTCGGCTCCGGAGCTGGCGCGGGCGAAGACGCTGGAGCCGGCCGAGTGCGACTGAGCGCGGCGGCCCGCCTGCCGCCTTTCAGCGGGCCCGGGCCCCGGCCTCGTACCAGCCCTTGGTGCGATTGACGACGCGCACGACCAGCAGCATCACCGGCACCTCGATCAGCACCCCCACGACGGTGGCCAGTGCAGCGCCGGACTCGAAGCCGAACAGGCTGATCGCCGCGGCCACCGCCAGCTCGAAGAAGTTGCTCGCGCCGATGAGCGCCGAGGGGCAGGCGACGTCGTGCGACTCGCCGACGCGGCGGTTGAGCCAATAGGCCAGGCCGGAGTTGAAGAACACCTGGATCAGGATGGGCACCGCCAGCATCGCGATCACGAGGGGTTGCTTCAGGATGGCCTCGCCCTGAAAGGCGAACAACAGCACCAGCGTGGCCAGCAGCGCGACGATGGACCAGGGGCCGATGCGGGCGAGCGCTGCCTCGAGCGCCCCGGGACCGCGGCGCAGCAGCGCGCGCCGCCACAGCTGCGCGATCACCACCGGGACCACGATGTAGAGCAGCACCGACGTGAGCAGCGTGGCCCAGGGCACCGTGATGGACGACAGCCCGAGCAACAGCGCGACCAGGGGGGCGAAGGCGAACACCATGATGGTGTCGTTCAGCGCGACCTGACTGAGCGTGAAAAGCGGGTGGCCGCCGGTGAGCCGGCTCCAGACGAAGACCATCGCGGTGCAGGGCGCGGCGGCCAGCAGGATGAGGCCGGCGATGTACGCATCGAGCTGGTCGGCAGGCAACCAGGGCGCGAACACGTGTCGCACGAAGATCCAGCCCAGCACGGCCATCGAGAACGGCTTGACCGCCCAGTTCACGAACAACGTCACGCCGATGCCACGCCAGTGCTGTCGCACCTGATGCAGGGCACCGAAGTCGACCTTGAGCAGCATCGGGATGATCATCACCCAGATCAAAAGGCCCACGGGCAGGTTGACCTGGGCGACTTCCATGCGGCCAATGGCCTGGAACACGCCCGGCAGCCCTTGGCCCAGCGCGACGCCGACTACGATGCACAGCAGCACCCACACGGTGAGGTAGCGCTCGAAGACGCTCATCGACGGCGCGGCGCGCCGGGCGGCGAGTGTGGTCGACGTGTTCATCAGCTCTGACCGATCAGTTGCAGCGCTTCCTGCAGCGAGGCACGGTCCATGGTTTCGATCGGCAGCGCCAGCAGTTGCAGCATGCGATAGCCGATCGCCTGGCGCGTCAATTCGAACGCGCGGCGCTTGCCCTCGTCGCCGCCTTCCGCATTCGACGGGTCGGGGTAGCCCCAGTGGACCTTCACCGGCTGCATCCCCTGTCCGCCGAAGAACACGGGGCACTGTTCGGCCGCCGCGCTGTCGCAGACGGTGATCACGATGGACAGCGGCGGTGCGCCGGGCTCGGTGAATTCGTCCCAGCTCTTGCTGCGAAAGCCGCTGGTGTCGATGCCCGCCTCGCGCAGGGCCTCGAGCGCGAAGGGGTTGATGCGTCCGCTCGGCGTGCTGCCCGCGCTGTGCGCGCGCACGTTGCGGCCGAGTTGGCGCGCCCAGTGGTTGAGCATGCCTTCGGCGAGCACGCTGCGCGCGGAGTTGTGGGTGCAGAGGATGAGGACGTGGAGGGTCATCGACGATCTTTCGTGGATCACTTGCGCCCGATCTCGCGCACGGCGCGCTGCAGCGACATGCGATCGAGCGAGGCATGGGGGAGCGCCAGCATCAGCTCGATGCGGCGCTTGAGAACGAAAACAAGGTGCGGTAGGTGCGACCTCTCACCGCAGGCCTCAGCAGCAGGAGGTTGCGGGCTTCACCGCGATCCCGACCGGCTTGCCGCGCGTGGCCGGGGTGCAGCAGGCGGCGGGTTGCTCCGGCGCGCCTGCCACGGCCTCGGCCTTGAACACGGGAATGTCGCCGAGGGTGTGGAAGTGCTCCCACGCGATTCCTTGCGGGTCCGTGACCCAGTGCTTTTCGCTGCGGGCGTAGCAGCAGGTCGTCGTGCCTTCGTCCAGCAAGGCCATGTCGGCCGCTTCGGCACGGGCCTTCAGCTCGGACAGTTCGGCCGGGTCGTCCGTCTGGAAGCCCAGGTGATCCACGCCCGGCGCCTTGCCTCGGGTCGAGATCGCGAAGTTGATCCGCGGGTCGTCGAGCATCCACTTGGCGTAGTCGCTCTCGAGCCGGGTCGGCTCCGCGGCGAAGAGCCTGGAGTAGAAGGCGACGCTGCGGTCGAGGTCCTCGACGTGGAGGTGGACGTGGAAGCGTTTCATCGCGGGTCCTTCCTATTCAGCATTTGCAGGAGGCGGAGGAGTCGTCCAGGCAGGCTTGCCCCTGGCAGCAGTTCTCGGTGAGGTACCCGAGCAGGCCGTTCATCCGGTCGAACGATGCCCGGTAGACGAGATGCCGTCCCTGGCGCTCTTGCGTCACCAGGCCGGCATTCATCAGTTCCTTCAGATGGAAGGACAAGGTGGCGGCCGCAATGCCGCTGCCTTCGGCCATCACGCCCGGCGTCATGCCCCGTGGGCCGGCGACCACCAGCGCACGGAACACCTGCAAGCGTGCGCTGTGGGCCAGTGCGGCCAGGGCGCGAACGACGTCTTTTTCTTCCATGATTCGATCATAGTCGAAATATCGAAAAATGGAAGAGGCTCACCCTGGCTCACTCGTCGGCCATGCGCACGAGGAGCTTGCCGAAGTTGCGCCCCTGCAGCAGGCCGATGAAGGCAGTGGGCGCGTTCTCCAGGCCATCGACGACGTCCTCGCGTACGTTGATGCGCCCCGCGGCGATCCACTCGTCCATATCGCGGCGGAAGGCATCGAAGCGCGTGGTGTAGTGGTCGAGGATGATGAAGCCCTGCATGCGGATGCGCTTTTGCAGGACGGCGGCCAGCAGTGTCGGAAGGCGGTTGGGGCCGGCGGGCAGGGACGCGTCGTTGTAGTGCGCGATGAAGCCACACACTGGCACCCGAGCGCCGAGGTTGAGCAGTGGCAGCACGGCCTCGAACACCTCGCCGCCGACGTTTTCAAAGTAGACGTCGATACCGCCGGGGCAGGCGGCGGCGAGTTGCTCGGCCCAGCGCGAATCTCGGCGGTCGATGCATGCGTCGAAGCCCAGGTCTTGCACCGCGTGGCGGCACTTCTCGGGGCCGCCCGCGATGCCGACCACGCGCGCGCCCTTGAGTTTGGCGATTTGCCCGACGACGGAGCCGACCGCGCCCGTCGCCGCCGCGACGACCACCGTCTGGCCGGGCTGGGGCTGCCCGATGTCCAGCAGCCCCACGTAGGCCGCGAAGGCTGGCATGCCGAGCCCGCTGAGCGCGAGGGACGGGCGCGACAGGTCGCCCAGTGGCGTCAGCTCCTGCCCGTTGGACACCGTGTAGTCCTGCCAGCCGGCGCTGCCCAGCACGAGGTCGCCCACGCGGTAGTGCGGATCGCGCGACGCGACCACGCGGCTGACGGTGCCGCCCACCATCGGCGCGCCCAGCGCGATCGGCGGCGCGTAACCGGGGCCGACCTCGTCCATCAGGTTGCGCATGTAGGGGTCCAGCGAAAGATACAGCGTGCGCAGGAGAACTTGTCCCTCTCCGGGGTTGGGAACGTCAGTCTCTTCCAGGCGGAAGTTCTCGGGCGTGGGCAGTCCCCGGGGGCGGGCAGCGAGGACGATGCGGCGGTTGACGGTGTCTCGGTCGTCGGCCACCGAGATCGCCCTCACCCGCGGCGCGGGATCGCGCTTTGGGCGATGCGGCCGGCTCGCTTGCGTGGGCAGCGGGAGGTCCGTCACCCGCTTTGCGACGTGCCAGCCGCGAGTTGCGAGGTGGGGCTTCAGACGCGGCTCCACGAGGCCGCAGCAACCTGCGACCGGCGCGACCGCGGGCGGCGCCTTTAGGGCCCTTCCGCGCCCGAAGACCATCGCGGCAGCGTGTAGCCGGTCAGGAGCGCGGCCACGCGCAGACCCGTCGCCGTGACGGCCGCCAGTACCAGCCCCCATCCCGCGGGCATGCCGGCGTGCTGGGCGGCCACGAGCACCCAACCGCCGACGAACGCGCACACCGCATACGGCCGGTGGTCCCGCAACGCGGTCGGGATCTCGTTGCAGACGATGTCGCGCAGCACGCCGCCGAAGGTGGCGGTGATCACGCCCATCAGCACGGCCACGATGCCCGGCAGGTCCTGCGCCAGGGCGAGCTGGGTACCGCTGGCGCTGAAGAGGCCCAGCCCCAGCGCGTCCGGCCATTGCATCGCCCGTTCGGTCGGGGCGAAGTGCCGGGCGCGCAGGAAGGCCATGGCGACGACGCACAGGGCCAGCAACGCCCACAGCCATTCCGAGTGCGCCACCCAGAAGAACGGCCGCCGGTCGAGCAGCACGTCGCGCAAGGTGCCGCCGCCGAAAGCCGCCAGGCCGGCGACCAGACAGACGCCCACCGCGTCCAGACGCTTGCGCGCAGCCTCGAGCAGGCCGGACAGGGCGAAGGCCAGCGTCGCGCTGGCTTCGACGACCGTCAGCACCAGGGAGAGCAGGGGGGTGTTCGACATGCGCGCATTCTCCTCGCCGGCGGCCCGGTTCAGGGTGGTCGCACGGTCCCGCGCACCCCGCGCACGACAGGCCCCGGCCTGTCGTGCGCGCGTGCTACCGTTACGCCGCGGGCTCCACCGCGTGCCGGGCTGCTCATGTTCCTCATCCTCCTGCTCGTGACTTTCGCGATCGCCGTGGGCGTCTCGTTCCTGGTCGTCAGGCTCTTTGCGCAGCCCATCGACGGCATCCTCAAGCGCATCATCGCCGACGACATCAGCCACGCGTGGTTGCGGTACCTGAAGTTCGCCACCTACGTGGTGGGCATCTCCAAGGGGGTGCGGGTGTGGGAACTGGAGCGGTACATTAGCCCGCAGCCGCATGACGACAAGGCCAGGGTCCTCGAGCTCACGGCCGACCGCTGGGTACTGGAGGTCTACCGCACGGTCATCGAGACGCTGCAAGGCATTGCCTGGATGCTCCTCGTCTTCTTCGTGTTCGCCCTCATCGCCTACGTCATCGTCCGCGTGTTCGAGTTCAAGCACAGGTCGCGCTCCGATGCCTCCTGAGCCGCTCTGGAGCCGTTCCCGAGTGCAAGAGCCTTCTGTCCGCCCCGGCCAGGCCGTCCATCCATCGCACGGCTGTCACAACCGACGCACCGCGCCCGTCTTCATGACGGCGCCCACTCCCGCGACGAAGGCGCCCCCAACATCTGCAAAGGAAACCCTATGAGCACACAGACCACGGCTGCGCGCCTCGACTACGCGTCCCTGTCTCCGCACCTGTTCAAGAAGTACCTCGATTTCGCGACGGCGTTCACCCTGGACGAGGGCCTCGCCCTGCTGGTGGACATCCGCGCTTCGCAGCTGAACGGCTGCGCCTTCTGTCTGGACATGCACGTCAAGCAGGCGAAGATCCACGGCGAGCGCGAGCTGCGCCTGCACCACCTGGCGATCTGGCGCGAGTCGCCCCTGTTCACCGCCAAGGAGCGCGCCGCGCTCGCCTGGACCGAGGCCTTGACCTCGCTCGACCACACCGGGGTCTCGGACGCGGCGTATGAGCTGGTGCGCAAGCACTTCTCGGAGGAGGAATTGGTCGAGCTCACCTTCCGCATCGTCTCGATCAACGGCTGGAACCGCCTGAACGCCGCGTTCCGCAACCCGCCCGGCTCGAAGGACAGGCTTTTCGGGCTGGAGAAGGCGGGGCTGGGCTGAGTCCGCGTGAACCGCGCGCCGTTCGTCGGCCGGGCTTGATGTTTCGCACGATCGTGCTAGATTTGCTTCCATGGAAGCCAAGACCGGCCGCAGCGAACTCACACGCGCGGCCATCCTCGACACCGCCTTGTTGATGGCCTCCGCCGAAGGGCTGGAGAGCCTGACCATCGGCGAAGTGGCCAAGCGCCTGGGCATGTCCAAGAGCGGGGTGTTCTCCCGCGTGGGCTCGCGCGAGGCCTTGCAAAAGGCGGTGATCGAGGAGTACGACCGGCGCTTCCTGCAGGACGTCTTCCTGCCGGCGATGCGCGAGGCCCGTGGGCTGCCGCGGTTGGACGCGATCGTGCGGCTGTGGTTGCAGCGCGTACGCGAAGTGGAGGCTCACACCGGCTGCCTCTACTGCGCCGGTGCCTTCGAATTCGACGACCGCGAAGGGCCGTTGCGCGACCTGCTGTATGACGGCATCCAGCGCTGGCGCGCGACGCTGCGGCGTTCGGTGATCCAGGCCATCGACGCCGGGCACCTGAAGCCGGACATCGACGTCGAGCAGGTGGTGTTCGAGCTCGACGGCCTCTTCATCGCGCTGATGCGTGACGCCCGCTTCCTTCGGGACCCGAAGGCCGCAGACCGTACCTGGACCGCCTACCGACGCATCATCGAGACCTATCGCCAGCCGGCGTCCAGACCCGCCGGGGGTTGAGCGCCCGGCGAGGAACGCACAAGGAGTCCCCTACGCGCACCCACAAGGTGCCCTTTTTCTCCACCAGTGTCGCACGACCGTGCGAAATAGGAGTTCGCCATGTTGATCGTCATCGGAGCCCTGGGCCTGGCCGTGGCCGCCCGCCTTGCCGTGCTGGCCGCGCGCCTGTGGAAGATGCTGCCGCGCAGCAACGACGACTTTTCCGCGCTGCCCTGAGCGGCCACCTCGGAGACTTGCCATGAACCCCGCCAGCCTCTCGACCGCCGCGGCGCCGGCCGCGACCCCCACCGCGCGCAGCTTCACCGCCAACCGCTTCTTCCCGATGCTGCGCCTGGCTTTGCGCGCCACGCAGGCGACGGGCGGGCGGCTCGCCGCACGGGCGGCCGCCCGCGTCTTCTGCACGCCCGTGCCCACCAAGCTCGCGACCCGCCACATCCGCCCGCCCCGCGGCGTATGGATGGAGCGACTGCCCTTCGAGGGCGCGAGCCTGACTCTCTACCGCTGGAGTGCACCCGAGGGCGCGCCCCTCGTGCTGCTGACCCATGGGTGGGGCGGGTGGGGGCTGCAGATGGCCCCGCTGGCCGACGCGCTGCAGGCGGCCGGCTACGCGGTCGTCGCGGTGGACCAGCCGGGGCACGGGCGCAGCGCCGGGTGGCAGTCGACGTTGCCGCAGTTCGTGCGCGCGCTCGAGTACCTCGGGCATCGCCTGGGCCCGCTCGCCGCGCTCGTCGGTCACTCCATGGGCGGGGCATCGGCACTGGCCGCGCTGGCCCGCGGGATGTCGGCGCACAGGCTCGTGGTCGTCGCCGCGCCGACCGACCTCGTCCAAGTCACCCGGGAGTACGCGGCAGTCTTCGGTCTGCACGAGACCACTCGCGCGGCCATGGTGCGCCACCTCGAGGCCCGCGAGGCCATCGTGTTCGAGAAGCTCAACGCCGCCCACCTCGCGCCGCGCGTGCCGCAGCCGGCGCTGGTGGTGCACGACGCGGCCGACACGGCGGTGCCGCTGCGCGAGGGCCTGAGGATGGCGGCGCTGCTGCCGCAGGCACGCCTGCTGGTCACCGAGGGGCTGGGCCATCGGCGCGTGCTCAAGGACCCCTCGGTCGCGCAGGCGGTCGTGCGTTTCGTCGCCGGCCAGTAGCCGGCCCTGGTGCCTGAGCAGGTGCGCCAGATTGACACAAGCCGACGCTTGTGCCACACCGACTGACACGATGCGTCAAACCTGTAACAAGGAACAGGTCGGCGCCCCCTCCCGGAGCGGAACTGTTTGGCATCCTTTGAAATTTCGTTACGAAATCGGGGTTGGCACGGAAGCTGCGCACGGCCCGGTATCCGAGCACGAGAGCGCACCATGCCCGCCACCCCGAAACGCCGTCCGGCCCTGCTGTCCCTGGCCGGGCACATCGCCCGCCGTGGCCGTCGCGAAGCGGCCGTTCAGAGCGAGGCGAAGCCCGCGCAGCGGGGCGGCTGGTCGTCGCTGATCCGGCTCACGCCGCGCACCGCCGAGTCCTCGCCTGCCCCGCTGTGGTCGCGCCTCAAGCGGCCGGCGCCCGTGTTCCTGTGCACCGACTTCGCGCCCAGCCAGTGGTTCAAGCCATGAAACCTGCCTCCGCTTCTGCCATCGCTTCGACGGTGCTGGCCCGGCACCTGACCCAGCGTGAGCCGCAACGCACCGGCGGCACGCCTGCGCCGACGGGCACGGCCACGGCGCCTGCGGCCGGCATGCGCCAGTACCAGGTGCTGCAGTCGCGCAGCGAGCCGGGCCAGCGTACGCTGGCGCTGCGGATGCGCTGAAGAAACCGATCGACGGCCCGCGGCGTCGGCCGCCGCGGGCCCGCCTGTTGTCCCGAGCGCATTGCGTCCGCGCGAGGGGACTGCCCTTCCTGCCCAGATTCACATGGGGACGTCGAGGGAGAGGGCGGCGGCCGGGGTAGGGAGAGAGCGAGAGCCCCGGCCGCCTTTCTTTTTCTGACGCGGCGCCCCGCCGCGGCCGCCCTTCCGTCGCCGCGACGGGTGTCAAACTTGCTTACAAGCTCCTACACTCGCACGCGCCGCCCCGGCACGGTGCGCGGGGCCATTCACATCACCTGGAGCTTCTCTTATGAGCCTCTTTCCCCAGTGGCGCGAAAAGACAGAGGGGGTCGTCGCGCCTGACGAGCGCCTGCCGTGGCCGCAGACGGTGGCGATGGGCCTGCAGCACGTGGTCGCCATGTTCGGCGCCACCGTGCTCGCCCCGCTGCTGATGGGCTTCGACCCGAACGTCGCCATTCTGATGAGCGGTATTGGCACGCTCATCTTCTTCTTCATCGTCGGCGGGCAGGTGCCGAGCTATCTGGGTTCGAGCTTCGCCTTCATCGGCGTGGTGATCGCGGCGACCGGCTATGCCGGCCAGGGCGCGAACGCCAACATCGGCGTCGCGCTCGGCGGGATCATCGCCTGCGGCGTGCTCTACACGCTCATCGGTCTGATCGTCATGGGCACGGGTACAGGCTGGATCGAGCGCTTCATGCCGCCGGTGGTCACCGGCTCGGTGGTGGCGGTGATCGGCCTGAACCTGGCGGCGGTGCCGATCAAGAACATGGCGCCCACGCCCTTCGATGCGTGGATGCAGGCGCTGACCTTCCTGGCGGTGGGTGCCGTCGCGGTGTTCACCCGCGGCATGGTGCAGCGGCTGCTGATCCTGGTCGGCCTCATCGTCGCGTCCATCATCTACGCGGTGCTCACCAACGGCCTGGGCCTGGGCAAGCCGATCGACCTGTCCGGCATCGCGAACGCGCCGTGGTTCGGCTTGCCGAATTTCGCGGCCCCGGTCTTCGACGGCACGGCCATGCTGCTGATCGCGCCGGTGGCGATCATCCTGGTCGCCGAGAACCTCGGTCACATCAAGGCGGTGAGCGCGATGACAGGCCGCGACCTCAATCCCTACATGGGCCGTGCCTTCGTCGGCGATGGCATCGCGACCATGGTCTCGGGTGCCTCGGGCGGCACCGGCGTCACGACATACGCCGAGAACATCGGTGTGATGGCGGCGACGAAGATCTACTCGACCGCGATCTTCGTCGTCGCGGCGCTGATCGCGATCCTGCTGGGCTTCAGCCCGAAGTTCGGAGCGCTGATCCAGGCCGTGCCGCTGGCCGTCATGGGTGGCGTGTCCATCGTCGTGTTCGGCCTGATCGCGGTGGCCGGCGCGAAGATATGGGTCGACAACCGGGTCGACTTCTCCGACAACACCAACCTGATCGTCGCGGCGATCACGCTCATCCTGGGCACTGGCGACTTCACGCTCAAGATCGGTGGCTTCGCGCTCGGCGGCATCGGGACCGCCACCTTCGGCGCCATCCTGCTCTCCGCACTGCTGGGCGGGCGCAAGCGCTGAAGCCTTGCGGCGTCATGCCTGCCGCACCCCCCGGTGCGGCAGGTGCGGTCCCTCCTCTGATAAAGCCTTCAGTGGCAAAGCCTTTCAGCTTCGGCTAGATTGAAGGGGTGGTGCCAGCGGCACCACCTCAATCAAGGAGAGACCCCATGTCCCCAACCGCCATCTCCGGCGGGCAAGACGCAAGGCGACTCCTGCCTCTCGTGCCCGCCTTGATTCCGGCTGCGCAGCGTCTGCGCAGCATGCCCCGCATCCGCCGGCGCGCCCGCCGGGCCTCCTTCTGCGTCCCTGATCGTTAGGTTCGCCGCGTCTGCCGCGCGCGTGTGTCGGACAGGCCCCTGACCGGCCTGTCGCGATCGCGCTCGTCTGTACCCGCGACCCGGTTGCCGTCATGCGTCGCCTTCCGCGACCGCGTGCAGCCCGGCTCGTGCCTCGAATCCTTCACGTTCAGGAGCAGATCATGAACTTCACGACACCGACCTCCCCCCGCGATTACTTCCGCCTGCGCATGCCGTCCTGGCGGCGGGTGTGCGCCGGCGACTGGGCGATGGTCGCGGTGAAAGTGCTGTTGCCGTACGCGGCGATGGGCTTGGTGCTGGCCCTGGCCTGAGCCCCGGCTTGCCCTCCGGCGGCCTCACGCCACCGTGGACGAACCCTCGCAGCGCACCCAGCGCGCGAGGGCGGCGTACAGCCGCTCCATGTCGATGGGCTTGGGGATGAAGTCGTTCATGCCCGCCTCCAACGCGCGCTCTTGCTCGCTGACCAGTGCCGCCGCGGTGAGCGCGATGATGGGCAGCGCATGCGCATCCCAGCGCTCGCGCGCCCGGCGCGTCACCTCGTAGCCGCTCATCGCGGGCATGTGCAGGTCCATGAGCACCGCGTCGAAGCGCCCGTTTGCCGCTTCCAGCTTCGCGAGGGCGTCCCGGCCGTCGCCCGAGGGCACGACCTCGATGCCCCAGCGCTCGAGCATCGCGACGGCGATCATCATGTTGACGGGGTTGTCCTCGACGACGAGCACGCGGGCACCGCGCAGCCGGCGCCCGTCGGACAGCGCGGGCGGCGCAGCGCGTTCATGCGCGGTGCTTGCCGGCAGCGGCAACTCGAGCCAGAACAGCGCCCCCGCCCCCGGCTGGCTCTCCACGCCGACCTGCCCGCCCATCAGGCGCGCCAGTTCACGGCAGATCGAAAGACCCAGGCCGGTGCCCCCGTAGCGGCGCGAGATCGATTCGTCGGCCTGAGTGAACGGCTGAAAGAGCCGGTCGCGCAGCCCGGGCTCGATTCCCGGTCCTTGATCGCGCACGGCCAGGCGCACCGTGCGCTCGGTGGTCGCGGCGAGTATCTCGATGGAGCCGCGCTCGGTGAACTTGAGCGCGTTGCTGAGGTAGTTGCCGAGGATCTGCCGCAGGCGCAGCGGGTCGCCCATCACCTGGCGAGGCACGCCGGGGCCCACGCGCAGGTCCAAACGCAGGCCCTTGCTCGCCGCCAGTTCGCGGTAGGACTGGTACAGGCCGCGCAGCAGTTCGTGCAGGTCGAACGACAGATGCTCCAACTGCAGCCGGCCCGCCTCGATCTTCGACAGGTCCAGGATGTCGGAGATGATGCCGGACAGGCTCTGCGCGCTGTCGACGATGCGGCGCAGGTACTCTTCCCGACGCAGCGCATGCACGCCGGGCGACAGCGCGAGTTGCGCCAGCCCCAGCACCCCGTGCAGCGGCGTGCGGATCTCGTGACTCATGTTGGCGAGGAACATGCTCTTGGCCCGACTCGCCGCCTCGGCCTCCTCCTTGGCGATGGCCAGATCGCGGGCGGTGCGACGGGTTTCGGTCACGTCTTCCAGGATCCACAGGGTGCTGCGCCGCTCGAGGTGGCCGTCGTCGATGCGCGATGCGCGCATGCGGCTCCAGAAGCGGCTGCCGTCGCGCCGCGCCATCTCGTGCTCGATGTCCACCCGTTCGTCGCGTGCCAACGCCTCCGCGGCCCGCGCGCGCACGGCCTGAAACTCCTCTTCGGAAGGCCAGATGGCACTGACCGGCAGGCCGGTGAGCGTGCCCGTTTCCCACCCCAGCATGTGCTCGAGCTTCGCGTTGGCCTGCTCGAAGCGGCCGTCCTGCACCACCGCGATGCCGACCGGCGCGTTGTCGAGGATGGCCTGGTACTCGGCGCGCGAGCGCAGCCGTTCGCTCACATCGCGCGTGAGCACCAGCAGGTACGGCGTGCCGTCCACGTGGAAGATGGTGCCCGAAATCAGGCAGGGCACCAGCCGGCCGTCCTTGGCCCGGTAGTGCACCAGGTAGTCCTGCACGGAGCCGTCGCGGCGGATGATCTCGAGGAAGCGCTGCCGCTCGGCCTGGCTGGGCAACACGCCGACCTCGATCACCGTGCGCCCGAGCACCTCCTCGGGCCTGTAGCCCAACCGGCGCTCGAGGCTTGGGTTGACGAGGATGTAGCGGCCGGTCTCGGGCTCGGTGACGGTGACGATGTCCGGGCTGGACGAGAACAGCTCGGTCAGCAACGCCTGCGAGCGCAGCAGCGCCTTCTCGGCGGTGCGCCGCTCGGTGACATCGACGTACACGGACTCGATCGCCGGCCCGTCCGGCAGGTGCACGCGCGCGCCGGTCGCGTGGACGAAGAGGTGCTGTCCGTCGGCCCGCCGCATCGAGAACTCCGCCATCGGCAGCGTCTCGCCCTCGGGCAGGGCGTCGAACAGCGCCAGCCGCGCGTGCACGAGCGGGCGGGACGCGTCGTCGTACAGATCGAGCAGGGGTTGTCCGCACATCAGCTCCGGGTGCTCGAAGCCGAAGAGCCGGGCGGCGGCCTCGTTGGCCGCGATCACGATGCCCTCGCGGTGCAGCAGCAGCGCCGAGGGTGAACGCGCGAACAGGCTGCGCCAGCGCCGCTCGCTCGACTCGGTCGCTTCCCGTGCGCGGGCCTCCAGCACCTGATGGCGGTGTGCATAGATCGCGAATGCCCACGCCAGCCCGAGGCCGCACAGGATGATGGCCGACAGCGCCATGGCCCGGTTGGTCACGGAGGCGGCGGCCGGCGCTGCGGCACCGGGCAGCATCCCGGCCTGTTCCATGAGCAGCAGGCCGACGGTGCCGGCCAGCGCCAGCAGCGTGATCGCCGCAGCGGCCCGCCAGCCGGCCAGCAGGCCCGCGACCATCACGAACATGGCGATCGTGGGCATGGTGGTGCTGTGCAGCCCCTGCCCGGAGACCGCCGAGACGAGCAACACTCCGATCACGCAACTGGTGAGCGCGGCCGCGGCGCCCGGTCGCAGCCACCTCTGCGGCGTCCACGCCGCCAGCGCGCCCAGCACCGCCGCCATGGCCAGCATCACGGAGACCGCCAGCCCGCGCTGCAGCGGCTGCAGGCCGTCGTAGAACAGGCCGATCACCACCGCGCCCAGCAGGCAGAAGACCGCGCCCACCGCGATGACGGCGCGGGCGGCCGGCGCGTCGGCGGGAGAAGGGAGCGAGGCCGGGGCGGGGGCGGGGGCGTTCACGGCGCGGAGGCAGGAAGGGTGCGCGATTCTAGGAGGGGCCTTGTCCCCGATTGGAGCGCAAGAACCCTCACAGCGCCATGCGGCACGTCACGGGACGTGCACTCGGCCACGGCTTTCGTGCACGGTTTGCGGGCCCGCGTGCACTCGCCCGCGCGCAGGGGCCGTTCCGCGATGCGGACCGGGGATTGCGCAAGCCGCACGAAGCCGCTGCCGCCGGGGGATAGCCCGGGTTGGCGCGCCGGTCCGTGGGGTCTAGGGTGGCGGGTCCTGGAGGTACTGCATGAACGTTTCCTTTTCCCGCCGCCGCTGGATGCTGGCGTCCTGCGCGGCGGCCGCCCTCGCCGCCGTCTCACTGCCCTCGGGGGCCCAGTCCTGGCCGAGCAAGCCGGTGCGCATCGTCGTGCCCTTCGCGCCCGGCGGCACCACCGACATCCTGGCGCGCGCGCTCGCGCCCGAGTTGTCCAAGGCCTTCGGCCAGCAGTTCGTGGTCGACAACAAGCCCGGCGCCGGCGGCAACCTGGGCGCAGGCGACGTGGCGCGCGCGCCGGCCGACGGCTACACCCTGCTGATGGGCACCGTGGGCACGCACGGCATCAACCAGGCGCTCTACCCCAAGCTGCCCTACGACCCCATCAAGGACTTCACGCCGGTGACACTGGTCGCTGCGGTGCCCAATGTGCTGGTCATCAACCCGGCCAAGGCGCAGGAGTACGGGATCAACAACGTCGCGGATTTGATCCGCTACGCCCGCGCCAACCCGGGCAAGCTGAACATGGCGTCCAGCGGCAACGGCACGTCCATCCATCTGTCGGGCGAGCTGTTCAAGTCCATGACCGGCACCTACATGGTCCACTTCCCGTACCGCGGTTCCGGCCCGGCGCTGATGGACCTGATCGGCGGCAGCATGGACGTGATGTTCGACAACCTGCCCTCGGCCATGGCCCACATCAAGGCCGGCAAGCTCAAGGCGCTGGCCGTCACGACCGCCAACCGTTCCGACGCCCTGCCCGACGTGCCGACCGTCGCCGAGGCCGGGCCGGTGAAGGGCTACGAGGCGAGTTCCTGGTTCGGCCTGCTCGCGCCGGCCGGCACGCCGGCGGACATCGTCAACCGCATCCAGCAGGAGACGGCCAAGGCGCTGGCCTCGCCTGCGCTCAAGGAACGGCTGCTCGCGCAGGGAGCGATCCCCAGCGGCAACACGCCGGCTGAGTTCGCCCGCCTGATCGACAGCGAACACAAGAAATGGGCGCAGGTCGTGAAGGTCTCTGGCGCGAAGGTGGACTGAGGGCGCGAGCGCCGTTTCCCCACCAAAGAACAAGGCGCGGGCTGCCGCCCGCGCCTGCCGTCCAGCCGGGCCCAGGCACCCTCGCCCGGGCTGCTTGGTTCCGGCCGCCTCGCCTCAGCTCGGCTTGGCCAGCCCCAGCTTCTCGATGAGCGCCTTCTCCTTCTGGAAGGTCTCGGCCGCGAAGCGGCTGTACTGCTGCGGGCCCATGTACATCAGCTCCTGGTCGTACTTGGCCAGCGCCTCGACGTGGTTGGGCATCTCCATCGCCTGCTTGAAGGCGTCGTGCAGCGTCTTGACCAGCCCCGGGTCCATGCCCTTGGGCGCGCCCAGTCCGTAGGGCGAGGCCTGCACGATGCCCAGTCCCAGCTCGGTGAGCGTCGGCACGTCGGGCAGCTTCTCCAGGCGCTTCGGGCCCCAGGTGTTGAGCGCGCGCAGCTTGCCGGCATGCACGTGCGGCACGAAACCCGTCGAGTCGGCCGCAGCCATCACGTGCCCACCGAGGATGGCCTGCATCAGGTCGGCGCTGCCCTTGAAGGGGATGTGGTTCAGCTCGATGCCGACCTTCTGCGCGATCTCCTCCATCGTCAGGTGCGGGCTGGTCAGCGCGCCCGTGGAGCCGTAGGTCAGGCGGCCCGGATTGGCCTTGGCCCAGGCGACGAAGTGCGTCCAGCTCTTGAGCGGTGAGTCTGCCGGCACCACGAGGCCGAAGGCGTAGCCTGTCACGCAGAGGATGTAGGTGATGTCCTTGACCGGATCCCAGCTGATCTTGGTGGTGTAGGGCAGGCGGAACACCCCGAGCGGAATCTGGGCCAGGGTGTAGCCGTCGGGCTTGGCCTGCTGCAACTGCTGCGCGGGCAGCGTGCCCCCGGCACCCGGACGGTTCTCGACCACCACGGTCTGGCCCAGCAGCTTGCCCGCGTTCTCGGCCAGTACGCGCATCGTGATGTCGGTGGGGCCGCCCGCGGGGAAGGCGACCATCAGCTTGATCGGCTGGCTGGGAAACTTCTGCGCCCAGGACCAGGCCGGCGCGCCGAGCGCTGCCGCACCGGCGCCCAGGGTCTTCAGAACTTGGCGGCGTTTCATCGTGCGTCCCTTCTCGATATGGATCCGCGAGCATGGCACCGGGGGCGGGCCCTCGTCACCGGGGTTTGCCCCCAAGGGTTGTCGCGCAAGCGTCAGGGTTGAAAGAAGTGTTCCGTCACGCGGCACGCAGCACCGCATGCGCGTCCTCGGCCGCCTGGCGCAGGCGCGTCTCATCCAGGCCCGACAGCGTCGCCGCTGCCTCGACGGCGGGGCCGAGCGCTTCGGGAGCGCGCAACAGGTAGTGCGAGACGGCCGACAGGGCGCACACCGGCAGCGCCTGCGCGTCCTTCGGCCAGGCGCCGCCGGTGTGCACTGCCACGTGGTAACGCACGCAGGTGGTGGCGGCCGGGGCGAGCGCCCAGGACTTGCACATCGCCGCGCCGAGCGCGTCGTGGCCGACGCCGAAGGCCTGCATTTCCTGCAGCACCAGCAGATCGTCGCTGGCCGTGTGGCGCAGCATGGGCCCGTACTGCTCGGGCGCGTGGCGGAACATCACCGCCTTGCCGCATTCCTCGAACAGGCCCGCCGAATGCGCGACGAAGGCATCGAGCCCGAGGCGTCGCGCCATCAGCGCCATCAGCATGCCGCGCCGGTTGGCGCGCAGCCACAGCGCTTCGAGCTCCGGCGACGAGGGGAACACCGAGCGCAAGCCCATCTCATAGGTGATGGCCGCCACCTCCTGGCTGCCCAGGTAGAGGATGGCCTGCTGCACGGTGCGCACCGCCTGGCGCAGACCGTAGACCGGTGAATTCACCGCCTGGAGCACGGCCGCGGCCAGCGCCATGTCGCCCTCGATCAGGCTGCCCATGGCTTTGAAGTCCACCTCGTCCTCCGCCATCAGCAAGGCCAGCTGGACCAGCACGTCCGGCTTGGCGGGCAACTCGATGCGCAGCGAGCGCAGGGCGGGGTCGACGGGAGGCGGCATCTTGTATCTTTTGGCCCCCGGGGCTTGCGCCCTACCCCCCAATGGGGGTTGCGGCCCGGCTTCGGGCGGCCGGGCGCCGGGCCTCAGGTGGCAGCAGCAGGCCCAAGCATAGGGCAAAGCGCAGGCCCGGACTCAATTGGCCGGCCGCCGGCGGCGGTGCGGCGTGGCTGTCCGGCAGCGGTGCTCAGCGGCGCCGCCACTGAATGGACAGCTGGACCGGCACCTCGCCCCGGTTGATCCAGGCCCAGCAGTAGCGGCCTTCGCGCGCCGGGGTGAAGGCGTCGCGCGCCTCGCGCTGCCGGTCCTGGAAAACCAGGGGCTGGAGGCTGCCGGCCGGCTCGATGCGAAAGTCCACCGGACCTTGCGCGACGTAGGCGTAGACCACACGCTCGCGGGCCTTGAGCGCCGTGCAATGGCGCTGGGTGTCCTTGGGCGCGACGCTCGCCATGCTGCGCGCCGCCCCCTCGGCATCCCACTCGATCGCGGCCGGCCCGGCAGGTGCGGCCGGGGTCTCGGACTGTGCGCTTGCCGCGCCTGCGGCGGTCGCTGCCAACGCGGCCATCGCCGCCATGCGCTTGCTCAACATGCTTGCCTTTCCGGTCGCCAGGGGGCGGGAACCTCGATGCCACCCGCCCGGACCGCATGCTAAGCCGGGACGCAGCTGGCCTACAACCAAGCTTGCACGAACTGGCGCGTCGCC
This sequence comes from Burkholderiaceae bacterium, assembly GCA_035559275.1. Classification (GTDB taxonomy): domain Bacteria; phylum Pseudomonadota; class Gammaproteobacteria; order Burkholderiales; family Burkholderiaceae_C; genus Caldimonas. The sequence goes on from DATMBN010000021.1 coordinate 21,664, forward strand.
CCGTCGGCCGGAAACAGGTGCTCGACCTTGAGCGACGCGGCGGTGATGTCGTGCGGCGTGCCGAAGGTCGTGAACATCGAGAAGAAGGCGAGCGGGTGCGACGTGCCCGGGACCTGCAGGCGCGAGGTCACCACCGGGGTGGGCGGCGGGTAGGCCTGCGCCGGGCTGCGACGCGTGATGCCCAGGCGCTCGAAGGCGGCCAGGCGAGGCTCCAGCTCCGGCTCGTGCAGCACCTCGCGCCACACGCGGCGGTGGATGAGCGAAAGGATCTCGTCGCGGTTGAGGAAGCAGCGCTGCAGACCGTTCGGATCGAGCAGCATGTCCAGCACGTTGAGCGTGCGGCCCGCCGCCTGCGCCTCGGCGAGCAGGTCGCGGCCCGAGAGCAGTTGCAGCAGCTTCGCCAGCCCGCGGTTCGTCAGCAGGATGTTCCAGCGGCTGTCGAGCACCATCGCCGGGCAGGGGTCGTGCGCCTCGAGCAGCTGTTCCAGCGCCTCGCGCACCGCGGCCATGTCCGGGCTGGCCAGGGGCTGCTGCGGATAGTGCGGGGCGAAGCCGGCCTTGATGAGCAGTTGGTTGCGCTCGGCCAGCGGCAGCTCCAGCGCGTCCATCAGCGCGAGCAGCATCTCCCGGCTGGGCTGCGAGCGGCCGGTCTCGATGAAGCTCAGGTGCCGCTGCGACACGCCCACCCGCAACGACAGCTCCAGCTGGCTGAGGCGCCGTGCCTGCCGCAGCGCTTTCACCCGTTCGCCGACGGGCGGGTCGATGTTCATGTCCATGGATCGGAGCCTATCAGGCGGGCACGTCCCGGCGGCGGAACATGCCCCAGCCTTCCATGTGCAGCACCGCGTCCTCGCTGCCGTCGGGGCGGCGCGCGATCGCCTCCCACTGCGAGCGGATCAGGCCCACGTGCGGCTTGCTGTTCATCGGACGGGATTCCAACACCGTCATGCGCACCCGCAGCACGTCTTCCGGGTAGACGGGCTTGAGCCAGCGCAGGTTCTCGATGCCGGGCGAGCCCAGGCTGGCCGCCTCGAGCAGGTATTCGTCGCACATCATGCGCATGACCATCGCGCAGGTGTGCCAGCCGCTGGCCGCCAGCCGGCCGAACAGCGAATGGCGCGCGGCCTCGTCGTCCAGATGGAAGGGCTGGGGGTCGAATTCGGAGGCGAAGCGTATGACTTCGTCGCGGGTGACGCGCTTGGCGCCGAACTCGCGCACCGAGCCGGGCGGAAAGTCTTCCCAGTAGTAGCGCAAGGCTCGGGCGGCGGCAGGGCGGGTGGTGTCGTTCATCGCGGTCGATGGTAGCGCGGGCTTTGCCGGTGTGCAGGCCCGGCCAGCGCGGATCTTGCCGGGAAGTCAGGTCTTCCTGCCGTGCACGTCCTCGTCCTCGCAGTCGTGCAGCAGCGGCTGCGCCGGGTCCAGGGCGGGCGCCAGCGGCGCGGCGCGCGCCAGCGCCATCCAGCAGACGAAGGGCAGCCGGCCGCCGGGCAGGGGGTGGCGGGGGGCGCTGCGCACCGCCTCCAGTCGTGGCCGGTCCGCCTCGCCGCGCGCGATGACCACGCCGCACTCGGGCGGGATCTCGTCCGGCTCGGCGATGCCTTCGCGGATCACGTAGTAGCACTGTCCCGCGACCGCCAGGTAGGCGGCCCGCTTGGCGGGCACGCGCAGGTCGGCGAGCAGGTCGCCGCGGCGCACCTTGATCTCGTGCACCACGGGTTCCAGGTAGGCCTCGACGCTGGTGTGACGCACGGAGAACACATCGGGCCGCGCCACGCACCAGCGGCCAGGCGGTCGGGCCGCGGGGGCCCAGCCCTCCGAGGCGTCGCCGGCGGCGTCCTCTCGGGCGAAGAGCGGCAACGGCTCGACCTGCACGCCGCCGCCCTCCTGTACCCGCGCGCGCAGGGGCAGTTCCCGCCAGACGAGCCGCCCGCCGCGCGCCAGTCCGAGCGCGACGTGCTCGACCAGCGCCGCATGGGCGTCGAAGGCGGCCCGGTTGCGGCCCAGGGCCTGCGCCAGCACCTCGATGCCGGCCGGCGTCACGTCGAGGCGCTCCCGTCCGTCGGCCGTCACGCGGCGCTCCAGCAGCCCGGCGGCGAGCAACTCGATCTCCACCGGATCGTGGCAGGGCCAGCCGGCGGACCGGTAGATCTCGCGCAGACGGCGGTGGTGCAGGCGGTTGAGCGGCATGGCGTCGGAGGGCAGGCACGCGGCGTGCTGCTCCGGGCGTTCGGAGCCCACACGACGAGTACACCCACGATGGATGCTATCGATCTTCTCATCACCCAGCACCGCGCGATCGAGGGCAAGATGGCCCAGTGGTCGGAGATGGTGACCAGCGCCGCCAAGCGCGAGCTGTTCGAGCAGGTGGCCGAGCACCTGAGTGTGCACATCGCCTCGGAGGAGCAGGTGTTCTATCCCGCGGTCAAGGCGCAGAACGTCGAGGGCGTGCTGCTCGAGTCGCTGGAGGAGCACCTGTCGCTCAAGCGCCTCCTGGCCGACCTGCGCGAGATGGACGATCCCGGGGACGAGGTCTTCGAGGCCAAGTTCAAGGTGCTGAAGGAGCAGACCGAACACCACCACGAGGAGGAAGAGGAGAACCTCTTTCCCAAGGTGCAGAAACGTTTCGACCGCCAGGAGCTGGAGCGCCTGGGCCGCGAGATGGAGGCGATGCAGCGGTCCATGCGGCGGGAGACCGACCCGGTGGAGGTCGTGTCGCAGCAGACCGACCAGGCCGCCCCGCTGAGATGAGGAGACCGCGCGCCGGCCGCTCGCGGACCCTCCTCACCCCGAAGGGGCGGTTCGACCGGGCTCAGGCGCGCCGTCCGCGGAACGCCCAGGCGGCCAGGCCGGCAGCCACCAGCAGGCCCACCGTGGTCTTCGGGTGCATCGCCGCGCGCGTGTAGAGGCTGGGTCGCACCCACTGGCCGGGGTGCTCGCCCCGCACCCGGCCGTCGCCAGAGGGCTCGTACAGGCTGCCCTCGCCGTGCGGTGACGGATGCTCGCGCAGCTGCGCCTTGATCATGAACTTGCGGTCGAACCAGTCGAGCATGCGCGGCGTGTGCGTGCTCATCGCGCTCGTGAGCTTGGCCGCACTGCCGATGAAGAGGTCGCGCTCCGGGTGCTGCGCCGCGTGCAGGATCGCGCGGGCCACGTCCTCTGGCGGATACACCGGCGGCGGCAGCTTCGGCTCGGCGTCGGTGTAGTTTTTCGCGTGTTCGGTGAAAGGCGTCGCGATGGCCGCCGGCTTGATCAGCGTCACCGAGATCGGCGCGCCCTCTTCCTCCAGCTCGATGCGCAGGCTGTCGGTGAAGCCCTTGACCGCGTGCTTGCTGGCGCTGTACATGCCCTGCAGCGGCACCGCGCGGTCGGACACCATGCTGCCCAGGTTGATGATGGCGCCGCCCTTGTCGCGCAGATGGGCCGCGGCGATCAGCGAGCCGTAGACCACGCCCCAGAAGTTGGTCTCGAACAGGCGCTGGTGGTCGCGGTCGCGCACGTCCTCCAGCTTGCCCCAGATGGACACGCCGGCGTTGTTGACCCAGGTGTCGAAGCCGCCGAAGCGCTCGATCGCGGTGTCGGCGACCATCTGCAGGTCCTCGCGGCGGCCGACATCCGCGGCCACGTGGATGGCCTGGCCGCCCTGCGAGTTGATGCGCTCGCAGATGTCGGCCAGTGCCTGTTCGTCGCGCGCGGCAAGCACCAGGCGGGCGCCCTGCTCGGCGGCCATCAGCGCCGTGGCCAGGCCAATGCCGCTGGAGGCTCCGGTGATGACGAGGGTCTGTTCGTGCAAGGGTTTCAGTCGCAGGCTCATGGGCAGGACTCCGTCGAGGCGGTCGGGCAAAGGGTTGGGGTGATGAAGTTCACCGGCGAGTCGGCAAGCGACGTGCCGGCCCGCCCCGCCGTGCCTGTCACTGACATGTCAGTGACATTGCGGCCCAGGGGCCACAAACGCGTACGGCCGCGATAAAGTCGCTGCCTCGCCGCTCCCGGCGTTCGCGCATCCGATGCGCGTTCCCGCGCGCCAGCGCCGGCTGCTGCGACGCCGGCGCGGCCGGTTGTCGAAATGCGCGGATCCCGTTCGACCAGAAGGACAGACCGGGAGGGTCTGGTGCGGTGGGCGGCGTTCGCCCCGCCCCTCCCCTGGAGAACCTGATGCTGGAACACAGTCCGACGCCCGAGGTGGCGCCCAAGGCCGGCCGGCGCGAGTGGATCGGCCTGGCCGTGATCGCGCTGCCGTGCTTCGTCTACGCGATGGACCTGACGGTCCTCAACCTCGCCGTGCCCGCGATCAGCGCGCAGCTGGCGCCCAGCAGCTCCGAGCTGCTGTGGATCATCGACATCTACGGCTTCCTCGTGGCCGGCTTCCTGATCACGATGGGCACGCTCGGCGACCGTATCGGCCGGCGCAAGCTGCTGATGATCGGCGCGGTCGCCTTCGGCGTGGCCTCCACCGTCGCCGCCTTCTCGTCCAGCACCGAGATGCTGATCGCGATGCGGGCCATCCTCGGCGTGGCCGGCGCCACCGTCGCGCCGTCGACCATGTCACTCATCCGCAACATGTTCCACGACGAGCATCAGCGCCAGTTCGCGATCGGCGTGTGGATCGCCAGCTTCTCGGTGGGCGGCGCCATCGGCCCGCTGGTGGGCGGGGTCCTGCTCGAGTTCTTCTGGTGGGGCTCGGTCTTCCTGGTGGCCGTGCCGGTGATGGTGCTGCTGCTCGTGCTCGGTCCTTCGCTGCTGCCCGAGTACAAGGACCCCAACGCGGGACGGATCGACCTGCCGAGCGTGGGCCTCTCGCTGTTCGGGGTGCTGAGCACCATCTACGGCCTCAAGCGCATCGCCGAGTCGGGGCTGGACCCGCTGTCCTTCGGTTTCGTCGTGCTGGGGATCGTGCTGGGCGCGGTCTTCGTGAGGCGCCAGCGCGGGCTTGACTATCCGCTGCTGGACCTGGCGCTCTTCAAGCGACCGACCTTCTCCGCCGCGATCGCCGCCTACGCGCTGTCGGCGCTCGCGATGTTCGGCATCTACATCTTCGTCACGCAGTACCTGCAGCTGGTGCTGGGCCTGTCCCCGCTGGCGGCCGGGATGGTGATGCTTCCCTGGTCGCTCGGCTTCACCGTGGGTTCGCTGGTCGCGCCGCGCCTGGCACGGCTTTGGTCGCCGGTGTCGCTGATGATCTGGGGGCTGGCGGCCTCGGCGGCGGGCTTCGTGCTGGTGGCCTTCGCCCAGGGCCCCTACGGACTCGCCTTCCTCGTCGCCGGCACGGTCGTGATGAGCCTGGGCATGGCGCCGGTCTTCACGGTCGGCAACGAGATGATCATCACCGCCGCGCCGCCCGAGCGCGCGGGTTCGGCCTCGGCGATCTCCGAGACGAGCGCGGAATTCAGCGGAGCGCTGGGAATCGCGCTCTTCGGCAGCCTTGGCACCGTGCTCTATCGGGCGGGGCTTGCCGACGCGCTGCCCGCCGGGCTCACGCCCCAGGCGACCGCTGCGGCCCTCGGATCGCTGGGCGGCGCCGTCGGGCTCGCGCCGACACTGCCACCGGACGTGGGACCGGCCCTATTGGCGTCCGCCCGTTCGGCCTTCGAAGACGCCCTGCAGTTCACCGCGGTCGTCGGCGCGGTACTGGTGCTGGGCGCCAGCGTGCTGGCCGCGCGCATGCTGCGGCACGTGGGCAAGCCAGTGCCGGCCGGGTCGGCGTCGGCGGCGGCGTGCGACTGAGGCCCGGCCGCCCGAAGCCGGGCCGCGCTACTCCACCACCTCGACCCCGCGCCAGAAGGCCATGCGGCCCTGGATGGCCTGCGCGGCCTGCGTCGGCTGCGGGTAGTACCAGACCGCGTCGGGGTTGGCGTCGCCGTCGACCAGCAGGTTGTAGTAGCGCGCCTCGCCTTTCCAATGGCAATGCGTGCGGGTGTTGCTGGGCATCAGGTACTCGCGCCGGACCGACGACTCGGGGAAGTAGTGGTTGCCCTCCACCACGACCGTGTCGTCGCTCTCCGCGATGACCTTGCCTTTCCAGATCGCTTTCATCATGCGCTCCCGCTGCGTCGTTCGTCACAGGCATCGAGCACGGCCTGCAGGGCTGCCGGCTCGATGGGCTTGAGCAGGTGGGCGTCGAAGCCCGCCTGGCGGCCGCGTTCGCGGTCCTCCGGCTGGCCCCACCCGGTCAGCGCGACGATGAAGACGTCGTCGCCGCCGGGCCGCTCGCGTATCTTGCGGCAGGCGCCATAGCCGTCGAGTCCGGGCATGCCGATGTCCATGAGGATCACCTGGGGACGCCAAGCCTCGAAGGCCTCCACCGCCTGCATGCCGTCTCCACAGGCGCGCACCTCGTGGCCCAGCAACTCCAGCAGCACGGCCAGGGATTCGACCGCGTCGCGGTTGTCGTCGCACACCAGCACGCGCCGGGCCGCGGCGTCGGCGGCCGGGGCGCGCTCGGCCGCGGTGCCCTGATCCGCCGCGGCCTGCGGCGGCAGCGGCAGGCACACCGTGAAGGTGCTGCCGCGCGAAGGCCCGTCGCTGTGCGCCTGGACCCGCCCGCCGTGCATCTCGACCAGGCGCTTGACGATGGCCAAGCCGATGCCCAGGCCCCCGCCAGTGGCGTCGAACGAGCGGTGCACCTGAGAGAACATGTCGAACACGCGGGGCAGCATCTGCGGCGGGATGCCGATGCCGTTGTCGCTGACCGCGATGCAGACCTCCTCACCCCGCCGCTCCACCGCGAGCCGGATGCGGCCGCCCGGTTCGGTGTACTTGGCAGCGTTGTTGAGCAGGTTGCACAGCACCTGCCCCAGCCGCATCGCATCGGCCCGCACCACCAGCGGCTGGCCGGGCAACTCGATGACCAGCTCGTGCTGCCGGGCGTCGAGCAGGGGGCGGCTCGTCTCCACCGCGTGATGCACGACGTCGGCCAGCGGCACCTGGTCCATCTTCAGTTCGATGAGCCCCCGGCTGATGCGGCTGAGGTCCATCAGTTCGTCGATGAGCCGCACCATGTGCCCGAGCTGGCGTTCCATCAGCTGCAACGCCTGCGCGGCCGTCTCGGGCCGGTCGCGCGCGATGCGCAGGATTTCCAGGCCCGTGCGCAGCGGTGCCAGCGGGTTGCGAAGCTCGTGCGCGAGCGTGGCCAGGAATTCGTCCTTGCGCCGCTCGGACTCGGCCAGCGCCTGCTGCGCGAGGTGGCGCGCGGTGGCGTCGCGGAAGAAGACGGTCACGCCGCCGTCGGGATTCGCATACGCCTTGTGGTCGTACCAGCTGCCGAGCACCGGGTTGTGCCCTTCGAATTCGGTCGTCACGCCCCGCTCGGCGGTCTCGCGCAACTTGCGTTCGATCTCCGTGCCCAGGGCCTGGGGATACAGTTCCCAGACGCAGCGGCCGAGCAGCTCGCCGCGCGGCCGACCGAGCAGCCGCTCGGCCTCGCGGTTGACGTAGCGGTAGCGCCACTCGCGGTCGAAGGTGACCAGGCCGTCGGTGATGCTCTCGAGGATGTCGCTGATCCGCTGGTCCAGCTCCCGGCGCACGCGGCTGAGTTCCAGGCGCGCCTGCACGCAGCCGAGCAGCTCGCGCGCCGAGAAGGGCTTGACGAGGTAGTCGTCGGCACCGGCTTGCAGGCCTTCGATCTTGGCTTCCTCGCCCGCGCGAGCGCTGAGCATCACGATGGGGATGGTGGCGGTGACCGGATCACGGCGCAGGCGTTCGACCAGTGCGAAGCCGTCGAGCACCGGCATCATCACGTCGGTGAGGACGAGGTCGGGTCGCAGCCGGCGGGCAAGGTCGAGTGCTTCGCCGCCGTGCGCCGCGGTCACGACCCGGTGTCGCGGGGCCAGCAGCCGGCGCACGTACTCGCGCATGTCGGCGTTGTCCTCGGCGAGCAGGATGGTCGCCTGCTCGCCCTCGGCATCGATGGCCGCGGCAGGGGCGTCGGTCAACGGCACGAGATCGCCGGGACGGGTGGAGACGAACTGCATCGCCTCGTCCACGAGCGAGCGCGCGTAGGTATCCACCGCGCCACCCCGCCCCTGCTCATGCACCCGGTCGGCCGGCAGGTGCGAGCTGCCCAGCGGCAGCCGCACCTCGAAGCACGTGCCCACGCCGGGCGTGCTGGCCACGCCGACCGTGCCGGCGTGCAGCTGCACCAGCTCGCGCACGAGGGCCAGGCCGATGCCCGTGCCCTCGTGCGTGCGCCCCTGGGAGCCTTCGACCCGATGGAAGCGGTCGAACAGGTGCGGCAGGTGTTCCGGTGGGATGCCGACACCGGTGTCGTGCACGCGCAGCGCCACCGCCTCGCCCTCGCGCACGAGTTCCACCGTGATCCGGCCTCGCAGCGTGTACTTGAACGCGTTGGACAGCAGGTTGAGGACGATCTTCTCCCACATCGAGCGGTCGACGTAAACCGGGCCGGGCAGCGGCTCGCACCGCACCTCGAGCTCCATGCCGGCCTTTTCGATCGCCGAACGGAAGACGCTGGCCAGATCGGCGGTCTCGGCCGCGAGGTCCACCGGCTCGTAAGCCGCCTGCATGCGGCCGGCCTCGATGCGCGCGAAGTCCAGCAGCGTGTTGACCAGCCGCAGGAGCCGCTGGCCGTTGCGCCGCATCATCGTCAACCGGTCGGCCTGCTCGGGGTCCTGTGCCAGGCGCGGGTCGCGCAGCAGCTCGTCGAGCGGGCCGAGCATCAGCGTCAGCGGGGTGCGCAGCTCGTGGCTGACGTTGGAGAAGAACAGCGTCTTGGCGCGGTCCAGCTCGGCCAGCGCCTCTGCGCGCCGCCGTTCTTCCTCGTAGGCCTGTGCGTTGCCGATCGCCGCCGCGATCTGCCCGCCGATCAGTTCGACGAAGCGGCGGTAGTTGTCGTCGAAGAGACGGTGCGGGCTGAGCCCCGCGATCAGCACGCCGCCCCTGCCTTGCGCACCACTGGGCGCGATCGGCACGATCGTGGCCTGCTGCGGCGGGTGGGTCCAGGCGCCGGTGGGCCATGGGGCGCCGACCGCCGGCAGCCGGAGGGTGACGGGCGAGTGCGTCTGCATCGCCGCCGCGACCGGCCACAACCCGTCGTCGAGATGAAGCACCGTGCGCAGGGCCGGGTGCGAATCGGGCAGGCCGCAGTGGCACACGAGCGTGAACCGGTCGGCGGCGCGGTCGTCTTGCAGGTAGATCAGCGCGAACGGGATGTCCAGCGCGTCGGTCTCGAGCGCGCGGGCCGAGCGTATGCACGCCTGCTCGTAGGTGCGCACGTCCACTGTCTGGGCGGCCAGTTCGCGCAGCAGTGCCATCTGCCGCTCGCCGATCACGCGCTCGGTCGTCTCGTTGACGGCGGAGAACACGGCGATCACCCGGCCGTCCTCGTCCCGGATCGGGGAGTACGAATAGGTGAAGTACGCCTCCTCCAGATAGCCGTTGCGGTCGAGCATCAGCAGCTCGTCGTCCGACCAGGTGGCCTGCCCGTGCTCCAGCACGCCCTGCAGCTTGGGGCCGATGATGTGCCAGATCTCGGGCCACACCTCGTGGCCCGGCGAGCCCAGCGCGCGCGGGTGCTTGGTCCTGCCCAGCACCGGGCGCCAGGCATCGTTGTAGATGAGCCGCAGCTCCGGCCCCCACCACAGCGGGATCGGGAACCGGGAGTTCAGGCAGATGCTGACGGCCGTCTTGAGGCTCTGGGGCCAGGAGGCGGGTGGACCGAAGGGCGTGGACGCCCAGTCCATGGCGCGCATGAGCGCGCCCATCTCCCCGCCTCCCGCGAGAAAGGCGTTCACATCGTCCAGGGGCGGGTGTGTCATCGGAATGGGTAAGGCACTGCAGGGCGCGAGCATGCCGCAAGCCGCGCTTGCTGGGCAATGCCCCGGTGCCAGGAAGTGACGGAACGCCGCGTACCTGGCCCTCAGCCCCGGGCCGGCGCGACTAGGCCGGTCGCAGCCGCCGGGCGAGGGCTGCCGCCCCCGCCAGGGCGAGCAGTGCGGGCCAGGAAGGCGCCCCCCCGCCGCCGCCCTCGCCCTCGCGTGCGGTGCCGCCGTCCTCGCCGGAAGGCGCGGAGCCGGCTTCCATGCCGCCGCCCACCTGCACCTCGAACCGCAGCACGGAGCCGGTCACCAGGTCATCGGCCGCCGCGATGCCGAAGGCATAGCGGCCCGCGGTCGCTGGAACGGGCCACACCACCTCCTCGCCCTCCAGACGCGCGTCGGCCGGCGCCTGGACCAGCATCAGGACGACCGGGTCTCCGTCAGGGTCGCTGGCCGCCAGGCGCACGCGCCAGGTCGTGCCGGGGACGGCGGGGGCCAGCGCAGGCGCCTTCACCACCGGCGGGTTGTCCACCTGCACCACGACCTGGTCCTCCGAGACCTGCCCGGTGGCCGAGGTGACGGTGACGCGGAACACCAGCGGCTCGCTGCGCAGCGCAGGGGCCGTGAAGGTGGCACGGGCCTGCGTCTCTCCCTGGAGGGCAACGGCCGGACCGCGCACCTGCGTCCAGTGGTAGGTGTAAGGCTGGACGCCTTCGGTCGCCCCGGCCGACAAGGCCACCGCAGCCTGGCCGGGCACGGGCGCTGCCGGCGTGTCCACCGAGATCGTCGGCGCCCGCCCGGCCCGGCGCAAGGCGGCTTCGGCGTCCAGCATGCCGGCGCCGCAGTCCCCGGCATGGTCGGCACACCAGGTGCCGACCGGGTGTGGGCGCGTGCTCGAGACAAGGAGCGAGCGCACCTGGTGGGGCGCGAGGCCGGGGTGGGTCGCGCGGATCAGGGCGGCGGCGGCGGCCACGTGGGGCGTCGCCGCCGAGGTGCCGGTGAACTGGCTGTCGTACACCGGGGCGCCGGGCCCCGCGGTGCCGGAGTTGCCGAGCGCCAGGATGCCGCGCTCGTCGCAGCCCTCTACTTGGAGTGCGCATGGGCCGCCGCCGGGAGCGGTGAGCGTGACGCCCGGCACGCGGTTGGCGTAGGCCGCGAGATCGCCGGAGGCCGTGTGGGCGCCCACGGCCATCACGCCCCGGCAGTTGGCAGGCGAAGGCAGCGCCCGGGCCGCCTCGTTACCGGCCGCCGCGACCACTACGACGCCGCGGGCCGTCGCCCGGTCCACCGCGGCCTGCATGGTGGGCCCGCATGCGACGCCTGGGTCCGTTCCCAGGCTCAGGTTGATCACGTGGACCGGCGTCGGGTTGGGCGCCGTGCCGTCGGGCCCCCCGCCGGCGACCCAGTCGATCGCGTCGGCGATGTCGGACATCCAGCCGCCGCACTCCCCCAGCACCCGCGCATGCTGCAGGCGCACGACGGGAAAGGCGCCGCCTGCGATGCCGATGCCGTTGTTCGCCAGCGCGCCGATCACCCCGGCCACGTGCAGGCCGTGCCAGCTCGAACGCGTGCCCTGCGCCTCGCAATGGTCGCCCGGGTCGGTCGGGTCGGCGTCGCGCCCGCCCGTGCCGTCGCCTTCCATCTCGGGGGACGAGACGAAGTCATGGCCAGGCAATTCCACGCCTTGCAAATCCGGGTGAGGCCGGGATCCCGTGTCCAGCACGCCCACCCGCACCGTCTGCGCGCCCGTCAAGGCCCAGGCGCGGAAGAGCCGTGCGCCGCCCACCGTGTCCCCGCGCATCGACCAACTGCCCCACGCCGCTCCGTCTTCCGGCATCGGCTCGGCCACCTGCAGGACGTGCATGCGCACGTCCGGTTCCGCCCACGCGACGGCGGGGTCGTTGGCCAACCGGGCCGCCAGGGCGCGCGCCTGGCTCATCGGCAACGCCTGGTCGGCGACATAGATCGACGCGCCCCGTGCCGTCGTGTGGGACCAGCGCAGCCCCACGCCGGCGCGTCGCGCGAGGGATGCCTGCGCTTCGCGCGCGGCCGACGCCGGTCGCGCGCGCGCACCGCGCACCGGCTCGGCGCGCCAGTGCACGATGTAGCGGTCGGTCACCGCCTGCGGGGCGGGCGCGCCGGCCGAAGGATCTGCGGCAGCCGGCGCGGCGAGGGTGCAGGTGTGGGCGGCGGCCCATACCGCGGCCGCGACGAGACGGATCGACATGAGGAGCGAGGCATCCCAGACCGGGCGCCGGGAAGACGAGGGGTGAAAGTATGAGAGTGCACACTTCGATCCTGCAAGGCAAAAATACCGGGTTCGGCCTCTTTGCCGCCCGCGGGCGTGACGAAGGGCGGCCCGTCTGCCATCCCCTGCGCACCCCCACCGTGGACTACCTCCTGTTCGACCTTTCCTATGCCGCCGACGGCGTGCACACGCTGGAGGCCATGGCCTCCACCCGCCAGGAGCATCACGAGCGCGTGATGGCCGAGGTGCGTGAGGTGCTTGAGTGGGCATGGGCTCGCTTTCCGGACGGTCACGGCCCGGTGGAGGACGGCGCGGACTGGCACCACGACCTGCAGGTACGGGTCGACGCCGAAGGCTGGCACGAGGTGCGGCTGACGCTCGCCTGCTCGAGTCGTTTCGTCGAGGCCTTCACGACGAGGTTCGCTTCGCAGGACTGAACGAGGACGGCGGGAACGCTTCGTGCTGCACCCTTCGTCGATGCCCACTGCCAAGTACCTGGTGATCTCGCCCCATCTCGACGATGGCGTGTTCGCGTGCGGTCAGCTGCTCGCCGCGCACCCGGGCAGCACCGTGCTGACCGTGTTCGCCGGCGTGCCGGAGACGGCCGACGAGGCGCCGGAGTGGGACGTGCGGTGCGGCTTCGACAGCGCCGAGGCGGCGATGGCGGCGCGGCGGGAGGAAGACCGGCAGGCGCTCGCCCAGCTGGGCGCCAAGCCGTTGTGGCTGAGTTTCGTCGACAGCCAGTACGGCCAACCCCCCGAGGCCGGCGCCCTGCGCGCCGCCTTGCGTGCCGCGCTCGACACGCTGCAGCCCGACGGCGTGCTTGTGCCGATCGGCCTGTTCCATTCGGACCACCTGCTCGTGCACGAGGCCGCGGTGGAGGTCCTGCGCGAGGCCGGCCGGGGGCAGTGCCTGGCGTACGAGGACGCGCTCTACCGGCGCAAGCCGGGACTGCTGCAGGCGCGCCTGGCCGCGCTCGCGGCGCAGGGGTGGTGCGCGACGCCGACGTTTCCCGCGCCACTGGGCCCCGTGGCCGACAAGCAGCGCGCGGTGGAGGCCTATGCGAGCCAGCTGCGCGGCTTCGGACCGGGAGGATGGAGCGACGTGCTGGAGCCCGAGCGCTACTGGCTGCTGACCTTGCGACCGAGCGCCGCGCGGGAGGAACAGACGGCGAGCGCCGCGCGCGCCATGGAGACCGCGCATGACACTGCCGCCCTTGCCGAACGCTGAACCGGCAGCCGTGCCGCTGGCCGAGCGCGTGAGCGTGGTCGTGCTCACCTACCGCCGGCCCGACTCTCTGGCCCGCACGCTCGCGGCGCTCCATGCACTGCCCGAGGTCCCACGCATCGTCGTGGTCAACAACGATGCGCACGATGCGAGCGTGGGGCGGGTGGTCTCCCGCCATCCGGGCGTGCAGATCGTGCACTGTCCGCGCAACCTGGGCGCGGCCGGGCGCAACGAAGGGGTGCAACTGGTGCGCACGCCCTGCGTCGCGTTCTGCGACGACGACACCTGGTGGGCCCCGGGCGCGTTGGAGCGCGCCGTCGAGGCCCTGGAACGGCACCCGCGCCTGGCCGCGGTCGCGGCCCGCGTGCTCGTCGAACCCGGCGGCCGCGAGGACCCGACCTGCCGGATCATGGCGACCAGTCCGCTGGACGCCAGGGGACTGCCCGGACCGGCACTGATCGGTTTCATGGCCGGGGCGGTGGTGATGCGCACCGACGCGTACCGCGAGGTGGGCGGGTACGCCGAGCGGCTGTTCATCGGCTGCGAGGAGCGGCTGATCGGGCTGGACCTTCTGGCGCGGGGCTGGCGGATGACCTACCTGCACGACGTGGTCGCGCACCACCAGCCCTCTCCCGTGCGCGATGCCGATGCCCGCGGTTGGCTGCATGCGCGCAACAGCGTGTGGATCGCGTGGCTGCGTCTGCCGGCCGAGAGCGCCTGGCACGAGACGCGCCGCGCGCTGGGCGATGCCGCGCGCCAGCGTCAGCTCTGGCCCGCGCTGTGGAGCAGTGTCGTCGGCATGCCGTGGGTGTGGCGGCACCGTCGCCCCATCCCGGCCGAGGTGGAAGCGATGCGGCGCCAGGTGCTGGGCAGCCCGCGCCGGTGGCGGGCCCGCGCCGCGGTCGCGGGGGTGTGAGCGCGGAGGCGGATGCATGCGCAGGCAGGTGATCATCGCGCGTCCGACGCCAGCCCTGCGGCCACCGCCGCCGACGGTGGAGCCGACGATGGACACGGCCGACGCCTGGGAAGCCCTGCGCGAGCAGGCGGCAGGCTGCCGCGAATGCCCGCTGGGCTTCCACGCCACGCAGACGGTCTGGGGCGAGGGCGACCTGCAGGCGCCGCTCATGCTCGTCGGCGAACAACCCGGTGACCAGGAGGACCGGCAGGGCCGTCCCTTCGTGGGCCCGGCGGGCCAGCTGCTCGAGCGGGCGCTGGAAACGCTCGGCTGGCCGCGCGAGCGGCTGTACGTGACCAACGCCGTGAAGCATTTCAAGTACGAGTGGCGCGGGTCGCGCCGCATGCACAAAACGCCCGGCCAGCGCGAGGCGGCAGCCTGCCTGCACTGGCTCGAAAGCGAGATCGACACCGTGCGGCCGCGCGCCATCGTCGCGCTCGGCGCGACCGCGGCCCGCTCGCTGCTGCAGCGCACCGTCGCCGTCACGCGCGAACGCGGGCAGTGGCTGCGCCGCGCCGACGGCCGCCCGGTGCTGGTCACGCTGCACCCTTCCGCCCTGCTGCGGCTGCGCGGCGGCGACCGCGACGAGGCGTACGCGCAATGGGTCGCGGACCTGCGCCTGGCCGAGGCGCACCTGCGCGACGGCCCCTGAGCGCTCGCCGGGGTGCCAGGCGCGAGGGCTGCGCGCGCGGGCGCCGGTGACGACTGCACACCGATCGCCTGTCGTGATGGTGCATGCTGGTACGCCTGCACCATCACGGAGGCACCATGTCCATCGCCGATCGCGTCCGCGTGCGCGACGTCCGCGTCCTGTCGGACGACCACTACGTGCTGAAGAAGACGACGTTCGACTTTCGCCGCCGCAACGGGCAGTGGCAGTCGCAGACGCGCGAGACCTACGACCGCGGCAACGGCGTGACCATCTTGCTGTACGACCCGTCCCGGCGCACCGTGCTGCTGACGCGGCAGTTCCGCTATCCGGCCTTCGTCAACGGGCACGACGACCTGCTGATCGAGACCCCCGCGGGCCTGCTCGACGATGCCGAGCCCGAGGCGCGCGCCCGCACCGAGGTCGAGGAGGAAACCGGCTTTCGCGTGCGGCGGCTGCGCAAGGTGTTCGAGGCCTTCATGAGCCCGGGGGCGGTCACCGAGATCGTGCACTTCTACGTCGGCGAATACGGCGCACAGGATCGCGTGGACGCGGGCGGTGGTCTGGCCGACGAGGGCGAGGACATCGAGGTGCTGGAGCCAACGCTGGAGGAGGCCCTGGCGATGATCGAGGACGGCCGCATCAAGGACGGCAAGACCATCATGCTGCTGCAGTACGCCGCCTTGCACCTGATGCCGCGGTGAGGGCCCGTCCGGGGACACGCACCCGTCATGCAGCCCGACCTCTTCGGCCCCACGCCCGGCTGGCCGCCGGGCCTCGTCTACGAGGAAGACTTCCTCGCGCCGGACGAGGAGGCCCGTGCGATCGAGGTGCTGCAATCCCTGCCGCTGAAGGAGGCGGACTACAAGGGCCACACCGCGCGTCGGCGGGTCGCGAGCTTCCTGAGCCGCTACGACTTCGGCGAGAACGAGCTGCACCGCGGCCCGCCGCTGCCCGCGCAGCTGGCCCCCCTGGTCGAACGCATCGCGGGCTGGATGCGCGTGGATCTGCGCGAAATCGCCAACGTGCTGGTGGCCGAGTACCGGCCGGGCACGCCGCTCGGCTGGCACCGCGACGTGCCGCAGTTCGAGCGCATCGCGGGCGTCTCCTTCGCGGCGCCGTGCACCTTGCGCTTGCGCCGCTATCCGCCGGTACGGCGCGCCCCGACGCTGGACCTGGCCGTTGCCGCGCGCTCCATCTACGGGCTGGAAGGGGAGGCGCGCTGGGGGTGGCAGCACGCCGTGCCACCAGTGGCGGCGCTGCGCTATTCGCTCACCTGCCGCACCCGTTCGGCCCGCGGATGAGGGTGCCGGTCCGCCGCCACCGCTTCCGCCCACCTACCTTCATCAGCGCACTGCGTCACGCTCCACCCGGCCGCGTCGGCCCCGGTGTCGGCGCCCGCGCGCGCGTCCCCCAGAATCGCCGCACCACGATACAAGGAACAGTACCCATGCGTTTGAAGGACAAGGTCGCCCTCGTCACCGGGGCCGCCAACGGAATCGGCCTGGCTACCGCGCGGCGGTTCGCCGCCGAAGGGGCGATCGTCGTGCTCGCCGACGTGCAGGCCGAGGCGTTGGAGCGGGCACGCACGGAGCTGGCGGCCGGCGGCGCCACGGCCGACGCGCACCGGATGGACGTGACCGAGCGCGCGCAGGTCGACGAGGTCGTGCGGCGCGTGCTGCAGCGCCACGGTCGCATCGACGTCCTGGTCAACAACGCCGGCATCACCCGCGATGCCCGACTGCAGAAGATGACCGAGGCCCAGTTCGACCTGGTCATCGACGTCAACCTCAAGGGCGTCTTCCAGTGCACGCAGGCGGTGGTCGATGCGATGCTCGAGCGCGGCTCGGGCGTGATCCTCAACGCGTCCAGCGTCGTGGGCCTGTATGGCAACTTCGGCCAGACCAACTATGCCGCCACGAAGGCCGGCGTGATCGGCTTGACCAAGACCTGGGCGCGCGAACTCGGACCCAAGGGCATCCGCGTGAACGCGGTATGCCCCGGCTTCATCGCGACGGAGATCCTCGCGACCATCCCGGAAAAGGTGCTCGAGCAGATGCGCGCCAACTGCTGGATGCGCAGGCTCGGGGCACCGGAGGAGATCGCCAAGGTCTACGCCTTCCTCGCCAGCGACGACGCCAGCTACGTCAACGGGGTGGCGCTCGAAGTCAGCGGCGGGATGACGTTGTGACGTCCTCGCCACCGGTCGCGCCCGGCGGCCGGTGACGGTCGTCGCGCCGCGCCAGCAGCCAGGCGCCGACCCGTTCCGGGTCCGGCCCTGCCTCGCGCACCGCCTCCGTCAGCTGGGCCTCGCTGACGTTGAACTTCTCGGCCCAGCGCCGCATGCCGGCGGCGTCGGCCGGGTCGATGCGGTCGTTCCTTGCAGAGTCGTCGGCGGCCAGCATGGCGGTGACGGCGAGGTCAGTGGAACGTGGGCGCACGCGGGAACAGCAGACGCGACCCGCAGCTGCAAGGGGCGGGGGGCGGCACGAGCTCGAAGGCGGTGTGGTCCGCTGCGCAGTGCGTGCAATACCAGCGGTAGCTGACCACCTCTCCCGAGGCCAGCGCCGCTTCGGTCAGCTCGTCGTCCAGCTCCTGCAGCGCCTCGAGGAACGCCTGCTCGTCGATCTGGTAGTACATCTTCATTCCTCCGGGGGCACATCCGCCGCCCATCACGATGGCTTCATTTCGCCACGCGCCGGCCCGTCGGACAGTCGGCCGCGCACCGACAGCGCTGTCAGCGCGGCCGGCGCCCCGGTCGGCGGGCAC
>DATMBN010000022.1:0-6899 GCA_035559275.1 Burkholderiaceae bacterium
GGGGCCCGCCATGACGTCGCCGTCGCCGCGCAGATCGAAGCGGATGGTGTCCGGCGCGGTGATCATGAAACCGCCGGAGGGAAAGCCGCTCTCGTCGTACTCCAGGTCGAAGAGGCTGCCGGTGATCGTGGCGGCCTGCGCGCCGACGGCGCACAGCGAGGCGATGGCGAGCAGTGCCGGGCGCAGGCTTGCGCTGGCAGGGCGGAGCTGGGGCATGGGGACCTCCCTGAGTGGTCGATGGACGGGGCGCGGTCGGTTCTTCATCCGCCGTCGCTCCCGCAGGCATCATCGGCGGCCTTCCTCGGGCCGTGGTAAGCGACCGTATCGGCGGCCGGCATGCAGCATGCTCATCCCCAGGAGCGGCGTCCCGGCGCCGTGACGGACGTGAAAGGAAACGGGTATGACGCCGAGGCTCACACTGATTGCAATCTTCGATCGTGCGGAGGACGCCCGCGCCGCGCGGGACGCGCTGAGTGGCGCCGGCATCGAGGCCCGGCCCCTGGCGGCCGAGGAGTCGGCATCGGACTTCAAGAGCGACGGCTCGATCCAGGACACCGTGCAGGACATGTTCCTCTCCCTCACGGGCGAGGAAGGCGCGCAAAGCGACATGGAGGCGCTCTACCGGGCGGCGATCGAGCAGGGCAACCAGATGCTGGCCGTGCCGCTCGCGGAGGAGGCCCGGCGGGAGCACGCGGAAGAATTGCTGCGCCGTCACTCGGCGACCCAGGTCCTCGTTCGCCCCCCGACGGCCGCGCCAGCCGGCCAGGCAACTCGGGCCTCACACCCGCCAGAGTCGCGCTGAGCGCGGCACCCTCCACACCTGGGGCAGTTGCACCATGGCACCCTCACCTTCCCCCGCGCCCGAAGGCGAGCCGAGCGCCGCCCCGCGCCCTTCACGTGGCGACGAGGCGCCCCCGGGCAGTCCTGGCACCGGCGAGTCTGTGTGTCCGGACTGCGGCGGCACCGGCCGCCTCGAAGGGCGGACCTGCACGACCTGCGACGGCAGCGGACGCGTCACCCGCGGCATCGGCGGCGGTTGACCGCCTGGCACAGCGCCGGCCCGCCAGCAGCCGGAGGGCTCGAAAGGCTCACGCGTCCGCGGGCCCGACGTCCCGCGCCGATGGACCCCGCTTGCGATAGAACTCGAAGCGGTGTCCGTTGTCGCTGCCGCTCATCACGACGGCCCGCCCGAGCGGGGGGAACACCACCGCCTCGTACCCCGCCAGGGCCTGAAGCTCGCTGAACGGGAAAGGGCGGCGCGAAGGGACGTCGTTCCATCCGACCACCAGTTCCCCGCCCTCGCGCAGCACGGTGTGCAGCGCCTCCAAGGCCCGCTCCGCGTCCTCCCTGCGGTTCAAGCCCCAGCCGAAAACGCCGTTGAGCACGACCAGGTCCAGGCTGCGGGCGGGCAGGTGCCGGTCTACTTCTGTGACCGAGGCCACGAGATGACCGCCCGGCGCGCCGTAGCGCGCCTGCCGGGGGTCGATGTCGAGCGTGAGAAAGCGCGCGTGCGGGAAGTACTGGGGATAGTGGGCGGTGTACCAGTGCGTCCCGACGAAGAGGACGGATCGCACGTCGTCCCGCGCGCCATGGTGCGGCAGGATCAGGTCTTCGAGCAACCGGCGGTCGGGCGTGTCGATCCGCACCTCGTGTCCGAGCGCCCGCCGTAGCGTTTGCGCCGCCACGCGGCGCATCCAGGCCCAGCGTCCCACGTCGTGCCTCCCTACTCGTGCACTGCCTGCATCAACGAAAAGGGCCAGCACTGTGGCCGGCCCTGCACGTGTCGATGCGGGCGCTCCTGTCAGCGCTGCTCGCGCGCCTTGGCGAAGTTGGCGATGCCGTTGCGCACCTCTTCCCTGGCGGCCTCTGGGCCTTCCCAGCCCTTGACCTTGACCCACTTGCCGGGCTCGAGGTCCTTGTAGTGCTCGAAGAAGTGCTGGATCTGCTTCAGGCGCAGGTCGTTCATGTCCTCGGGCTTCTGCCAATGGGTGTAGATCGGCAGGATCTTGTCGATCGGCACCGCCAGCAGCTTGCTGTCGCCACCGGCCTCGTCTTCCATCTTGAGGATACCGATGGGGCGGCAGGTCACCACGACGCCGGGGATCAGGGGGAACGGGGTGATCACCAGCACGTCCACCGGGTCGCCGTCGTCGGCGAGCGTCTGGGGGATGTAGCCGTAGTTGCACGGGTAGTGCATGGCCGTGCCCATGAAGCGGTCGACGAACAGGGCGCCCGTCTCCTCATCCACCTCGTACTTGATCGGGTCCGCGTTCATCGGGATCTCGATGATCACGTTGAACTGATCGGGCGCCTTGGCGCCAGGAGTGACGTTGTGCAGGCTCATGATGGTGGTCAAAGTGGCTTGATGCGAGGGAAAACCCGCAGTGTACCGGTTGGGCTTGCGCTGCCCTGACGGCCGCCGCGTGGGGCCGCTGCAACTGGGTGCAAAGACAGGGCCCGGCGCGATTGCGGGGTCATGCCGCTTCTCGTAGCATGGTTTTGCCGACCTTGCGCGGTCGGCCGCGTGACCGCGGCGCCAGACACGCGGCACGTCCGACAACCACGCGGATGACCGAGAGGAAGGAGACCACCTCATGTCGATGGCTTTTTCGGCGCTCTACTTTGCGCTGGCGTGCGGCCTTGCCGCCGTGCTGTACGGCTTCATCTCCCGAAGCTGGATTCTCAGACAAGACCCGGGCAACGCCCGGATGCAGGAGATCGCGGCGGCCATCCAGCAGGGAGCGGCCGCCTACCTCGCCCGGCAGTACCGCACCATCGCCATCGCAGGCGTGGTGCTCGCCATCCTGATCGGCATCTTCATCGACCTCACGACGGCGGTGGCCTTCGTCGTCGGTGCGGTGCTATCGGGGGCCTGTGGCTTCATCGGCATGAACGTCTCGGTACGCGCCAACGTTCGTACCGCCCAGGCCGCCACGCGCGGCATCAGCGAGGCGCTGGACGTCGCCTTCAAGGGGGGCGCGATCACCGGCCTGCTGGTGGTGGGCCTGGGCCTGCTGGGCGTGGGCATCTTCTTCTGGTTCCTCACCGCCAATGGACAGATGACGCCCACGGCCTCGCTGTCGAACCTGCTCAAGCCGCTGATGGGCCTGGCCTTCGGCGCATCGCTGATCTCGATCTTCGCCCGGCTGGGTGGCGGCATCTTCACCAAGGGCGCGGACGTGGGCGCAGACCTGGTCGGCAAGGTCGAGGCCGGCATCCCGGAAGACGATCCGCGCAACCCCGCGGTGATCGCCGACAACGTCGGCGACAACGTCGGAGACTGCGCTGGCATGGCGGCGGACCTGTTCGAGACCTATGCGGTCACGCTGATCGCCACCATGGTGCTCGGTGCGCTGATCGTCACTGCCGCGCCGTTCGCGGCCACCGTCTATCCGCTGGCACTCGGCGGCTTCTCGATCATCGCGTCCATCATCGGCTGCTTCGCCGTGAAGGCCAAGCCTGGTATGAGGAACGTGATGCCAGCCCTGTACCGCGGCCTCGTCGTCGCCGGTGTCATCGCGCTGATCGGCTTCTTCTTCATCACCAGGTGGGTCATGCCCGACGACGCGATCTACGCCTCCGGGACCCAGATGCGGCTCTTCGGCGCGGCCGTCGTCGGCCTGGTGCTGACCGCCCTGATGGTGTGGATCACCGAGTACTACACCGGCACCGACTACTCGCCGGTCAAGCATGTTGCGAGCGCCTCGACCACGGGGCACGGCACCAACATCATCGCGGGCCTGGCAGTGAGCATGAAGTCCACCGCCTGGCCGGTGATCTTCGTCTGCGCGGCCATCATCGTGTCGTACCTGCTCGGCGGTCTCTACGGCATCGCCGTGGCGGCCACCTCCATGCTGAGCCTGGCCGGCATCATCGTGGCGCTCGACGCGTACGGTCCCATCACGGACAACGCCGGCGGCATCGCGGAGATGGCCGAGCTGCCGGATTCGGTGCGCGACATCACCGACCCGCTGGACGCGGTAGGCAACACCACCAAGGCCGTGACCAAGGGCTACGCGATCGGCTCGGCCGGCCTGGCCGCGCTGGTGCTGTTCGCGGACTACACCCACGCGCTCGACGCCCGCGCGCTGGTCACCACCTTCGACCTGTCGAACCACATGGTGATCGTGGGCCTGTTCATCGGCGGCCTCATCCCCTATCTGTTCGGCGCCATGGCGATGGAAGCGGTCGGCCGCGCGGCCGGCAGCGTGGTCGAGGAGGTGCGACGCCAGTTCAAGACCATCCCGGGCATCATGGAAGGCACGGCCAAGCCCGAGTACGGCACAGCGGTCGACATGCTGACCGCGGCGGCCATCAAGGAGATGGTCATCCCCTCGCTGCTGCCGGTGGTGGTGCCTATCCTGGTGGGTATGTTCCTCGGGCCAGCCGCACTGGGCGGCCTGTTGATGGGCACGATCGTCACTGGTCTTTTCGTCGCCATCTCGATGTGCACCGGCGGTGGCGCCTGGGACAACGCCAAGAAGTACATCGAGGAAGGCCACCACGGGGGCAAGGGCAGCGACGCCCACAAGGCCGCGGTGACCGGCGACACGGTGGGCGACCCGTACAAGGACACCGCCGGGCCGGCAGTCAATCCGCTGATCAAGATCATCAACATCGTCGCCCTGCTCATCGTGCCGCTGCTGCCGGCCGGCATGGCCACGAGCGGCGGCACGGGCCATGGCACCGGCTCCGCGGTCACGACGCCGGCTGTGGCAAGTGCGGCCGCGGCGACGAACGGCGCGTCGGTGGCCGCCCCTGCCCAACCCGGAGCAGGCACGGCCATCGCGGCCGGCACGGCGGCGAAAATCTACTTCGCCGTCGGCCAGGCCGACCTGCCCGCAGGCGCGACCGAGGAACTCGCCAAGCTGGCCGAAGCCCAGCGCAGCAGCGGCGGCAAGCTCGTCATCAGCGGCTACCACGACGCGTCGGGCGATCCGGCGAAGAACGCCGAGTTGGCCAAGGCGCGCGCCACGAACGTGGCACACGCACTGGAGGCCCACGGCGTGGCCAAGGATGGCATCGAGCTGCGCAAGCCGGAGGAACTCGTGGGCTCGGCCAACCCGGACGAAGCCCGGCGCGTGGAAGTCGCCCTGCAGTAGCCTGCGGCCGGCACGAGAAGAAGAGCCCGCGAATGCGGGCTCTTTTCTTTTGCGTAGGCGGCGTCAGCGCTTCTGGGGCGGCAGATCGGTGCAGGTCCCGTGCGCGACCTCTGCTGCCATGCCGATGCTCTCGCCGAGCGTCGGGTGCGGGTGGATGGTCTTGCCGATGTCGACCTCGTCGGCGCCCATCTCGATCGCCAGCGCGATCTCGCCGATCATGTCACCTGCGTGGGTGCCGACGATGCCGCCGCCGACGATGCGGTGCGTCTCCTCGTCGAACAGCAGCTTGGTGTAGCCCTCGTCACGCCCGTTGGCGATCGCGCGGCCGGAGGCACTCCAGGGGAAGAGCCCCTTCTTCACCTTGCGGCCCTCTGCCCTGGCCTGGTCTTCCGTCAGGCCCACCCATGCGACTTCCGGGTCGGTGTAGGCCACGCTGGGGATCACGCGCGCGTCGAACGCGGATTTCTCGCCGGCCGCCGCCTCGGCCGCCACGTGCGCCTCGTGCACCGCCTTGTGCGCGAGCATCGGCTGGCCGACGATGTCGCCGATCGCGAAGATGTGCGGCACGTTGGTCCGCATCTGGACGTCGACCGGGATGAAGCCCCGGTCGGTCACCGCGACGCCGGCCTTCTCGGCACCGATCTTCTTGCCGTTGGGCGTGCGGCCCACCGCTTGCAGCACCAGATCGTACAGCTGCGGTTCCTTCGGCGCGCCTTCGCCCTCGAAGCGGACCAGGATGCCGTCCTTCGTGGCTTCCGCGCCCACGGTCTTGGTCTTGAGCATGATGTGGTCGAAGCGCGAGGCGTTCATCTTCTGCCACACCTTGACCAGGTCGCGATCGGCACCCTGCATCAGGCCGTCGAGCATCTCCACCACGTCCAGCCGGGCGCCGAGCGTCGAATAGACGGTGCCCATCTCCAGTCCGATGATGCCGCCGCCGACGATCAGCATGCGCTTGGGTACCTGGCGCAGTTCGAGCGCGCCGGTGGAATCGACGATGCGCTCGTCCTGCGGCAGGAAGGGCAGCCGCACCGCCTGCGAGCCGGCGGCGATGATGGCCTGCTTGAAGCGGATGACCTGCTTCTTGCCGGTCTTCTCCTGGCCGGCCCCGGTGGTCTCCTCGACCTGCACGCGGTGCGGGTCGAGGAAGCTGCCGTAGCCGCGCACGACCGTGACCTTGCGCATCTTGGCCATGGCCGCAAGGCCCCCGGTCAGCTTGCCGACGACCTTGGCCTTGTGAGCTCGCAGCTTGTCCAGGTCCACGCTCGGGCTGCCGAAGCTCACGCCCAGGTCCGCGAAGTGCTTCACCTCGTCCATCACCGCGGCCACGTGCAGCAGGGCTTTGGACGGGATGCAGCCGACGTTGAGGCACACGCCGCCGAGCGTCTGGTAGCGCTCGACCAGCACGACCTTCAGCCCCAAGTCCGCGGCGCGGAAGGCGGCCGAGTAGCCGCCGGGGCCTGCGCCCAGCACCAGCATGTCGCATTCGAGGTCGGCGCCGCCGGCATAGCTGGCCGCGGGTGCTGCCGCCACCGCGGGAGAAGGCGCGGGCCCAGGGGCCGCCGCAGCGGAGGGCGCGGCTGCTGGCGCCGATGACGATGCCGCCGTAGCGACCGAACCCTCGGCCTCCAGCAGCAGGATCGTCGATCCCTCGTTGACCTTGTCGCCGACCTGGACCTTGAGCTCCTTCACCACGCCGGCATGCGACGACGGAATCTCCATCGACGCCTTGTCCGACTCCACCGTGATCAGGCTCTGCTCGGCCTTCACCGTCTCCCCAGGCTGCACCAGCACCTC
>DATMBN010000023.1:0-115870 GCA_035559275.1 Burkholderiaceae bacterium
GCCAGGGCAGGCAGAGCGTGAAGTCGCGCCTGCTGGCGAGCTGGGCAAGGAAAGTCGTCCGGGAATCGTCGTCCAGCCCCTGCAGCCAGTGCCCGTCCGCCGTGCCGCAGACTTCGCCGAAGTCTCGGCTGACATAAAGCGGCGTCGCGTCGGTCCGGGCCGCAACCACCAGCCCAGGCACCCGCTCCCACCACGCCGCCGGGTGCTGCGTCCTCGCAGCCGGCATCCGGCCCCCACTCATCTCCGACCCCTGCGCCCGTCTCGTGGGCGCCCGTCCCACGCATGATAGGACGCACGCCGGACTGCCAGGAGGGTGTTTGTGAGGAAGCCCCCTTAAGAGGGGGGCGACGACGAAGGCGGGACGGCCGCTGCGGTGCCCGGCCGTCCCCCGTCAGCCGCGGGGGCGGCCGTTCTCAGCGGTCCTTACGACCGGTCTGGTTGCCGATGATGCCGCCCACGGCAGCCCCACCGATCGTGCCGGTCGTGCTGCCGCCGGTCAGCACCGATCCGGCCACCCCGCCTGCGGCAGCGCCGATCGCGGTGTTGCGGTCACGCTCGGACATGTTGGCACAGCCGACCAAGCTGCCGGCAAGCAGCAGGACCGACGCCACGCTGCCTATCGTACGCATGCTCTTCATTTCTTCACTCCATGATCTGAGGAGGAGCGCGCCTGGCGGGCGGCGCCCCGTGGAACCAAGCGTAGGGCCACGGGCCTCTGGGAGCCGTCGGCGGCCCCTGGCGAGGGGTGTCAGACCAGGCCTACAGCCGCGGCCGCGCATGGGCGGCGTGCGGCCTCAAAGGGCAGAGCGGGCATCCAGGCCTTCGCCGATCGCGAAGAAGCGCCCACCCGCCACGTAGTGCAGCGTGCGCAACGCATCCGGCAACTCTTCGTGCCAGCGGCCCTGGCCGAACGCGCGCTCGTCGGCCCATGCGGCAACCACCTCCGCGATGAAGAGGTCGTAGGCCTGCTGGACGTGCGGCTCGGGGACGAGGCGGCACTCCATCCAACCCACGCAGCCCTCGATCAGTGGGGCGTCCACGCGGCGTCCGTCGGTGCTTCTCAAGCCCAGCCGCTCGAACTTGTCGACCTCACGTCCCGTGGCCGAGCCGACGGCAAGGACGATGTCGGCCTGCGCCTTGCACGGGACGTGGAGCGCGAAGCCGCCCGACGCTTCCACCAGGGAGCGCGTGAGCGTGTTCTTGTCGATGACCACCGCTACCTTCGGCGGTGCGAAATCGAGTGGCATGGACCAGGCGGCGGCCATGACGTTGCGCCGTTCGCCGTGCGCAGCGCTGACGAGCACCGTGGGGCCGTGGTTCAGCAGGCGGTAGCACTTGGACAGTTCGACGGGCTGGGTGTGAGGAAAGGGTGAGGAGACTGGGGGCATGCGCCTGATGATGCCCCAGCTGCAGAGGACGGGTGACACCGTCTCAAATAATAAATGCGAATCGTTCGCATGCTGGCCGTGGATGACCCCCCTTGATGCGCAGCGTAGCGGCCCCATGTGGGGGATGACCGTCGGCCTGCCGTGCGCGGGCGCCGGCGTTTCGTTGAGAGCCTCGCGATGAACGCTACAACTCACACCAGTCCGAAAGTCGTCCGGGTTCCGGGGCGCCTGGTGCCCCTGGCGACGCTCGCCCGTCTGCTCGAGCGGCTGGACCACAGCACCGAGCCGGTGGACCCCGAGCAGTACCGCGTCGTCGTGCAGCGACTGCAGCAGGCGCTGCGGGACACGCCGGTCGACGATGCCTTCCACGCGGTGCTGGAAGCCTTCCCCTCCGCGGCCCAGGTCTACGAGAACCTTCAGTACCAACACGCCGGGCTGTGCCGCAGTTCGCTGGAGCGGTCCCTCAACACCGAGCTCGCTGCGCGCCGCGTGATCGAGCAGGCCGCACGCGGTGGAGCAGCAGGGGGCTGACGCTCACGGCCCCCTCGGCCGGGGGCCTTGCCGCCCGGGATATTCGCTCTCGGTCAGGAGGCAGCCGCGCAGAGGCGTCCCTTGCCGGCCTGCTTGCCGGCGTACAGGGCCGTGTCGGCCTGCTTGAGCAGCGTGGCCAGGTCGGATCCGGACTGTGGCGCCAAGGCGTAGCCGATGGTCAATCCCACGCGCGCCGGACCTGCTGGCAGGTCGAACGGCTCGTGCCCTGCGGCGAGCAGCTTGCGGCCGATGCGCTGGGCCTCGGCTGCATCGCCCAGCCGCGGCGTCACCACGACGAACTCGTCCCCGCCCAGGCGGGCGACGATGTCGTCCTGTCGGATCGACTGGGTCAGGCGTGCTGCGATCTGCCGCAGTACCTCGTCGCCCGCGTCGTGACCCTGCGTATCGTTCACCGTCTTGAAGCCGTCGGCGTCGATCAGGAAAAGGGCGAGCGGCCGGTCCGGATGCGCCGCGGCGAGCAAGGGGGCAAGGGCGGCCTCCAACCCGCGCCGGTTGCGCAGCCGTGTGAGGGGATCGGTGTGGGCGAGTTGCAGGGCCAGCTGATGCTCGCGCTGCACATGCTCTGCACGTTCTCGGATCTGGGCCGCCATCGCGCCCAGCGCGTTCACCCAGCACACCAATTGCAGCAGTCCCCCCACGCTGTAGGCGTTCTGTGTCCACATGGTCAGCGGAACGCGGCCGCCCGTCACCGCCGTCGTGATCAGCACCCCGGCGCCGTAGCAGGCCCAGCCGCAGAAGATCCACGCCGCCACCCGATCGCCTTCGCGGGCGCGTCGCCACGCGAGGGGCAGTGCGAGCAGCATGGGCGTGGGGCTCAGCAGCAGAGCGACGGCTGCCGCCGCCTTGTAGCCGATCCAATCGGCGGCGAGCGCGAGGGCGAAGGCCGCGGCGAGGGCGGCGCCGATCACCATGGCCCGGGCCGTACGAGGCGCGACGCGGCGCACGTCCAGGGAGCGCTCGACGAACATGAAGCCCGCGCCCAGCGTCAGCAGGGTCAACAGCGGTGGCGCGCGATCGGCCAGCCAGGCGGTCTCGGGCCACAGATACAGCGTGGTCATGCCGAACAGCGACCACGAGAACAACTGACTGGCGGTGGCCGAGAGGGCGAACCACAGGAAGGTCGACTCGCGGGTGCGCGCGAACTGCACGGCGGCGAACAGCACGACGCAGGCCGACAGGCCCAACGACACCCCTAGCAGCATCTGCGAACCGCCCTCGGTGCGCAGCAACTCGGGGGTGCTCATCACGGAGGCTGGCAGCAGCATTGCGCCCGAGGACCGGACGCGCACCAGCAGCTCGACCGTCTCGCCGGGCGGCAGCCGCAGCGGGATGGCCAGGGCGCGCGTCGCGACCAGGCGCTCCCGGAGCAACACCTCGCGCCCCGTGACCCCTTGCAGGCGGGGCGTTCCGTCGGCACCTACCAAATAGGCCTCCACCCGCTGCAGCGGCGGGTAATCCAACACCAGCCACCAGCGGCTGCCTGCCTCAGGATCGTCGGCCCTTAGCCGGGCACGCAGCCACGCCTCACGCACGCCCAGGCCGAGGTTGGCGGCGGGCCCGGTGGGCGGAGCGTAACGATCGTGTCGGGCTGCGGCTTCGGCGGGAGTGACCGAGGCGGGTGGATTCGTCCACTGCTTCCAGTGAGGCCACATCCGCACGGCAGGCGTGTGCGGGTGCAGCACCACACTTTCGGCGGCCGGCCGCGCGCGCACTGCACCCGTCAGTCCGAGCAGCAGGACGAGCAGGCCGAGAAGCAGGCGCAGTGCGGGCATGGATGACAGGGAGGGTCCTCCGTTCGCTTTCGGCACCCGGCGGTGGCACTTGAGCCCCAAACCGGTGCGACTTGCACTATGCATCACGTTCACAGGGGTTGGGAATCCGGTTTGCTCCGGGCGCGGCATGCGACTTCGGCCCGATGACACTGTCACCCCCGAGGACCTGGAGCACGGCAAGCACCGGCTGGTGCGCGACGCAGCCTGGGCGAGCCTGGCCGGCTCGCTGCAGGGAGGTGTCATCCTGGTCGGTTTTGCACTCGCTCTGGGCGCCGGCCCGATGCATATCGGCCTGCTGGCCGCCATCCCGCTGATCGCACAGGCCCTGCAGCTGCCGGCGATCGCTCTGGTCGAGCGGGTGCAGCAGCGCCGCAAGATCGCGGTGCTCGCGGTCACGTCCGCACGGGTGCTGATCCTCGCGCTTGCGGCGCTGCCCTTCCTCGCCGACGCGCCCACGGCGCTCCAGGTCCTGATCGGCCTGCAGTTCTGCATTTCCGCGCTGGGCTCGATCTGCGCCTGCGCGTTGAACTCCTGGATGCACCAGCTGTTGCCCCGCGAGGGGCTGGGGGCCTTCTTTGCGCGCCGGCTGTTCTGGTCCACGGCGGTGGCCTGCGTGGGCACACTCGCGGCGGGTCAGCTCGTGGATCACTGGCCGTTCGAACCGGCTGTGCACGCCTACTCGTTCTCGTTCGCGGCGGCGGCGCTGGCCGGCTTCGTCAGCTCGTGGTTCATCTCGCGGGTGCCCGAGCCGCGGATGGTCACCTACCCCCACGCCACGATGTGGTCGCGCCTGCGCCAGCCACTGGCCGATGGCAACTTCCGCAACTTCCTCTTCTTCATGGCCTCGTGGAACGTGGCGTCCAACTTTGCGGGACCGTTCCTCACGGTCTATCTCATGCAGCACCTCGGCCTGGGGCTGGGCACGGTCACCACGCTGTGGGTGGCCAGCCAGGTGGCCAACGCGCTGACGCTCTATCTCTGGGGGCGACTGTCAGACCGCCTCACCAACAAGGCGATCCTGTCGGTGGCGATGCCCGCGTGGTTCGCCTGCGTGCTGGGCCTGGTGTTCGTCGCGGAGCCGCAGTCCCACGGCTTCACCTTGCCCCTGCTGTACTTCATCCACGTCGTGATGGGCACGGCCGCTGGGGGCATCGGCCTGGCCAACGGCAACATCGGCCTCAAGCTGGCGCCGCAGGGGCAGGGCACGGCCTACCTGGCGGCGATCAGTCTCGTCGGCTCGCTCGTCGGTGGCACGACTCCCCTGCTTGCGGGCGCGATGGCGCAATGGCTGGAGCACTCGCGGCTATCGCTGGCCTTCCACTGGGCGTCGGCCGAGGCGCGCGGCGACCTGCCGGTCTTCACCTTCTCACACTGGGAGTTCTTGTTCGTGGCTTCGGCTGCGTTCGGCCTGTACGTGCTGCATCGGCTGTCCAAGGTGTCGGAAGGCCACGAGATCAGTGAGCGGGTGGTCGTGCAGCAATTCGCCCTGGAGGCGGTGCGCAGCGTCAACGGGCTGTCGAGCGTGGGCGGGCTGCTGGGCAACCTCTTTACCTTCGGGCGCCTGTTCGACCGCCGTCTCTACGCACGCAGCCCGCTGCGCAACCGGCCGGGCCGGCCCACCTGAACAACGGTGATCTCGCGCTTCACAGGCTCAGGTGATCGAGGACATTGCGCGTGATCACCGCCACCGCCGGTTCGCCGCCAGTGGCCAGTACCTGGGCCCAATCGGTGGTACCGGCGGTGAAGACGGTGCCGCCGCGTTCATGAACGCACATCGTGGCGCTGTGCAGGCCTTCCCAGGGTCCGTGCAGTTCGCGGTGCGGCAGTTCCTGCCAACGCGGGGTCAAAGGACCGACGGCCAGCAGCCGCAGTCCGCGCGGCGTCCCGCAGGAGGAGGCCCAGGAGGCGATGCGAGCCACTCCCCGCTCGGCGTCTACCCACTCGATCGGAGCACCGTCGCATTCGTAGCCGACCAGGGGTGGGATGCTGTGCCGGCCGAAGCGCGCGCCCCGGGCGAGCCCGGTGCCACGCAAGGCCCAGTGGTCCGCATCCTGCACGATGAAGCCTTCCGTCTCGCGGGGACCGTCCCACCAGCCGCCCCCATGCCGGTAGCTCACACCGGCGAGACTGTCTTCCGGACGGCGAGCCCCGGTTTCCGGCCACCAATGATCGAAGGCCCCAGTGGGCCCGCCCTGGTGACAGACCATCGCCTGGCCGTCGTCGACGAGGTGGATGCGCCACCAGCACAGATTCGCCCCGAAGAACGCGGCATGGCCCCCCGCGGCGATGTAGGTCTCGACGTGGTCGCGCATCGCCTCGGTCCAGTATTCGTCGTGGCCCACGCTGAGCAGCAGGCGGTGGCGGCGCAGCAGGCCCGGCTCCCGGTGCACGTCGATGTCCGCGCAGAACTCGACGTCGTAGCCGTTGCGCGCCAACCACCGGATGAAGGGCGCGTCCCAGTGGGCGAAGGTCTGGCGCGGCGAAGTGGGGTCGTAGTGATCCTCCGCTCCGAAGGTGATGCCGCCGATGCCGCCCCCCGGGCGCTGCCAGCTGAGCCTGGCCCCGGGGCGGTCAGGGTCCGGCGAGCGCGGGGGGCGGTCGTAGAAGCAGCCGCCGCCCGTCCAGTTGTAGGCCTGGTAGGTCGCGAACGGCAGCTTGTAGAGGATGGGGCTGCGGCCGGGCCCGCGCACGACGAAGAGCGCCGCGGCTCGATCCATCGAAGGCGCGAGCGGGGCGGGCTGCGGCTCCTCCAGATGCGCCACGTAGACGCCGGAAGGCCAGTCGCACGGCACCTCGAAGGTGTAGGCCGGCCAGTCCCAATCCGTGTCGGGCCGGCCCTCTGGTGCGTTGACGCCCTCCATCCAGTCGGTCACGTGCCGACGTTCGAAGCCGTCCCACCAGCGATGGAACGCCACGCGAAAGCGCGGTGCATCGGTCGAGACGTGCAACACCAGCGTGCGCCCAGGGGCGACACTGGGCCAGGCCGGATAGCCGCGTATCACGCCTTGTGCTCGTCGGGGACGGGCGTGACCGGCTCGGGCTCGACCTTCTTGCGCACGAGGTAGGGCGGCATCGCGAGCGCGTGCATCGGGGTGCGGCGGAAGGACTCGACGGCCTGCGCGGGTGTCTCGACGATGGGTTCTTCCTTGCGGTTGAAGGAGGTGTTCATCAGCACCGGCACGCCGGTGCGCGCGTGGAAGGTCTCGAGGATGCGGCGCAGGAAGGGGTCGTCGTCCGGCGCAACCGTTTGCAGGCGCGCGGTGCAGTCCACGTGGGTGACGGCCGGAATGAGCCGCGCAGACTCGGGCTGCACGGGCGCGGCGAACTGCATGAAGGGCGAGGGCCGGCGGATATCGAAGTAGCGATCGGCGTGTTCCAGCAGCACGATGGGCGCGAGCGGGCGGAACCACTCTCGCTGCTTGACCCGTGCGTTCACCCAGTCGCGCACCTCGTCCTTGCGCGGGTCGGCGAGGATGGTGCGGTGCCCGAGCGCGCGGGGACCGAACTCGCTGCGCCCCTGATACAGCGCGACCACCTTGGTCTGCGTCAGCAGGTCCACGATGGCCTCGGCGAGGTTGTCGGGCCTCTCGACGACGAGGTCGTCGCAGGCTTCGAGGGCGGCCTCGATGTCGGAGATCCGGGGCTCAGGGCCCAGGTAGTCGTTCGTCCAACGCCAGTCGCAGCGTTGCTGAAGCAATTCGGTGAGGCCGTACACCGCACAGCCGATCGATGTGCCGGCATCGCTCGGCACGGGTGGGATGAACACGCGATCGAACGGTGTGCGGCGCAGCAGCAGGTCGTTGGCGGAGCAGTTGAGGCCGGTGCCACCCGCGAAGCACAGGTTGGGCACCCCGGTCTGTTCGTGCAGCCAGTGAGCCAGCTTCAGCAGCGCTTCCTCGAACGCGCGCTGTCCGGCAGCCGCGAGGTTGGCGATGTCGCGGAAGTTGGAACGGTCCTGCGGGTTGTATCGGAAGCGCGGCCGCACGGCGATAATGTCGCGCCACGCCCGCGGGATGGTGACCTTGTAGCCGTCTACCTCCAGCGGTGGGAGGCCCAGGGCGTCGGGATCGCCGTGTGGCGCCAGGCCCATGACCTTGCCCTCGTTGCCCTCGCCAGGAAACATCGCCTGCGTGAGCAGGAAATAGAACATCCCGAGACCCACCGGCGTCGAGCCCTCGCCCTCGTAGAGCTGCTTGCCGAGACACTCCAGGCGTCCGTAGCGGTCGACCCGGTAGAACGACGAGACCTCGCGCCAGTGCCCCGGCACCTCGCCGGCACCGTCCCATCGCTCCGTCAGATCCGACACCGCGCTGCCCTGGCCGTCGACGATCATCACCGCGGCCTCCTCGAAGGGCGAGGGGGGGAAGACGCTGTACAGGTGCGAGAGGTGGTGCGAGATGCGCGCCCGTTTGCAGTTCGGCGACAACTGGAGCACCTCGGCGATCTCGCGTTCGTAGTCCTCCAGGTGCTGGACCTCGGTGTCCGAGGAATAGCACTCGACCAGCGCATCGACGGGGCGATCCAGGCCGGCCACCACGTCGCGGTACACGTCGCGCAGGTCGCCGAGCTTGCCCCAGTGGTGCTTTTGCCGCGTGATCCGTTCCTTCTGGATCGCGCACAGCAGGCGCGAGCCTTGCATCACGCAGATGCTCCCGTCCTGCGTGCGGTTGATGCCGACCACGATCGGGCCGTCGCGCGTGCTGGTGTCGCTCATCGAATTGTCTCCTCTGCTGGTGTGGGCTGAGCAGCGCAGGCAATCGAAGTGCCCGGGGCGGGGCCGGTTGCGAACCTTCTGCGCGCGAGCCGGCGAGCGGGCACGGGCGCTGCTCGGCAGACCCCACGACATCCATACCCTGGAGGAGGAAGAATGCACACACCGGAACTCTCGCGCCGGCACTTGCTGCTCGGCGCTGCCGCGAGCGCGGCGTTGCTGTCCATGCAACAGGCCATCGCCCAGACCGCCTCGCGCGGGGAGGACTGGCTGGAGATGGTCAAGGCCCATCACAAGCTGGTCGAAGAGCACTTCGATGCGATGCTCGAATCCGGCGGCCGCACCTTCCTGCGGCGGGAGACGATGGAGCGCAAGCTCGACTACCTGCTGACCGCCCACTCGGTGGCGGAGGAAAACGTCCTCTACCCGGCGTTGGCCCGCGCGGGCCTGGCCAGCGAGTCCGATCGCCTGTACCTGGACCAGGCGCATGCGAAGGTGATGAACGCCGGCTTGCAGTTGCTGGCCGCGAAGGAAGAGGCCGAGTGGTTCCAGAAGGTGCGCGACCTGCGCGCGGCGGTGCTCAAGCACGCCAAGGAAGACGAGGAGGCCAACCTTTATCCCAAGCTGCAGGCCATGCTGGAGAAGGATGCCAACGCCCGCCTTGCTCAGATGTACCGGCGCGAGTTCGGCATGGTCAAACCGGACCGCAAGCTGCCGTAGGACGCGCATCCTCGAAATGACGCGATACGGTGAGGCCGGGCCGGGCCCCGAGGGCAGCGTGATGACCGTAGCCTTCGAGCTGCGCGGACAGCGCCTGGTCGCGCTCAACGGTGGTCCGATCTTCCAGTTCACCCCGGCCGTGTCCTTCGTGGTCGAATGCGACAGCCAGCAGGAAATCGACGACTACTGGCGCAAACTCACCGAAGGCGGCGAGCCGGGCCAGTGCGGCTGGCTGAAGGACCGCTACGGCGTCTCGTGGCAGGTGGTGCCGAGGAGACTGATCGAGATGACCAAGGACCC
This sequence comes from Burkholderiaceae bacterium, assembly GCA_035559275.1. Lineage (GTDB taxonomy): Bacteria > Pseudomonadota > Gammaproteobacteria > Burkholderiales > Burkholderiaceae_C > Caldimonas. Next base: position 9,444 of record DATMBN010000023.1, read on the forward strand.
GGACCCGGTGCGCAGCGGTCGTGTGATGCAAGCGATGATGCCCATGCGCAAGCTCGATCTCGCGGCACTCGAGGCAGCGTACTCGGGCGGGTGAGGCGATCTGGCTCGCGGGGCAGCAGGCTGCGCGCGCCGCGCTGCGGGGGAAGTGTGGGCGCTTTTGTTCGTCGCTTTCCTGCCGGCGCGCTGGTCAGGCGGCACCCCGAGGGTGATCCGACCGAACGGGAGGCCACCCGGGCGGGCCCTTGCTCACCTTGCGCGACTGACCTGCAGGCTGGTGACTGCCGGTGCCTGGTTTCCCCAGGATTGCCGGATGTAGGTCGCGACGGCCGCGACCTCCTGGTCGTTGAGCACATGGCCGAAGGGCGGCATGCCGTAAGGGCGTGGGTTGCCTGCGGTCGTCGGCGTGAAGCCGCCCCACAGAATGGCCTGGATCACGTTGTGCGGCGGCGTGACGAGGACCGCACGGTTGCCGGCGAGCGCCGGGTAGGCGGATGCCTGCCCGCTTCCTCGGTCGCCATGGCAACTCGCGCACTGCTGCTCGTAGACCCGGCGGCCGAGGTCGAGCACGACGGCGTCGGCGCGCTGCTCTTCCAGCTCCCGGGGCGAGAGGGGGGGTGGCGGCTCTTCCTGCGGCAGCGCCTGCAGGTATACCGCCATTGCGCGCAGATCGTCTTCACTCAGGTACTGCGTGCTGTAGAACACCACCTCGGCCATCGGCCCCATCACCGACGCCTTGCGCGACACGCCTGTCTTGAGCAGCGCGACGACATCGGCCGTCTCCCATTGCGCGACGCCTGCCTGGTGCCGCGCGTGCAGCGAAGGCGCGTACCACTTGCCGTTGGGCATCAGCGAACCGCCCGAGTCGAGCGCGCCGCCCAGTGCATCACGGCTCGCATGGCAGGCCATGCAATGGCCCAACCCTTCGACCAGATAGCGGCCGCGATTCCAGGCGGGGGGCTTGTCCGCCTCGGGCTCCAGCCCCCGGGGAGTGAAGTAGAGCGCCCGCCAGACCGCCAGCGATGCCTGCAGGCTGTAGGGGAACCGCAGCTCATGCTCGCGTCTGGGTTGCTGGACGGGCGGCAGGCTGCGCAGATAGGCGTAGATCGCGTCGGTGTCCTCGCGAGTCACGTGGGTGTAGTTGGGGTAGGGAAAGGCCGGGTAGAGCAGCCGGCCGTCCCGGCCGCGTCCGTCATGCATCGCACGCCAGAAGTCGTCGGCGGTCCATGCCCCCAGGCCCGTTTCAGGGTCGGGGGTGAGATTGGGTGCGTAGATGGTGCCGAAGGGCGTCTCGATGCCGCGACCACCCGCGAAGGGCGTACCACCCCGGGTCGTGTGGCAGCCCATGCAGTTGCCCGCGCGGGCCAGGTATTCGCCGCGGGCGATCACGGCCGCATGGGTGAGGTCCAGCGGGCGCTCGGCCTCCCGTTCATCGGCCGGGAGGTTGCGCCAGACGACCCAGCCGGCGAACAGCAGTACCAGGACGACGAGACCGAGCACGACGCGGCCCGGCAAGCCCAGACTCGGCTTCATCGGATCGCGCTCCCGCATTCCATCGGCCCACGTGTGGTCGGCGCGGGCGCCGGCTTGCCACCGCCGGGCACGGGCTGCGCGGCGAGCCAGGATGCCGCGGCGGCGATGTCCTCGTCCGTCAGGCGCTTGGCGATCGCCGCCATGCAGTCGGGCGCCATCGCCTTGCGGTGGCCGGTGCGCCAAGCGCCGAGCTGGCCGATCAGGTAGTCGCGTGGCAGGCCCAGCAGGCCGGGCACGGCGGGGAGCATGCCCGTCATCTGCTCGCCATGGCAGGCCACGCAGGCAGGCACGTCGCGCTTCGCGTCGCCCCGTCGGACCAGTCCCTCGCCCCGCACCAGTACGTCATCGGAGACGGCGGCCCGCTGCGGCGCGGGGTAGGGCAGGTCCAGCTCCGCGAAGTACCGCGCGATCTCGCGCAGGTAGTCGTCGGACATATGTTGCATCAGGTGGTTCATCGCCGCGTTCTGCCGCCGGCCTTCGCGGAAGTTCACCAGCTGGTTGTAGAGGTACCCCGCCGGCTTGCCGGCGATGCGCGGCAGGTACCCCTCGCTGCTCGCCCGCCCCTCCTTGCCGTGGCATACCGCACACGCCTGCATGCGCTGGGCCATGGAGTCGAGCGGCCTTGCCTCCTGTGCGGAGACGGCCGCCGGCCCCACCAGCGCGAGCGCCCAGACGGCGAAGACGAAGTACTTCCATGCAGACATCGCACACCTTGGTCGAGGTGCCAGCGTGCTTCCGCTCGGGCGAGTCGGACGACTCAGTTGGTCAGGCTACTTGCCCCAGCTGTCCTTCAACCCCGCAATGCGGTTGAACACGGGCTTGCCGGCCGCGTGATCCTTGCGGTCGGCGCCGAAGTAGCCGTGCCGCTCGAACTGGAAGCGCTCCTCGGCCGCGGCATTGGCCAGTGAGGGCTCGACGTATGCCGTCACGATCTTCAGGCTCTCGGGGTTCAGCGCGGCCTTGAAGTCCTTGCCGCCCGCGTCGGGCTGGGGGTCGATGAAGAGGCGGTCGTACAGGCGCACCTCGGCTTGCATGGCGTCGTGCACGCCCACCCAGGTGATGGTGCCCTTGACCTTGACCGCATCGGCCCCCGGCGTGCCGCTCTTGGTGTCCGGCACCACGGTCGCGAGCACGGCGGTGACGTGGCCGGCTTCGTCCTTCTCGCAGCCGGTGCACTCGATCACGTAGCCGTACTTCAGGCGCACCTTGTTGCCCGGGAAGAGGCGGAAGAACCCCTTGGGCGGCGTCTCGGCGAAGTCCTCGCGCTCGATCCAGATCTCGGGGCCCAGGCTGAACCGGCGCTGCCCGAGTTCGGGCTGCTGCGGATGCGCGGGGGCGCTGCAGGGCTCGCGGTGGCCGACACTGCCGAACACGTCCGCCCAGTTGGTGAGCTTGAGCTTGACCGGGTCGAGCACCGCCATCGCACGCGGCGCCTTGCCTTCAAGGTCGTCGCGCAGGGCGATCTCGAGGTTGCCGTAGTCGATCCAGCCGCCGGCCTTGCTGACGCCGGTGCGCTCGCAGAAGAGGCGGATCGCCTCGGGCGTGTAGCCGCGGCGGCGCAGGCCGACGATGGTGGGCATGCGCGGGTCGTCCCAGCCGCCGACGATGCCTTCGTCCACCAACGCCTTCAGCTTGCGCTTGCTGGTGACCACGTAGGTCAGGTTCAGCCGCGCGAACTCGTACTGATGCGGCAGGTTGAAGGGCTCGATCTGATGCGCCTCGAGGCTGCTCGCCAGCAACGGGGTGAACTGATGCGCCTGCGTCTTGAGCAGTTGGAAGAACTGCGGCAGGTCTCGCAACACGGCCTCGCGATCGTGCTCCCACTTCGTGAAGAGCGCGCGCATCTGCCGCTCGGGCTCGGTGTTGTGGCCCAGCTTGTGCGCATGGTTGTGGCAATGCAGCGCGAATTCCTTGCCGGCTTCCAGCCCCTGCTGCTCGATGCGCTCGATCAGTTGCCTGGCCCGCTCGAACTGCGGCGCGCGCAGGATGGGCACGATGCGCTCGAGCAGCCAGTCGTAGAAGGGCCGCTGGTCCTCGAACTCCAGCGTGCAGACGCTGTGGGTGATGTTCTCCAGCGCGTCCTCGATCGGGTGCGCGAAGGTGTACATCGGGTAGATGCACCACTTGTCGCCGGTGTTGTGGTGCGTCGCGTGCTTGATCCGGTAGATGGCCGGATCCCGCATGTTGATGTTGGGCGAGGCCATGTCGATCTTGGCGCGCAGCACCATCGCGCCGTCCGCATGCTTGCCGTCACGCATCTCGCGAAAGCGGGCGAGGCTCTCCTCGGCGGGGCGGTTGCGGTAGGGGCTGTCGACACCAGGCTCGGTCAGCGAGCCACGGCTGGCGCGCATCTGCTCCGGCGTCTGTTCGTCGACGTAGGCATGGCCGGTCTCGATGAGGTACTCGGCCGCGCGGTACATGAAGTCGAAGTAGTTGCTGGCGTAGTAGAGGTGGCTGGTGCCGTGCGCGTCCCAGCTCCAGCCCAGCCACTTGACGGCGTCCAGGATGGAATCGACGTATTCCTGTTCTTCCTTCTCGGGGTTGGTGTCGTCGAAGCGCATGTGGCATACGCCGCCGTACTCCTCGGCGAGGCTGAAGTTGAGCCAGATGCTCTTGGCATGGCCGACGTGCAGGTAGCCATTGGGCTCGGGCGGAAAGCGCATGCGCACCCTGGCCGGATCGGTCCCGCCTTGCTCCTGGTGCGTGCCGTCACCGGGGCTGCCGGCCCAGCGGCGGCCGGTGTACCGGCCCTGCGCCAGGTCGCGTTCGATGGCCTGACGCAGGAAGTTGCTGACCTTGGCTTCGTCTTTGGATGCAGGAGCCGACATGAGTAGGGGGATTTCTACGGGGTGTGGAAACAGCGTGTCAGTCGATTCTAAGTGGGGGCTCACCGGCGCGCTTCCAGCCGGCGCGGCGCGCGACGCTCCGGCGCGGCCCGGTCACGATACGCGCTGTTACTCGGTCAAGAAAGGTAAATCCGCCCATCCGGGTCATCCGCAAGGGGGAGTGGGGCGTTAAGCTCACCGAGGCCCTGCCGTCAGGGTCGGAAGGAGTCGATATGAAGCGACCTACTTGGTTTGCGGGCTGCGTGCTCGCGCTGGGCACCCTGGGTGCCGCACCGGCCATGGCGGGAGACGTCTACTGGTCGATCGGGGTGCACAGTCCGGGCGTGTCCACCACCATTTCGAACGCTCGGCCCGCCGTGGTGTACCCGGCGCCGACCGTCGTCTACCCGGCCCCCACCGTGGTGTACCCGGCTCCTGCGGTGGTCTATCCGACGCCACGCGCCCTCTACAGCCCGCCGCCGGTGATGTACGCGCCGCGGCCGGTGTACGTGCACCCTGCGCCGGTGGTGGTGTACCCCGGCCACGGCAAGAAGTGGCACAAGCACGAGTACAAGCGAGAGGGCTGGCGCGGCGACCGTCGCCACGGCTGGCACGACTGACATCGCGCGGGCCCTATCCCGGTCGGCTTTTTCTCCCCGCCGGGAGGTGTGGACCCGTTCTTTTCGGGCCATCCGCCTCACATCGGCCTCCAGGGGGTGGCGCACCAGCCGGTGAGGCCAGCGGCCGTGCTCCGGCCGCCGCCTCGCCCCGTGCTGCAGGCCCGGCTCCGCCGGACTCTGCGGCTCAGTCCTTGCGCACCGGCGCAAAGTCCACAGGCACCCAGCTGTATCGCCCCCGGCGATCGGCACGGATCTGGCCGATGCCGGGAAAGGGCAGGTGCATGCCGCTGACCATCAGGCGCTCGCGCGCCGCGAGGTCGAGAACGCGTTTGCGCGTGGCGGCCGCCTGCTTCTGGTCGATGTCGAACTCGATCGTGGTCTCCGGCCGGGCGAGTTGCACATAGACGTTGTGCACGATGTCGCCCCACACCAGCAACCGTTCACCGGCCGACTCCAGCAGGAAGCTGGTGTGCCCCGGGGTATGGCCGGGCGTGGCCAATGCGCGGATACCAGGCAGGATCTCGACGTCGGTGCCGTCGAAGGTCTGGGTCCGCCCCGCGGCGATGTAGGGAGCGAGCATGTCCTGCGCGATCTTGAAGAAGCCGCGCGCTTCCTCCGGCGCCTTGGCAGCGATCTCCGGGTTCAACCAGAAATCCGCATCCTTCTTGGCGTAGTAAAGCGTTGCCTTCGGGAAGGCGGGACGGCCGTCGGCGTCCAGTAAGCCCGCCACGTGGTCGCCGTGCAGGTGTGTCAACAACACGGCATCCACCTGGTCCGGCTGGTAGCCCGCGGCCTGCAGGTTGGCGAGCACCTGGCCCAGGCCCGGGCCGAAGGCCTTGCCGGCGCCCGTGTCGATCAGCACGAGCTGTCGTCCGGTGTTGACGAGGTAGGTGTTGACGGCCGTGGCCATCGGGCTCTTGCGGAAGGCATAGGCCAGGAGTTTGTGCACCTCCTGCGGGGGCGTGTTCTTGAGGATGGCGGCGTCCAGTTCGATCTGGCCGTCGTACAGCGCCGTCAGCTCGAAGCCGCCCACCATGTGGCGGTAGTAACCCGGCACCTGGGTCTTGACCTGCGGGGCCTCGGCGCAGGCCATCGGCACGAAGCCGGCCGTGGCGAGCGCCAGTACCCCGGCGCGCCACCAGTTCGACAAGCGGGACATCGCGTTCTCCTCTCGCGTGGTTGATCGGAACGAACGCGAGTCTAGGGGCGAGCCGGCATTTTTGCAGCGGATGCGATCAGCCGGTCTTGCCGAGTCGCTCGGCCTCGCGGCGCACCATCTGCTCGATCCAGCGCTGCCGGCCCGTGACGAGGAAGGTCGCGGTCGCGTGGGCCAGCAGGCCGATGCCCCAGCCCAGCGTCGGCCACACCGCCCAACGGTAGCCTCCATGGGCTTCGTTCAGGAACCACAGGCCAGCGTTGACGAGCAGGTAGACGATGGCATGCACGGCAAGGCCGAGGCGCATCTTCACATGGCGTTCGGCGCGGCGGTACAGCTCGCGTTCCTGGGTGGCAGCAAGCGGGGGTGTGATCATGGCGAACTCCTTGGCAAGGGGGATGGGTGATCAGGTGTCGCCATGGTGCGCCTGTGCCGCAGCAGATGCAGCCACGTTGCGATGAAACGAACAAGGCGCCGACGAAGCGGCGCCTTGAAGGTGTGAGCGGCGTCGCGCCGCATCGGCGGGGCCGCGCCTACCAGGCCTCCGAGCGGGTGAGTGCGTCCCACACGCCGTCGCGGGCGATGTAGACGCTCACGACGCCGTAGTACTGCTCGCCATCGTCCTTGAAGCGCACGTTGTTCGTGATCGGTGCGAGCGCGTCGATGCGCTTGAGTTCGGCGGCGAGCTTGTCGCCGTCGACCGTCTTGGCCCGCTGCATGGCAGCCACCAGCACCCAGACGGCGTCGTATGCGTAGTGCGAGCCGTACACGGGATCGGACTTGAAGGCTTCGCGGTAGCGCTCGACGAAGGGCCGTCCCTGCAGGAACTCGCGCGGCTCGATGATCGGAGAGGTGGCGTACACCCCCTTGATCGGCAGCTGCGCCTTGATGAGCTTGTCCGTCTTGATCGTGTCGCCTCCGAGGATCTGCACATGCTTCATGCCGGCAGCAGCGAGCTGGTCGATGAGCGCCAGCACCTGGAAGTCGGCCAGCGTCGTGACGATCACGTCGACCTTGGCCTGCTGCAGCTCGGGAAGGAGCGCCGCGAAGTCCGTGGTCTTGTCGTCCAGGGACTTGCGCAGCGTCACGTCCTTCTTGAGCTGCTGGATCTGTGTCGCGGCGGCGTCCGCCAGTCCCTTGCCGTATGGGGTGCTGTCGTCGATCACCGCGTAGGAGCTGCCGTTGAGCGAGCGCGCGGCGTACGAGCCCATCGCCTTGGCCTGCAGGGCGTCGTTGGCCACGAGACGGAAGGTGGTGGGCAGCCCCAGACGGGTGTATTCGGGCTTGGTCGAGATCGCCAGCTGCGGGATCTTGGCGCCCGCATAGAGCGGCGCGGCGGCGATGCTCACCCCGGAGTTGAGGTGGCCGACGACGGCCGTGACCTTCGCCTCGATGAGTTGCCGGGCGGCCGCCTTGCCGGCCTCGGCGTCGGCCTTGTCGTCGACGGCGACCACTTCCAGCTTGACGCGCTTGCCGTCGATCACGACCCCCCGCTGGTTCAGGTCGTCGACGGCCATCTGCACGCCGTTGACCATGTCGCGGCCCAGAGATGCCAGCGGCCCGGACAGGGGTTGCGCGACGCCGATCTTGACGGTGTCGGGGATGGGGTTGCAGCCGGCGATCAGCACGGCAGCGGCCGCGAACGCGGCCCGGCTCAGCAGCTTGTGGCTCATGTGGGAATTCCTCGCAAGGTATGAGGTGCCGGCAATCTAGCGGACCCCATGGCGCCGGAAATCCCCCCGATCCGCGGGTCGCACCGTGGGATCCGCGGAAAAAGTCACATCAACTGGTGGATCGTGCTTCTCGCGTGCGTGGATTCACATTCGTTTTGCAAATGCACGGTCGTGCAGTCAAGCCGGGCGCTCGCGCGCCAGGCCGCCTTGCCCCGGGCAAATGAGCCCCCGGCAAACGCGGTCACATCGGCTTGAACAGGTGCGCGTAGAGCCGGCTCACGGCCAGTCGCTCGGGGCGGCCGCGCAGGCGCAGATGCAGCTTGCCCGTCTCGTCGCGCACGGCCGCCTCGATCGCCGTGGTGCGCACCACGGTGCCGCGATGCACCTGCCAGAACTGCGCCGCGTCCAGGCGAGGCAGCAGCTCGCGCAGCGAGGTGCGGATCAGGTGCTCGCGCTCGGCGGTCACCACGCGCACGTATTTGTCGGCCGCCTCGAAGTACAACACCTCGTCCAGCGGCACCAGATGCACCGTCGCGCCACTGCTGGCCTGCACGAAGCGCAGCGGCTCGGCGGACGCGGGAGGTGCAGACCGCAGCAATGCGCGCAGCTGCGCCATTGCCTGCTCGAGGTCGGGCGCCCTGTCCGCCTGCCGGCGGCCGAGCAGGGCCCGCAGCCGCGAGCAGGTCTGGGCAAGGCGGCCGGCTTCCACCGGCTTGAGCACATAGTCGACCGCGGCCGCCTCGAAGGCCTGCAGCGCGTACTGGTCGTACGCCGTGACGAAGACGATGAGCGGGAAGGCTCCGGCCTCTGGTGGCCAGTCTTCCGCCAATGCCTGCGCCGCTTCGAGCCCGGTCATGCCAGGCATCCGCACGTCGAGGAAGCAGACTTGCGGCCGGTGCGCGAGCGCCAGCTCGAGCGCCTGCTGGCCGTGGGTCGCCGTCGCAACGATCCGCAGTTCGGGCCACTGGCGTTGCAGCTCGGCCTGCAGGACCTGCAGCAGCAGAGGTTCGTCCTCGGCGATCAGGGCGGTGACGTCCATGGTCTTCCTCACGCAGGCAGGGGCAGCACGATGCGCGCGACGGTCCCGCCGGCGGGGTCGTCGGCGGCTGCAAGCTCCAGATGCGCGGCTGCGCCGTAGACCGCGGCCAGGCGCTCGCGTACCTGCTCCAGGCCGAAGCCGCTGCCGGCTCCCGGCGCGAGACCGGCACCGGTGTCGCGCACCGTCAGCTCGATCTGCCGATCACCCGTCGCACGCGCGCAGACCGACAGCACGCCCCCCGCCACGTGTGGCTCCAAGCCATGCTTGATGGCGTTCTCGACCAGGGGCTGCAGGAGCAGTGGGGGCACGGGTACCTCGGTCAGAGGGGCGGGCAGGTCGAACCGGTACTGCAGGCGCTCTCCCATGCGTACCTGCATCAGGGCCAGATAGTCGCCCAGGCGCGCGAACTCGGCCGCCAGCGGGTGCCAGTCGCCCCGGGAGCCGGCCAGCGTCGCACGCAGGAAGGCGATCAGGTGGTCGAGCATGGCCTGTGCGCGGGGCGGATCCAGCGCAATCAACGCGCGCAGGTTGGCGAGCGTGTTGAACAGCATGTGCGGTTCGAGCTGAGCCTCCAGCAGCTTCAGCCGCGTTTCCGAGGCCAGGCGCTGCGCCGCCTCCATTTCCGCATGAGCGGCGGCGAGGCGCTCGCGCGAGTAGAAGAAGTAGGTCGTGCTCACGGCGATGGCCAGCGACAGCAGCAGCACGCCCACGTAGGCCGCAGCGTCGCGCTGCAGCACGGGGCGCGCGGCCTCGCCGGTGATCAGTTGCGCCAGGTTCACTCCCAGCGGGTAGGCGATGAGCACGCCGGCAGCAATGCATGCCGAGGCCCAGCCCCAGCCGGGCCAGCCGTAGCGGGCGGAGGGCATGTCGCGGCGGCGCAGCGCCCAGCGGGCGGCCGACAGGCGGAAGATGTCGATGAAGAACCAGCACAGCGTGCCGATGCACAGGGAGTAGACGAGGTTCTGTCCCAGCCGGTCCTGCTGCACGCTGTAGATGCCGAACCCGACCAGCAGGGACAGCGCGATGCTCATGAGCCCGCGGCGGACGAACCCGCGCACCAGGCGGGGAGGAGCGAAGGCAGGAGCATCGGGGGTCATGGCGTCGATTGTCCTTGCGATCGGGCCGCGCGTGATCGGGTCGCATGGCCAGGCGGTCGGGGCGCGGCAGACCGTTGGGGGATGCCTCAGAGCCAGCCCAGCCACTGGCCCCAGACGAGTTGCCCGAGGTAGCGGTTGGGCAGCAGGGCGAAGCCGCCGGCGATGAGGCATCCGCCCGCATAGGTCGCCCACATCGCCTGGCGGTGCTGCCGCACCCGGTGGTGGGCGATGTGCCAGGCTCCGATGGCCAAGCCGACGAAGGTGGCGAGCGTGACGAGATGGATCGGGGTGTAGCCGGCAATGTTGGGCAGCCGGAAATCCCGGATGAACAGGCTGCTCACGGCTGCGCCCAGCATCAGCGTGATCCAGGCGTAGCCGGCTGCCCGGTGTGCACGTGAGCCCTTGCGCGCCGCGAGGGCCAGGGGACCCAGCACGAGGGCGGCGACCGCGCAGGCGAGGTGGATGGCGATCACGGGGGTGAGGGCGCTGTTCATGTGCGACTCCGCAGGTGGACGTGGACGCACTGTGGCGGCCCCGACGGCGCGGGGCGAGTGCGATGCGACGAGTCGCGCCCGGCGCGGCGCGAAGCGCTCCGGGGCGGGGGCGAACCGGGGCGTGGCGTGGACGGGGAAAGAGCGGCTGGCGGGATCGAGGGCAGCTACCGCCGTCACGGGCGCCTCCCGAGGGGAACGTTCGCGCCGCCCGCGGGTCAGCCCGGGAAGGGGGGCGCGGATGGCGTCCACCCGCCTTGTATCTTTCCCCCGGGGTTTGCGCCCCACCCCCCGTGGGGGTTGCGGCCCGGCATCACACCGCGGTGCAGCCGATCGAGGGCAAGATGCGAGGCCAGGCCCTGCGGCCATTGCGGAGATCACATGCTCAAGACTCTGAAGGACTTGTTCGACCTGTTCCAGCCTGCATCCTCTTCGGAGCCGCCGGAGGCGGCGGAACACCGGCTGCAGCTGGCGACCGCCGTGCTGCTCGTCGAGGTGATGCGTTCGGACGCGGATCTCGGCACCGCGGAGCGGCACGCCGTGGTCGATGCGCTGCGTTCGAAATTCGCGCTGGCCGACGACGAGACCGAGCGGCTCATCGAGCTGGCGCAGACCACGGCGCGCGACGCGCACGACTACCACCGCTTCACCTCCACGCTCAACGAGGTCTGCGACATGGCGCAGAAGATCCGCATCGTCGAGTACATGTGGCAGGTGGCATATGCCGACGGGCGCCTCGACGCGCACGAGCAGCACGTCATGTGGCGCGTGGCCGACTTGCTGCACGTGCCGCACGGGGCGTACGTGAACGCCAAAGCCCGGGCGAGAGAGGCGATGGGCGGCCCGCCTGCCGGGCCGCTCGCCGGTTCGGCTGCGGCGTCCTGACCGACCGCCGGGCGCGGCGTACTGCCTCCCGCGTGCCGGCAGCCGGTCAGTCGTGCAGCAGCTTCAGACCGACGATGCCGGCGACGATCATCGCCACGCACGCCAGGCGGGCGAAGGTGGCCGGCTCGTTGAAGATCAGGATGCCGAGCACCACCGTGCCCGCTGCCCCGATGCCCGTCCACACGGCATAGGCGGTGCCGGCCGGCAGAGGGCGCATCGCGATGCCGAGCAGGTAGAAGCTGGCCAACGCGACCACCACGACGATGGCCGTGGCCAGCGGCTTGGTGAACCCTTCGGTGTACTTCATGCCGACGGCCCATGCCGTCTCCAGGATGCCTGCGATGACGAGCACGCCCCAGGCGCCCGCAGGTGTCAGCTTCTCCAGCATTGCAGTTCTCGTGTCGCTTGTGGTCGGTTGGCGGGCAGCCCCGCCGGGAAACTCGAGGGCGCCATCATCGTCCAGTCGCGCCGCCCGGGGGGACGGCGCGGGCAAGCCTCCACGGCACGTGGGGGCGATCCTGGGGTGCAGGCGGCCTTCGTGCGCGTGGGGTACGCTCGGCGCCGGACCCGACGGCCTTGCCGGGCCCGGTGCGCTAGCGCCGGCGCGTCCCGCCCAGCAAACCCCCCAGGACGCCGCGGATGATCTCGCGCCCGACCGTGCTGCCGATCGTGCGGGCCGCAGACTTGGCCAGCGCGTCGACCATGCCCTCGCGGCGTCCGCCCCGAGGGCCGGTGGAGCCGAACAGCACGTCGCCCAGGCCTCCCAGCATGCCGCCTGCGGCCTCGGCTCCGGTGCCCTCCCGGCCGCCTGCGCGCACTGCATCGCGGGCTTCGCGTGCGAGCCTGTCGGCCGACCCGTTGGCCTCGACCGCGCGGTTCTTGAGTTTCTCGTACGCCGACTCGCGGTCGACCGCTTTCTCGTACACCCCCGCGACCAGCGAGCCTTGCACCAGTGCCTGCCGTTGCTGTGGCGTGATCGGCCCGATCTGGCTGCCCGGCGGCAGCACGTAGACGCGCTGGGTCACGCCCGGGCGCCCCTTCTCGTCCAGGAAGCTGACCAGCGCTTCGCCAACGCCCAGTTCGGTGATCGCCGCCGCGATGTCCAGGCCGGGGTTGGGACGCATGGTCTCGGCGGCCGACTTCACCGCCTTCTGGTCGCGCGGCGTGAAGGCGCGCAGCGCGTGCTGCACGCGGTTGCCGAGCTGGCCGAGCACGCTGTCGGGCACGTCGAGCGGGTTCTGCGTGACGAAATACACGCCCACGCCCTTGGAGCGCACCAGACGCACGACCAACTCGATGCGCTCGACCAGCACCTTCGGCGCCTCGTCGAACAGCAGGTGTGCCTCGTCGAAGAAGAACACGAGCTTGGGCTTGTCCAGGTCGCCAACCTCCGGCAGCGTCTCGAAGAGCTCCGAGAGCATCCACAGCAGGAAGGTGGCGTACAGGCGCGGGGAGTTCAGCAGCTTGTCGGCCGCCAGCACGTTGATCCCTCCACGTCCGTCCACCGTCTGCATGAAGTCGCCGATGTCGAGCATCGGCTCGCCGAAGAACCTGTCGCCCCCTTGGGACTCGATCTGCAGCAGGCCTCGCTGGATCGCCCCGACGGAGGCCGGGCTGATGTTGCCGTACTCGGTGGTGAACTGGCTGGCGTTGTCGCCGACGAACTGCAGCATCGCCCGCAGGTCCTTCAGGTCCAGCAGGAGCAGGCCCTGGTCGTCGGCGACCTTGAAGACGATCGACAGCACGCCCTGCTGCGTCTCATTGAGGTTGAGCATGCGCCCGAGCAGCAGGGGGCCCATGTCCGAGACGGTCGCCCGCACCGGGTGGCCCTGCTCGCCGAACACGTCCCACAGCGTCGTCGGGCAGGCGGCGGACTGAGGCGCGGGCAGGCCGCGCTCCTCGAGCAGCTTCGTCACCTTGGGCGGCAGGATGCCGGCCTGGGAGATGCCCGTCAGGTCGCCCTTGACGTCTGCCATGAAGACCGGCACGCCGATGCGCGAGAAGTTCTCCGCCAGGGTCTGCAGCGTGATCGTCTTGCCCGTGCCGGTGGCACCGGTGATCAGGCCGTGGCGGTTCGCGAGGCCGGGCAGAAGGTGGCATTCGATGTCGCCGCGCTTGGCGATCAGCAGGGGCTCGGCCATGGAAGGGCTCCGTCGGAAGGAGGGGGTGACCCCCGGATAAAATCGGAGTCTATCCAAGACGGCACAACGACAAAACAGCGTCGGGGCACCTCAAGCCCCGTCACAAGGAGTTCCTTCCATGGCCGGACATTCCAAATGGGCCAACATCCAGCACCGCAAGGGGCGGCAGGATGAAAAGCGCGGCCGCATCTGGACGCGACTGACCCGTGAGATCATCGTCGCCGCGCGCAACGGCGGCGGCGACCCGACCACGAACCCTCGGCTGCGCCTGGCGATCGACAAGGCCAAGGCGGCCAACATGCCGGCCGACAACATCAAGCGCAACATCGACAAGGCCACCGGCAACCTCGAAGGCGTCCAGTACGAGGAGATCCGCTATGAGGGCTATGGCATCGGTGGCGCGGCCATCATCGTCGACTGCATGACGGACAATCGCGTGCGCACGGTGGCCGAGGTGCGCCATGCCTTCAGCAAGCACGGCGGCAACCTGGGCACCGAGGGCTCGGTGGCGTTCCAGTTCAAGCACTGCGGCCAGTTCGTCTTCGCGCCGGGCACGCCGGAAGACAAGGTGATGGAAGTGGCGCTGGAAGCTGGCGCCGAGGACGTCGTCACCGGGGACGATGGTTCCATCGAAGTGCTGTGCGCGCCGGGTGATTTCGAGCAGGTGCAGGAGGCGCTGAAGGCTGCCGGACTGAACGCCGAGGTGGCCGAAGTCACGATGCGGCCCGAGAACACGGTGGCGCTGTCGGGCGAGGACGCCCAGAAGATGCAGAAGCTGCTCGACGTGCTGGAGGACCTGGACGACGTCCAGGAGGTCTACCACAACGCCGAGATTTGACCCACCCGCTACGGCCAGGCGGAGCCGGTCCACGCCGGTCGCTTGGCCCAGGTCGTAGGCATGCACAGGGAAGAAGCATTTTGAAAGTTCTCGTCATCGGTGGCGGCGGCCGCGAACACGCGCTGGCCTGGAAGCTCGCGCAGTCGCAGCGGGTGCAGCGCGTCTACGTGGCGCCCGGCAACGGCGGCACGGCGCTGGATCCGAGGCTGCAGAACGTCCATCTCACGGAGCCGGGCGCACTGGCTGACTTCGCCGAGTCCGAGAGGATCGGGCTGACAGTCGTCGGCCCCGAGGCGCCGCTCGCCGCAGGCGTCGTGGACGTGTTCCGCGCCCGCGGCCTGCGTATCTTCGGACCGACCAAGGCGGCGGCGCAGCTCGAGAGCTCCAAGGCCTTCGCCAAGGATTTCATGCGCCGCCACGGCATCCCGACCGCCGCCTACGAGACCTTCAGCGACGCGCAGGCGGCGCATGCCTACGTCGACCGGCTGGGCGCGCCCATCGTGATCAAGGCCGACGGCCTTGCCGCGGGCAAGGGCGTGGTCGTTGCGATGACGTTGCAGGAGGCCCACGAGGCGGTCGACTGGATGCTGCTGGACAACAAGCTCGGCGTGCAGCACAACGAGGGCGGCGCGCGGGTCGTCATCGAGGAATTCCTGCAAGGCGAGGAAGCCAGCTTCATCGTGCTGTGCGACGGCCGCCACGTGGTGCCGCTGGCCACCAGCCAGGACCACAAGCGCCTGCTGGACGGCGACCAGGGTCCCAATACCGGCGGCATGGGGGCGTATTCGCCCGCGCCGGTCGTCACGCCCAACGTCCACGCGCGTGTGATGCAGGAAATCATCCTGCCGACGATCCAGGGGATGGCCAAGGACGGCATCCCCTACACCGGCTTCCTCTACGCCGGCCTGATGATCGACGCGCAAGGGTGCCCGAAGACGCTGGAATTCAACTGCCGCATGGGTGACCCGGAGACCCAGCCCATCATGATGCGGCTCAAGTCCGACCTGCTGGAGGTCCTGCTGAGCGCCACCGAAGGCACGCTGGACAAGGTCGAGCTGCAATGGGACCGCCGGGTCGCGCTGGGCGTGGTGCTCGCCGCCCACGGCTACCCGCTGCAGCCGCGCAAGGGCGATGCGATCACCGGGCTGCCGCCCGAGGAGCCGGATGCCATGGTCTTCCACGCTGGAACCGCCGTCGACGGGGAGCTGCTGCGCACCTCCGGAGGGCGGGTCCTGTGCGTCACGGCCCTGGGCGATTCCGTGCGCGGCGCGCAGCAGCGGGCCTACCAGTACGCCCAGGGCATCCATTTCGAGGGCATGCAGTTCCGCTCCGACATCGGTTACCGCGCCATCAAGCGGTAAGAGCGTGAACATGAACATCGCCGACGTCCGCTCCTACCTGCTCGGCCTGCAGGCCCGCATTGTCGAGACCTTCGAAGCAGAAGGAGGCACACCCTTCCTGCGCGACCCCTGGAGCCGCCCGCCCGGCGGCAAGCTCGAGGGCGAGGGGGTGACGTGCCTGGTGGAGGAGGGGGAACTCCTGGAACGGGCCGGCTGCGCGTTCTCGCACGTGCGCGGCGCCCAGCTGCCGCCCTCGGCGACGCAACATCGTCCGGAGCTGGCGGGCGCGCCCTTCGAGGCGATGGGCGTGTCGCTGGTGTTCCACCCCCGCAATCCCTACGTGCCCACCGTGCACATGAACGTGCGCATGCTGGCGGCCCATCCCGCGGGCGGCGAGACGGTGACGTGGTTCGGCGGCGGCATGGACCTCACGCCCTACTACGGCTTCGAGGAGGATGCGGCCCATTTCCACGCGGTGTGCCGGGAGGCGCTCGTGCCCTTCGGCAACGACAAGTACCCGCGCTTCAAGCGCTGGTGCGACGAGTATTTCTTCCTGAAGCACCGGGGCGAGCCCCGCGGTATCGGCGGGATCTTCTATGACGACTTCTGCGAAGGCGGCTTCGAGAACGGCTTTGCGATGATGCGACGCGTGGGCGACGGCTTCCTGGACGCCTACCTGCCCATCGTGCGGCGACGGCGCGAACTGCCCTACGGCGAGCGCGAGCGTGACTTCCAAGCCTACCGTCGCGGCCGCTATGTCGAGTTCAATCTGGTGTGGGACCGGGGCACGCTGTTCGGGCTGCAGTCCGGCGGCCGGACCGAATCCATCCTGATGTCGATGCCACCCGTGGTGAAGTGGCGATACGACTGGCGCCCGGAGCCGGGCACGCCGGAGGCGCGCCTTTACGACGAGTTCCTGAAGCCCCGGCGCTGGACGGCGCCCGGCGCCCCCTTCGAGGCGAGCACCGTATGAGGATCGGCCTGTTCGGCGGCAGTTTCGACCCTGTTCACAATGCCCATCTCGCGCTCGCGCGTGCGGCCCTTGCCCACTTGAAGCTGGACCAGCTCCACTGGGTCCCCGCCGGGCAGCCGTGGCAGAAGACACAAGGACCGCAGGCCCGGATCCTGGCGCCGGCGCCGCACCGCGTGGCGATGGTGGAGCTGGCGATAGCAGGCGAGGAACGCTTCCTGCTCAACACGACGGAAGTGGACCGGGACGGTCCGAGCTATACGATCGACACCGTGCGGGAGCTGCAGGCGCATTTCTCCTCGGCGCAGGTCTTCCTGTTGATCGGGCAGGACCAGTACAACGGCCTGCCGACGTGGCGCGACTGGCGCGAGCTGCTGTCGCGCGTGACGCTGGCGATCGCCGTGCGCGGCAAGGGCTCGCTCGTGCCGCCCCCGCAGATGGCGGCCGTGTGGCACCGCGCAGAGATCCTGCCGATGGCTCCGATGAACCTCTCCTCCACCGCGATCCGCCACCACGTGGCCAACGGCGGCCTCGCGATGGACCTGGCTCCCACGCTGGTTCCCGAAGCCGTCGCGCGCTATATTGACCAGCACCGGCTGTATGCCGGGGCCGCCCACCACCCCACGGAGCTGAATGGACATTCGTAAACTGCAGCGGGCCATCGTCGACGGTCTGGAAGACGTCAAGGCTCAGGACATCGTCGTCTTCAACACCGAGCACCTGTCGCCGCTGTTCGAGCGCGTGATCATTGCCTCGGGCACCTCCAACCGGCAGACCAAGGCACTGGCCGCCAGCGTGCGGGACGCCGTCAAGGCGCAGGGTTTTCCGGTCCTGCGCACCGAAGGGGAGGACAACGGCGAGTGGATCATCGTGGACTGCGGCGCGGCCGTCGCGCACATCATGCAGCCCAGCATCCGTCAGTACTACCACCTGGAGGAGATCTGGGGCGAGAAACCGGTCAAGCTGAAGCTGGCGGGTGAGCGAGCTTTGCCGAAGGCCTCGGAGCCGATCGAGGACGCACAAGGCGAGGAGGGCGAGGACGCCTCGCCGGTGGAGCGGCCGACGGCGAAGAAGGCGGCCGCCAAGAAGACGACCGCCAGGGCGGACGCGCTCAAGGGGCCGACCAGGAAGACCGAAGGGGTCCCGGCGAAGAAGACCGCCGCGAAGAAGACCGCCGCGAAGAAGACCGCGGCGCCGTCCGCCAAGCCCGCCGCGGCCACCAAGAAGGCGGCGGCGAAGAAGGCCCCGGCCAAGGCGCCGGTGAAGAAGCTGGTCGTCAACGCCCCGGCGGCGAAGAAGGCGCCGGCCAAGAAGGCGACGTCGGCGGGCGCGTCTGCGGCCAAGAAGGTCGCCACGAAAAAGGCCGCAGCCACCAAGACGCCTGCCCGCAAGACCTCCGCGCGCAGCGCATGAAGCTCGTCGTCGTGGCCGTCGGCCAGCGCGTTCCTGCCTGGGCCGAGGCCGCCTACGACGACTATGCCAAGCGCTTCCCGCCCGAGTTGCGGCTGGAACTCAAGCCCGTCAAGACGGAGCCGCGCGGCTCCAAGAAGCTCGAAACGCTGCTGGCCGCCGAGCGCGTCCGCATCGAGGCGGCCTGTCCCAAGGATGCCCGCATCGTCGCACTGGACGAGCGCGGCGACCGTGTCACGACCGCCCAGCTGAGCAGCCGGCTCGAGGCGTGGATGCAGGACGGGCGGGACGTCGCTTTCCTCATCGGTGGGCCGGACGGGCTCGATCCTTCGTTGCGCGAGGGCGCCCATGAACGGCTGCGCCTGTCCGACCTGACCTTGCCGCACGCGATGGTGAGGGTGCTGCTGGCCGAGCAGATGTACCGCGCGTGGTCGCTGATGGTCGGCCACCCTTATCACCGCGAATGAGCGGGACCGACCCTCCCATGCCAGCAGCCCGTCACGATTTCGTCTACCTCGCCTCGCAAAGCCCCCGCCGCCGCCAGCTGCTGGACCAGATCGGCGTGCGCCACGAACTGCTGCTGCCGGACGACGGCGAGGACGCCGAGGCGCTGGAGGCGGTGCGGCCGGGGGAGTCGCCACGCGCCTATGTGGAGCGGGTGACGCTGGCGAAGCTCGAAGCCGCGCGCCAGCGGCTGGCCCGCCGGGGCGGTGCGCCAGCGCCCATCCTCTGCGCGGACACGACGGTTGCCCTCGGGCGCCGCATCCTCGGCAAGCCGGCCGATGAGAAGGAGGCGACCGAGATGCTGCAGGCGCTCTCCGGGCAGGAACACCGGGTCCTGACGGCTGTGGCGGTTGCCGTGGGACGCCGGCAGGAGGTGCGGGTGAGCGTCTCGCGCGTGCGCTTCGCGCCGCTCGGGCGCGCCCGCGTCGCGGCCTACGTCGCCAGCGGCGAGCCGATGGGCAAGGCGGGGGCGTACGCGATCCAGAGCCAAGCGGCTGCCTGGATCGAGCGCATCAGCGGCAGCTACTCCGGTATCATGGGTTTGCCCCTCTACGAGACGGCCGAGCTGTTGCAACGCTTCGGTGTGCGCTTGTGAACCTCCCGATGCAAGACATCCTGATCAACTGGTCTCCGCAGGAGACGCGGGTGGCCGTCGTCGAAAATGGCGCGGTCCAGGAACTGCACGTGGAGCGCACGCTGGAGCGCGGCCTGGTCGGCAACATCTACGCCGGCAAGGTCGTCCGCGTGCTGCCAGGCATGCAGTCGGCCTTCATCGACATCGGAATGGAGCGTGCGGCCTTCTTGCACGTGGCCGACGTCTGGCAGCGCGGCAACGGCGCCGACAACGGCCAGGCGCCACCCAAGCCGATCGAAAAGCTCGTCTTCGAGGGCCAGGCGCTGATGGTGCAGGTCGTCAAGGACCCGATCGGCACCAAGGGCGCCCGGCTGTCCACCCAGATCAGCATCGCCGGCCGGCTGCTGGTCTTCCTGCCACAGGACGACCACATCGGCATCTCGCAAAAGATCGGCTCGCCCGAGCTGCGGGAGCAACTGCGACAACGGCTCACGCGGCTGGCGGGAGACGGGGGCGGGGGATTCATCCTGCGCACCAACGCCGAGGAGGCCACCGACGAGGAGCTGGCCGCCGACATCGCCTACCTGCGCAAGACCTGGGCGGCAGTGCGGCAGAACAGCTTCAAGACCCCACCCGGCACGCTGCTGTACCAGGACCTCAACCTCGCCCAGCGGGTGCTGCGCGACCTGGCCGGCGACCGCACGCAGACTATCCGCATCGACTCGGCCACCCAGTTCGAGGCCTTGCAGGCCTTCGGCCGCGAGTTCACGCCCGACTCCGTGAGCAAGCTCGCGCTGTACCGCGGCGAGCGACCGATCTTCGACCTCTTCAACGTCGACCAGGAGATCGAGAAGGCGCTGGCGCGGCGGGTGGACCTGAAGTCGGGCGGCTACCTGATCATCGACCAGACCGAGGCGCTGACGACGATCGACGTGAACACCGGCGGCTATGTCGGCGCACGCAACTTCGACGACACGATCTTCAAGACCAATCTGGAGGCTGCGCAGGCCATCGCGCGGCAGCTGCGGCTGCGCAACCTCGGTGGGATCATCATCATCGACTTCATCGACATGACCCGCCCCGAGCATCAGGACGCGGTGCTTGCCGAGTTGCGCAAGCAGCTCGCGCGCGACCGGGTCAAGATGACGGTCAGCGGATTCACGCAGCTTGGACTGGTCGAGATGACCCGCAAGCGCACGCGCGAGTCGCTTGCGCACATGCTGTGCGAACCGTGTCCCACCTGTGGCGGCAAGGGGTCGGTCAAGACGGCTCGCAGCGTCTGCTACGACATCCTGCGCGAGATCCTGCGCGAGGCACGCCAGTTCAACCCGAAGGAGTTCCGCGTCATCGCCAGCGCCGCGGTGGTCGAGATGCTGCTGGACGAGGAAAGCCAGCACCTGGCCGGCCTGTCCGACTTCATCGGCAAGCCGATCTCGCTGCAGGCCGAGGCGACGATGTCGCCGGAGCAATACGACATCGTGCTGTTGTGATCGGGCCCCCGGAACTTTGCCGGCGCACGCAGCACTATGTCCCATAGTACGCGCAGCGATACGGTTACACACATTCACCAGCCCGCCAGGGGAAACGGGCACGCGGCGAGCGATGATTCGCAGTTTTGCGGCCCGCAGGCGACTGGCGGGCCTGGCGCACGACAACACAGAAGGATTGCACGCATGAGCATGCCGTGGTCTCGACGAGAGTTTCTGGCCGTGCCAGCCGCCTTGGCCGGCGCGCCCGCGCTGGCGCAGTTCCGGGTCGACATCTCCGGGGTGGGCGCGACCCAGTTCCCGATCGCCATCGCGTCATTCCGCGGCGAGGCGGGCTGGACGCAGCAGGTCTCGGCGATCGTGCGCGCCGACCTGGAGCGCAGTGGGCAGTTCCGGCCCGTCGACACCGCGGGGACGATCCTGGACGAGGCGGCCCGCCCCTCCTTGCCCGAGTGGAAGGGGCGTGGGGCGGATGCCCTGCTGACGGGCAGCCTCACCAAGCTCGCCGACGGCCGCGTGGACGTGCGCTTTCGCCTCTGGGACACGGTGCGCCAGCAGGACCTCGGCGGCCAGGCTTACGCCGCACCCGACGCGGACCTGCGCCTGGTCGCGCATCGCATCGCCGACTGGGTCTACCAGAAGATCACCGGCGAGCGGGGCGTGTTCGAGACTCGGATCGCCTACGTGACCAAGGCCGCGCAACGCTACACGTTGTGGGTGGCCGACTCCGACGGGGAAGGGGCGCAGGTGGCCTTGGCCAGCGCGCAGCCCATCATCTCGCCGACCTGGTCGCCGGATGGGTCCGAACTCGCCTACGTGTCGTTCGAGACCGGCAAGGCAGTCGTGTATTCGCAGGAGGTGGCCTCCGGCCGCCGCCGGCCGATCGCCAGCTTCAAGGGGTCCAACAGCGCCCCTGCCTGGTCGCCGGACGGCCGCCAGTTCGCCGTCGTGCTCACGCGCGACGGCCTGTCTCAGATTTACTCGGTGGACCGCAACGGCGAGAACGCGCGGCGCCTGACCAACAGCAGCGGCATCGACACCGAGCCGGTTTACACGGCCGACGGCCGCACGATCTACTTCGTCAGCGACCGCGGCGGCAGCCCGCAGATCTATCGCATGCCGGCGGGCGGCGGCGCGGCCGAGCGTGTGACCTTCCAGGGCAGCTACAACGTGAGTCCCGCGGTCAGCCCCGACGGGCGCTGGCTCGCTTACGTCAGCCGCGACGGAGGCTTCCGCCTGCACGTGATGGAACTGGCCACCGGCCAGGTGACGGCGCTGACCAGCACCAACGACGACGAGAGCCCCAGTTTCGCGCCGAACAGCCGGCTCATCATCTACGCCACCCGGGCGCAGGGGCGCAGCGTGCTGATGACCACGACCCTCGACGGGCGTATCAAGGCCACGCTGCTGGGCAACCGGGGCGAGGTGCGCGAGCCGGCATGGGGGCCCTTCCCGCGCTGAGGTGCTGCCCCCGGGGGCCGGCAGCCAGGGCGATACCCATGGGTGTGGGGCGCAGCCAGAAGCGAGATGAAAGCCGGCGGTAGGGTCGCGCGAGTAACATCTTGCAGTCACCGCAGGGCCCTGCCAGGGCCCGACGATCAGGTTTTCGGCCGCATGCCCGACGGGCGGCGGCGATTCACACAAGGAGCACGACGATGAAGGTTCATTCTGTGTCCAAGGCCCTCGCAAGGAAACACCGGGCCGTCCCTGGTTTCCTTGACCCCGTGCGGGAGCGGGTCGGGCGCAGCCCGGCCCTGCGGGCGCTCCTCGCGGCGAGTCTCGCTCTCGCGCTGGCCGGTTGCGGGTCCAGCGTGAAACTGGACGAGACTCCAGTGGAAAGCCGCACCGCGACGCCGGTGGGCAGCGCGGCGGGTGGCGCGCAGGGAGGGCAGCCGCCCCAGTCGCAGGTCTCCACGGTCAACCTCGATGCCAACCAGAACCAAGGCGCGGGGAATCAGCTCGCCCGCGTCATCTACTTCGACTTCGACAGCTACGTCGTACGCGACGAATACGGCCCTTTGATGTCGTCCTACGCCAAGCTGCTGGGCGCCAACGGCCAGCGCCGGCTGACGATCGAAGGCCACACCGATGAGCGCGGCAGCCGCGAGTACAACCTGGCGCTCGGCCAGAAGCGAGCCGAGGCGGTGCGCAAGTCGCTGTCCTTGCTGGGCGTGCGCGAGACCCAGATGGAGGCCGTCAGCTTCGGCGAGGAGCGCCCGGCGGTGACCGGCGCCGACGAAGAAGCCTGGGCCAAGAACCGCCGCGCGGAATTGAACCTGCGCTGAATCGTCGCACCGCACCATGAAGTACCCCGCCTTGCCCTTGTGGCGCGTCGCCCCCTGGGCACGTGCCTTCGTGCTGGCCGCGGCCGCCGTCACGGCGCCTTCGGCCCATGCCCTGTTCAGCGACGACGAGGCCCGCCGGGCCATCCTCGACCTGCGTCAGAAGCTCGACCAGGCGAACGCCCAGGACCGCGCCGAACAGGCACGGCTGCAGGAGCAGATCGAGCAACTGCGGCGCAGCCTGCTGGACCTCAACAGCCAGATGGAACAGCTGCGCGCGGAGATCGCCCGTCTGCGGGGTACCGACGAGCAGCTCGCCCGCGACCTGTCCGAGGTGCAGCGCAAGCAGACCGACATCGCGCAGGGGGTGGACGAGCGCATCCGTCAGATCGAGCCGCAGCGCATCAGCGTGGACGGCAAGGAGATCCTTGTTCGTCCTGACGAGAGACGCGACTACGAGGCCGCGCTCGAGCTCTTCCGCAAGGGCGACTTCGCCAATGCGGCGGCCGCCTTCCAGGCGTTCCAGCGTCGATACCCCGGCAGCGGGTACAACGAGAGCGTGCTGTACTGGCTCGGCAACGCGCAGTACGGCAAGCGCGAATACCGCGAGGCGATGGCGACCTTCCGCTCGCTCGTGAGCGGCTCGCCTTCGCATCCGCGCACGCCCGAGGCGATGCTGTCGATCGCCATGTGCCAGATCGAGCTGAAGGACCGGCCGGGGGCCCGCCGCACGCTCGAGGAGCTGATCAAGGTCCACCCGCGCAGCGAGGCCGCCGCGGAGGCCAAGGACCGCTTGGCCGCGCTGCGGTAAACCGCACGTGCCGGGGCCCGTGTTCCCGGCCCTGCCGCCGATGCGGCTGTAAGGGGCGACTTACAATTTCGCCCCATGCAAGACGTCGATCTCCAAGCCGTCGCAGCCCAGGTTCTCTGGGCTGCTTTCTTTTTGTCGGTGGCATTCGGCGCCATCGCGCAGCGTACCCATTTCTGCACGATGGGTGCGGTCTCCGACATCGTCCACATGGGCGACTGGACACGCATGCGGATGTGGGTGCTGGCCATCGGGGTGGCGATCATCGGCTTCAACGCGATGGTCGGGCTCGGCTGGGTCGACGCGTCCAAGACGATCTATGCCGCGCCCCGCCTGGTGTGGCTTTCGTCGCTCGTGGGCGGCTTCATGTTCGGTTTCGGCATGGTGCTGGGCTCCGGGTGCGGCAGCAAGACGCTGATCCGCGTGGGTGGCGGCAACCTCAAGTCGCTGATCGTCTTCCTGATGATCGGCCTGTCGGCCTACGCGACGCTGCGCGGGATCACGGGGGTGCTGCGCGTCAACACGGTGGACGCGGCGGCCGTGACCTTGTCCACACCGCAGGACCTGCCCTCCCTGATTGCCGGAGCGACCGGCCTGTCGAAGCAGACGCTCGCCTGGGTGCTGGGACTGGTACTGGGGGGCGGCTGCATCGCCTGGGCGCTGTCCAAGCCCGAGGGGCGTAGTGGCAACGCTTTGCTGGGAGGGCTGGGCGTCGGCGCGGTCATCGTCGGCGTGTGGTGGGCGTCGGGCGTCCTCGGCTACGTGCCGGAGGATCCGAACACGCTGGAGGAGGCGTTCGTGGCGACCAACTCGCAGCGCATGGAGTCCTTGAGCTTCGTCGCGCCGGTCGCCTACACGATCGACTGGCTGATCTTCTTCAGCGACAAGAGCCGGGTGCTGACGCTGGGCATCGTCGCGGTGGTCGGCGTGATCCTCGGTTCTGCCATCGTCGCGATCGCCACCGGCAGCTTCCGGTGGGAGGGATTCCGCGACGCGGAGGACACGGCGAACCATCTGATTGCCGGGATTCTCATGGGCGTCGGCGGCGTGACCGCGCTGGGCTGCACCATCGGCCAGGGTTTGTCGGGCGTGTCCACGCTGGCCATCGGCAGCTTCCTGGCGCTGGCGGCCATCCTCGCAGGGGGCGTGGCCGGCCTCAAGTACCAGATCTGGCGCCTGGAGCGGCAGGTGTGAGCACGCTGCCGTCGCCCGCGGTCGCCGAACCGGCGGCCGACGAGGAGCGCCGCTTCGGCGGGCTGCGCCGGCTCTACGGGGACGCGGGCTATGCCCGCATCCGTGCCGGGCGCGTGGCGGTCGTCGGCATCGGCGGCGTCGGCTCCTGGGCCGCGGAGGCCCTGGCACGCAGCGGGGTGGCGCGGCTGGTCCTGATCGACCTGGACCACATCGCGGAGTCGAACGTCAACCGCCAGGTCCACGCGGTGGACGCGACGCTCGGCCAGGCGAAGGTGCAGGCGATGCGCGAGCGGATCGCACAGATCCACCCCGGGTGCGAGGTGCACGCGGTGGAGGAGTTCGCTTCGCCCGAGAACTGGCCTCAGGTGCTGCCCGCCGAGGTCGACGCGGTCATCGACTGTTGCGACCAGGTCAAGGCCAAGCTGGCCCTGGCCGCGTGGGCGCTGGAGCAGCGGCACCTGTTCGCGACCGTCGGCGCGGCCGGTGGCAAGCGGCTCGCGCACCGTGTCGAGATCGCGGACCTGGCCGACACCACGCACGACCCCTTGCTTGCGAGCCTGCGGCAGCGCCTGCGCCGGGAGCACGGCGCACCACGTCAGGGGGCCATCGGCGTGTCATGCGTGTTCTCGCGCGAGTCTGTCACCCGGCCCGGGGACGCGTGCGACATGGACAGCTCGCTCAACTGCCACGGCTACGGATCGACAGTGGCCGTGACGGCCACCTTCGGGCTGGCCGCGGCCGGGCACGTGCTGGACCTGCTCGCCAAGGCCGCGCCTCCCCGGGCTTGAATCGCGCGGAAAATACCCGCTATAATCGCGGTCTTTCCGGGTTGTTAGCTCAGTCGGTAGAGCAGCGGACTTTTAATCCGTTGGTCGCAGGTTCGAATCCTGCACAACCCACCAGTCTTGCTCTTCCTGCAAGGCTTTGGGCTCTTAGCTCAGTTGGTAGAGCAGCGGACTCTTAATCCGTAGGTCGTAGGTTCGAATCCTACAGGGCCCACCACGAATCCATTTTTGCGACAGCCACTCGGTGCACCCCGCCGGTGGCTGTTTTGCTTGGTGCTGTGCTTTGACGCCCTGGGGAGCTTGCGGGTACGCTGCGGCCATGAATCCGACGCAAAGCAGGGTCGCATGCGTGCAAGGGAGCCGGGCGGGGAGCGCTGCCAGGGGGGGCAGGGGAATGAAGATCGCGGTGTGGATCGTGTGGGCCGTGCTGACGGCGCTGTGGACACTGGGTGCGTTCGCGACAGTCGAGCTCACGCAGTGGGTGGTGCAGTACTTGGCGAGCGACGAGGCGCGCGAGTTGGGCCAGGCGGTTGGCTCCTGGCCCGTGCCGCCCTGGCTGGAACGGTGGATGGACCCCGCGTCCATCGCCCGGCTGCAGGCGCTGGTGCAATGGCTGGTCGAGACGGCCCGTGCCGGACTGCCGGTGCTCGGCTCGGCCCTCGGCTGGCTGGTGCCCCTGGTGTGGGTCGTCTGGGGCTTCGGCGTGCTGATGCTGGTGGCCGTCGCAGGCGCCGTACATTACTTCATCTCGCGCGTGGTGCAACGGCCTTCGCGAGCCCGCTACTGATTCCGGGGCGACCGGCCGCCGCGCGGCTTCAGCCCCTGTACCCCAGCAAGGCGCTGGCGGCGCGCGCTTGCGCACGCACGGCCTGGGCGATGGGCCCCTCCGGGGCCGGATCGAACCCCCCGGTGGCTCCGAGCGCAGTGAGTACCGCGGCGACACGGCCGCCGTGGTCGAACAGCGGCGCCGCCACCGCGCTGATGCCCTGGAGATAGGTGTCCCGCACGCTGGCCATGCCCAGCGCGCGCACCTGCTCGCGCAGCCGTCCGATCGGATCTCGTGCATCTAGCTCTTCGCGGCGTTCGGGGCTGGCCGCCGCCAGTTCCTCGTGCGCCATCGCCTCGATGCGGGAATCGTCCCCCAGCGCGAGGAACACGCGCCCCGTCGCCGACCACAGGATCGACAGCACCGAGCCGACACGCACGTTGACGGTGACCGGCAGGGCCGGCTCCTCGAAGCGCACGATGGTCGGCCCCCGGTTGCCCATCACTGCGATGAAGCACGTGACCTCCAGTTGCTCGCGCAGCCGCGCGAGCGAGGGCTCCGCGGCGCGCAGCGGGTCCGCCTGGCGCATGGCGGCGATTCCGATCTGGATGGCCTCGGCGGCCAGATAGTAGTGCTGCGAGGCAGGGTCCTGTCCCACGAGGCCTTCTTCCAGCAGGCTGATGAGGTAGCGATGCACCTTGGCGGGACTCTCGCCGACTTGAGCCGCCAACGCGGTCAGGCTCGCGCGACCGCCCAGCCGCGACAACCCCTTGAGCACCGCCACTCCCGTCGCGGCGGCCTGCACGCGCTGCCGCCGCTCGCGCGGCGGGCGAGCGGCCGGTTCGGCGGTCATGGCGGAGGGGCGGCGTGTGGTCGGCATGGGCAGCAGGTCCGGCGCGATGTTAACGGGGGACGGCGCGCCTCGCGTAGGGACGGAGACGGCATCGGTACTCAGGGTTAGCGAGTATCTGTGGATTACGCAATGCGTACCAGAATTGCGCAAAGCGTAATTGACCCGCGTCAGACAAGGAGTCCCGATGAAGAAGTACCTCTGCACACTGTTGCTGGCCCTACCCCTCGTGGCGCCGTCCGCAGCCTCGGCCCAGGGCTATCCGTCCAAGCCGGTCCGGTGGGTCGTGCCATACGCAGCCGGGGGCGGCTCGGACTTCCTGGCCCGCACCATCGGTCAGGCGCTTTCCACCCGCATCGGCCAGCCCGTGCTGATCGACAACAAGCCGGGCGGCAACACGTCCATCGCCGCGGCCGACGTCGCGCGCTCGCCTGCCGACGGCTACACCGTACTTTCGGCCGACAACGGCACCCTGGTGTTCAATCCGGCCCTGTACAAGACGCTCACCTACAACCCTGCACGCGATTTCACGCCTGTCACGCTGATGGGCCGCTTTCCGATGATCCTGGTCGTGAACCCCGAGTTCGGGGTTTCGAGCGCGAAGGAGTTCATCGCCAAGGCCAAGGCCCAGCCGGGCTCGCTGAACTACGCGTCCGCCGGCGCCGGCAGTCCCCACCACCTCGCGATGGAACTGCTGAAGGTCGAGGCAGGGCTGTTCATGGTCCACGTTCCCTACCGCGGCGCCGCTCCGGCGCTGAACGACGTGGTCGGCGGCCAGGTCCCCGCGATGATGGTGGACTACGCTGCGGGCGCCTCCTTCATCCGCAGCGGCAAGCTCAAGCCGCTCGCGGTGGCGCATTCGAGCCGCCTGGCCCAGTTGCCGGACGTGCCCACCTTCGCCGAGCTCGGCTACAAGAGCGTGGAAGCCGCGGCCTTGGTGGGCATGGTGGTGCCCGCATCGACGCCGGCCGATGTCGTGGCGACGTTGAACAAGCGCGTCGTCGAGGCGATCAAGGACCCGGACGTGAACAAGCGGTTGGTGGAGTTCGGCGTCGAGCCCGTGGGCAATACCTCGGCCCAGTACGCGGACCTGCTGCGCAAGGAGACGGAGCGCTGGCACAAGCTGATCCGGGACCTGAAGATCACCCTGGACTGAGCCCGCCTGTCTCGAGGAGCCGTTCATGGATCCGACATCCCCCGCCGCCGGCCGCTGCCCCGTGGCGCACGGCGCGGCCGGCAGCGCGCCCAACGGTTGCCCGGTGAGCCCGAGGGCAGCGGCCTTCGATCCCTTCCAGGACGCGTACATGGAGGATCCGGCCGGGTTCGTGCGCTGGGCGCGCGAGCAGGAGCCGGTCTTTTACGCGCCCCAGCTCGGCTACTGGGTCGTCACTCGCTACGCGACGATCAAGGACATCTTCCGTGACCCGATCACGTTCAGTCCTTCGATCGTGCTCGAGCGCATGTCGCCGACATCGGACGAGGCGTTGCAGGTACTCAAGCAGTACGGCTACGCGATGAACCGCACGCTCGTCAACGAGGACGAGCCGGTGCACATGGCGCGCCGGCGCGTGCTGATGGCGCCCTTCACGCCCGAGCACCTGGCCGAGCACGAGCCCATGGTGCGCGACCTGGTGCGCAAGGCGGTCGACCGCTTCGTCGACGACGGGCGGGCGGATCTGGTGGACCAGTTGCTGTGGGAAGTGCCCTTTACCGTGGCGCTGCACTTCCTCGGAGTCGACGCGGAAGACCGCGAGAACATGCGGCGCTTCTCGATCGCGCATACCGTCAACGCCTTCGGGCGGCCGTCGCCGGAGCAGCAGGTCTCGGTAGCGCACACCGTGGGGCAGTTCTGGCAGTTCGCCGGCGAGGTGCTCGAGAAGATGCGTCGCACGCCGGACGGCCCGGGCTGGATGCGCTATTCGATCCGCCAGCAGAAGCTCTACCCGGACGTCATCACCGACTCGTACCTGCATTCGATGATGATGGCCATCATCGTCGCGGCGCACGAGACGACCACCTTCGCCTCGGCCAATGCGATCAAGCTGCTGCTGCAGCACCCGACTGCCTGGGGCGACCTCTGCGCCGACCCGACGCTGGTCTCGCCGGCGGTGGAGGAGTGCCTGCGTTACAGCGGCTCGGTCGCTTCGTGGCGGCGTCGCACCACGCGCGATGTCGTGCTCGAGGGCGTGCCCATCCCGGCGGAATCGAAGCTGCTGATGGTGGTGGCTTCGGCCAACCACGACGGTGCGCACTTTGCCGACCCGGACCTCTTCGACATCCGTCGCGAAAACTCGGCGGAGCACCTGACGTTCGGCTTCGGCGCGCACCAGTGCCTGGGCAAGAACATCGGGCGCATGGAGATGCAGATCATGATCGAGGAGCTGAGCCGCCGGCTGCCCCACATGAAGCTCTCCGAGCAGACCTTCGAATACGTGCACAACGTGTCCTTTCGCGGGCCGCAGCACCTGTGGGTCGAATGGGATCCTGCGCAGAACCCAGAGCGCCGTGATCGCCAGGTGCTCGAACGCTCACACCCGGTGCGCATTGGCGCGCCGCTGGCGCGCGACATGGTGCGCTCACTGGTGGTGCGCGCCGCCGAGCCGGTGGCCGAGGGCATCGTGCGGTTGCGGCTGGCCGCGCCTGATGGGCGGGCACTGCCGCGATGGACGCCGGGCGCGCACATCGATATCGAGTGCGGCGACACCGGGCTGTCACGCCAGTACTCCTTGTGCGGGCCGCTGACCGACACGTCCGAATGGGCGATCGCCGTGCAACTCGACCCATCGAGCCGGGGCGGTTCTGCCTGGGTGCACCGCCATGCGGTGCCGGGCGCCGTGCTGCGGGTGCGGGGGCCCCGCAACCACTTCCGCCTCGACGAGTCGGCGCGCCGGCTGGTCTTCGTCGCCGGGGGCATCGGCATCACACCCATCATGGCGATGGCCGAGCGCGCGCAGGCGCTGGGCGTCGACTACGAGATCCACTACAGTGCCCGTTCGCGCGCCGCGCTGGCCTTCGAGCACGACCTGCGCGAGAAGCACGGCGACCGGCTGCATCTGTACGTGAGCGAGGAGGGGCGGCGCAACGATCTCGTCCGTCTGCTGGCCCAGCCGGACGCCGGGACGCGTATCTACGCCTGCGGACCGCAACGCATGCTCGACGAACTGGAGCGCCTGGCCGCGTCCTGGCCCGAGGACGCGCTGCATGTCGAGCACTTCTCCGGCGGTGCACGACGTCTCGATCCCTTGCGGGAGAAGCCGTTCGAGGTGGAGCTGCGCAACACCGGCCTCAAGCTCGAGGTGCCTGCGGACAAGACGCTGCTGGAGGTGCTGCGCGCGTGCAACGTCGACGTGCAGAGCGACTGCGAGGAAGGGTTGTGCGGCAGCTGTGAGGTGGGGGTGCTCGAAGGCGAGGTGGACCATCGCGACAGCGTGCTCAGCCGCGCTGAACGGCAGACCCACCAGCGCATGATGGCCTGCTGTTCTCGCGCCTGCTCGCAGCGCCTGGTGCTCGATTTGTGAGGGCAGGGGCGGTGGTCCCGCCGCCCCGACCTCCTACGCCGTGCGCGCCCTCGCCAGTTCCATGTACCAGGACAGGCACTGCGGGTTGGCCATCGCGTCGCGATTGACGACCTTCTCCACCGCGTGCCCGAGGAAGAGCTTCTTGATCGGCACTTCTTGCTTCTTGCCCGAGAGCGTGCGCGGGATCTCGGGGGCCTGGAAGATCTCGTCGGGGATGAAGCGCGGTGACAGAGCGGTCTTGATCGCCTCGCCGATGCGGCCCTTCAGCGCGTCGTCGAGCGGGCAGCCCTCGCGCAGCACGACGAACAGCGCCATCCAACTCGGCCGGCCGAGGTACTCCAGGTCGATCACCATCGAGTCGAGCACCTCGGGCAAGGCCTCGACGGCTGCGTAGATCTCGCTCGTGCCCATGCGCAGGCCGTGCCGGTTGATCGTCGCGTCGCTTCGGCCGTAGATGACGCAGCTGCCGTCGGGGAAGATGCGCAGCCAGTCGCCGTGCCGCCAGACGCCGGGAAAGACATCGAAGTAGCTCGACAGGTATCGCTTGTTGCCCTCGTCGCCCCAGAAGTACAGCGGCATCGACGGGATGGGCCGGGTGCAGACCAGTTCGCCGACCTCGTCCAGCACCGGGTCACCGGCCTCGCTCCACGCCTCGACCGCGGCGCCAAGGTAACGGCATTGCATGCGGCCGGGCGTCTGCGGCAGTTCCCGGTTGCCGCCCACGAAGGCGCCGCAGAAGTCGGTGCCGCCGGAGATGTTGCTCCACCAGATGTCCGACGTGCCGAGGCGCTCGAACTGTGCCGAGCCCCATCGCTGCACGTCCTCGGACAAAGGCGAGCCGGTCGAACCCAGCGCACGGATGCGCGAGAGGTCGCCACAGGCCGAGAGGTCCACCCCGGCCTTCATGCAGTTGGCATAGAAGGCCGCGCCTGCACCGAAGTAGGTGATGCGATGGCGCGCGGCGAAGCGCCACAGCACGCCCCAGTCCGGATGGTCCTTGGAGCCACCCGGGCTGCCGTCATAGAGGCAGATGGTCGCACCGACGAGCAGGCCGCTGACCTGCGCGTTCCACATCACCCACCCGGTGCTGCTGTACCAGTGGAAGCGCTCGCCGAGGCTGTTGGGATCGTAGCTCGCACCCAGGTCGCCGTGCTTGTTGTTCGCCGCGGCCGTCACGAGGATGCCGCCGTGCCCGTGCACGATCGCCTTGGGCAGGCCGGTGGTACCGCTGGAATAGACGATCCACAGCGGATGGTCGAACGGCAGCCACTCCGGCTCGAAGCAGCGGACGGCCTCGTCGTCACGCCCGGTGGCCGCGGCGAAGTCGGTGTCCGCGGCGAGCTGGCGGGCCGCGTGGGGGCTGCGCAGCAGCACCAGGCGTTCGACCGAGGGCAAGGCTTCGCGCAGCCGGGCGACGACCTCGCTGCGGTCCTGCGGCCGGCCTGCGTAGTGCACGCCATCGACCGCCAGAAGCACCTTTGGCTCGATCTGGCGAAAGCGGTCGGCCACCGCCTGCGGTCCCATATCCGGCGCGCACACGCTCCAGATCGCGCCCACGCTGCAGCAGGCGAGGAAGGCGACGACGGTCTCGGGGACGTTGGGCAGGTAGGCCGCGACCCGATCGCCGCGCCCCACGCCCAGCTCGCGCAGCGTCAGCGCCATCGAGGCCACCTGACGGCGCAGCTCGGGCCAGCCGAGTTCCCGCACTTCGCCCAGCTCGTTCTCGGCGACGATGGCCGGGTGCCCGGCGGCATGTGCCTGTTCCACATGACGCAGCACGCGCTGTGCGTAGTTGACCTCGGCGCCCGGAAACCACCGTGCGCCGGGCATGCGCGCGTCGGCCAGCACCGCCTCGTAGGGTGTCGGCGACTCGAACTCGTCGCATTCCCAGATGCTGCGCCAGAAGCCTTCGAGGTCCGTCACGGACCAGTGCCACAGCGCGTCGTAACCGGGAAACTCCAGGCCGCGCCGGTCGCGCAGCCACTCTTGATACAAGCGGATCTTGGGGACGTAGGGGACGGCGTTCATGGCCTCAGGGTAGGACCAGGACGCGAGGCAGGCCAGCTAGGGTTTGTCCTGCCGCATTGCAGCATGTTCCTGTCGCCCAGGTGACAGCGCGAGGCGATAAGCACCTGGTGTCTGCCCGGTCCAGCTACGGAACGCCCGGTGGAAAGATGCCGCGTTGTCGAATCCGAGGTCCGCGCCGATGCCTGCGATCGGTTGCGCCGTTCGGGTCAGCCGCTCGATCGCCAGGTCGCGCCGCAACTCGTCCTTGATCTGCTGGAAGCTCGTGCCCTCCTCCGCGAGGCGACGGTGCAGCGTGCGCAGGGAGACGTTGAGCGCCTGGGCCGTTTCCGCCGCGGTGTGGCCCTCCAGGAGGTGGCGCGACAGGTGCTCGCGCACGCGCAGCGCGAGGCGCTCCACGGCGAAGGCAGGGAACATCCAACCCTCCGGCGCCTGCCGGACGAACTCGGGCACCTCGCGCAGCGAACGCCGCACGGGCAGCTCGAGGCAGCTGCGCGCCAGGACCAGCGCCGAGAGCGGCTGGCCGAATCTCACTGGCCCCGGGTAGAGCGTCTGGTACTCGGCGGCGAAAGGCGGCCTCTCGAACGCGAAATCGACGCGCTCCAGGGGCAGGGCACGCCCCACCAGCCAGGACGAGACGCCGTGAACCAGCTTGAGCATCAGGTCGTCTGCCAGTGGCGAACGCGGCGGGCGTCCG
Organism: Burkholderiaceae bacterium; assembly: GCA_035559275.1. GTDB lineage: Bacteria > Pseudomonadota > Gammaproteobacteria > Burkholderiales > Burkholderiaceae_C > Caldimonas. The sequence goes on from DATMBN010000023.1 coordinate 42,949, forward strand.
GGCAGCGACGTCAGCGCAACCTGGCAGGTCTCGCTGTCCGCGTGTACCTGGAGGATGAAATCGTCCTGCAGCAGGCGCAGGAACAGCGACCAGCGGTGCAGGGCGACCTTGAGCGACGAGGCGCCGAGCAGGCTGAGGCAAGTGAACTTGAGCGAGCCGGGGCGCATCGGACGGCCATAGAGTCCGAGCATCTCGTCATCCAGCTCGCCCGCGAGGTACCTGTACAGGGTGGCGAATTGCCGCTCGGTGACGCGGGCGGCGGGGTGATCGAACAGTACCGGGGCAATCCCGGCGCGTGCCAGTGCTTCCCGCCCCGCGCGGGCCGGGAACGCGATCGTGTCGAACAGGGCCCGCACATAGGCCATCGAGATGGTGGGAGACATGGCTGGCCGGCATCAGGCGCCGGCGCCGTTCCCCTTGGCAGGATCTGCAGTGGGGGCGCGGTGGCCGGTCGCTGGATACGCAGTGTAACGGCCTGCGCGTTCGGCCTTTGCGTGGCAGCTTCTGCAAGCCGCCGCGGTACTCGCCTCCCGGTCAGTCCCGAGGCTCGTCGTATGCCAGGGCAGTGAGCCCCGACAGGTCCAGCACCGCCAGCCGCGCCTCACCGAGCAGCAGCAGGCCGTCGGCCTGCATCTGACGCAAGGCGGCGTTCACGCGCTGGCGGCTTCCGCCCACCAGCGCCGCGAGATCTGCTTGCGAGATGCGCAGGTCGATGCGCAAGGCAGTGCCCTGGGGGCGCCCGAAGCGCCGGGCCAGCCGTACCACCTGGCGCGCCAGCCGCTGTGCGAGCGGGAGCGTGTGCAGTTCCTCGAAGCGGCGGAACATGTGGCGCAGTCGCTGGCAGTTGAGCTTCATCAGCGCTGAGCTCAGTTCATCGGATTCCGCAGTCAGGCGGCGCAGCTCGGCCCGCGGCACCAGCAGCAGCGTCGAGGGTACCTGGGCCGTCAGGTCCAGGTCCTGCGGGCCGTCGTCGAGCAGAGCGATGTCACCGAACCACTGGCCGGGGCCGAGGATGTCCAGCGTGAGCATGCGTCCGTCGTGCAGGGCCGTCCCCAGCCGCACTGCACCCGCGGCCACGCCGACCCAGTAGCGCGCCGATTCGCAGCGTCGCCCGAGCACCGCCCCCGCCGCCACGCGGCTCACACGCGCCGCGCCGAGCACCGCCTGCTGCACCTCGGGGGAGAGCGCCGAGAACCAGGCGCCGGCACGTACCTGGGCCAGTTCCTCGACGCGCAGGTCGTGCGGCGAGGGCACCGCGGCGACGGGGCCGACGAGCGGCGTGCGCGGCGTGGCAGGCCAGGGCGAGAGCAGAGGCGGACGCGACAGGACGGCAGACATGGGTACTCCTTCGATCGGCACGTTCAGTACGCGGACTCGTACAGGGCGAGCGCATCCCGCTCGCTCACTTCGCGGGGGTTGTTGACGAGCAGACGCTGCACCTGCATGGCATCGCGCGCCAGATGAGGCAGGTCGGCCTGGGTCACTCCGACGCTGCGCAGGTTCTGGGCGTAGGGCATGCGCGCGACGAGGTCGGCCATCGCCTGCACGAAGGCGAGCGCCTGCTCGTGCGCATCTGAGCCCGCCGGTGCGACGCCCAGCGTCTGGCCCAGCTCGGCATAGCAGTCGGCCGCGGCGGGCAGGTTGAAGCGCAGCACCGGCACCAGCACCAGCGAGTTGGACAGGCCGTGCGGCACGTGGAACCGGCCGCCCAATGGGTAGGCGAGGGCGTGTACCGCTGCCACCGGCGCATTGGCGAAGGCCATGCCGGCCAGGTAGGCACCCAGCAGCATGGCCTGGCGCGCCCGCAGGTCGTCCGGGGCGTCCAGGGCCCGCGGCAGGTGGCGGTACAGCAGCGACAGCGCACGCACCGCGAGGGCGTCGGAGACGGGATTCTTCGCATGGCGCGAGGTGTAGGCCTCGATCGCATGCACCATGGCGTCGATGCCCGTCATCGCGGTGGGCGCGGGTGGCAGGTCGACGGTGAGGGAGGCATCGAGCAGTGCCACGTCGGCCAGCAGCAGTGGGGAGACCACTCCCTTCTTCTGCTGGTCGGGCGTCGTCACGATGGCCACCGGGGTGACTTCGGAGCCGGTGCCCGCGGTCGTGGGGATCTGGATCAGCGGCAGGCGCCGACCGCTCAGCAGATGAACGCCGAACACCGGGTCCAGCGGGCCTTCATTGCAGGCCAGCCACGCCACCAGCTTGGCCGTGTCCATCGAACTGCCGCCGCCGAAGCCGATCACGAGGTCGCAACCTGCCCCCCGCGCGAGCCGGCCCGCCGCCTCCACGATGGCCTGTGGCGGATCGGCCTCGACTTCGCTGTAGAGCGTCACGAAGAGGCCGGCCTGCTCAAGGGATTGCAGCAGGCGCGTGCAACCAGGGGTCCTGGCGAGGTAGGGGTCGGTCACGACCAGCACGTGGCTGGCGCCGAGCTCGCGCGAGAGGGCGCCGGCGCGGCCGACGCCGCCGGCTTCGCACACCATGCGGGGGCTGGTCTGGAAGGTGAAGGTGGAAGGCGAGGTGGTCATCGTCGTCGTCGGAGGCTCCGTCCCGCCCGGTCCGCTCGGACATCGCGCGACGGACCGGGCGGTACCGGATCCGGCGACTGTACGAACCGCTATCCCTCGCGTCATTCACCATTTACGCCGTTTTGCTCGCATCTCGTGCCACCTCGCGTTGGGCGGCGCGGCGTGCCAGACCGAACCAGGGCCGCAGCGCCGGCAGACGGCGCACGCCTTCGTAGAGCGCCAGGCTGAGGGCGAACGTGCCCGCGACGAGCGCCGGCCCTTCCGCGACCGGCGTCCAGCCCAGCGGCCGCAGGGCGTCGGCCAGGACGATGATGACGGTCTGGTGGAAGACGTAGACAGGAAAGACGGCCTCGCTGAGGTAGCGCCTCCACGGCCCGTCGCGGTGCCAGTGCCGTGCGGCGAAGCCGACCAGCGCCACCAGGCCGCCCCACTGCGCCATTCCCCAGGCGAGCGGTCGCCAGGCGCATCCGAGGCCGCCCGCGGGACCACAGGTGAGCACGTGCTGCAGCAGGGCCCAACCCAACACCGCGCAGGCCAACGCCGGCCACCGCCACCGCGGCCAGGTCGTCCAGAGGTCCGGCGTCCGGGCCAGGACCATGCCGGCGGCAAAGCACGCGAAATACTGCGCGTGGTTGTACCAGTCGGCCACGACGGCGTGCGTCGAGGGGTAGCGGGGCGCCAGCGCCGCGCGCAGGAGCGCGAACGCCAGCACTGGCAGGACCAGCCAGCTCCACCAGCCCCACCGGGCCGGACGCAGCCGCGCGGCCGCCCGGTCCAACCAGCCGGGGGCAAGGCGCAGGGCCGCCCAGGCCACCACGGTGTAGAGCCAGAGGTAGGCGACGAACCAAAGATGGTTCCAGGTGGGCAGGATGAGGCACTCGCCGGCGCCACAGAAGCCCCGGTAGCCGCCGAGGTAGAGGCGCATGAAGTCCAGGTAGCGGCCTTCATAGCCGTGGCGATGCACCACCTCCAGGTAGGCCTGCGGTGGCACGACCACCAGCATGCCGGCCGCCAGGGGTAGCAGCAGCCGCCACGACCGCTCGCGCAGGAAGCGTCCCGTCTCGCGGGTTTGGAGCATGTACGCGCTGACCGCGCCCGAGACGAAGAAGAGCAGAGACAACCGCCACGGTGAACTCATGCGCATCCACGGCTCCAGGGCGGTGCCGGCGTGCGGGCTCTTGAGGTGCCACGGCCAGCTCACGTAGTACATCCCGACGTGGTAGAGGACGAGCAGTCCGAAGGCGACGATGCGCACCCAGTCGAGGAACACCAGGCGGCCGGCGGAGGGGGATGCGGGAAGTGAGGGCACGGCAGGCTCCTGACGCGTTCCCCGTAAGCTAGCCGCCGAGGCCGGCCGTGCCCAGGCTCGTGGGACCAGCGGAGGGCCGCCAGGGGCGAGTCGGGAAGGAAAGGCGCGACATCTATCCGAGTCGCCTGACCAGCGCGTCGCGGAAGAGCCCGCTGCACGGAGCGACCGCGCCGCTGGCAAGCCGCACGTCCGCGTCGCCCTTCGCGTTCGCCTCGACCGCGACCACGTGTCGCAGCGCCACCGCCGCGCCGCGGTGCGTGCGGACGAAGGTCTCGCCGAGGTCGGCCAGCAGTCCCGACAGCGTGCGCCGGATCAGCACCTGCCGCCCGGGCAGGTGCAGCGCGACGTAGTTGTCGGCGGCCTCCAGCCATTCGATCTCGTCGCAGGGCACCACGTGCGTGCGGCCGCGGTCGGGGACGAGCAGCCGCCGGGGCGGGCGCGGCGAGTGGCGGGCGCGGACCACGCGTCGCAGGCGTTCCACCGAGCGCAGCAGCCTTGCCGGCTCGACCGGCTTGAGCAGGTAGTCCGCCGCCCCGGCGTCGAAGGCCTGGAGGGCGTAGCGGTCGTGCGCGGTGACGAAGACCACCGCCGGGCCGTCTTCGGGCAGAGAGGCGGCCACGTCGAAGCCGTCGACCTCGGGCATCTGCACGTCGAGGAAAACGGCGTCGGGAGCCAGGGCCGCCACCTGCGCGAGCGCCTCCACCCCGTCGCCTGCCTCACCCGCGACGATCACCTCCGTCACTTGGGATAGCAGGCGTGCCAACCGGGCCCGCGCGGGCGCCTCATCGTCCACGATCAGCACGCGCATGGCAGCTCCAGGCGAGACTCCAATCCGCCGAGGGATGAGGGCAGGAGCCGCAACGCCGCGGCCTGCCCATGCAGCGTCTCGAGCCGCTGGCGAAGGTTCTCGAGGCCGACACCCGGCGAGGGTGGATGGTCGAGGGGAGGGCCGTCGTCCGCGACGCTCATCACCAGCCGGTCGCTCTCGCGGCGCACGCGCACGAGGATGCGCGTGGGGGTGCGCCGCGCCTCGACGACGTGGCGGAAACTGTTCTCCAGCAGTGGCTGCAGCGACAGCGCGGGCACGAGGCACTGCGCCGTGTCACCCGCGATGTCCCACGCGAGGCTCACGCGATCGCCGAAGCGTTCGCACATCAACGCCGCATACGCGCGCAGCAGCGCGAGTTCCTCCTCGAGCCGGTGCTGGGTGCGTTCGCGCAGGTCGGTCGTCGAACGCAGCAGCCTCGCCAGGCCCGTGAGCAGTTCGTCGGCGCGGTCCGGCGCGGTATGGATCAGGGCCGAGATGGTGTTGATGGCGTTGAAAAGGAAGTGCGGCTCGATCTGCTGGGCGAGCTGGAGCATGCGCGCCTGCCGCGACAGCGCCAGCATGCGCTCGGCGCGGCCGCGTTCCTCGTGCCAGGCGGCCAGGGCCCTGAGCCCGAACACCAGGCCGGTGAACAGCAGGTAGAAGAGGCTGAACTTGAGCACCTCGTAGGGCAGCACCTGGCTCCAGGGGGGATGCTCGTACGTGCGGCCGGCGATCGTCGCCAACCCATGCCGCAGGCCATAGACGGCCGCGACGAACAACAGGGCGATGGGCAGCATGGCCGCGACCACCGGGCCGAACCAGCGCCAGGGGTGGGCGGGAGAGGGGTCCAGGCGGCGCTCCCAGCGGCGCGCCAGCACGAGCAGCGCGGTGGCGACGACGAAAGCCGTTCCCTCGCCGAACAAGGTGTCGCGCAGCGCTGCTGCGCCCGCGCAGTCCCGGCCTTGCAGCTCCACCGCGAAGAGCAGCAGCCAGAAGACCCCCCAGCAGGCAAGCAGCACCGCGTCCACCCGGGGCGCGGACGATGAGGAGGAAGAGGCTGCCCAGGCGTTCATCACCCGTCATCATGCCGCCGGGCGCCGGCAATCCCAAGGTCCGGGGTGGAGTATGGCGACACGGTCTTGCTCCTTGCGACCACGCTGGGGATGATAGGAGGGACAGTTGCGCCTCGATGCGCGCCGGGGCGCCTTGCGGGCGCGTCGCTTGCCCCTGACTCACATCATGCTCAAGTTCCAGCGGAACGGATCACTCCTTCGCCCGCCGCACCTCCTCGCCCTGTGTGCAGGGCTTGCGTCCTGCGCGGGCTATGCGCCGAGTGGTATCGCGCCGGGCACCCCGGCTGCCGCCGTCATCGAACGGATGGGGCCGCCGACTGCCGAGTATCCCCGCCCGGAAGGGGGCGGCGTCTGGAGTTCGCCCGGGGGCCGATGGGCAAGCACACCTACATGGTCGATCTCGATCGCGAGGGGCGCGCGCAGCGCTGGACGCAGGTGCTCACCGACGCGAGCTTCCACGAACTGCGCCCGGGCATGAGCCGGCAGGAGGTGCTCTACCGGCTGGGGCGGCCGTCGCACGAGATGCACATCCCGCGGCGCCAGGAACGGATCTGGTCCTACCGCTACGAGTCGCCCTTCTGCCAGTGGTTCCAGGTCAATCTCGACACACGCACGGGCCGGGTGACCGAGACGGGGTATAACGTCGACCCGCTGTGCGATGCGGACGACCGGAACGACAGATGAGCGACCTGACCCTCTACGGCATACCGAACTGCGACACCGTCAAGAAGGCCCGCCGCTGGCTGGACGAGCATGGGGTGGCGCATCGTTTCCACGACTTCAAGAAGCAGGGCGTGCCGGCCGAGCGCCTGGACCGCTGGATGGCGCGAGTCGGCTGGGCAAAGCTGGTCAATCGCCAGGGGACGACCTGGCGCAAGCTGGCACCGGAGGATCAGGCGCGCGTGGTCGATGAGGCGAGCGCGCGGGCGGCCCTGCTGGCCCAGCCCAGCCTCATCAAGCGCCCGGTCCTGGAGGCGGGCGACCGGGTGCTGGTCGGATTCGACGAGGCCGCCTACGCCACGTTGAAGTGACGCCAGGCGGCGCGGCAAGCCGAGGCGAAGCGCCCCGGCCTGGGCTTCACTGACCGATCAGCTGCCGCAGCACGTATGGCAGGATGCCGCCGTGCTTGTAGTAGTCGACCTCGATGGGCGTGTCGATGCGCAGGCGCAGCGTGACGCGCTGCTCGGAGCCGTCCGCGCGGCGGATCACCAGCGTCGCGTCCTGCTGCGGCCGGATGTCCTCGGCCAGCTCGATGTCGAACTCCTCGTCGCCCTTGATGCCCAGGGACTCCCAGGAGTCGTCGCCCAGGAATTGCAGCGGCAGCACGCCCATGCCGACGAGGTTGGAGCGGTGGATGCGCTCGAAGCTTCGGGCGACGACGGCCTTGATGCCCAGCAGCTGCGTGCCCTTGGCGGCCCAGTCGCGCGACGAGCCGGTGCCGTACTCCTCGCCGCCGAAGACGATGGTCGGTGTGCCCTGGGCGATGTACTTCATCGCGGCGTCGTAGATGAACATCTTCTCGCCGCCGGGCTGGAACAGCGTGAGGCCGCCTTCCTCGCGCGAGCCGTCCGGCCGCGGCGGGATCATCAGGTTCTTGATGCGCACATTGGCGAAGGTGCCGCGCATCATCACCTCGTGGTTGCCGCGACGGGAGCCGTAGCTGTTGAAGTCGGCCTTGAGCACGCCGTTGTCCTTCAGCCACTGGCCCGCCGGAGAGTTCTCCTTGATCGAGCCGGCCGGGGAGATGTGATCGGTCGTGATCGAGTCGCCGAAGAGTGCCATCGCCCGGGCGCCCTTGATGCTGGTCGGCACCGGTTGAGGCTCGATCGTGAAGTCCTTGAAGAACGGTGGCTCGGCAATGTAGGTGGACTTCGGCCAGTTGTAGGTCTCGCCCTTGACGCCCTTGATGCTCTCCCAGAGCTTGCCCGGCTTGCGCGTGACCTTGTCGTAGTTCTCCTTGTAGGTCTTGGGGTCCATCGCATGCTTCATCAGGCGATAGATCTCGTCGCTGGTTGGCCAGATGTCGCCGAGGTAGACATCACGCCCGCCCTTGCCCTTGCCGACCGGCTCGGTCATCAGGTCGCGCGTGACGTTGCCGGCGATCGCGTAGGCCACCACCAGCGGCGGCGAGGCCAGGAAGTTGGCCTTGAGGTTGGGGTGGATGCGCGCCTCGAAGTTGCGGTTGCCCGACAGCACGGCGGCGCAGACGAGGTCATTGTTGACGATGGCCTCGTTGAGCTCCGGCGCCAGGTCGCCCGCGTTGCCGATGCAGGTCGTGCAGCCGTAGGCCGCCAGGCTGAACCCCAGCTTCTCGAGGTAGGGCAGCAGGCCCGACTTCTCCAGGTACTCGGTCACGATCCGCGAGCCGGGAGCCAGCGAGGTCTTGATGTGGGGCTTGACCTTGAGGCCGTATTCCACGGCTTTCTTCGCCAGCAAGCCCGCGGCCAGCATCACGCCCGGGTTGGAGGTGTTGGTGCACGAGGTGATGGCCGCGATCAGAACGTCCCCGTTGCGCAGTTCGATGCCGTTGGAGGTCGGGTAGACCTGATTCAGCTTTTCCGCAGGCTGGTTGAAGCCGTTCTCGGCGATCGGCTTGCTGAAGAGCTCGGTGAAGGTCTTCTTCATTTCACCGATCTCGATGCGGTCCTGCGGGCGCTTGGGCCCAGCCAGGCTCGGCGCGACGGTGCCGAGGTCCAGGCGCACGACCTTGCTGTAGTTGATCTCGCCTGAGCGTGGCACGCCGAACAGGCCCTGGGCGCGGAAGTAGGCCTCGAAGGCCTCGATCTCCCGCTTGCTGCGACCCGTGCCGCGGAAGTAGTCGACAGTCTTCTCGTCGACCGGGAAGAAGCCCATCGTCGCACCGTACTCGGGCGCCATGTTGCCGATCGTGGCGCGGTCCGGCACGGCCAGCGACGCAGTGCCCTCGCCGAAGAATTCGACGAACTTGCCGACCACCTTCTCCTGGCGCAGGATCTCGGTGATGGTCAGCACCAGGTCGGTCGCGGTCACGCCTTCGCGCAACTGGCCGGTCAGTTCGAAGCCGACCACGTCGGGGGTCAGGAAGTACACCGGCTGGCCCAGCATGCCGGCTTCAGCCTCGATGCCGCCCACGCCCCAGCCGACCACGCCGATGCCGTTGATCATCGTGGTGTGGCTGTCCGTGCCGACGAGGGTGTCAGGATAGTAGACACCGTCGTTGCGCTGGTGCACGCCGCGCGCCAGGTACTCCAGGTTGACCTGGTGCACGATGCCGAAGCCCGGGGGCACGACGCCGAAGGTCTCGAAGGCCTGCATGCCCCACTTCATGAATTCGTAGCGTTCCTGGTTGCGCTGGAACTCGAGCTTCATGTTGAGGTCCAGCGCCTTCTTGGTGCCGTAGTAGTCGACCATCACCGAATGGTCGACGACCAGGTCCACCGGCACCAGCGGTTCGATCCGCTTGGGGTTCTTGCCCATGCGGTCGGCGATCGACCGCATGGCGGCCAGGTCGGCCAGCAGCGGCACGCCGGTGAAGTCCTGCAACACGACGCGGGCGACGACGAACGGGATCTCGTCCACCCGCTCGGCGTTCGGCTGCCAATTCGCCAGCTGCTCCACGTGCTCCGGCGTCACCTTCTTGCCGTCGCAGTTGCGCAGCACGCTTTCCAGCACGATGCGGATCGAGACGGGCAGCTTGTCGACGTTCGGGTACTGCTTGGCCAGCTCCGGCAGCGAGAAGAACTTGCCCTCTCGCCCGGAGGCCGTCTGGAAGGTCTTCAGCGTCTTGGCGAAGGCGTGGGCGCTTGCCTTGTCGGTTTTCTGCGCTTTCTCGGCGATGGCCATCGTGCAACTCTCCGTGAAGCAGTGGGGTGTTGAAGGGGGTGCGGAACATTGTCGCAGTTTGGTCGCGACTTGTATGTGTCGGCGCGGGGCACCTGCCCGTTCCTGCCCCTGGAAGCAAAACCGGGGCCCCAAGGGCCCCGGCGTCGTCGGTCGGAGGACGGGCGGGGCCCGTCGGCGGTCAGAGCGCCACTTCCTTGGCGACGTCCCGGTACTCCTCGATTTGGTCGAAGTTCATGTAGCGGTACACCTTGTCGGCATCCTTGTTGATGATGCCCATTTCGGCGTGGTACTCCTCGACGGTCGGGATGCGGCCCAGGCGCGAGCAGATCGCGGCCAGCTCCGCCGAGCCCAGGTACACATTGGTATTCTTGCCCAGGCGGTTCGGGAAGTTGCGCGTCGAGGTGGACATGACGGTCGCGCCTTCGCGCACCTGGGCCTGGTTACCCATGCACAGCGAGCAGCCCGGCATCTCCATCCGGGCGCCGGCGGTGCCGAGCACGCCGTAGTGCCCTTCCTTGGTCAGCTCGGCGGCGTCCATCTTGGTCGGCGGGGCCACCCACAGGCGCACGGGGATGTCCTTTTTGCCTTCCAGCAGCTTGGACGCGGCCCGGAAGTGGCCGATGTTGGTCATGCACGAGCCGATGAAGACCTCGTCGATCTTGGCGCCCTGCACGTCGGACAGGAACTTGGCGTCGTCCGGATCGTTCGGGCAGCAGACGATCGGCTCCTTGATCTCGGCCAGGTCGATCTCGATGATCGCGGCATATTCGGCATCGGCGTCCGGCTCCAGCAACTGCGGATTGGCCAGCCATTGCTCCATCGCGGCGATGCGGCGCTCCAGCGTGCGCTTGTCCTGGTAGCCGTTGGCGATCATCCACTTGAGCAGCGTGATGTTGCTGTTCAGGTACTCGATGATCGGCTCCTTGTTCAGGCGCACGGTGCAGCCGGCGGCCGAGCGCTCGGCCGAGGCGTCGGACAGTTCGAACGCCTGTTCGACCTTGAGGTCGGGCAGGCCTTCGATCTCGAGGATACGGCCGGAAAAGACGTTCTTCTTGCCCTGCTTCTCGACGGTCAGCAGACCCTGCTTGATCGCATAGAGCGGGATCGCATGCACCAGGTCACGCAGCGTGATGCCGGGCTGCATCTTGCCCTTGAAGCGCACCAGCACCGACTCGGGCATGTCCAGCGGCATCACGCCGGTGGCGGCGGCGAAGGCCACCAGGCCGGAGCCCGCCGGGAAGGAGATGCCGATGGGGAACCGGGTGTGCGAGTCCCCGCCGGTGCCCACGGTATCGGGCAGCAGCATGCGGTTGAGCCACGAGTGGATCACGCCGTCGCCCGGGCGCAGCGCGACGCCGCCACGGGTGCTGATGAAGGCGGGCAGCTCCCGGTGCATCTTGACGTCCACCGGCTTGGGGTAGGCAGCGGTGTGGCAGAACGACTGCATGACCAGGTCGGCCGAGAAGCCGAGGCAGGCCAGGTCCTTCAGCTCGTCGCGAGTCATCGGACCCGTCGTGTCCTGGCTGCCGACGGTGGTCATCTTCGGCTCGCAGTAGGTGCCGGGGCGGATGCCCTGGCCCTCGGGCAGGCCGCAGGCGCGACCGACCATCTTCTGCGCCAGGGTGTAGCCCTTGCCGCTGTCCTTCGGAGCCTTGGGCAGACGGAAGGCGGTGGAGGCCGGCAGGCCCAGGAACTGGCGGGCGCGGCCGGTCAGCGAACGACCGATGATCAGGTTGATGCGGCCACCGGCGCGCACCTCGTCGAGCAGCACCTCGCTCTTGAGCTGGAACCGCGCGATCACCTGGCCGTTCTTCTCGATCTTGCCAGCGTAAGGGTAGATGTCGATCACGTCGCCCATCTCCATCTTGGAGACGTCGACCTCGATCGGCAGGGCGCCGGAGTCTTCCTGCGTGTTGAAGAAGATCGGGGCGATCTTGCCGCCGAGGCAGACGCCCCCGAAGCGTTTGTTGGGCACGAAGGGGATGTCCTCGCCGGTGTGCCAGATCACGCTGTTGGTGGCGGACTTGCGCGACGAGCCGGTACCCACGACGTCGCCGACATAGGCCACGAGATGGCCCTTCTTCTTGAGCTCGTCGATGAGTTTGAGCGGGCCCACCTTGCCAGGTTCGTCCGGCTCGATGCCGGGACGGGGGTTCTTGAGCATCGCCAGTGCGTGCAGCGGGATGTCCGGACGGCTCCAGGCGTCGGGGGCGGGGGAGAGGTCGTCGGTGTTGGTTTCACCGGGCACCTTGAAGACGGTGACGGTGATCTTCTCGGGCACGGCCGGACGCGAGGTGAACCACTCGGCGTCCGCCCACGACTGGATCACGGCCTTGGCGTTGGCATTGCCGGCCTTGGCCTTTTCGGCTACGTCGTGGAAGTAGTCGAACATCAGCAGGGTCTTCTTCAGGCCCTCGGCTGCGATGCCACCCACTTCGGCGTCGCCCAGCAGTTCGATCAGCGGCTTGACGTTGTAGCCACCCACCATGGTGCCCAGCAGTTCGGTCGCCTTGGCGCGGCCGATGAGAGCCACCTGCAGGTCACCGTGGGCGACCGCGGCCAGGAACGAGGCCTTGACCTTGGCCGCGTCGTCCACGCCCGGAGGGACGCGGTGGGTGAGCAGGTCCAGCAGGAACTGCTCCTCGCCGGCCGGCGGGTTCTTCAGCAACTCGATCAGTTCGGCGGTCTGCTGGGCATTCAGGGCCAGCGGCGGGATGCCGAGCGCCGCGCGCTCGGCCACGTGTTCACGGTAGTTTTGCAGCATGTGGGGCTCCGGAGAAGGCTGACCGATTCAGGTCAGGCTCTGATATTTTATGTCTTATATAAGAGTTGATAAAGCGATTTCCGACGGTATCCCTGCGCCCGGCTCGCTGCGGGCCGTGTCGGGTCAACGGCAGTGGCGGGCACAAAGAAGAAGGAGCGAGAGGGAGCAAAGAAAAGGGCTGCCGACGGCAGCCCTGGTGGGGGAATGCTGCGAGTGCCAGTCAGTTGCCGGCCTGCGCCGCGCGCACGGCCTGCGCGGCGGCGCGCTGGCGCTCATGCACGCATTCGTCGACCATCCGCTGGCCGGTGCGGGTATTGAGCAGCATCGACTTGTTCGCGATCTGCAGGTAGAGCGCCTCGCCGCGCACGTCTTCCAGGCGCATGGCGCCCGTGGACGACAGCACCGGCTTCATCAGGTAGGTGCGCTTGCCGTGGCGCAGGTCCACGTAACCGCGATGCTTGTCGCTCGGCGACACTTCGACCGTCTGGTTGAATTCGCACTGGCTCGTGCCCAGCAGCACCATGTCGGCGGCGGCCAGCTGCTCGGGAGAGGCCTGGGCGACGACCGTCTCGGCGGGCGCCTGGGCGGGACTCTTCTTCTTGGACTGGGCCTGCGCCAGGCCGGCGCATAGCAGCAGCACGGCGAGCGCCAAGCCCGCGGCGCGGATCGTGGTCGTGTTCAAGGTCATCTCCTCTCTCTGGGCTCAGGTGTCGAGCGCCTCGATTGTGGGTCTGTGCATTTTGTAACAGCCCCGGGGCCGATGCCGGAATGCGACAAATTTCGTGTCTGGATGCGAAAGGAGATGTCCGGGATGGTCGTGGGGCACATTCCGTTGCGCCAGGGCGACGTCAGCAGGCGTCCGCCGGCACCCGGACCCAGCCCTCCATCAGCACGCGCGCACTGCGGCTCATGACGGCCTTGGTGACCTTCCAGTCGCCGTCGACCTGCCGCGCCTGCGCGCCGACGCGCAGCGTGCCTGAAGGGTGGCCAAAGCGCACGGCCTCCCGCGGCCCGCCGCCGGCGGCGAGGTTGACCAGCGTGCCCGGGATGGCGGCGGCGGTGGCGATCGCGACCGCCGCCGTGCCCATCATCGCGTGGTGCAGCTTGCCCATGGACAGCGCGCGCACCAGCAGGTCGATCTGGTCGGCCTGGACCGCCTTGCCGCTCGAGGCGACATAGTCTTTGGGTGGCGCGACGAAGGCGATCTTGGGCGTGTGCTGACGCTTGGCCGCCTCGTCGAGATGGCGGATGAGGCCCATCCGCAATGCCCCGTGCGCGCGAATCGTCTCGAACATCGCCAGCGCGTTCGGGTCGCCGTTGATCGCGTCCTGCAGCTCGGTGCCGGTGTAGCCGATGTCCGCGGCATTGACGAAGATCGTCGGGATGCCGGCGTTGATCATCGTCGCCTTCAGCATGCCGACGCCGGGGACCTCGAGGTCGTCCACGAGCCGGCCGGTCGGGAACATGGCTCCTCCCGCGCCTTCCTCCTCGGCTGCAGGGTCGACGAACTCCAGTTGCACTTCCGCCGCAGGGAAGGTCACGCCGTCCAGTTCGAAGTCGCCGGTCTCCTGCACCGCACCGCCGGTGACGGGCACGTGCGCGACGATGGTCTTGCCGATGTTGGCCTGCCAGATCCGCACCGTGCACATTCCGTCGCGCGGGACGCGAGCCGGATCGATGAGCCCCGCGGCAATGGCGAACGGGCCGACCGCCGACGACAGGTTGCCGCAGTTGCCGCTCCAGTCGACGAAGGGCTGGTCGATCGAGACCTGCCCGAACAGGTAGTCGACGTCGTGATCGGGCCGGGCGCTCTTGGAGACGATCACCGCCTTGCTGGTGCTGGAGGTGGCTCCGCCCATCCCGTCGATCTGCTTGCCGTACGGATCGGGGCTGCCGATCACCCGCAGCAGCAGCTTGTCGCGGGCTTCGCCCGGCACCTGGCAGCTCGGGGGCAGGTCCTGCAGGCGGAAGAACACGCCCTTGCTGGTGCCGCCACGCATGTAGGTGGCGGGTATGCGGATCTGGGGTGCGTGGCTCACGGCAAGTGTCCTCCAGAGGGTGAGCGAGCAATCGGTCCAGGGGGCTCCACGCAAGGCCGGCGACCACGGCGGATCCGGCTGCGCCGGTCCGCTGAGGGGGAGTCCCGGAGGGGGCAGCCGTCAGGTCGTACGCGTGGTCCCATTTCAGGCCGCCTGGGCGGAATTCTTCTCGAGGAAGTCCTGCGCGAAGCGCTGCAGCACGCCGCCGGCCTCGTAGATGGAGACTTCCTCGGCCGTGTCGAGCCGGCAGGTCACGGGCACCTGCAGCGTCTGGCCGTTCCTGCGGTGGATCACGAGCGTGAGGTCCGCGCGGGGAGTGGGGTCGCCGACCACGTCAAAGGTCTCGGTGCCGTCGATGCCCAGCGTCAGGCGCGTGGTGCCTGGCTTGAACTCCAGCGGCAGCACGCCCATGCCGATCAGGTTGGTGCGGTGGATGCGCTCGAAGCCCTCGGCAACGATGGCCTCCACGCCGGCCAGACGCACGCCCTTGGCGGCCCAGTCGCGCGACGAACCCTGGCCGTAGTCGGCGCCGGCAATGATGATCAGCGGCTGCTTGCGGCCGATGTAGGTCTCGATCGCCTCCCACATGCGCATGATCTTGCCGTCCGGCTCCACCCTGGCATAGGAGCCTTGCTGGATCTTGCCGTCGACCACGACCATCTCGTTTTTCAGCGTCGGGTTCGCGAAGGTGGCGCGCATCGCGGTCAGGTGGTCGCCGCGGTGGGTGGCGTAGGAGTTGAAGTCCTCCTCCGGCAAGCCCATCTTGGCCAGGTACTCTCCCGCCGCGCTGCTGGGCAGGATGGCGTTCGAGGGCGAGATGTGGTCGGTCGTGATGTTGTCGCCCAGCACCGCCAACGGCCGCATGCCCCGCAATGTGCGCGGGCTGGCGGCCAGCGCGCCGACGCCTTCCTTGTCCCAATAGGGCGGGCGGCGGATGTAGGTGCTCTTGGGCCGCCAGTCGTACAGGGGCTTGACCTGCGCGACGCCCTGGTCCTTCTTCTCGAACATCGGGATGTAGACCCGGCGGAAGTGCTCGGGCTTCACGCTCGCCTGCACGATGGCGTCGATCTCCTCGTCGGAAGGCCACAAGTCCTTCAGCGTGATCGGCTTGCCGTGCGGGTCTGTGCCGAAGGCGTCGCGCTCGATGTCGAAGCGGATCGTGCCGGCGATGGCATAAGCGACGACCAGCGGCGGCGAGGCGAGGAAGGCTTGCTTGGCGTACGGATGGATGCGGCCATCGAAGTTCCGATTGCCCGAGAGCACGGCCACGGCGTAGAGGTCGCGCTCGACGATCTCCTGCTGGATCTTGGGGTCCAGCGCACCGGACATGCCGTTGCAGGTGGTGCAGGCGAAGGCGACGATGCCGAAACCGAGCTTCTCCAGTTCCTCCTTCAGGCCGGCTTCTTCCAGGTACAGCGCGACGGCCTTGGAGCCGGGTGCCAGCGAGGTCTTGACCCAGGGCTTGCGCACAAGGCCCAGGCGGTTGGCGTTGCGCGCGAGCAGGCCGGCGGCGATCACGTTGCGCGGGTTGCTGGTGTTGGTGCAGCTCGTGATCGCGGCGATGATGACCGCGCCGTCGGGCATGAGGCCCGGGGTCTCCTCCCAGGGCTTGGCGATGCCCTTGGTGGCCAGGTCCGTCGTCGCGACGCGCGCGTGGGGGTTCGAGGGGCCGGCCATGTTGCGCACGACGCTGGACAGGTCGAAGCGCAGCACACGCTCGTACTCGGCGCGCTGGAGGCTGTCGGACCACAGGCCCGCCGTCTTCGCGTAGGTCTCGACCAGCTTCACCTGCTCGTCGCTGCGGCCGGTGAGCCTGAGGTAGTCCAGCGTCTGCTGGTCGATCGAGAACATCGCCGCGGTGGCGCCGTACTCGGGGGCCATGTTGGAGATCGTCGCGCGGTCGCCCAGCGTCAGCTGGGCCGCCCCCTCGCCGTAGAACTCGAGGTAGGCGCCCACCACCTTCTGCTTGCGCAGGAACTCGGTCAACGCCAGCACGATGTCGGTCGCCGTGATGCCGGGACCCGGCCGGCCCGAGAGCTCGACGCCCACGATTTCCGGAAGGCGCATCCAGGAGGCGCGCCCGAGCATCACGTTCTCGGCCTCCAGGCCACCCACGCCGATCGCGATCACGCCCAGGGCATCGACGTGCGGCGTGTGGCTGTCGGTGCCGACCAGCGTGTCGGGGAAGGCGACGCCGTCCTGCGCATGGACGACCGGCGACATCTTCTCCAGGTTGATCTGGTGCATGATGCCGTTGCCCGCCGGGATCACGTCGACGTTCTTGAACGCGAGCTTGGTCCACTCGATGAAGTGGAAGCGGTCCTCGTTGCGGCGGTCCTCGATCTCGCGGTTCTTGCGGAAGGCGTCGGGGTCGTACCCGCCGCATTCGACGGCGAGGGAGTGGTCCACGATCAGCTGCACCGGCACCACCGGGTTGACCTGCGCCGGGTCGCCACCCGCGGCGGCGATGGCGTCCCGCAGGCCCGCCAGGTCCACCAACGCCGTCTGGCCGAGGATGTCGTGGCACACGACCCGCGCCGGGTACCAGGGAAAGTCGCGGTCGCGGCGGCGCTCGATCAGCTGCCGCAGGGACTCCGTCAGGATCGCCGGGTCGCAGCGGCGCACGAGGTTTTCCGCCAGCACACGGGAGGTGTAGGGCAGCCGGTCGTAGGCGCCAGGCTGGATCGCCTCGACGGCCTGGCGGGCGTCGAAGTAGTCGAGCCCCGTGCCGGGCAGGGGCTTGCGGTAGGCGGTGTTCATCGTGGTCATCTCATGCCTTTGGCTGCCGCGGGCCGGAACGGGTCCCGCGCTGCCGTGAGGCCGGCTTCTCCGGCCGGGTGCGCCGCTCCTGGGGCGGGCGACGCGTACCGTGCCCCTGCGGCGTTACTTCCTGTCCTTGAGCGGCACGAACTGGAGGTCCTCCGGCCCGACGTAGTTGGCGCTGGGCCGGATGATCTTGCCGTCGATGCGCTGCTCGATGATGTGCGCGCTCCAACCGGAGGTGCGCGCGATCACGAAGAGGGGCGTGAACATCGACGTCGGCACCCCCATCATGTGGTAGCTCACCGCCGAGAACCAGTCGAGGTTGGGGAACATCTTCTTGATGTCCCACATCACCGTCTCCAGGCGTTCGGCGATCTCGAACATCTTCATGTTGCCAACGTCGCGCGAAAGACGTCGCGCCACCTCCTTGATCACCTTGTTGCGCGGGTCGCTCACGGTATAGACGGGGTGGCCAAAACCGATGATCACTTCCTTGTTCTCGACGCGGCGGCGGATGTCGGCCTCGGCCTCGTCGGGCGAGTCGTAGCGCTTCTGGATCTCGAAGGCCACCTCGTTGGCGCCGCCGTGCTTGGGGCCGCGCAACGCGCCGATCGCGCCGGCGATCGCCGAGTACATGTCGCTGCCGGTGCCCGCAATGACCCGGCCGGTGAAGGTCGACGCGTTGAACTCGTGCTCGGCGTAGAGGATCAGCGAGGTGTGCATCGCGCGCACCCACAGCTCGCTCGGCCGGGTGCCATGAAGCAGGTGCAGGAAGTGCCCGCCGATCGAGTCGTCGTCGGTCTCCACCTCGATCCGCTTGCCGTTGTGGCTCCAGTGGTACCAGTACAGCAGCATCGAGCCCAGGCTGGCCATCAGCTTGTCGGCGATGTCGCGGGCCCCGGGATGGTTGTGGTCGTCCTTCTCGGGCGAGACGCAGCCCAGCGCCGAGACGCCCGTGCGCATCACGTCCATCGGGTGGGCGGACGGCGGGAGTTGCTCCAGCACGGTCTTGACCGCCGCCGGGATGCCGCGCAGCGCCTTGAGCTTGGCCTTGTAGGCGGTGAGCTCGGCCACGTTGGGCAGCTTGCCGTGCACGAGGAGGTGGGCGATCTCCTCGAACTCGCAGGTCTCGGCGATGTCGAGGATGTCGTAGCCGCGGTAGTGCAGGTCGTTGCCGGTGCGGCCCACCGTGCACAGCGCGGTGTTGCCGGCCGCGGTACCGGACAGGGCGACGGACTTCTTCGGCTTGAAGCCGGGGGTGGTGGTGGCCTCGGTCATGGGGCGGGTCTCCTCGGGTCTTCGGGTTGGGTTCGGGCGGCGGTCACTTCTTCGACGCGAACAGCTCGTCCAGCTTGCGCTCGAACTCGTGATAGCCGATGCGCTCGTACAGTTCCTCTCGCGTCTGCATCAAATCCAGCACGTTCTTCTGCGTGCCGTCGCGGCGGATCGCCTGATACACCGCCTCGGCCGCCTTGTTCATCGCACGGAAGGCCGACAGCGGGTAGAGCACCATCGCCACGTCCGCGGAACGCAGCTCCTCGACGGTGAAGAGCGGCGTCTTGCCGAACTCCGTGATGTTGGCGAGCACCGGTACCTTCACCGCCTCGACGAAGCGCTTGTACGTCGGCAGGTCGTAGGCGGCCTCGGCGAAGATGCCGTCCGCGCCGGCTTCCACGCATTTGATGGCACGCTCGATCGCGGCGTCCACGCCCTCCACCGCGATCGCGTCGGTGCGCGCGATCAGGAAGAAATCGGGGTCGGTCTTGGCATCGGCCGCCGCCTTGACGCGGTCGGCCATTTCCTGCATCGAGACGATCTCCTTGCCGGGGCGGTGGCCGCAGCGTTTGGCTCCCACCTGGTCCTCGATGTGGCAGGCGGCCGCGCCGAACTTGATCAGGCTTTTGACGGTACGCGCGATGTTGAAGGCGCTCGGACCGAAACCGGTGTCGATGTCCACCAGCAGCGGCAGTTCGCACACGTCCGTGATGCGGCGAATGTCGACCAGCACGTCATCCAGGTTGTTGATGCCCAGGTCCGGCATGCCGAGCGAGCCGGCTGCGACGCCGCCGCCGGACAGATAGATCGCGCGGTAGCCGGCGCGCTGAGCCAGCAGGGCGTGGTTGGCATTGATCGCGCCGATGATCTGCAGCGGCGATTCCTGGCGCAGTGCCTCACGGAAGCGGGCGCCGGGGCTCGGTGGGGTCATGCTAGGTGCTCCTGGAAAAAAGCCTGGAGGACGTCCTGCGGCAGAGGCCGTCCGGTACGGTGGGCACGCGCAAGCACGTGCCAGTAGTAGCGGTAGCTGGCGCGGTCGTGCAAGGTGTCGCGACCGCGCGTGCGATGGCGGATGGGAGCCCAGTCGACGGCCCGTGCTGCCAACAGGATCTCGGCCGCATCCCGCACGTCGGCTGCATCCGGCGCAAAGGCCTCGACGATGGGCATGATCTGGTCCGGGTGGATGCTCCACATGCGGGTGTAGCCGAGTTCGCGCGAGGCGCGGCGGGCAGCGCGGCCGAGTGCCTCGACGTCCGAGAACTCGGTCACGACGCAATGCGAGGGCGTCTTGCCCGCGGCGTGGCAGGCGGCTGCAACCTCCAGCTTCGCACGGACCACCAGAGGATGCTCGAACTGTCCTTCCACGCCCATCGCGCTCGCAGGGATGGCGCCGCGGTGCGCGGAGACGAAATCCATCAAGCCGAACGAGAGCGATTCCACCCCGGCGAGCGCGGCAATGGCATGCGCGTGGCGTACCGCGCCATGCGTCTCGATCAACATGTGGATCGGCACCTCCCGCGCCAGGCCGGCAGCCTTCTCGGCCGCGCGCACCGCCTGGCAGGCCCGCCAGGCCTCGTCCAGGTCGGCGACCTTGGGCACCATCAGGTACGCCAGTCGCGACCCCGCCCGCCGCAACAGCAGCTCGAGCTCCGTCTCGAAGGCCGGATGGCCGAAGGGGTGGACCCGGGCACCGACCCGGTTCCAGCGGTTGAGCGGGGAGTCGACCAGCTCGGCGATGAGCTGCGCGTGTTCGCGCTCGCCGCCCACAGGCGCGCCATCCTCGGCGTCGAGGGTCACGTCGAACAGCGCGCGGCCGGCCGGCTCGCCCGACTCCGCCTGCAGCGCCAGGCTCTTGCGCATGCGTGACTCGATCCCGGCGTAGTGGTCGCACACCGGCAGGTCCGGCAAAACCTCGCCGGCGGCGAACAGCGCCGCGGCGGGATGCATGGGAGAGGAGGGCGACGCGCTCACTGGTTGACGTTTACGTAAACTGGCGTTCGGGGGCGCAAAAAAGGCCGACAGGCGCTCGAGCTTGTCGGCCTTCTGCGAGCCGGGCACGCGGGCCCGGAAGGCCGATCAAAGCAGGTGCTTCACGCCGTCCTGCTCTTCCTGCAGTTCCTTCAGCGTGACGTTGATGCGCTCCTGGCTGAACTCGTCGATGGGCAGGCCCTCGACGATCTTGTATTCGCCGCCCTCGCAGGTGACCGGGTAGCCGAACATCACGTCCTTCGGGATGCCGTATTCGCCGTTCGACGGCACGCCCATCGTCACCCACTTGCCGTTGGTGCCCAGGGCCCAGTCGCGCATGTGGTCGATGGCCGCGTTGGCAGCCGAGGCCGCCGAGGACAGCCCGCGTGCCTCGATGATGGCGGCGCCGCGCTTGCCGACGGTGGGCAGGAACACGTTCTTGTTCCATTCCTCGTCGTTGATCATCTCCTTGACCGACTTGCCTTCGATCGTCGCGAAGCGGTAGTCCGCGTACATCGTCGGCGAGTGGTTGCCCCACACGCACAGCTTCTCGATGCTGGACACCGGCTTGCCGGTCTTGGCGGCGATCTGGGAGAGCGCGCGGTTGTGGTCCAGGCGCAGCATCGCGGTGAAGTTCTTGCGCGGCAGATCGGGGGCCGACTTCATTGCGATGTAGGCGTTGGTGTTGGCCGGGTTGCCGACCACCAGCACGCGCACGTCGCGCGAGGCCACGGCGTTCAGCGCCTTGCCCTGGGCGGTGAAGATCTGGGCGTTGGCCGACAGCAGGTCCTTGCGCTCCATGCCCGGGCCGCGCGGGCGGGCGCCCACCAGCAAGGCGTAGTCGGTGTCCTTGAAGGCGGTCATCGGGTCGCTGTGGGCTTCCATGCCGGCCAGGAGCGGGAAGGCACAGTCTTCCAGCTCCATCATCACGCCCTTGAGCGCCTTCTGGGCCTTCTCGTCCGGGATCTCCAGCAGCTGCAGGATGACCGGCTGGTCCTTGCCCAGCATCTCGCCGGAGGCGATGCGGAACAGCAGGGCGTAGCCGATCTGGCCAGCCGCGCCGGTGACGGCCACGCGTACGGGTTTCTTGCTCATACTGAGACTCCAGGGAATCGTGATTGCGGAAGGAAGGAAATCCGAGGCAACCGGGCGGCCGCCTGCTCCAGCGCGAAGTGTAGGCGAGTCTAGGCGGGGCAACGGGCTCTGTCAATGTGTCTTATGTCTTATATAAGACATCATTCATCTGTCTCTGGACTTCGCCGGGGCGATGTGATGCAATCGGCCCTCATCATGGCGACGCAGCCCCCCGCCCCCGGCCCGGACGCGCCTGTTTCCGCTATGGAAACGGGCGGGCCTGCCTTCAGTCCGCTGTACCAGCAGATCAAGGCCCTCATCACCCGCAGCCTGCAGTCCGGCGAATGGAAGCCGGGCGAAGCCATTCCGAGCGAAGTCGACCTGGCCGCTCGCTATCGCGTCAGCCAGGGCACGGTGCGCAAGGCCATCGACGAGCTTGCGGCGGAGAACCTTCTCGTGCGACGGCAGGGCAAGGGCACGTTCGTCGCGACGCACGCCGAGGAAAAGATCCAGTACCGATTCTTGCGCCTGACGCCGGACGACGGCGTCTCCGCCCCCGTCGAGCGCAAGGTCATCGAAGTGCGCCGTCAACGCGCGCCTTCTGAAGTCGCCCGCGCGCTCGACCTTAAGGCCGGGGACTCGGCCGTGCAGATCCGCCGGCTGCTGATCTTCCGCGGGCGCCCGGTGGTGCTCGACGACATCTGGCTGCATGGCACCCTCTTCAAGGGGCTGACGGCCGAGCGCCTGAGCGATTACCGTGGGCCGATGTACGCGCTCTTCGAACAGGAGTTCGGCGTACGGATGATCCGGGCCGAGGAGAAGCTGCGAGCCGTGGCTGCCGACGCCGCCTGCGCATCGCTGCTCGAGGTGGCCGAGGGCTACCCCCTGCTCAGCGTCGAGCGCCTGTCCTACACCTATGGCGACAAGCCCGTGGAATTCCGTCGCGGGCTCTACAACACGGCCTCGCATTTCTATCGGAACGAAGTGCAGTGAGGGCGTGCGTACTGCGGACGGCGGACTCCGTCGGTCCTGGTGCATTGCAATAAAATCGACTGGTTTCACCTTCGTTACAGAGCAAAGGTCGGGTATGCCTGAAATCACAAGACAAAGGCCGGTGTTCCGGAACATCCACGTGACGGACATCGTGAAGTACCGCCTGCCCCCGGCAGGCATCGTGTCGATCCTGCATCGCATCAGCGGCGCGCTGCTGTTCCTGCTGATGCCGCTGCTCATCTGGCTGTTCGACAAGAGCCTGACCTCGGAGATCACCTACGCGCAGTTCACCTCGGCCTTCGTGGCCGGCCTGTGGATCTTCCCCGGCTGGTTCATGAAGCTCGTGGCCCTCGCGATGATCTGGGCCTACCTGCATCACTTCATCGCCGGCCTGCGCCACCTCTGGATGGACATGTTCCACACCGTGAGCAAGGACCAGGGCCGCAGCTCGGCGCTGTTCACGCTGGTCTCCAGCCTGCTGCTGACGGTCGTGCTGGGCGCCAAGCTCTTCGGCCTCTATTGATCCGCATACCGACCACAACACCACGATGAGCACCAACTACGGATCCAAGCGCCTGGTCGTCGGCGCGCACTACGGCTTCCGCGACTGGCTCGCCCAGCGCGTGACGGCCGCACTGATGGCCCTGTTCACCATCGTCCTGATCGCCCAGGTCCTGTGGCCCTGGTACCGCCGCGACGATGCCGGCAACCGCCTCGATCCCATCGTCGGCTACGACAAGTGGGCCGGCATCTTCTCGCAGCAGTGGATGAAGGTCCTCACCTTCGTCGTGATCGTCTCGCTGCTCTACCACGTCTGGGTCGGCATGCGCGACATCTGGATGGACTACATCAAGCCGGTCGGCATCAAGCTCGCGCTGCAGGTGTTCACGATCGTGTGGCTGGTGGGTTGCGCCGGGTGGGCGATCCAAGTGCTCTGGAGGCTGTAATGCAAATTGGAACTTCTCTGCCCACCCGCCGTTTCGACGTCGTCATCGTCGGCGCCGGCGGCTCCGGCATGCGCGCATCGCTGCAGCTCGCGCTGGCCGGCCTGAACGTCGCCGTGCTGTCCAAGGTCTTCCCGACCCGCTCGCACACCGTCGCGGCCCAGGGCGGTATCGGTGCGTCACTCGGCAACATGTCCGAGGACAACTGGCACTACCACTTCTTCGACACGGTCAAGGGCTCCGACTGGCTCGGCGACCAGGATGCGATCGAGTTCATGTGCCGCGAGGCGCCGAAGGTCGTCTACGAGCTCGAGCACTTCGGCATGCCGTTCGACCGCAACCCCGACGGCACCATCTACCAGCGTCCCTTCGGGGGCCATACGGCCAACTATGGCGAAAAGCCCGTTCAGCGCGCCTGTGCGGCGGCAGACCGCACAGGCCACGCCTTGCTGCACACGCTGTATCAGCAGAACGTCAAGGCCCGCACCCACTTCTTCGTGGAGTGGATGGCGCTGGACCTGATCCGGGACGCCGACGGCGACGTGGTCGGCGTGACCGCGCTCGAGATGGAAACCGGCGAGGTCCACATCCTGCACGCGAAGACGGTGCTCCTGGCCACGGGCGGCGCGGGAAGGATCTACCAGGCCTCGACCAACGCCTTCATCAACACCGGCGACGGCCTGGGCATGGCCGCGCGCGCCGGCATCCCGCTCGAGGACATGGAGTTCTGGCAGTTCCACCCGACTGGCGTGGCCGGCGCGGGCGTGCTGCTGACCGAGGGCTGCCGCGGCGAGGGCGCGATCCTGCGCAACGCCAACGGCGAGCGCTTCATGGAGCGCTATGCCCCGACGCTCAAGGACCTTGCTCCGCGCGACTTCGTTTCGCGTTCGATGGACCAGGAGATCAAGGAAGGTCGCGGCTGCGGTCCCAACAAGGACTACGTGCTGCTCGACATGACCCACCTGGGCGCCGAGACGATCATGAAGCGCCTGCCCTCGGTCTACGAGATCGGCAAGAACTTCGCGAACGTCGACATCACCAAGGAGCCGATTCCGGTGGTGCCCACCATCCACTACCAGATGGGCGGCATCCCGACCAACATCCACGGTCAGGTCGTCGTGCCGAAGGACGGCGAGCCGAACAACATCGTCAACGGGCTGTACGCGGTGGGCGAGTGCTCTTGCGTCAGCGTGCACGGTGCCAACCGGCTGGGCACGAACTCGCTGCTCGACCTGGTGGTATTCGGCCGAGCCGCCGGCAACCACATCATCGATTTCAACCTCAAGAACAAGTCGCACAAGCCGCTGCCCAAGGACGCCGCCGACCGCACGCTGGCCCGTCTGGCCCGCCTGGAGTCCAGCCCGAACGGCGAATACGCGCAGGACGTGGCCAACGACATCCGCCGCACGATGCAAAGCCACGCGGGTGTGTTCCGCACGCAGGCCAGCATGGACGAAGGCGTGCGCAAGATCGCCGAACTGCGCGAGCGCGTCAAGGCGATCGGCCTCAAGGACAAGTCCAAGGTGTTCAACACCGCGCGAGTCGAGGCGCTGGAGGTCGAGAACCTGATCGAAGCCGCCCAGGCCACGATGGTCTCCGCCGCTGCGCGCAAGGAAAGCCGTGGTGCCCATGCGCACAACGACTTCCCCAATCGCGACGATGCGAACTGGATGAAGCACACGCTGTGGTTCAGCCAGACCAACAGCCTGGACTACAAGCCGGTCAATCTCAAGCCGCTGACGGTGGAATCCATTCCGCCCAAGGTGCGTACGTTCTGACAGCCCCCGGGGCCGGACTTCGTTCGGCCCGCCCCCGGAGGGGGTCAAGGAAACTTGGGACGGCCCGGCGTTTCCTTGAGAGGCGTTACTCCAGTCGCAGGAACCCACGATGAGCCAGAAACGAACCTTCCACATCTACCGGTACGACCCCGACAAGGACGCCAAGCCGTACATGCAGACGATCGAGATCGAGCTCGATGCGAACGACCGCATGCTGCTGGACGCGCTGGTCAAGCTCAAGGCGATCGACCCGACCCTGTCCTTCCGGCGCTCCTGCCGCGAGGGTGTCTGCGGCTCGGACGCGATGAACATCAACGGCAAGAACGGTCTGGCCTGCCTGACGAACCTGCGCTCGCTGCCGGACCCGATCGTGCTCAAGCCGCTGCCGGGGCTGCCCGTGATCCGCGATCTCATCGTGGACATGACGCAGTTCTTCAACCAGTACCACTCGATCAAGCCGTACCTGGTCAACGACACCCCGCCGCCGGAGAAGGAGCGTCTGCAGACGCCCGAGGAGCGCGAGGAGCTGGACGGACTGTACGAGTGCATCCTGTGCGCAAGCTGCTCCACGAGCTGCCCGAGCTTCTGGTGGAACCCGGACAAGTTCGTCGGTCCGGCTGGCCTGCTGCAGGCCTATCGCTTCATCGCCGACAGCCGCGACCAGGCCACCAGCGAGCGCCTGGACAACCTGGAGGATCCGTATCGCCTGTTCCGCTGCCACACGATCATGAACTGCGTGGACGTCTGCCCGAAGGGGCTGAACCCCACGAAGGCGATCGGCAAGATCAAGGAACTGATGGTGCGCCGGGCGGTTTGATCCGCCCGGAAACGTCGGTGCCATTCCCGAAGGCCTATCATGGACTCTGCCCAGCTCGATGAGCGCGCCCTCAGCAAGCTGCGTTGGCGCTGCCGCCGCGGCCTGCTGGAGAACGACCTGTTCATCGAGCGCTTCTTCAATCGGCAGCAGGGCGTGCTCACCGTACGCCAGGCGGCCGGGCTGGAGGCCTTGATGGAGTTGCCCGACAACGACCTGCTCGACCTGTTGCTCGCCCGTACCGAGCCGCAGGGCGATCTGGACCGACCGGAAGTCCGGGAAGTCCTCGCGCTGATGCGCACGCCGGCCTAACGAATCTCGAACACGCAAGGAAATGCCATGACACCGTCAGACGTGAAAGCCACCCTATCGTTCTCCGATGGCAGCCCGAACATCGATCTGCCGATTTACAAGGGCACGATCGGCCCGGATGTGATCGACATCCGCAAGCTGTACGCGCAGACCGGCAAGTTCACGTACGACCCGGGCTTCCTGTCGACGGCGTCGTGCAACTCCAGCATCACCTACATCGACGGCGACAAGGGCGAACTGCTGTACCGCGGGTACCCGATCGAACAGCTGGCGGTGAACTGCGACTTCCTGGAGGTGTGCTACCTGCTCCTGTACGGAGATCTGCCGAACGAGCAGCAGAAGCAGGAGTTCGTCTCTCGGGTGACCAACCACACGATGGTCAACGAGCAGATGCAGTTCTTCCTGCGTGGCTTCCGTCGCGATGCGCACCCCATGGCGGTGATGACCGGCCTGGTGGGCGCGCTGTCGGCCTTCTATCACGACAGCACCGACATCAACAACCCGCAGCACCGCGACATCTCGGCGATCCGCCTGATCGCCAAGATGCCCACGCTGGTCGCGATGGCCTACAAGTACTCCATCGGCCAGCCGTACATCTACCCGAAGAACTCGCTGTCCTATACCGCGAACTTCATGCGCATGATGTTCGCGACGCCGTGCGAGGAATACGAACCCAACGACGTGCTCGTGCGGGCGATGGACCGCATCTTCATCCTGCATGCCGACCACGAGCAGAACGCATCGACCTCCACGGTGCGCCTGTGCGGTTCCTCGGGCACCAACCCGTTCGCAGCGATCGCGGCCGGCGTCGCCTGCCTCTGGGGCCCGGCCCACGGCGGTGCGAACGAGGCCTGCCTGAACATGCTGGAAGAGATCCAGGCCATGGGGGGCGTGGCCAAGATCGGCGAGTTCATCAGCAAGGTCAAGGACAAGAACTCGGGCGTGCGCTTGATGGGCTTCGGGCACCGGGTCTACAAGAACTACGATCCGCGCGCCAAGCTGATGCGCGAGACCTGCCACGAGGTGCTCGGCGAACTGGGTCTGGAGAACGATCCGCTCTTCAAGCTCGCGATGGAGCTCGAGAAGATCGCGCTGGAGGACGAGTACTTCGTCGCCCGCAAGCTCTACCCGAACGTCGACTTCTACTCCGGCATCGTCCAGCGCGCCATCGGCATCCCGGTGTCGCTGTTCACCGCGATCTTCGCGCTGGCGCGTACCGTGGGCTGGATCGCCCAGCTCAACGAGATGATCGCCGACCCCGAATACAAGATCGGCCGCCCGCGCCAGCTCTTCGTGGGCGCGACCAAGCGCGACGTCAAGCCGATCGCGCAGCGCTGATCGGAAGCCGCCCGTCACGTCCGACCCCGGCCTGCGCCGGGGTTTTCTTTTTCTCGGGCGCTGGACGGCGCCCTCTGCGGCCGCGTGCTCTTCCCTGGGGCGTTCCTGTATGCTTGGTCGAACCCTTCGCGTATCGCGAAGGCTGTTTTGATCATCGACGATCCGGCCGGACGGTGCGAAGCGGTACCCTTGCGGTTCGAGCCCACCTGCCGGGCATGCGTCCCGTTACTCCATGCGCTTCGACCTCGTCACGCTCAACCTGGTGCTCGCGATCGCGGAGACGCGCAGCATCACGGCCGGCGCGGCGCGAGAACACCTGGCCCTGGCGGCTGCGAGCCGGCGGCTTTCCGATATCGAGACGCGGCTGGGCGTCAAGCTCTTCGAGCGCCGCGCACGCGGTGTCGAGCCCACCGAGGCCGGGCACGCCCTGGTGCGGCACATCCGCGGCCTGCGCGCGTCGCTCCATGCGCTCGAGAGCGAGGTCGTCGAGTTTTCGCGTGGCATCAAGGGTCATCTGCGTCTGGCGGCCAACGCCGCGTCGATCGCCGAAACGCTGCCGCGCGACCTGGCCGCCTTCTCCAAGGCCAACCCCGGCGTGCGGGTGAGCCTGGAGGACCTGAGCAGCGCCGAGGTGCAGCAGGCGGTCGCCGAGGGCAGGGCGGACGTGGGCGTCTTCGTCGCCCCGGTGCGCGACGGGCTCGAACTCTCGGTCCACGCTTACCGCCGCGGGCGGCTGGGCGTGCTCGTGCCGCGTGCCCACGCGCTCGCACGACGCAAGTCGGTGCGGTTCGAGGCCCTGCTGGACCACGACATCGTCGGCCTGCCGATCGGCAGCTCCGTGCACGAGACGATGCTGGCGCACGCCGAGCGGCAGGGCAGGATGCTGCGCGCCCGCCTGCAGGTGCGCGGCTTCGATGCCATCGCCCAGCTCGTCGAGGCGGACCTCGGCGTGGCGGTGCTGCCCGCTGCGGTTGCCGAGCGCCTGGCCCGGCTCTTCGGCGTGCGCGTGCTCGCGCTGGACGAACCGTGGGCCGAACGCGAGTACCTCATCGCCGTGCGCAGGCAGGAGGTCCAGCCGGCCGCGGTGCAACGCTTCCTCGACGCGCTGTGCGGCCCAGCCGCCCCCGCGCCTTCTCCACGAAACGCGAGACAATCCCACTCTGGAGGCCCCACGCCATGACCGGACGCACCCTGTACGACAAGATCTGGGACGAACACGTCGTCCATACCGAGGAAGACGGCACCGCGGTGCTCTACATCGACCGCCACCTGCTCCACGAGGTCACCAGCCCGCAGGCCTTCGAAGGGCTGGATCTGGCCGGACGCAAGGTGTGGCGCCTGTCGGCCAACCTGGCGGTGTCGGACCATAACGTGCCGACGACGGACCGCAGCGTCGGCATCGCCGATCCGATCTCGCGCCTGCAGGTCGAGACGCTGGACCGCAACTGCGACCGCTTCGGCATCACGCAATTCAAGATGCACGACAAGCGCCAGGGCATCGTGCACGTGATCGGCCCGGAGCAGGGCGCCACGCTGCCCGGCATGACCGTGGTCTGCGGCGACAGCCACACCTCCACCCACGGCGCCTTCGGCGCGTTGGCCCACGGGATCGGCACCAGCGAGGTCGAGCACGTGCTCGCGACGCAGACGCTGCTGGCCAAGAAGGCGAAGAACATGCTGGTCCGCGTCGAGGGCCAGTTGCCCCGAGGCTGCAGCGCGAAGGACATCGTGCTGGCCATCATCGGCCGCATCGGCACGGCCGGCGGCACCGGCTACACGATCGAGTTCGCCGGCAGCGCGATCCGGGCGCTCAGCATGGAAGGGCGCATGACCGTGTGCAACATGGCGATCGAGGCCGGCGCCCGTGCGGGTCTCGTGGCCGTCGACGACACGACCATCCAGTACGTGAAGGGCCGGCCGTACGCCCCGACCGGTGCCGAGTGGGAGCAGGCGGTCGCCTACTGGCGCACACTCCATTCCGATCCCGATGCGCGCTGGGACGCGGTGGTCGAACTGGACGCCTCCCGGATCCGTCCGCAAGTCACCTGGGGTACCTCGCCGGAGATGGTCGTCTCCATCGAGGACCGCGTGCCGGACCCCGAGAAGGAGAAGGACCCTGTCAAGCGCAGCGCGATGGAGCGCGCGCTGCAGTACATGGCACTGGAGCCCAACAAGCCGATGCAGGACGTCTTCATCGACAAGGTCTTCATCGGTTCGTGCACCAACTCACGCATCGAGGACCTGCGCGAGGCGGCGGGGGTGGTGCGACGCCTGGGCGGCCGCGTGGCATCCAACGTGAGGCTGGCCATGGTGGTACCAGGCTCGGGTCTGGTGAAGGAGCAGGCCGAGCGCGAGGGGCTGGACCAGGTGTTCCGTGCAGCCGGCTTCGAATGGCGCGAGCCGGGTTGCTCGATGTGTCTGGCGATGAATGCCGACCGGCTGGAGCCCGGCGAACGCTGCGCGTCCACTTCGAACCGCAATTTCGAGGGGCGCCAGGGCGCGGGCGGGCGTACCCATCTGGTGAGCCCCGCGATGGCCGCGGCCGCGGCCATCGAGGGCCATTTCGTGGACGTGCGCCGTCTGGTGTGACGGCGTTCAGCTCGAGGAGAGGGCGATGACCAAGAAGACCACCATTGCATGGCTGATCCTGGCGGCGATGCTCGCCGGCTGCAACACCTTCGAGGGACTGGGCAAGGACGTCCAGAAGGCCGGCGAGAAGATCGAGGAAGCCGCCCGACGCAAGTGAACCCGACCCATCGGCGTGGCCCATGGCCGCGCCTTGCGAGGAATCCATGGAACCATTCCGAGTGCACAAGGGCCTGGTGGCCCCCATCGATCGCGAGAACGTCGACACCGACGCGATCATCCCCAAGCAGTTCCTG
Organism: Burkholderiaceae bacterium; assembly: GCA_035559275.1. Classification (GTDB taxonomy): domain Bacteria; phylum Pseudomonadota; class Gammaproteobacteria; order Burkholderiales; family Burkholderiaceae_C; genus Caldimonas. The sequence continues at coordinate 73,433 of DATMBN010000023.1, forward strand.
AAGTCGATCCAGCGCACGGGCTTCGGCCCCAACCTGTTCGACGAATGGCGCTACCTGGACGTCGGCCAGCCCGGCCAGGATCCGGCCACGCGCAAGCCCAACCCCGATTTCGTGCTCAACCAGCCGCGTTACCAGGGCGCGTCCATCCTGCTGGCGCGCAAGAACTTCGGCTGCGGTTCCAGCCGCGAGCACGCGCCCTGGGCCATCCAGCAGTATGGTTTCCGCGCGCTGATCGCGCCCAGCTTCGCCGACATCTTCTTCAACAACTGCTTCAAGAACGGCCTGCTGCCCATCGTGCTGCCCGAGCACGAGGTCGCCCGCCTGTTCGACGAGGTCTACGCCTTCGTCGGCTACGAGCTGGCGGTGGATCTGGAGCGCCAGGTCGTCGTCAAACCTGATGGCACCGAGCTGGTCTTCGACGTGCAGCCGTTCCGCAAGTACTGCCTGCTCAACGGCTACGACGACATCGGGCTGACGCTGCGTCACGCCGACAAGATCAAGGCCTACGAGGCCGAACGCCTGGTCAAGCGGCCCTGGCTGAACCAGCGCATCGTCTGACCGCCAGGGCGCCCCTGCGCTCGGGGGGGAAGCAATGGATCGCGCTGCCGGCCTCGACGAGGTGGCGGCCAGCCGGCCCGGCACAGCCAGGGAGCTGCCGCTGGGCCTTTCTGCACACGCAAGGACTCAAGAGATGAAGATTGCCGTCTTGCCGGGGGATGGGATCGGCCCCGAGATCGTGGCCGAGGCCGTCAAGGTACTGCAGGCGCTGGACCTGAAGTTCGAGATGGAGGAAGCGCCTGTGGGCGGCGCGGCCTACGAGGCCGCCGGCCACCCGTTGCCCGAGGCGACGCTCAGGCTCGCCAAGCAGGCGGACGCGGTGCTCTTCGGCGCGGTCGGCGACTGGAAATACGACACGCTGGAGCGCCGCCTGCGCCCCGAGCAGGCCATCCTCGGCCTGCGCAAGGAACTGGGCCTGTTCGCCAACTTCCGACCGGCCATCTGCTATGCCGAGCTCACGCACGCCTCCAGCCTCAAGCCCGAGCTGGTCGCGGGGCTGGACATCCTCATCATCCGCGAGCTCACCGGCGACATCTATTTCGGCCAGCCTCGCGGCCGGCGCGACAGCCCGGACGGAGCCTTTCAGGGCGCACCCGAGGCCTTCGACACCATGCGCTACTCGCGCCCGGAGATCGAGCGCATCGCGCACGTCGCCTTCGAGGCGGCCCGCAAGCGCGGCAAGAAGGTCACGAGCGTCGACAAGGCGAATGTCCTGGAGACCTTCCAGTTCTGGAAGGACGTCGTCACCGAGGTCCACCAGCAGTACCCGGACGTCGAACTCGAGCACATGTACGTCGACAACGCCGCGATGCAGCTGGTCAGGGCGCCGAAGAAGTTCGACGTGATCGTCACCGGCAACATGTTCGGCGACATCCTCTCCGACGAGGCGGCGATGCTCACCGGCTCGATCGGCATGCTGCCGTCGGCGTCCCTGAACGCGCAGAACAAGGGCCTGTACGAGCCCAGCCACGGCAGCGCGCCGGATATCGCCGGCCAGGGCGTGGCCAACCCGCTGGCCACGATCCTCAGTGCCGCGATGATGTTGCGCTTCAGCCTCAACCAGGCGCGGGCGGCCGACAGGATCGAGGCAGCCGTGAAAAGCGTACTGGCGCAAGGGCTGAGAACCGCCGATATTTACAGCGAAGGCACCCGCAAGGTCGGTACCAGGGAAATGGGCGACGCGGTGGTCGCCGCACTGCGCGCCCAAGGTTGAGCTTGCGACCGGGGTGCCGGGCGACGCCGCCAGGGCCCCGGGCGTGATACCCGACAATACGGACTTTCACCCAGGAACGACGACATGGCGACGACTTTGGTAGGACTGGTGGGCTGGCGCGGCATGGTCGGCTCGGTGCTCATGGACCGGATGCAGCAGGAAGGCGACTTCGCGCTGATCGAACCGGTGTTCTTCAGCACGAGCAACGCGGGCGGCCCGGCCCCCGCGATGGCGAAGAACGAGACCACCCTCAAGGACGCCTACGACATCGAAGCGCTCAAGCGCTGCGAGATCATCATGACCGCCCAGGGTGGCGACTACACCACCGAGGTCCACCCCAAGCTGCGCGCGGCCGGCTGGAAGGGCCACTGGATCGACGCCGCCTCGACCCTGCGGATGAAGGACGACGCCGTCATCGTCCTCGACCCGGTCAACCTGCCCGTCATCAAGAATGCGCTCGCCAAGGGCGGCCGCAACTGGATCGGCGGCAACTGCACGGTCAGCTGCATGCTCATGGGCGTGGGTGCGCTGTACAAGGCCGGCCTCGTCGAGTGGATGACCACGATGACCTACCAGGCCGCCTCCGGCGGCGGTGCCCAGCACATGCGCGAGCTGCTCACCCAGTTCGGCACCTTGCACGCCGAGGTCCGCGACCTGCTGGCCGACCCCAAGAGCGCGATCCTGGAGATCGACCGCAGGATCATCGGCAAGCAGCGCGCCCTGGCGCCTGAAGAGATGTCCAACTTCGGTGTGCCGCTGGGCGGCAGCCTGATCCCCTGGATCGACAAGGACCTGGGCAATGGCGTCAGCCGCGAGGAGTGGAAGGGCGGCGCCGAGACGAACAAGATCCTGGGCATAGGCGAGGCCCATGGAACACCGGGCATTCCGGTGGACGGCTTTTGCGTGCGCATCGGCGCGATGCGCTGCCACAGCCAGGCACTGACCTTCAAGCTCAAGAAGGATGTGCCCCTCGCCGACATCGAGCAGATGATCGCCAACGACAACGCGTGGGTGAAGGTCGTGCCCAACACCCGCGAGGCGACGATGCAGGACCTGACGCCCGTCGCCGTGACCGGCACCTTGACGATTCCGGTGGGTCGCCTGCGCAAGCTGGCGATGGGCCCGGAGTACCTGGGCGCCTTCACCATCGGTGACCAGCTCCTCTGGGGTGCGGCCGAGCCCCTGCGGCGGATGCTGCGCATCCTGCTGGAAGCCTGAAAGGCGCCCGCAATCCGTTGCGGCAGCCCGACAGGTTACGTTCTGTTTCCAGTTGCACCATGGAAAGAGAATGTCAGCAATTGCATGAGCTTGTCAGCGTATCTGCTTGATGTTATTGTGATTTCTGGCATTTTCGGGAGGGCTGCGGCCTGCGCGCCTTGCTGAGGACGACGGCCTGGTATGGGGCCGCATGACGGATTGGGAGACGCCTTGAAACGAATTACACGCCCGGTGGGGCGCTTCGTTCTGAAAGGGGTGGCTGCGGCCGCCTTGTCGCTGGGGGTGAGTCACGCCCTGGCCTTGGGACTCGGGCGCCTGACCGTGCAATCCGCGCTGGGCGAAAGTCTGCGCGCCGAGATTGATGTCACCAGCCTGACGCCGGAAGAGGCGAACAGCTTTCGGGCGCGCGTGGCGCCGCCCGACGCCTATCGCACTGCGGGTGTCGAATACAACCCGGTGCTGCCCGGCACGCAGGTCACGCTGGAGCGTAGAGCCGACGGCCGTCCCTACCTGCGCATCGTCAGCGAACGCGCCGTCCAGGAGCCTTTCCTCGACGTGATCCTCGAGCTGTCCTGGTCCTCCGGGCGGCTGCTGCGCGAGTACACGCTGCTGATCGATCCTCCGAGCACGGCGCGCCGGCAAGCCCCGGCGCCGGCTGCCGGCGCACAGGTGTCGGCTGCCCCGGCGGCCGGCGGTGGTGCGAGCGCCCGTCCGGGGGGCTCGCCCTCGTCGACCGCTCCTGATGCCCGCAGGTCGGCCGCGGCCGCGCCTACCCCCCGCGGCGAAGCGGCGGCACCTGCCCCCGTGCCGTCAGGCGGCGCCGGTGAGGAGACCGATGAGTACCGGGTGCGCCGCGGCGACACGTTGTACGGCATCGCTTCGCGGGTGCAGCGTGGCGGGGTCTCGCTGGACCAGATGCTGGTCGCCCTGTATCGCGCCAATCCGGACGCTTTCATCGGCGAGAACATGAACCGCCTCAAGGCGGGCGTCGTGCTGCAGGTGCCTTCGGGCGAGCAGGCGCAGGCGGTCTCCCCGGGAGAGGCTCGGCAAGTGATCCAGGCGCAGAGTGCGGACTTCGCCGCCTACCGCCAGCGCCTGGCTGCCGCGGCCGGCACCGCCGGAACCGCGGAGCCGACGCGTCAGGCATCGGGCCAGTTGCAGACCGAGGTCCAGGACCGCAAGGAAGCAGCGGTTGCCTCGCCCGACAAGCTCACCCTGAGCAAGGGCGCGGTGGCCGCCAAGGGGCCGTCGAGCGAAGAGGCGATCGCCCAGCAGCGCGAGAAGCAGGAAGCCGCCACCCGCGTGGCCGAACTCTCGCGCAACCTCCAGGAACTGCAGAAGCTGTCGCCCAGTGCGGCAACTGCTTCGGCTCCTGCTCCGGCGTCGATAGGCGGGGCCGCTGCGGCCGCCTCGGCTGCCGGGGCCTCCTCGGTCGGCCTGCCCGTGCCGGTGGCGGCCGCCCCCGCTCCAGAGGCGGCCTCGGCCCCGGTGGAAGGCCAGGCGGATGCGGCGAGCGAGCCTGCCGAGGCAGCTTCGGCAGTGGCCGAGGAGGCCAGCGCGCCGCCGGCCATGGCCGCGGCGAGCCGGCCCGTCGTGCCGGTCGCGCCTGCCGTGGAAGAGCCCAGCCTGGTCGACGAGATCCTCGAGAACCCGCTGGCTCTCCCGTTGGCCGGTGGCCTGATCGCCCTGCTGGCCGGCTTTGGCCTGTACCGACTGAAGTCCAAGGCCAAGAAGGACAGTGGAGAGACGTCCTTCCTCGAGAGCCGGCTGCAGCCCGACTCGTTCTTCGGGGCCAGCGGCGGCCAGCGTATCGACACCAAGGACGCGTCGGGCGCCCCGTCGTCGCTGAGCTATTCGCTCAGCCAGCTCGATGCCATTGGCGACGTGGACCCGGTGGCCGAAGCGGATGTCTACCTCGCTTATGGGCGCGACCTGCAGGCCGAGGAGATCCTCAAGGAGGCCATGCGCGCGAATCCGGAACGCCTGGCGATCCGCACCAAGCTGCTGGAGGTCTACGCCAAGCGGCGCGACACCAAGGGCTTCGAGGTGCTGGCCACCCAGCTGTTCGGTCTGACCAACGGGCAGGGTGAGGAATGGCAGCGCGCCCAGGAACTGGGCCGCCAGATCGATCCCGAGAACGCGCTCTACCAGCCGGGCGGCCAGCCTGCGGCCGCGAGGGTGGCCGATGGTCCGGCCGAACCGCTCGGGGCGAGCACGATGCCGCAATCCGTCGCGCCCCAGTCGCGACCGCTGGCCGCGGCCGCGGCGGCCGCCGCGTCGGTGGTTCCGCCCACGCCGGCACCCGCGGCGTCCGGCGGCAACATCGACCTGGACCTCGACTTGCCGCTGGAGCAACCGGCGGCCGCGAGGCCGCTCGATGCGGACACGACCAAGCCGTTCTCGTCGCCGACCGCGGAGCTGCCGTCGCTGCAGGTCGACGTGCCGACGGCTGCCGCGCCGTCCGAACCCTCCATGGCGTTCGAACTGCCCGACCTGGACCTGCCCGCGGCGCCCGCTGCCCAGCCTGCGGCTGCCCAGAGCCAGCCGGATTCCCGTTCGATGGATTTCGATCTCTCGGACCTCTCGCTCGACCTGGGGAACGGTGAAGCGACCTCGGGAGCGGCCTCGGTGCCGGGGGCGCTGCCGGACGTGCTGGACCTGCCGGCCGACGGCGATGCCTCCGACCCGCTGGCCCGGAAGCTGGAGTTGGCCGAGGAGTTCCGCCAGATCGGCGACCGTGAGGGCGCGCGCGAGCTGCTGCAGGAGGTCGTGTCCAAGTCCAGCGGCGCGTTGAAAGCCAAGGCCCAGAACATGCTGGCCGAGCTCGCCTGATGGCGCCTTGAGGGCGCCGAGTACCGGCGCCCCCTCCGCAAGACCCGCCGCCGGCGGGTCTTCGTACTCTGGGAACCACGTTTTGAGAATCGCCCTCGGCCTCAGCTACCTCGGCACCGCCTACAAAGGCTGGCAGAGCCAGCCCGGGGGCGGCACGGTGCAGGACCACCTGGAGCAGGCGCTGGAGCGCTTCACGGGTACGCCGGTGCGGACGGTGTGTGCCGGCCGCACCGATGCGGGTGTCCATGCGCTCAACCAGGTCGTGCACTTCGACACCGAGTTGCGCCGCGAGGCCTTCTCCTGGGTGCGAGGCCCGAACACCTTCCTGCCCGCTGACATCGCGGTGGAGTGGTGTCGTGAGGTGCCGGACGACTTCCATGCCCGCAACGGCGCGCGCGGCCGCCGCTACGCTTACCTGGTGCGCGAGGCGCCGACGCGCCCGGCCGTGGAGGCGGGGCGGGTGGGGTGGGTGTTCCGTCCGCTCGACGGCGACGCGATGCGCGAGGCGGCGGCGCACCTCATCGGCGAGCACGACTTCAGCGCCTTCAGATCGTCCGAATGCCAGGCCAAGTCCCCGGTCAAGACGCTGCGCGAGATCACGGTCCGACGCATCGGGACCTACTGGCGTATCGATTTCGAGGCGAGCGCCTTCCTGCATCACATGGTGCGCAACATCATGGGCTGCCTCGTGGCGGTCGGCACCGGGCTGCACCCGCCGCAGTGGCTGGCGGCGGTGCGCGACTCGCGCGATCGCCGCGTGGCCGCCCCGACTTTTGCTGCGGAGGGCCTCTATTTCCTCGGTCCCCGCTACGATGAGCGCCTGGGGTTGCCGGAGCGCACGCCCGCCTTCGATTTCCTGCCTGGCGCATCGAGCGCCGCCTCCGCATGAACCAGCGCACACGCATCAAGATCTGCGGGCTCACCCGCGAAGAGGACGTGGACGCGGCCGTGGATGCCGGCGCCGACGCGGTGGGCTTCGTGTTCTATCCCGGGAGTCCCCGGCACGTGTCCGTGGCCCGGGCCACCGAACTGGCCCGCCGGCTGCCACCCTTCGTGACACCAGTGGGCCTGTTCGTGAACGCGGCGGCCGATGAAATCAGTGCGGCGTGCGACGCCGTGCCGGCTCTCGTGCTGCAGTTCCACGGCGACGAGACGCCGGAGCAGTGCCGTGCTGCCGGACGGCCGTACCTGCGTGCCGCCCGGATGGCGCCCGGGCTCGATTTGCTACACTTTGCCGGTCGCTACGCCGATGCCCAGGCGCTGCTGCTCGATGCCTACGTCGAGGGCTATGGAGGTGGCGGAAAGGTTTTCGATTGGTCACTCATTCCACCAAGCGTTCCCCGTCCGGTCGTTTTGTCTGGTGGGTTAACGCCTGCAAACGTGACCGATGGGATTCTTCAGGTACGGCCTTGGGCCGTTGACGTGAGTTCCGGCGTGGAACTCGCCAAGGGCGTCAAGGACGCCCAGGCGATCCGCCGGTTCTGCGAAGCGGTACGCGAAGCCGATGCCCGCATCGCCGCCGCCGTCGCGTGAAGCAGACCCATCACCTGAAGCCATGTTCCAGTACCAGCAGCCCGACGCCCGCGGGCATTTCGGGCCCTATGGCGGCACCTTCGTCGCCGAAACCCTCGTCCATGCGCTGGACGAACTGAAAACCGCTTACGAGCGCTACCGCCATGACCCAGAGTTCCAGGCGGAATTCCGCTCGGAGCTCGCCCACTATGTCGGGCGGCCCAGCCCGGTCTACCATGCAGCCCGGATGAGCCGAGAGATGGGCGGGGCGCAGATCTACCTCAAGCGCGAGGACCTCAACCACACCGGCGCGCACAAGATCAACAACACGATCGGGCAGGCTTTGCTGGCCCGCCGCATGGGCAAGCCGCGCGTGATCGCCGAGACCGGTGCCGGCCAGCATGGCGTGGCCACGGCCACCGTCTGCGCCCGCTACGGCCTGGAGTGCGTCGTCTACATGGGCAGCGAGGACGTCAAGCGCCAGGCGCCCAACGTCTACCGCATGCACCTTCTGGGCGCGAAGGTCGTGCCAGTCGAGAGCGGCTCCAAGACCCTCAAGGACGCCCTCAACGAGGCGCTGCGCGACTGGGTGACCCACGTCGAAAACACCTTCTACATCATCGGCACCGTGGCCGGCCCGCATCCGTACCCGACGCTGGTGCGCGACTTCCAGAGCGTGATCGGCGAGGAGTGCCTCGCGCAGATGCCGGAACTTGCCGGCCGCCAACCGGATGCGGTGGTGGCCTGCGTGGGCGGGGGCAGCAACGCGATGGGGATCTTCTATCCCTATATCCCGCATGAATCCACGCGCCTCATCGGCGTCGAGGCCGCAGGCGAGGGGCTCGAGACCGGCCGGCACGCCGCGTCGATCAATGCCGGCTCGCCGGGGGTCCTGCACGGCAACCGGACCTATCTGCTGCAGGACGACGACGGCCAGGTGATCGAGACGCACTCGGTCTCGGCCGGCCTGGACTACCCGGGCGTCGGGCCCGAACACGCCTACCTGAAGGACATCGGGCGCGCCGAGTACGTGGGCGTCACGGATGAAGAAGCGCTGCACGCCTTCCACTACCTGTGCCGCACGGAGGGCATCATCCCGGCACTGGAGTCGAGCCACGCGGTGGCCTACGCGATGAAGCTGGCCAAGACGATGCGAACCGACCAGTCCATCCTGGTGTGCCTCTCCGGCCGCGGGGACAAGGACATCGGCACCGTGGCGCGCCTGGAGGGCAGCGCCGATGCCGCCCTCGAGATGGCGGGCTCGGCCCTGGGGGCGCTGCGATGAGCGCCGTCGCACGGTCCGGCGAAGGCGGCGCGGTGGTCGGCCGCATGGCAGCCACGTTCCAGCGACTGCGGATCGAAGGCCGCAAGGCCTTGATCCCCTACGTGACCGCCGGCGATCCCTACGCCGACGTGACGGTCGAACTGATGCACGCACTGGCCGAGGCCGGCGCCGACGTGATCGAACTGGGCGTGCCGTTCTCCGATCCCATGGCCGACGGTCCGGTGATCCAGAAGGCGTCGGAGCGGGCGCTCGCCAAGGGCATCGGCATGGCCCAGGTGCTGGAGATGGTGCGCACTTTCCGCACACGCGACAACCGCACCCCGGTCGTGCTGATGGGCTACGCCAACCCGGTGGAGCGCTACGACCAGCGACACGGGGAGGGCGCCTTCATCGCCGCGGCCCGGGACGCCGGAGTCGACGGCGTGCTGGTCGTCGACTATCCGCCCGAGGAGTGCGAGGACTTTGCCGCGCGCCTGAAGGCCAGTGGCATCGACCCCATCTTCCTGCTCGCGCCTACCTCGACCGACGAGCGGATCCGCCAGGTCGGCCGGGTCGCGAGCGGCTATGTGTACTATGTGTCCCTCAAGGGGGTGACCGGTGCCGGTCACCTCGACACCAGCGCGGTCGCGCAGATGCTGCCGCGGATCCGCGCCGCCGTCTCGGTGCCGGTGGGCGTCGGTTTCGGCATCCGCGACGCCGAGACCGCCCAGGCCGTGGCCCGCGTGGCGGACGCCGTCGTCATCGGCTCGCGGCTGGTGCAATTGATCGAACAGGAGCCGCGCGAACGCGTCGCGGCGACCGGGGCGCGCTTCATCGCCGAGATCCGCGCGGCCCTCGACTCACTCTCACGCAAGGAGCCTGCGCATGAGTTGGCTTGAAAAGCTGTTGCCCCCCAAGATCCAGCAGACCGACCCGGCCGAACGCCGGTCGGTGCCCGAAGGCCTGTGGATCAAGTGTCCGTCGTGCGAGACGGTGCTCTACAAGACCGACCTCGAGCAGAACGTCTATGTCTGCCCCAAGTGTGCCCACCACCACCGCATCGGCGCACGCGAGCGGCTGGACAAGTTCCTCGACCAGGAAGGGCGCTACGAGATCGGCCAGGAGGTGCTGCCGGTCGACGCGCTCAAGTTCAAGGACAGCAAGCGTTATCCCGACCGGCTGAAGGATGCGCTGGAGACCACGGGCGAGACCGACGCTCTGGTCGTGATGGGCGGGGCGGTGCACAGCCTGCCCGTGGTGGCGGCGTGCTTCGAGTTCGACTTCATGGGCGGCTCGATGGGCTCGGTCGTCGGCGAGCGCTTCGTGCGCGGCGTGGAGACCGCGATCGAGCAGAAGACGCCCTTCATCTGCTTCACCGCCACCGGCGGCGCCCGGATGCAGGAGGGGCTGCTCTCGCTGATGCAGATGGCCAAGACCAACGCGGCCCTGACGCGCCTGGCCAAGGCCAAGCTGCCCTACATCAGCGTACTGACCGACCCGACGATGGGCGGCGTCTCGGCGAGCTTCGCCTTCATGGGCGACGTGGTGATCGCCGAACCCAAGGCGCTGATCGGTTTCGCCGGCCCCCGGGTGATCGAGAACACGGTGCGCGAGAAACTGCCCGAGGGCTTCCAGCGCTCGGAGTTCCTGTTGCAAAAGGGCGCGCTCGACATGATCGTCGACCGCCGTGAATTGCGGCAGACGGTCGCGCGCCTGCTTGCGATGCTGCAGCGCCAGCCCGCCGACGCGATCGCCTGAGTTCCCCAGCCCGGCCGCGCGAAGCGGGGCCAGATCCCGCCGGGAGGCGTCGGCTGGGCTGACGGGGTCCGGGCGAAGCACCGGTGCGGGCCCCGGCCGCACCGACACCGAGGCCGGCCGCGCGCCGGCCTTTTGCCTTCCGGCGCCTGCGAGGCTCCCTGGTCCGGCTCCGTCCGGCGGCCCCACTGCCGGCATGTCGCACACCCCGCACTACCATTGCCACCATGGCCTTGCCCACCACGCTCACGGAATGGCTCGCGCATTGCGAGCGGCTGCATCCTTCGACCATCGACCTGACGCTGGAGCGCGTGCGTCGGGTGGCCGATCGCCTGGCGCTGCACTTTGACGTGCCGGTCGTCACCGTGGCGGGCACCAACGGCAAGGGCTCGACCTGCGCGATGCTGGAGTCCATCCTGCGCCAGGCGGGTTACCGCACGGGGGTGTACACCTCGCCGCACCTGGTGCACTTCGAGGAGCGCTGCCGCCTGGACGGGCAGATGGTGGAAGGTAGCGCGCTCGTTCCCCACTTCCAGGAGGTGGAGCAGGCGCGCCAGGGCGAGCCGCTGACGTACTTCGAGTTCACGACCCTTGCCATCCTTCGGTTGATGTCCCAGGGCGGGATCGACGCGGCCATCCTGGAGGTGGGTCTGGGCGGGCGGCTCGATGCGGTGAACGTGGTCGATGCCGATTGCGCCGTCATCACCAGCATCGACCTGGATCACATGGAGTTCCTTGGGCCCGACCGGGAGTCGATCGGCCGCGAGAAGGCCGGCGTCATGCGAGCGGGCCGGCCCGTGGTGGTGAGCGATCCTCAGCCACCCGGCAGCGTCCTCGAGCGCGCCGAGCAGATCGGCGCGGACCTGTGGCTCTTCGGCCGCGACCACCGATATACCGCCCAGCAGGGCGAGTCGGGCGCGTGGCAGCAATGGTCCTGGTCGGGGCGCACCACGCGCTTCAACGGCCTGGCCTATCCGGCCCTGCGTGGCACCAACCAGCTGCTCAATGCGAGCGGCGTGCTGGCCGCGCTGGAAGCCCTGCGCCCGCGGCTGCCGGTCGACGCGCAGGCCGTGCGCCTCGGGCTGGCCAACGTGCAACTGCCGGGGCGCTTCCAGATCGTGCCGGGCCAGCCGACGCTGGTGCTCGACGTGGCCCATAACCCCCACGCCGCGGCGACCCTGTTGCACAACCTGGACCAGATGGGGTTCTACCCGCGCACCCATGCCGTTTTCGGCGCGATGGGGGACAAGGACACGACCGAGATCCTGCGCAAGCTCGCCCCGCTGGTCGATGCGTGGTATTTCACGGATCTGCCCACGCCGCGCGCCGCGACGGCGCAGCAACTGGCGGCACGGTGGCAGGCCCTGCCTCATTCCGGCGGGGCGGCGGCCAAAGCGGCGAGCAGTACGCATGTGAGCCCCCGTGCTGCACTGGACGCGGCCCTCGCGGCAGCAGACCCGACTGATAGAATCGTCATCTTCGGATCGTTCTACACCGTGGGTGGCATCCTCGAGCAAGGGCTGCCCCGTCTCGGCGCGAAACATCTTGCGTGATCCTGGGGTCGCCAGCCGGTCCCGGCTCCTGCCGGCTGCGGGGGCGCGGGGCTCCCAGGCCACGGCCAACCGATCGGACGCATGCGCTTGTTTTCCTTCTTGAAGCGACCCCCTCAGGCCTCTTCCGGCTCGCCGGCCGCTGCCGAACCGCTGGAGCAGGCGCGCAGCCGGGCCCGGCAACGCTTGATCGGCGCCGCCGTGCTGGTCGGCATCGGTGTGATCGCGTTCCCCATCCTGTTCGAGACGCAGCCCCGTCCCATCCCGGTGGACCTGCCGATCGAGATCCCGAAGAAGGAGACTGCCGCCCCGCTGGCGGCGCCCGCCAAACCTGCGCCTCGGCCGGTCCAACCCGTCATCGAGGAGTCCGCCGCCGAGGCGGGCAGCGACGTCGAAGCCTCCCCGCCGGCCACGTCTCAGCCTCAGAAGGAGGCGCGCCAGGAGGCTCCCCCCGAACCCAAGCCCCGTGCGGCCGAGGCGCCGGCGCCCAGACCCGCGGCGCGCGAGACCGCGAGGGCCGACGAGGCGGCGCGTGCCCGTGCCCTGCTGGAGGGCCGGGACACCCAGCGCGTCGCAGCCGCGGACACCGGCCGCTTCGTCGTGCAGGTCGGTGCCTACGGCGAAACCTCGAGCGCGAGCGAGGCGCGGCAGAAGGTCGAACGTCTGGGTCTCAAGACGTACACCCAAGTGGTGGAGACCTCGGCCGGCAAGCGCATCCGCGTGCGGGTGGGGCCGTACTCGTCCCGTGAGGAGGCCGACCGTGCGGCGGCCAAGCTGAAGGCGGCGGGCATGCCGGCCGCGGTGCTGAGTCTGTGAGGCGATGGAACTCGGATGGGTCGATTGGGCGCTCCTGGCGCTGCTGGTGCTCTCGACGGTGGTCGGCATCGTGCGCGGCCTGACCTTCGAGGTGCTGTCGGTGCTCGGCTGGGTCGCGGCCTACATGGGCGCACAGTGGGCCACGCCGCAGGTCGCGCCCAGCGTTCCGGTCGGGCTGCCCGGTTCGGCGCTCAACCACCTTGCAACCTTCGCGCTGTTGTTCGTGGCCGTGTTGTTCCTGTGGGGCGTGCTCGCGTGGTTGGTGAAGAAGCTCGTGCGAGCGAGCCTGTTGAGCACGGCCGATCGCCTGCTGGGGGCCGGGTTCGGGCTGGTGCGGGGGCTGTTGATCGCGCTGGTCGTCGCCACCCTCGTGATGTGGACGCCCCTGGCGCACAGCCAGGCATGGCGGGAGTCGCACGGCGCGGCAATGTTGCGGCAGGTGCTATTCGGCCTCAAACCCTTGATGCCACGGGAACTGGCGCAACATCTGCCTTGACCGTGCGCTTTGTGTCCGGGCCGGCCCGGCCTGGAATCGCTGCCCCGGCGGGTGGGTATACGCGAAGGATGTCGTTATGTGTGGGATCGTAGGCGTCATTTCCAAGGCGCCGGTGAATCAGCTGATCTACGACGCGATGCTGCTGCTGCAGCACCGGGGCCAGGATGCCGCGGGCATCGTCACCGCGATGGGAACGAAGTTCTTCATGCACAAGGCCCGGGGCATGGTGCGCGACGTCTTCCGTACCCGCAACATGCGCGCGCTGCCGGGTACCCTGGGCCTGGGCCAGGTGCGCTACCCGACCGCCGGCAACGCCTACAGCGAGGAAGAGGCGCAGCCCTTTTACGTGAATGCGCCCTTCGGGCTGGTGCTGGTGCACAACGGCAACCTCACCAACGCCCACCTGCTCAAGCAGGAGCTCTTCGCGATCGACCGCCGCCACATCAACACCGAGAGCGACTCGGAGGTGCTGCTCAACGTGCTCGCGCACGAGCTGGAGCTGGCCGCGCGCGATCTGCCGCTCACGCCCGAGGAGGTGTTCAAGGCCGTGCGCAATGTGCACCGCCGCATCAAGGGCTCCTACGCGGTGGTGTGCCTCATCGCCGGCTACGGCCTGCTGGCCTTCCGCGACCCGCACGGCATCCGCCCGCTGTGCTACGGCGAGGCCGACGTGCCGGAAGGACGCGAGGTGATGGTGGCGAGCGAGTCCGTCGCGCTGGAAGGCACCGGGCATCGTTTCGTGCGCGACGTGCAGCCAGGCGAGGCGATCTTCATCGACCTGGAAGGGCAGGTGCATGCGCAGCAGTGCGCCGAGGACGCGTCGCTCTTCCCGTGCATCTTCGAGTACGTCTACCTGGCGCGGCCGGACTCCGTCATCGACGGCATTTCGGTCTACCAGGCGCGCCTGAACATGGGCGAGACACTCGCGCAGCGCGTCATCTCGACCATGCCGCCCTCGGAGATCGACGTGGTCATCCCCATTCCCGAGTCCAGCCGCCCTTCGGCGATGCAACTGGCGCAGAAGATCGGCAAGCCCTATCGGGAGGGCTTCGTGAAGAACCGCTATGTCGGCCGCACCTTCATCATGCCGGGACAGTCGGTGCGCAAGAAGTCGGTGCGCCAGAAGCTCAATGCCATCGCCCAGGAGTTCAAGGGGCGCAACGTGCTGCTCGTCGACGACTCCATCGTGCGCGGCACGACGAGCAAGGAGATCGTGCAGATGGCGCGTGAGGCGGGCGCGCGCAAGGTCTACATGGCTTCGGCCGCGCCGCCGGTGCGCTTTCCCAACGTCTACGGCATCGACATGCCGACGAAGGAAGAGCTGATCGCACACAACCGCAGCATCGAGGAGGTGCGCGAGTTCATCGGCGCCGACGCCCTGATCTACCAGGACCTGGCCGCGATGAAGCGTGCCGTCGGCTCGCTCAATCCCCGCATCGGCGGCTTCGAGGCGTCGTGCTTCGACGGCGTCTACGTCACCGGCGACGTCACGGCCGCGGACTTCGCGGCGATGGAGCAGCAGCGCGCGGCGCAGCCGGAAGACGAGGACCAGGCCCGCTCGCGCCTGGCGCTGCAGGGGATCAGCGAGGTGTGAATGAACCCCCGAGCGCCTTCGGCGCACTTCCTGGGAACTGAAATGAACGAGAAGAAGATCCCACGCGTGGATTTGCCGCTGGACGCGCGCATCGAGACGCTGGCGGTGCGCGAGGGCCTGCCCGCGACGCCCTGGGGCGAGAACTCCGAGGCGCTGTTCCTGACCTCCAGCTTCGTGCACCCGGACGCGGCCACGGCCGCGGCTCGCTTCGCGAACGAGGAAGAGGCCTTCGTCTACTCCCGCTTCACCAATCCCACCGTGATGATGATGGAGCGGCGGCTTGCGGCGCTGGAAGGCACCGAATCTTGCATCGCCGCCTCGAGTGGCATGGCCGCCATTCTGCTCCTGGTGATGGGCCTGCTCAAGGCGGGCGACCACGTGGTTTGCTCGCGCAGCGTGTTCGGTTCGACCATCAAGCTCCTGGCTGGCGAGTTCGGCAAGTTCGGTGTGGAGACGACCTTCGTCTCGCAGACGGACGTCGAGGAATGGCGGCGCGCGGTCAAGCCCAACACCCGGCTTTTCTTCGCGGAGACGCCGAGCAACCCGCTGACGGAGGTGTGCGACATCGCGGCGCTCGCCGAGATCGCGCATGGGGCGGGAGCCTGGCTCGCGGTCGACAACTGCTTCTGCACGCCCGCACTGCAACAGCCCGCGAAGCTGGGGGCGGACCTCATCGTCCACTCGGGTACGAAGTACCTGGACGGGCAGGGGCGGGTGATCGCAGGCGCGGTGTGCGGCCCTGCGTCGATCATCGACGACAAGCTCGTCCCGCTGATGCGCAGCGCCGGCATGTGCCTGTCGCCGTTCAACGCCTGGGTGGTGTTGAAGGGGCTCGAGACGCTGGCGATCCGCATGCAGGCGCAAAGTCAGCGCGCGCTGGAACTGGCGCGCTGGCTCGAGCAGCATCCGGCGGTCGAGCGCGTCTACCACCCCGGCTTGGCCTCGCACCCGCAGCACGACCTTGCGATGCGTCAGCAGAACGGCTGCGGCGGCGCGGTCGTGTCCTTCATCGTCAAAGGCCAGGCCGCAGGCGGGCCGACGCAGGCGCGGCAGCACGCGTTCGCCGTCATCGACGCCACCAGGATCTGCTCGATCACCGCCAACCTCGGCGACACCAAGACCACCATCACCCACCCGGCCAGCACCTCGCACGGCCGGTTGACCGAAGACCAGCGCCTGGCCGCCGGCATCACGCAGGGCATGATCCGTGTGGCGGTGGGCCTGGAGCATCTCGAAGACCTTAAGGCCGACCTCGCGCGCGGCCTGGACGCCATCGCCCCATGACGCAGATCCGCACTCGCTTCGCCCCGTCGCCGACGGGCTTCATCCATCTCGGCAACATCCGCTCGGCCCTCTATCCCTGGGCTTTCGCGCGCGCCCATGGCGGCGTGTTCATCCTGCGCATCGAGGACACGGACCTGGAACGCTCATCGCAGGAGGCGGTGGACGTGATCCTGGAGTCGATGAAATGGCTGGGTCTGGAGCCGGACGAGGGGCCGTACTACCAGATGCAGCGCATGGACCGATACAAGGAGGTCATCGCGCAGATGCTGGAACAAGGCCTGGCCTACCGCTGCTACATGAGCCAGGCGGAACTGGAGGCCTTGCGCGAGCGGCAGATGGCTGCCAAGCAGAAGCCACGCTACGACGGCACCTGGCGTCCGGAGCCCGGCAAGACGCTGCCACCCGTCCCCGAGGGCGTGCAACCCGTCATCCGATTCAGGAACCCCATCGGCGGCTCCGTCGTGTGGGACGACAAGGTCAAGGGCCGCATCGAGATCAGCAACGACGAACTCGACGACTTGGTGATCGCGCGGCCCGCATCGGGTGGCGCGTCGGACGGTGCCGACGCGATAGGCACCCCCACCTACAACTTCTGCGTCGTGGTCGACGACATCGACATGGGCATCACCCACGTGATCCGCGGTGACGACCACGTCAACAACACGCCGCGCCAGATCAACATCTTCCGGGCGCTCGGCAAGGAGCCGCCGGTGTACGCCCACCTGCCCACCGTGCTCAACGAGCAGGGTGAGAAGATGAGCAAGCGCAATGGCGCCAAGCCGGTGACGCAGTATCGCGACGAGGGCTTCCTGGCCGATGCCGTCGTCAACTACCTCGCGCGGCTGGGCTGGAGCCACGGCGACGACGAGATCTTCACGCGTGAGCAGTTCCTGCAGTGGTTCGATCTGGACCACCTGGGCAAGAGCGCGGGTCAGTTCGACGAAGCCAAGCTGCGCTGGGTCAATTCGCAGCACCTCAAGATGACCGACGACGCGAAGCTCGCGCCGCTCGTGGGCGAGCAACTCGCCAGGCTGGGCGTGCAGGTAGGCGACGAGGCGCGGCTGGCGCGCATGGTGGGCTTGTTCAAGGACCGGTGCGCCACCACCGTCGAGATCGCCGAGTGGCTGAGGATGTACTTCCAGCCGGTCGCCCCGACCGCCGAGGACCGGGCTGCACATCTGACTGAGGCCGTGCGTCCTGCTCTTGCGCGACTGCGCGAGAAGCTCGCCAGCGTTGCGTGGGACAAGGGCGCGATCCAGCAAGCGATCAAGGAGACCATCGCCGAGCACGGTCTCAAGATGCCGCAGATCGCCATTCCGGTGCGCCTGCTGGTGTGCGGCCGGCCCCAGACGCCCTCGATCGACGCGGTACTGGAACTCTTCGATCGCGAAGTCGTGCTGGACCGCTTGCAAAGCGTTTGAGAACCGGTATATACTTTCAGTCTCGCTTGAACGGCGCGACAAACGAAAGCAACGCGCAAGGGTGGCGACACTTTTGCACCGAGCTTTCGGCCCGCACTGAAGAGTGTCTGGGGGTATAGCTCAGCTGGGAGAGCGCTTGCATGGCATGCAAGAGGTCAGCGGTTCGATCCCGCTTACCTCCACCAGATCAGGTGGCGCGCGGTTCAAGTCGACGAAGATTTCAGTCCCCTTCGTCTAGAGGCCTAGGACACGACCCTTTCACGGTTGTAACAGGGGTTCGAATCCCCTAGGGGACGCCAAGTTTGGCGGTGCTTGTCGCAGCGATGCGAGAAACCCGCTACCGACGCGGAGTGGTAGTTCAGTCGGTTAGAATACCGGCCTGTCACGCCGGGGGTCGCGGGTTCGAGTCCCGTCCACTCCGCCAATAAATTCAAGGGGCTACGTCGCAAGGCGTGGCCCCTTGTCTCTTTCCAGATTCCAAACCGGAATATGCCTCGCGTCGGCGGCGATCGCCGGAGCGCGATCAGGGATCGGTCGGGCACGACGGCGTGTGATTCCGCCAAGTGGCGCGAAACGCTGATGGCGAAGGGGCACGACGGCTTCACGGCCCCCGCCAGGGCGTGACGAGCGCGTAAGATCCGGCTGTTTTCCTCGACAGCAGCCCAGGCTTCCTTCCTCGACTTTCGATCGGCCGCCGACGACGCGTGACGAACACCCGACTTTCCCATCCTTCGGCAGTGCTCGCGCTCGCCTTCCTGGTGGCCATCGGATTCGGGACGCTGTGCTTGAAACTGCCGGCCGCGCACGCCACCGGGGACGACGTGCCCTGGCTCGTGGCTCTGTTCACCGCCACATCGGCCGTGTGCGTGACGGGCCTCGTCGTGGTCGACACGGGTACCTATTGGTCCGGTTTCGGACAAGCGGTCATTCTCGCGCTGTTCCAGCTCGGCGGTTTCGGCATGATGACCTCGGCGACGCTGCTGGGCCTGCTGGTCAACCGGCAACTGCGGCTGCGTTCGCGCCTGCTGCTGCAGGCGGAGACTCATTCGCTCGGCATGGGCGATGTCAAGAGCATCGCCAAGCTGGTGCTCGCGGTGACGGTGGTCGTCGAGACCGCCGTCGGCCTGGCGCTCGCGCTCAGGCTGGGCTTGGGCTACGACCTGCCATGGCGGGAGGCGCTGTGGCACGGCTTCTTCCATGCCGTCTCCGCCTTCAACAACGCGGGCTTCTCCACCTGGAACGACAGCCTGATGCGCTTCGTCGCGGATGCGTGGGTGCTGCTGCCGGTGATGCTGGCCATCATCGTCGGAGGGCTCGGCTTTCCGGTTCTGCACGAAACCATCGTCCGCCGGCAGGCGGGCCGCTTCAAGTCCATCCACACGGTGCTCACCTTGTGGGGCACGGCCTTCCTTTGCATCGGCGGGACCGTCGCCCTGCTGCTCGCCGAGGCCCACAACCCTGCCACCCTGGGTGGCATGGATGGCGCGACTCGCTGGCTGGCAGCCGCTTTCACCTCGGTGTCCGCGCGCACCGCGGGCTTCAACGCGATCGACATCGGCAGCCTGACGCTCGAGTCGCTGAACCTGCACTACCTGCTGATGTTCATCGGAGGCGGCAGCGCCGGCACCGCAGGCGGCGTGAAGGTGACGACTTTCTTCGTGCTGCTGCTCATCGTGTGGAACGAGATCCGCGGGCATGCGGACGTGGAGTTTCGCGGACGCAGGATCTCCGGCGCGGTCCAGCGGCAGGCGCTCACGATCCTGGTACTGAGCGCCGGGTCCATCGTGCTGGCGACGCTAGCGCTGGTACCGATGACCCCGTTGCCATACGAGAAGGTGTTGTTCGAGGTGATCTCCGCCTTCGGCACGGTGGGCCTGTCGACGGGCATCACCGCGGAGCTGCCGCCGGCCGGGCAGGTCGTTCTCGTGATCCTGATGTTCACGGGCCGGGTCGGCGTCGTGACCCTGGCCGCCGCGATTGCGGTCAACTATGCGCGCCGCGGCTACCGTTTCCCCGAGGAGAAGCCAATTGTTGGGTAGGACGGATGCAGACAGCGTGGTCGTAATCGGTCTCGGGCGGTTCGGCTCGGGAGTGGCTCGTGCCCTGACCGCGCTGGGCCACGACGTGCTGGCCTTGGACAACAATGCAGACGTGGTGCAGGCGCATGCGGGCGCCCTCGGGCACGTGGTACAGGCCGACACCACCGACATCGAAACGCTCAAGCAGTTGGGCGTCGGCGAGTTCAAGCACGCCGTCGTCAGCATTGGCCAGAACCTCGAAGCTAGCGTGCTGACCATCCTCAACCTGAGCCAGATCGGCATCAAAGACATCTGGGCCAAGGCGAACAGCCGACAACACGGCCGCATCGCGGAACGGGTGGGTGCGCATCACGTCGTGTTTCCCGAATCCGACATGGGGCAGCGTGTCGCGCATCTGGTGACGGGCAAGATGATCGACTTCATCGAGTTCGAGGACGATTTCGCGATCGCCAAGACGCGCGCCCCGAGCGAGACCCACGGCAAGCCCTTGTCGCAGTCCGCGGTGCGCACGCGGCACGGGGTCACGGTGGTCGGCATAAAGCGCCGGCACCAGGACTTCATCTACGCGAAAGCCGACACGGTCGTGCAACCGGGCGACCTCCTGATCGTCGCGGGGCCGACGCGAGCCATCGAGCGCTTCGCCGCCCGGGTCTGAGGCAGGTCACTGCCGCCCGCGCCGCGACGCATACGTCGACAGGTCGCTGCGTTCAAACGGCCGAGTACCGTGTCGAAGCGCGGCCCGCCGAGGTGGGCCGCAAGCAGGACCGGCGCTGAGCGGGTCAGTGTTCGTATTCCCGCAACGCCTTGCGCAGCGAGCGCTTTTCGGCCTGGCGCTGCGCGGAGCGGCTCTTACGATGTGAGCCTGCCTTGCGTTGCGACGCCGGCGCGACGAGCGGGTTGCGCGGCTTGGGGGCCGTCACGCGCAACTTGTTGTGCTTGCGCACGGTGGTCATGGCTGGGACGCCTCGCGTTCGGCCTGCCACTGGCGGATCACCGCCTGCGCCGTGCGAAATCCCTCCAGCGCGGCCGGAAAGCCGCAATAGACCGCGCTGTGCAGCAGGATTTCCTTGAGTTCCTCGACGCTGACGCCGTTGTTGAGGGCGCCGCGCACGTGGCCTTCCAGTTCCTTGTGCCGGCCCAGCGCGACGAGCATCGCGACCGTGATCATGCTGCGCGCCTTGTGCGGCAGGCCGGGACGGGTCCAGACCGTGCCCCAGGCGAAGCCGGTGACCAGCTCCTGCAGGTCGGCGGTGAAGTCGTCGGCCTGCGAGAAGGCGCGTTCTACGAAGGCGTCTCCCATCACCTTGCGGCGGGTCTCCAGGCCGCCGGCGAAGGCCGCGGCGATGGGGGTGCCGGGCTCGAAGGCGTCGGCGGCGGGCGTGGGGCTGTTGCTCATGGTGTCAAGGCGCAAGAACGAGGACGTCCGATTCTCGCCCGAGCCCTCGGGGGCAAGACCCGTGCACCGCGTTGCGAGCCTCGCCGGCCACGATGCAAGGGCTAGCGGCCCTGCGGCGCGGCCGACGCGGGGTCGCGCGCGGCGGCAGGGGATCGTCTGGGCCACAGACCCGTGGCGAGCGCCGTGCCCACGAAGATCACCGCCGCGCCGACGAGCATCGCACCAGTGATGCGCTCGCCCAGCCACCACCATCCCCACAGGACCGCGAACGCGGGGATCAGGAAGGTCACCGCGATGGCATTGGCGGGGCCGATACGCGCGATCAGACGGAAGTACAGGATGTAGGCAACGCCGGTGCACAAGAGCGCGAGCGCCAGCGTGGCGGCCCACGCGGTGGGGGACGGCAGCGTCTGCGGGCGCCACCACCAGCCGGGCAGGGCGAGCATCAGCGCGGCGCCCAGTTGCGTGCCCGCCGCGACGGCGAGCGACGGCACACCGGTGAGGTAGCGTTTGGTATAGCTGGCCGCGATGCCGTAGCACAAGGTAGCAGCCAGGCAGGCGACGACGGCCCAGCCGGCCGAGCTGGCCCCCGCCTTGAAGCTCGCCTTGTCCCAGGCGAGCCACAGCACGCCGGCGAAGCCGATCGCCAAGCCGATGCTCTTCCAGCGGCCCGGCCGGTCCCCCAGCCACCACCAGGCGATCAGGGCACCGAACAGCGGTGTGGTCGCGTTGAAGATGGATGACAGTCCCGCGCTGATGGAAAGCGCGGCGAAGCTGAAGCACAGGAAGGGCAGCCCGCTGGTGAGCACGCCGGCGACGAGGAGGGCGCCCCGGTGCTGCCGCAGGTGCGAACCGTACCCGCGCCACAGGACGATGGGCAGCAGGAACGCCGCTGCGCCCGCCACCCTTACCGCCGACAGCGTCACAGGCCCGAACTCGGGGGCTCCCACCCGCATGAAGAGGAAGGAGGCGCCCCAGATCGCGGCGAGCAGCAACAGGTCGAGGAGGTCGGAGGTTTTCATGTCAGATCGCGAGGGCGCCCTCGAGCTTGAGCAGCGCGACCTTGCGATCGAGTCCGCCGGCATATCCCGTGAGGCCCCCGGACGATCCGACGATGCGGTGGCAGGGCACGACGATGGAGACGGGGTTGCGACCGACCGCCGCGCCGACGGCACGCATCGCACTCGGCGCGCCGACCTCCTCGGCGATGTCGCGGTAGCTGCGCGTACGCCCCGCCGGGACGCCGAGCAAGGCGTGCCATACCGCGAGCTGGAAGGGCGTGCCGTGCAGGTCGAGTGGAAGATCGAACACCTGGAGCCGGCCGGCCCAGTAGGCGTCGAGTTGCCGTTCCACCTCATCCAGCAGCGCATCGTCGTGAACGACCGGCACGTTCAGGGTGCCCGGATGATCCTTCTGGCCGTCGAACCACAGTCCGGCCAGGCCACGCCCTGTGCGCGCGACGAGGATGTCGCCGAGCGGCGACGCGAGCGTGCGGTGGGCGACGCAGGCGAGAGAAAGGGCACGGGTCGGTGCGGCCCGCGGGGCGAAGGCGGGGGCGGTGGCGACGACATCGGGATTCATGCGGCAAGCTCCGGAAGGGAAGGGGTGGCGGGCGCGGCCGAGGCCGCGGGGGAGGCCCAGAGGCGGATCACGGCATATGAGCGCCAAGGAGCCCAGCGCTCGGCATGGGCGGCGGCGTCCGCCCAGCGGGAAGACCCGCACAGCGGCTGCAATGCCTTCAGCACGGCGACGTCGCCAGGAGGAAAGGCGTCCGGCCAGCCGAGGGCACGCATCGCGATGTAGTGCGCCGTCCACGGGCCGATGCCGGGCAGGCACTGCAGGGCTTCGACCCAGTGCACGGCGGCATGGGGTCGAGCGGCCAGGTCGAGCAGTTGCGGCCACGCACGGGCGATGGCCTGGATCGCGCCTATCCTCTGCCGCACGATGCCCAGCTCGCCCAGGTCCGACGGCTCCAGTGCGGCCAGCCGCTGCGGACCAGGAAAGGCCCGGTCGACCTCCGGCCAGGGCGAGGTGAGTGGATCGCCGAACGCCGCGACGAGCCGGGAGGCGAGGGTCCTGGCGGCCGCGACGGTGACCTGCTGACCGAGCACGGCCCGCACGGCCAGTTCGAAAGGGTCCACCGCGCCGGGGAGCCGCATGCCGGTTCCGGGCAGGTCGGCAAGAGCCGAGTCGATGATGGCAGGCGTGGCGTCCAGGTCAAGCCAGCGCCGCACGCGGTGCACGACGCGTGCGCTCCACGGCTCCAGGCCGGGAGAAAGCTCCAGGCGCGCGCACCCGCCCTCCTCGTCGAAGCGCACAGCAATCCAGCCGAGCGTGGCGTCCTCGCCGGTCTGTATCCGCACGCTGCGATGCACCCGCCGCTCGCCGCGATCTACCCATTCGACTCCTGGGATGGCGCGCTGATCGAGGAAGCGCAGCAGCGCGTCGATGTCGTAGGGCGGTCGCCAGGCCAAGCGCAACGGCCGGGCTCGGGTGGCCTCGCCTTCGCGCACCGAACGCCGCAGCTGTCCGGGCGCGAGCCGGTAGTGGGCCTGGAAGGCGGCGTTGAAGCGCCGCACGCTGCCGAAGCCGCTCGCCCATGCGACCTGCGTGACGGGCAGCCGCGTGTCGGTCAGCAGTTGCTTGGCAAGCAGCAGCCGGCGCGTTTGCAGGTACTGCTGCGGGGTCACGCCGTGTTCGGCGAGGAAGATGCGGCGCAGGTGGCGGTCGGTGATCCCCAGGACCCTGGCCCATGACGACACCGACACCGGTGCTTGCTGCGCGACCTGCTCGTCGACCCACTGCGCCGCCTGCCGCGCCAGCGTGCGCGAGGCGTCCATCACGCTCCACGCGGGGCCCGCCGGCGCCAGCTCGGGTCGGCACTTGAGGCAGGGGCGAAAGCCGGCAGCCTCGGCCTGCGCGGCGCAGGTGAAGAAGCGGCAGTTTTCGCGCCGTGGGGTGCGAACGCGGCACACCGGTCGGCAGTAGACGCCGGTCGATGTCACTCCCACGAACAGGTGCCCGTCGAAGCGGGCATCGCG
The DNA here is from genome assembly GCA_035559275.1 of Burkholderiaceae bacterium. Taxonomy (GTDB): domain Bacteria; phylum Pseudomonadota; class Gammaproteobacteria; order Burkholderiales; family Burkholderiaceae_C; genus Caldimonas. The sequence goes on from DATMBN010000023.1 coordinate 97,422, forward strand.
GGCTCGCAGGGCGAGGTAGGCGGCATCGGCATCCCAGGTCATGAGGCCATTATGGGCGCCGTGTCGGGCGGGACTGGCCGTTTTCGGACATGTCGCTGCGGTAACAGGCGCCTACAGGCGGCCTTGGGACGCGTCCCTACAATGATCCGAGATTCGCGTTCCGGGAGCACAGATGAAAGTCGCAGCATCGATCTTCAAGGCCTATGACGTCCGCGGCATCGTGGGGCAGACGCTGGACGAGGCGGTCGCCGAGCACCTCGGCCGCGCCTTCGGCAGCGAGATGAAGGCCCAGGGCGAGCAGACCGTGGCCGTCGGTCGCGACGGAAGGCTGTCGGGCCCCGCGCTGTCGGCCGCCCTGATCCGCGGGTTGCGGGCCGCCGGGGTCGACGTGATCGACATCGGCCCCGTCACGACGCCGATGACGTACTACGTCGCCTCGACCCGCTGCAACTCCGGCATCCAGGTCACCGGCAGCCACAACCCCAAGGACTACAACGGCTTCAAGATGGTCCTGGCGGGCCGTGCGATCTACGGTGACGAGATCCAGAATCTGCGCCGGCGCATCGAGGAAGAGGACTACACCCGGGGCGACGGCAGGCTGACCGCGCTGGACGTGCTGCCCGAGTACCGCGAGCGCATCGTCTCGGACGTCAAGCTCGCGCGCCGCATGAAAATCGTCGTCGATTCGGGCAACGGCATCCCCGGGGCGTCGGCCCCCGGCATCCTGCGTGCGTTGGGTTGCGACGTGGTGGAGCTGTACTCCGAGGTGGATGGCAACTTCCCGAACCACCACCCGGATCCGTCGAAACCCGAGAACCTGCAGGACGTGATCCGCACGATGCGTGAGACCGGCGCTGAGCTGGGGCTGGCCTTCGATGGCGACGGCGACCGCCTCGGCGTCGTCACGCGGCAAGGCAACATCATCTACCCCGACCGGCAGCTGATGCTCTTCGCGCAGGACGTGCTCTCGCGCAACCCGGGCGCATCCATCATCTACGATGTCAAGTGCACGCAGCGTCTCGCACCCGCGATCCGCGAGGCGGGCGGCGTGCCCCTGATGTGGCGCACGGGCCATTCGCTCATCAAGGCCAAGCTGAAGGAGATCGACGCTCCGCTGGCCGGGGAGATGAGCGGCCACATCTTCTTCAAGGAGCGCTGGTATGGCTTCGACGACGCCACCTACACCGCCGCGCGCCTGCTGGAGATCCTCTCGCGCCATGACGACCCGAGCGGCGTGCTCGACGCGCTGCCCACCAGCCACAGCACGCCCGAGCTCAACGTCCCGTGCGCCGAGGGCGAGCACCACCAGGTGGTCGCGGAACTGAAGACGCTGCACGAGCGCGAGTCGATCTTCCCTGGCGCGCAGGAGGTGGTGACCATCGACGGCCTGCGCGCCGAGTATGCGGACGGCTTCGGCCTCGTGCGCGCCTCCAACACCACGCCCGTGCTGGTGCTGCGCTTCGAGGGGCACACGCCCGAAGCGCTGGAGCGTATCCGCGAGACCTTCATGCAGGCGTTGCGCCGGGTCAAGCCCGACGCGCGGATCGCGGCGGCCGCGCACTGACGTCAGGCAGCGCGCCAGGGCCCGGACAGCGGCGCGCGGGGCTTTTTCCTGCTGTAACGCTCGCGCGGGCCTGCGCCTCAGGGCCGCCTGGAAGAGTCCGACGGCGGGCGCGGACAACGCCGGCGTGCCGACCCAGGGCCGCACCCTTGCCCGCCGAGGCCCGACAACGTGGACAATCGCGCCGTGCGATTCGTCCCTCCATCTGAATTCGGCCCGTCCCGGGTCCCGGTCCGTCCGGCACCATCCCTTGCCATGCCCGGCCCTTTCGTGCGGCGGGACCGGGGGCAAGGATGAGCGCGCGGGGCCGTACCTCTTCCGCTCGCGCCACCTCCGCCCCTCGTGCATGGGCGCGCGGGGCGTACTCGCTGCTGCTGGGACTGCTCAAGCCTGCATACCTGGCCAAGCTCTGGTGGCGGGGGCGGCATGAGCCGCTCTATCGTCATGCCGTGCTCGAGCGGCTGGGGCACTACCCGGGGCCGGCGTCGACCGGCTGGGTGTGGGTGCATGCCGTCTCGCTCGGGGAGACCCGCGCCGCCGGCAGCCTGGTCGAGGCCCTGAGGGCCGAACTCCCGGGCATGCGGCTGCTGCTCACCCACGGCACCGCCACCGGGCGCGAGGCGGGCCAGGCCCTGCTGCGCGCGGGCGACGAGCAGGTGTGGCTGCCCTACGACACGCCTGGCGTGGTTCGGCGCTTCTTCGAGCAGTTCCGACCCGCCGTGGGCGTGCTGATGGAAACCGAGATCTGGCCCAACCTGCTGCATGCGGCGCAAGCCGCCGGCGTGCCGATGGTCGTGGCCAATGCGCGGCTGAGCGAAAAGAGCCTGCGCCAGGCCCAGAGGCTGGAGCCGGTGATGCGCCCGGCCGCTGCGACCCTGGCCCTGGTGCTCGCCCAGACACCAGCCGACGCCGAGCGCCTGCGCCGTGCCGGTGCGGGGAAGGTGGAGGTGTGCGGGAACCTCAAGTTCGACATGACGCCCGACGAGAGCCTGCTCGCACGAGGCCGGCATTGGCGAGAGGCGGCCGGCCGTCCGGTGGTGCTGGCGGCCAGCACCCGCGAGGGCGAGGAGGCGCCGCTGCTGCAGGCCTGGGCGGGACTGACCGAGCCGCGTCCGCTGCTGTGGATCGTCCCGCGCCATCCGCAGCGCTTCGACGAGGTCGCTGCTCTGGTGCAGGCGCAGGGCTGGCGTCAGGCGCGGCGCAGCGCCTGGGGCGACGCCGGTCCGCGCGAGGCAGACCGCCAGGCCGACATCTGGCTGGGCGACAGCATCGGCGAGATGCCCGCGTACTACGCCGCGGCGGACGTGGCCTTGCTCGGCGGCAGCTTCGCGCCGCTTGGAGGGCAGAACCTCATCGAGGCAGCAGCCTGTGGTTGCCCGGTGGTGATGGGGCCGCACACCTTCAATTTCGCCGAGGCCGCGGAACTGGCGCTGGAGGCGGGGGCGGCTTGGCGCGTGGCCGATTTCGTCCAGGGCGTGGCGCGGGCGACCAGGGTGGTGGGCGGTCCCGAGGCGAAGGAGGCCGCCGAGCGGGCCCTGCGATTCGCGGCGGCCCACAGGGGCGCGGCGCAGACGATGGCGTCGCGCATCGCAGCGCTGGTACCCCCGGGCGGGGGCGGCTGAGCCGCCGGCCCTGCCGACGTTCGCGCTGCCCGGCCGCGCCGTCGCGCGGGCTCAGGGCGCGAGCAGCGCGTTGATCTGCTGGAGGTCGGTCGGATCGAGCTGGCCGGCGGCCTGTTCGAGGCGCAGGCGGCCGAGCAGCACGTCGTAGCGGGCGCGGGCCAGGTCGCGCTGGGTGGTGAAGAGCTGCGTCTGCGCGTTGAGCACGTCCAGGTTCACCCGCACCCCCACCCGGTAGCCCGTCTGCGTGGCCTCCAGCGCGAGCCGGCTGGAGGCTTCCGCCGCCTCCAGCGCCCGCACCTGCGCCAGGCCCGACTGCAGTCCCAGGTAAGCCTGGCGGGTGGCCAGGTCCACTGCGCGGCGGGCGGCGTCGAGGTCGTTGCGCGCCCGCTCCTCGAGCAGCAAGGTTTCCTTCACCCGGTTCTGCACCGAGAAGCCCGCGAAAAGCGGCAGCCGCAGCTGCACGCCCACGCTCGTGCTGCCGTAGGTGCCGGATGGCTGGGTCGCGGTCGGCGGGCTCATCGACTGGCGACTGCGGCCCACGTCACCGACGAGGTCGACCGTGGGCAGGTGACCGGCGCGCGCGCGTTCGGTTTCGAGCGACGCGATCTCCAGCCCCAGCAGCGCGCGGCGCACCGTCGGCGAGGTCTCGGCCTGGCTCACCCAGACGTCGAGAGCTTCCGGCTGGATCGCCGGCAAGGAGACCGGCGCTGCCAGCGGACGCGGGGTGACGCCGGTGCGGCCCACCAGCTGGTCCAGGGCCACCTGTGCGGTGCGCAACTGGTTCTCGGCGGCGATCTCCTGCGCGGTGGCGAGGTCGTACCGGGCCTGGGCCTCGCGGGTGTCGGTGATGGTGGCGGTGCCCACCTCGAAGTTGCGCTTGGCCGAGGCGAGCTGCTCCTCGATCGCCTTCTTGTTGGCGCGGGCCGTGCCGAGCGCGTCCTGCGCTGCCAGCACGTCGAAGTACGCCGTGGCGACGCGCACGATCAGATCCTGCTCGGCCGCCTCCAGGTCGGCCCTGGCGATCTCGAGCGAGCGCTCCGCCTGCTCGATGCGCACGCTGTTGGCGCGATTGAAGAGTGGCTGCGTCGCCGACACGCCCACCTGCCGGTTGGTGCTGGTGCGGTCGTTGCCTACCGGCGGGTCGGTCTCGCTGCGAGTGACGCTCGCGCTCAGTCCGACGCTGGGGCGGCGCAGCGCATACGCCTGCTCGGTGGCGTACTGCACCGATTCGGCCTGGGCCCGCGCGGCCAGGTAGGTGGCGTCGTAGCTGCGGGCGGCCTCGTACACCTCCGTCAGGGACTGGGCCTGGGCAGTGGCACAGGCCCACAGGGTACCGAGCCCGAAGGCCAGGGTCGCAAGAAGCTGGCGCGCACTGGGCACGGCGAGGCGACGAAAGGGCAGGGAGATCCGCTCGGGCATGTTCATCCTTCTGGTCGATGCTGCACTGCTGGTCGTGGTCGGCGGCTTCTTCTCAATAGCGGGGTACGCTCGGATCGATCTCGCTGGACCAGGCGTCGATGCCGCCTTGCAGGTTGATCACGTTCGCGTAGCCCCGTTGGGTCAGGAAGTGGGCCACCTGGAGGCTGCGCATGCCGTGGTGGCACACGCAGACGATGGTGCGATCGGGGTCGATCTCCGCCAGGCGCGAGGGGATCTCGCGCATCGGGATGTGCAGCGTCTGGGCCTGCGGCGCGTGGATCGCGGCCTGCTGGAACTCCCAAGGCTCCCGCACGTCCAGCAGCAGGGGACGCTGGTCGGCGTCGGCGGATCGAAGCAGTTGCTGGACGGCGGAGGCGGGGAGTTGCTGCATGGGATCAGAAGCGGAATTTGGGCGGTTCCTCGAAGCCGAGGAGTCGCGGTGCGAGCGTGTCGAAGATCTCGACGGTGCGGAATTCGCGCTCGCCGGTACGGGTCACGACGACGGCGCGCATGATCGGGTCTTCGCCGACGATGCCGCAGAAGCGGCCGCCGACCTTGAGCTGGTTGAGCAGGTGCTGCGGCACGGTGGCGATCGAGCCGGACGCGACGATGGCGTCGAACGGCCCTTCGGCCGGCACCGTCCTCGCGCCGTCGCCCACGCGCACCTCCGCATTCATCACGCCGGCGCGCTTGAGGTTCTCGGCCGCGAAGCGAGCCAGTTCCTCGTCGATCTCGAGCGAGAGCACCCGCTGGGCCTTGTGGGCGAGCAGGGCAGCCATGTAGCCCGAGCCGGCGCCGATCTCCAGCACCTTCTCGTGCTTCGCCGGGGCCAGTTCCTGCAGCAGGCGTGCCTCGACCTTGGGCTGGAGCATCACCCGGCCTTGAGAGCCGCCGTCCTTGAGCGGCACTTCGAGGTCCATGAAGGCCATCGACCGGTACGCGGGGGGCACGAAGTCCTCGCGCTTGACGACGGCCAGCAGGGACAGCACGGACTGGTCCAGCACCTCCCAGGTGCGGATCTGCTGCTCGATCATGTTGAAGCGCGCTTGTTCGATGTTCATGGCGGCCATCCTCGAATGGGCGGGGGCGGTGTGAGGGAAAACCGGCATTTTATTTCGCCTCACCCACGTCCCAGGCCCCCGCCGAGGCAGGCGCGCCGTGCCGGCCGAGCTTGCGCTTGATCCAGGCCGAGAAATCGTCGAGATAGCAGTAGATGACGGGCACGACCACCAGGGTCAGCAGCGACGAGGTGACCACCCCGCCGATCACCGCCTGGCCCATCGGGGCACGCTGCTCCGCGCCCTCGGACAACGCGAAGGCCAACGGCACCATGCCGAAGACCATAGCCAGCGTCGTCATCAGGATGGGGCGCAGTCTCACGCGAGCGGCCAGCAGCAGGGCCGCCTCGCGGTCGAGCTTCTCGCCGGCCAGGCCCTCGCCGCTCGACCCTTCGCGTGCTCGGTTGGCAAAGTCCACCAGCAGGATCGCGTTCTTGGTCACCAGGCCCATGAGCATGATGACCCCGATGATCGAGAACATGTTCAGCGTCGAGCCGAACACGAGCAGGATGAGCACCACGCCGATCAGCGTGAGAGGCAGAGACGACATCAGCGCGATGGGCTGCAGGAAGCTCTTGAACTGCGATGCGAGGATCATGTAGATGAAGATCACCGCGAGCGCCAGGGCCGAGAGCGCATAGCCGAACGATTCCTGCATGTCCTTGGTCGAACCGCCGAAGACGGCGCGGTAGCCGGCCGGGAAGGCCGTGTCGTCGAGGACCTTGCCGATGTCGGCCGAGACTTCTCCCAGCGAGCGGCCGGAGACGTTGGCGGTGATCTCGACCTCCCGCGACAGGTCGCGCCGGTTGATCTGATTGGGGCCGAAGGAGGGCCGCACCTCGGCCACTTGCGACAGCCGCACGATCCTCGGCATGCCGTCCGCACCCGCCACCGTCAGGCCCAGCCGCTCCAGGTCGGGCAGGGACTCGCGCGCCGAGGGCGCGAGTCGCACCTTGACGTCGTAGCTCTCGTCGTCCGCCGCGCGCCAGTTACCGGCCGTCTGGCCTGCGACGAGCCCACGCAGGGCGTTGGTCACGCTGCCCACGCTCAACCCGAGATCCGAGGCCGCCTCTCGGCGCACGATCACGTCGACCGTCGGCTTGTTGGGCTTCATGCTGGTGTCCACGTCGACAAGGCCGGGGATGTCGCGCAATCGCTCGGTGATCCGGTTCGTCAGCCGTTGCAGTTCGGTCAGGTCCGTGCCCTGCACCGAGACCGAGATCGGCTTGCCACCGCCGACCGCATCCAGCAGGCCCACGTGGGTGACGGTGATGCCGGGCACCCGGGCCAGCCGCTCGCGCAGCACGACGGACATCTGGTCGACGTTGCGCGTGCGGTCCTTGCGATCCGTCAGGCGCACATAGACCGTCGCGTAGTTCCTGCCTTGGGCCTGGCCGGTGTTGATCGTGGTGACCGTGTACCTGACCTCCGGAAACTCTCGCAGGATTGCGTCCACCTGGCGCGCCTTGGCCTCGGTCACCTCGATCGACGAGCCGGTGGGTGTGTAGAAGCTCACCGTGGTCTCGGAAAAGTCCGCCTTGGGCACGAACTCGGTGCCCATCACGGGCACCAGCGCGAAGCTGGCGATGAGGCTCGCCACCGCGATACCCAGCGTCGAGCGCTTGTGGGCAAGCGACCAGGCGAGGATGCCCTGGTAGAACTGTCCGAGCCGGTGCGTGAAGCGATCCACGGCGCCTGTGACGCGCCCGAGCGTTCGATCGTAGAGCGAGCGGCGCGAGCCGGGACGCGGCTGACCATGCGTCGCCGGGTCGTGCCATACGCTGGAGAGCATGGGATCCAGCGTGAAGCTGACGAACATGGAGATCAGCACCGCGGCGACGATGGTGATGCCGAATTGGTGGAAGAAGCGGCCGATGATGCCGCCCATGAAGCCGATGGGCAGGAAGACCGCGACGATGGACAGGGTCGTCGCCAGCACCGCCAGGCCGATCTCCTGCGTCCCTTCCAGCGACGCTCGGCGCGGGTCCTTGCCCATCTGCGCATGACGCACGATGTTCTCGCGCACGACGATGGCATCGTCGATCAACAAGCCCACGCACAGGCTCAGGGCCATCAGCGTGATCATGTTGATCGAGAAACCGAACCAGTACATGAAGAGGAACGTGCCGATCAGCGCGATCGGCAGGGTCAGCCCGGTGATGACCGTCGAGCGCCAGGAGTTGAGGAACAGGAAGACGATCACCACGGTGAGCACCGCCCCCTCGATCAGCGTCTGCCGGACGTTGTTCACCGCCACCCGGATAGGGCGCGCGTTGTCGCGCACCACGTCGAGAACCATGCCGGCGGGCAGCTGCGCGCGCAGTTCCTCCACCACCCGGTTCAGGCCGTCGACAACGTCGATCGTGTTCTCGCCCTGGGCCTTCTGCACGTCCAGTGCCAGGGTCCGCTGCCCGTTGTACAGCGCCAGGCTCTCGATCTCCTGCGGGCCGTCGACCACCTCGGCGATCTGCCCCAGCGTCACGGGGACGGTGGCCCCGGAGGCGCCCCGCCGGGCCACGATGAGGTCCCGGAACTGTTCGGGCCGTTGGATGCGTCCAGTGATCTGCACCACCCGCTCCTGCTCGCGAGAGCGCAGCGCGCCGGCGGGCAGTTCCTGGTTCTCGGTGCGCACCGCCTGGATGACCTGGTCGATCCCGACTCCGAGCGCCTCCATCGCCTCCGGCTTGAGATAGATGTTGATCTCGCGCGCCACGCCACCCACGAGGGTGACCGAGCCCACACCGCGCACGTTCTCCAGGCGCTTCTTGACGATCTGGTCGGCGAAGGTGGTCAGTTCGACCGGGCTGCGGCTGCCGTCCGGCGAGGTCAGCGCGAGCGTGTAGATCGGCCGGGAGGCAGGATCGAAGCGCAGCACCCGCGGCTCTTCCACCTCGTCGCGCAGCAGAGGGCGGATGCCGGCCACCTTCTCGCGCACGTCCTCCGCGGCCTTGCGGCCGTCGATGTCCAGGTTGAACTGGATGATGACGACGGACTGGCTGTCGTAGCTGCGGGAAAAGAGCTGGTTGATGCCTGCGATGGAGTTGACCGCCTCCTCGATCTTCCTCGTGACCTCGGTCTCGACGATCTCCGGCGACGCCCCCGGGTATTCGACCTGCACGACGACGACCGGAAACTCGATGTCAGGGAACTGGTCGACCTTGAGCCGCTGGTAGGAGAACAGTCCCAGGACCACGAAGGCGAGCATCACCATCGTGGCCATGACCGGGTTGGCGATCGAAACGCGCGTGAACCACATGGACGTCGGGCCTCGTGCTCAGTGGCCCGTCGAGGCCCGGGGCAGGGCGGGGCTCGGTTTCACGCGGGTGCCCTCCCGCAGCGGTCCCACGCTGCCGGCGAGCACCCGGTCGCCTTCGGTCAGGCCCGCGTGCACCACCCGCACTGCGCCGTCCTCGGCTTGCCCCGCCGGCCCCAGCTCCACCGGGCGTCGCACCACCTGCTCGCCCTGCAGCATCAGCACATAGGGCCGCACCTGGTCCAGGCGCACGGCCGTCTCCGGGACCGCGACCGCCGCCTCGCGTGCGAGCTCGATCCGGCCTGTCGCAAAAAGGCCGTGCCGCAGCCCCTGCCGCGCTGGGATCGCGAGATAGACCGGCACGGCGCGGGTGCCCGATTGCGTCGCAGGGTTGATGCGCGCCACCGTGGCGGGTACCGGGGCGTCCAGGCCGGGCACCTGCAGCACGGCCCGGGCGCCTTCCCGTACGGCTGCAACCTGCTCCGCGGGAACGGCGGCCTCCAATTCCAGGTCACGCAAGTCGACGATCTCGAGCAGCCGCGCTTCCACGGCGACACGCTCGCCCGGCTGCACGAGTCGCTGGGACACCTGACCGTCGATCGGTGCTCTGAGGACCGCGTCCTCCATCGCCTTGCGGGCCAGATCCACTGCCGCCTGGGCAGCGAGCAGGTTGGCGCGCGCGGCGGCGGCGTTGGAGACGGAGGTGTCCAGCGCGTTCTTCGAAATGAACCCCTGTTCGACCAGCGCGCGATTGTTCTGCAGCGTCCGCTCGGCGATCTCGAGCTGCGCCCGGGCGGATTCGGCCTGCTGCTGGGCCTGCCGCAGCCTCGCCGCGTACTCCGCCGTGTCCAGCCGGCCCAGCACCTGCCCGGCGCGGACCGGGTCGCCTTCGCGCACCAGCAGTTCGCGCACCTCGGCGGCCACCTTGGCCTTGACGACCGCCGTGCGCACGGCCTGGACCGTACCGGACACGGGTATCGCGCGCACGACTTCCTGCCGGCGCACGACGAGAACGTCGGTGGGCGCGAGCTCGAGCGCGGGCGCCGTCGTCGGCGCCGCTTGCCTGGCTTGCTCGGCCTTTCTATGCGCCACGCCTCGCGCTGCCAGGACCGCGACCAGCACGACCGCCAGCAGCGGCAACAGCCACCTCAGGTGTCGTTTCATCGCTGGGCGGTGCCGGGTGCGCGGTGGAGCCCGTGCAGCAGCAGGTCGATGTGGTGGTCGATGAAGCTGCGCGGGTCGCTCGTCACCTCGTCGCCGATTGCGCAGGCGCCCACCGAATGCTTGTGCAGGCACAGCATCAGCATGGGGAAGATCAGCGCATGCGCGGTGTCGAGCAGGGGTACGGGGCGAAACTCGCCGCGATCGATGCCGCGTTGCAGGAGCTTGGTGACGAGCCGCCGTCCGGGCTCGATGACCTCTTCTGCATAGAACTGCGCGAGATCGGGGAAGTTGCGCACCTCGGTGATGATGAGCTTGAAGATGCCCGAAGCCTGCGTCTCGCCCACGCGCTCCCACCACTGCCGTGCCAGCAGGTGCAGCAGTTCGGCCGTGGGGCCGTCGAAGCGCGAGAGGGCGTCATCGCCTTCGGCGATCGTGAGCGAGAGGTTGCGGCGGATCACCGCCTTGAGCAGCTCTTCCTTGCTGGGAAAGTACAAGTAGACGGTGCCCTTGGAGACGCCGGCACGCGAGGCTACATCGTCCATCTTGGTCGCGGCGAAGCCTTTCTCGACGAACAACTGCAGCGCGGCATCCAGCAGTTCCTGCGGGCGCGCCTCCTTGCGGCGCCGCCGGGGCGCATCGCCCGGGAGCGGGGAATCGGCAAGGCCGTCGGTAGGGACAGGGGAGGTGGGCGTCACGGCAAAGGAGATACTGACTGACTGGTCAGTAATGTATCTTGGGGCACGAAGGTGGGTCAAGCCGGCCGCCAGTATTCCCGAGTGGCGTGGTCGCCGTGCGTTGGCGGCGGGTAAAGATAGTTGAAGATCGCCCGCACCCGGCGGGCGGTCATCCCGTCATTTCTAGAATGGCTTGCATGAAACGAACGACGATCTGGGTCGGGCTGCTTCTGCTCGCGTTGGCCGCGCTCGGCGGGCTGGCCTGGTGGTGGCAGGGGCGGGCCCCCGAGGTGCAGTACCGCACGGCCGCGGTCGAGAAGGGGCCTGTGCGGGCGACGGTGTCGGCGGCCGGCACCGTGACCGCCGTCGCCCAGATCCAGGTCGGCAGCCAGGTGTCGGGCCAGATCAAGGAAGTGCTGGTCGACTTCAACAGCGAGGTCCGCGAGGGGCAGCTGCTGGCCCGCCTGGACCCGCAGAGCTTCGAGCAGCGCGTGCGGCAGGCCGAGGCCGATGTCGAGGCTGCCCGGGCCGCGGTGCTGAATGCGCAGGCCGCGGCGTTGGCCGCGGAGGCCAACGTGGCACGCGCGACGGTCGACCTGCGTCAGGCCGAGCGCGACCTGGAACGCAACCGCGGGCTCGTGGGGGAAGGCTTCATCTCGCCCGCCGAGCTCGAACGCACGCAGTCCACCGTCAACGGTCTGCGCGAGGCGCTGAAGGTGGCGCAGGCGCAGCGCGACGTGGCGCACGCGCAGGTGCGCTCTGCCGAGGCGACGGTCCGGCAGCGCCAGGCACAGCTGGCGCAGGCCCAGGTGGACCTGGGGCGCACCGAGATCCGCTCTCCGGTCAACGGCATCGTCATCAAGCGCAGCATCGAGCTGGGGCAGACGGTGGCGGCGAGCCTGCAGGCCCCGGAGCTCTTCGTGATCGCGCGCAACCTGGACGACATGCAGGTCGAGGTGCCCGTGGACGAGGCCGATATCGGTCGCGTGCAGCCGGACCAGGACGCCGTGTTCACGGTCGATGCGTTTCCCGGCCGGCGCTTCCTTGGGAAGGTGCGCCAGGTGCGCAAGGCTTCCACCAACACGCAGAACGTCATCACCTACACCGTCGTGGTCGCGTTCGACAACAAGGGGGGCAGGCTGCTGCCGGGGATGACGGCCAGCGTGCGCATCGTGACGCAGGAGCGCGAGGACGTGCTGAAGGTGCCCAACGCGGCGCTGCGGGTCCGACTGCCCGGTGCCGAGGAAGCGGTCGCACCGACCGCGCCGCGTGGGGTGGGCGCTGCCCGGGCGGGGGACAAGGGGCGCATCTACCTGGTCGCCCAAGGCAATGGGGCTCAGCCTTACCCAGTGGAGGTAGAGGTGGGTATCAGCGACGGCTCGATGACCGAGGTGCGGGCGCCCGAACTGCGGGCGGGTCAGCAGGTGGTGGTGTCGGTGCAGTCGCCACCCAATGCGCGGACGGCGCGGCCCTCCGGGCCGCGTTTCGGGCTGTGAGCGGGCGCCGCCGGAAGTGCCAGGGGAAGCCATGCCGCTGATCGAGGTCCGGTCGCTGACCAAGACCTATCGGATGGGAGAAGACGCCTCCACCGAGGTCCTGGCGCTGCGGGGCGTGTCGCTGGACATCGAGGCCGGCGAGTTCGTCGCGGTCATGGGCGCCTCCGGCTCGGGCAAGTCCACCTTCATGAACATCGTGGGTTGCCTGGACCGGCCCTCCAGCGGCACTTACCGGCTCGCCGGCGAGCGCGTCGACGAACTGCCCGGCGACCGGTTGGCGGCGATACGCAACCGCCAGATCGGCTTCGTGTTCCAGCACTTCAACCTCCTGCCACGCACGACCGCCGTGGAGAACGTCGAGCTCCCGCTCGTGTACGCTGGCGTCGGGGCCGCGGAGCGCCGGCAACGTGCGATGGCCGCGCTGGCGCAGGTGGGGCTGACCGAGCGCGCGGCCCACATGCCGTCGGAACTTTCCGGCGGTCAGCAGCAGCGGGTCGCGATCGCCCGCGCGCTGGTCAACCAGCCACAACTGATACTGGCGGACGAGCCCACCGGGGCGCTGGACACGGCCACCTCCGAGGAGGTCATGCGGCTTTTCGCGCAGCTGCACGCTCGGGGGATGACCATCGTCCTCGTGACCCACGAGCACGACATCGCCGCCTGGGCGGCACGGTGCATCAGCTTCCGTGACGGCCGGGTGGTCGACGACCGCCGGCAGGCGCCGCGAGGGGCTCTTGCGGCCGCGGGGAGCGGGACGTGAGTTTCCTGGTCGCCGTGCGGGCCGCCTGGCGCGCCCTCCTGTCGCATCCGACACGCAGCCTGTTGACGATGCTCGGCATCGTGATCGGGGTTGCCGCCGTGATCACGATGGTCGCGGTGGGCACCGGCGCGCAGCAACGCGTCGCCCAGCAGATCCAGGCGCTCGGCTCGAACCTCATCACCGTCTCGCCCGGTTCGCGCACGACCGGAGGGGCGCGACTGGGCAGCGGGGCCACCAACACCCTGACCGAGGACGACGCAGCGGCCATCGCGCGGGAGGTACCGGGGGTGCGCGCGACCAGCCCGCTGTCGCGAGGCAACGCACAGGCCATCGCGATGAACGCGAACTGGCCCACCAGCCTCATCGGCTCCACCAACGACTACTTCGTAGTCCGGGATTGGACGCTGGTCGCGGGACGCACGTTCGAGGCGCACGAGATGGTCTCGGCCGCCAAGGTGGCCGTCATCGGGCAGACGGTGGCGCGCGAGCTCTTCGGCGACGCCGATCCGATCGACCAGGTGATCCGCATCAACCGGGTCCCCCTGGTCGTCATCGGGCTGCTGGAGCGCAAGGGGCAGAACGCCTTCGGCGCCGACCAGGACGACGTGGTGGTGGTGCCCATCGGCACGCTGCACAAGCGCATCCAGGGCCGCGCGACCAGCCGGCTACGCAGCGTCGGCAACATCACCGTCAAGGTCGAGCCGGGCTACGACATGTCGCAGGTGGAGGCCGGCGTGCGCGAACTGCTGCGCCAGCGCCACCGCTTGCAGCCGGAGCAGGAGGACGACTTCACCGTGCGCAACCTCTCCGAGGTGCTGTCCGCCCAGGAGGCCTCCGCGCAGGTCATGACCACCCTGCTGGCCGCGGTGGCCGGTGTGAGCCTGGTCGTGGGCGGCATCGGCATCATGAACATCATGCTGGTGAGCGTGACCGAACGCACGCGGGAGATCGGGCTGCGCATGGCCGTCGGCGCGCGTGGACGGGACATCCTGGCTCAGTTCCTCGTCGAGGCCGTCACCCTCAGCCTCGTTGGCGGTGCGTTGGGTATTCTCCTGGGGGCGCTGGCCACCTGGGCCGTCGCGGAGTTCGCCGAGTGGGAGGTCGTCCTCAGCCTGAGCTCCATCGTCCTGGCGGCGGGCTTCGCGGGGGTCGTCGGTGTCTTCTTCGGTTTCTATCCCGCGCGGCGCGCCGCGCAGCTCCAACCCATCCAGGCCCTGAGATATGAGTGATTGCACCGAGAGTCTTCGCCGCCGCAGGTTCCTGCTCTCGCTGGCCGGGGCCGCGGGACTGGGGGTGGCGGGAGGCTGCGCAACCTTGGCGCCGCCCAGCATCGACATCTCCGCCGCGCAGCTTCTGGATGCGATGGGACGGCAGTTTCCTCTCAACATCAAGGCCCTGGAGGCGCTGGACCTGGTCGTCGCAGCGCCGCGTTTGCGGTTCCTGCCCCAGGAGAACCGGCTGGCCACCGAGCTGGACCTGCGTATCGCGCAGAGCTGGCTGGGGCGGGCCGTGCAGGGCATCGTCGGCTTCAGCTACGGACTTCGGTACGAGGCATCGGACCGGAGCGTGCGCATGACCGACCTCAGGGTCGACCGGCTCGATGCGGGATCGTTCTCCCTGGGCCAGAGCGCCGGCGCGCGCCTGGCCGCGGTGTTGACGCAGCAGTTTCTGCGCGACCTCGTCGTCTACCGGCTCAAGCCGGAGCAGGTGGACGTGCTGCAACGCTTCCGCGTGCAACCCGGCGAAGTGAGGGTGCGGCCGCAGGGGCTGTCGATCGCGCTGCAGCCGATGCGCTGACCCCGGCCTCGCGCGGGGTACCCGCAGCTGCGTTGCGAAGCCATACAGCTGTGCCATCCCGGCTCGGTATCATGCCGGGCGTCTGTCGCCGAAGGGATGGTCTTGGATATCGAGCTGTTGCTGAAAGCCGCCGTGATGGGTGTGGTCGAGGGGTTGACCGAGTTCCTACCCATCTCCTCCACCGGTCATTTGATCCTTGCGTCCTCGCTGCTCGGCTTCACCGGCGACAAGATCAAGGTCTTCGAGATCGCCATCCAGACCGGAGCAATGCTGGCCGTCATCTGGGAGTACCGGGCGAGGCTGTGGGGCACGGTCCGCGGCATCGGGCATGACCGTGTCGCCCAGCGGTTCGCCCTCAACGTCCTGATCGCCTTCCTGCCAGCAGTCGCGTTCGGGCTGCTGTTCGGGGCGCTCATCAAGGTGCACCTCTTCAACCCGGTCGCGGTGGCCACCGCGTTCGTGGTCGGCGGGCTGATCATCCTGTTCGTCGAGCGCCGGCACCGGCGGCGGTTCGGCGCAAGGGATCTCGAAGGCAGCCGGCTGGCGCGCGTCGAGACGGTGGACGACATCACCCCGCTGGACGCGCTGAAGGTGGGACTGGTGCAATGCGCGGCGCTGATTCCTGGCACGAGCCGGTCGGGCGCGACCATCATCGGGGCGATGATCTTCGGCTTCTCGCGCAAAGCCGCGACCGAGTTCAGCTTCTATCTCGGCATTCCCACGTTGGTCGGGGCCGGTGCCTATTCCCTGTGGAAGCAGCGTGACCTGCTGGAGTTGTCGGATGCCCCGATGTTCGCGGTGGGCCTGGTGTTCGCGTTCGTCAGCGCCTGGCTGTGCATTCGCTGGCTGATCCGCTACGTCTCCACGCACGACTTCACCATCTTCGCGTGGTATCGCATCGTCTTCGGCGCCGTGGTGCTGCTCACCGCCTGGACGGGATGGGTCGCCTGGTACGGCTGAGCGCACGAGTGACCGATCGCCGGTCCTTCTCGTCGCCTGTCTGCCTCCTTGGTGCCCCGGCGTGAACCGCCGGGGCAGGGCGGTCTCAGCGTTTGCGAAAAACGAGGTCCCACACCCCGTGGCCAAGCCTCAGGCCGCGGTGTTCGAACTTGGTCAGGGGACGGTAATCCGGGCGCGGCGCATAGCCCTGCGCGGTGTTCTCCAGCGTCGGTTCGGCCATCAGCACTTCGAGCATCTGCTGCGCGTAGGGCTCCCAGTCGGTGGCGCAATGGATGTAGCCGCCCGCCTTCAGGCGGCTGGCGACCAGCGCGACAAACGGCGGTTGGATGAGCCGCCGCTTGTGATGCCGCTTCTTGTGCCACGGATCGGGAAAGAACACGTGGACGCCCGCCAGCGACGCGGGGGCGACCATGCGCTCCAGTACCTCGACCGCGTCGTGGCGGATGAGGCGCAGGTTGGTCAGACCCCGCTCGCCGATACGCTTGAGCAGCGCGCCCACGCCCGGCTCGTGCACCTCGCAGCCGATGAAATCGTCCTCCGGGCGGCGGGCGGCGATCTCCGCCGTCGCCTCGCCCATGCCGAAGCCGATCTCGAGGATGGTGGGCGCCTCGCGACCGAAGAGCGCCTGGTAGTCGAGCGTGCGGTCGGGGTCGAACGGGACCATGAAGCGCGGCCCCAGTGTCGCGATGGCCCGCGCCTGGCCCTCGGTCGTGCGCCCCGCGCGCATCACGTAGCTGCGGATCGTGCGAGGGTGGGGTACCCCACCGTCCGGCGTCGCCGGTTGCCCGGCGGGCTGTTCTTCGCGCGGGATCGGTTCGGTCATGCCTGCACCAGGTCGCGGTAGTAGTTGGGCAGCGCGAACAGCGCGCGGTGCACCTCGCCGTTGTAGTACTTCAGGTCGCGGATGCCGCGTGCAGCCAGGCGGCGCTCGACCTCGGCCGGCTCGAGCGCAACCGGGTCCAGGGCGTCCGATGCGCACGCCATGCCCCAGTAGGTGCCGTAGAGCGGGACGTACAGGCCGAAGGGCCTGACGATGGAGAAGACGCCGCGCAGCGAGGCGGTCAGTTGCCGCACGCGCTCGGGGGTGAAGATCGGCGAGCTGATGTGCAGCGTGACGGCGCCGCCCGGCGCCAGCAGCCGCTTGACCTGCGCGAAGAACTCGCGCGTGTACAGCTGTTGTGCGGGGGTGTCGGGATCCGTGAGATCCAGCACCACCAAGTCGAAGCGCTGGCCGTCGGCGCGCGCGGCCTGCTCGGCCACGAACTGCGCGCCATCACCGATGCGCAGCTGCAGGCGCGGGTCGTCGAGCGAACCCTTGTGGATGCTCGCCAGGTGTTTGCGCGACATGTCGACCACGTCGCCGTCCAGTTCGGCCAGCACCAGCTTCTCGACCGATGGGTGCTTGAACATCTCCTCGGCGGTGCCACCGTCTCCTCCGCCGACGACCAGCACCGAACGCGGCTGCTCGTGCGTGACTGCGGCCACGTGCACCATGGGCTCGTGGTAGAAGAACTCATCGCGTTCGGACGTCATGTAGCGGCCGTCCAGGCGCAGCAGCCGCCCCCACTGCGGCGTCTCGAACACCTCCAGCTGCTGGTAGCGCGTGCGCAAGGTCTCCAGCCGGCGGGTCGCCTGGAAGCCGAACGCGCTGTGGTCGTTGAGCCACTCGAGCAGCAGTTCGTCGGAGCGCGTCTCCGGATCCTTGGAACCGCGGAGGATGCGGTTGGTGATGCGCTGGGCCGGGGCGAAGGTCGCCATCAGATCGTTGAGCAGGCGTTCGGCCTTGGACGAGTTGTCGGTCGAGAAGTTGCAGACGTAGACGTCCAGCGTCACGCCGGCGCGCTCAGGCCAGGTGTGGACGGCCAGGTGCGATTCGGCCAGCAGCACCGCCCCGGTGACGCCGCCGGGCTGGCCCTGCCATTCCGGGAAGGTGTGGTATTTCTCGTCCACGAGCGTCAGTCCCGCGGCATCCACGGCCCGGCGGCACACATCGGCCAGCGTTTCGGCGTTGATCATCAACGCGGGCTCACACTGGCATCCGTACAGATCAGCGGTGAGGTGCAATCCCTGCATACGACCCCCTTGTCCTTGGCTTCCTCGCCCCGGTGGGAGATCCGCGGGTGCGGACCGGCCCGGGGCCCCGGAAAGGTGGCGGCGCCATTGCGGCACCAAAAAGCGCAAGATTTTAACGAAGGTGGCACGGCAGTTGCCGTATCACCCGTCGCACCTGCATCCCCGCGCGCGGGCCCCGGTTCTCAATGGACAAAGGGCCGCGCGAGGCGGCCCTTCGAAACTGGAGCGGGCGATGGGAATCGAACCCACGTCTTGAGCTTGGGAAGCTCAGGTCCTGCCATTGAACGACGCCCGCAGAACAGGCGCAAGTTTAACGCGATCCAGCCATCGCCTGTGCATGACGGGTCGAGGCTCAGTTGGCCGGCATCCCGAACAGCACCGGCGCAGCGATGTCTTCTAGCCACCCCCGCCGGCACGGGTGTTGCCGCGTCGCAGAAGAGACTTGCGAACGCCGGGCGCTCGCGCACCGGCCCCGCTGGACAGCAGCAAAGGAGAACGCAGATGCGCGATCTACTCTCGACCGTCGTCGGCCTCGCGGCCGGCGCGGCCGCCATGTACTACCTGGACCCCGAGATGGGGCGGCGCCGCCGTGCGCTGGTGAAGGACAAGTTC
>DATMBN010000024.1:0-40638 GCA_035559275.1 Burkholderiaceae bacterium
CGCCCCACCCCCCGCGGGGGTTAGGGCCCGGCTTCGGGCGGCCGGGCGCCGGGCTGAATGCATGACCCCCGGGGCTTGCGCCCCACCCCCCCATGGGGGTTGCGGCCCGGCTTCGGGCGGCCGGGCGCGGGCCTCAGGCCCGCTGTTCTGCGCCCGGCTCGCCGTACGGGCGCAACGCGGGGGGCGCACGCATGTCGTCCGGCACCATCACGGCCGCCGATCGGGCGGCCTGCAGGCCCTTGGGAAAGCCGCTGCGGTCGCTGTAGTCGTACCAGGGTTGCGAGCGGCGGCGGGCCTCGGCGGAGAGCGCGCGCGCGCAGAGCACGTCCACCACGGTCACGCCGAGCACGGCCATCGTCGCCGCCCGGTGACGACGATGGTGCACGCCGTCCCGCCCGAGCGCGAGGGTGGCCAGGTCGAGCACGTCACCGGCGACCCGCGCCCACGCCCACGGCGCGGGGTGCCGGGACAACAGCAGCCCCGCCCCCACGGCGATCTCGCGCAGTCCCCAGGCCTTGACCACGGGCGCCCATCCGTCGAGGCCGGTGGCGCGCGCAGTGCTCGCCGGCCGCCACCACTCGGTCGCGCCGAGCGCCAGGCTGAACCAGCCCAGCCCCCGGGCCACCGTCCGCGGCGCGGAGCGAACGTAGCGAGCCTCGACCGGCGGCCGCATCCGGGCCGGGTCGGGTCGGGTCAGGTCGTACGCGTTGTTCATGGCTGCGCCCTCTCTGCAGTGGCGGTGTGGCGGCTCGGCTCGCCGGGCTTCATGACGACCTTGATGCAGCCGTCCTCCTTGTCGCGGAAGGTCTCGTACATCTGTGGACCGTCTTCCAGCGACACGGTGTGCGTGATGACGAACGAGGGGTCGATCTGGCCTTCCTCGATGCGCCGCAGCAGGTCCTCGGCCCAGCGGTTGACATGCGTCTGGCCGGTGCGGATCGTGAGCCCCTTGTTCATCACGGCGCCGAACGGGATCTTGTCGACCAGCCCGCCGTAGACGCCCGGGATGGAGATGGTGCCGGCCGGCCGGCAGGCGTAGATGATCTCGCGCAGCACGTGGGCGCGGTCCGACTCCAGCATCAGCGCCTGCTTGGCGCGGTCGTAGACCGAGTCGAGCGTGCGGGGCACGTGCGCCTCCATGCCGACGGCGTCGATGCACTTCTCGGGGCCCTTGCCGCCAGTGAGTTCGGCCAGGCGTTCCAGCACGCTTTCCTCCTCGAAGTTGATGGTCAGCGCGCCGCAGGCCTTGGCCATGCTGAGCCGGTCAGGCAGGCGGTCGATGACCACCACCTGCCGTGCGCCCAGCATCAGCGCCGCGCGAACCGCGAACTGCCCGACAGGTCCCGCGCCCCAGACGGCGACCGTGTCGGTCGGCTGGATGTCGCACTGCACGGCCGCCTGCCAGCCGGTGGGCAGGATGTCGCCGAGAAAGAGCACCTGCTCGTCGGTGAGCCCGTCCGGCACCTTGACCGGGGCGACATCCGCATACGGCACCCGCACGTACTCGGCCTGCCCGCCGGGGTAGCCGCCCGTCAGGTGCGTGTAGCCGAACAGGCCGGCGGTCGTGTGCCCGAAGACCTTCTCGGCGAGCGCCTTGTTGCGATTGGTGCGTTCGCATACGGAGTAGTTCCCGCGGCGGCACTGGTCGCATTCGCCGCAGACGATGGTGAACGGCACCACCACGCGGTCGCCCACTTTGAGCTTCTTGTTGCCCGGTCCGACCTCGACGACCTCGCCCATGAACTCGTGGCCCATGATGTCGCCTTCCATCATGCCGGGCATGAAGCCGTCGAACAGATGCAGGTCCGAACCGCAGATCGCGCAACTCGTCACCTTGACGATCGCATCGCGCGGTTCCTCGATGCGCGGGTCGGGAACCGTTTCGCAGCGGATGTCTTTTTTACCGTGCCAACACAACGCCTTCATCGTGCCTCCTTCTGGGGGATGCAGCCCACAGGCATATGGCGCGCCCGCCCGGCACCAGTGGAGGAACACGGCTTGCTGGTCCGTGCGGCAACAAGGAAGCCACGATGACGAACAGCCGGTTGCAAGTGTGCGTGTTCCGCGCACTGAAGCTGGGGGACATGGTGTGTGCGACCCCCGCGCTGCGCGCGCTGCGGCAGCGCTTTCCGCATGCCCACATCGCGCTCGTCGGCCTGCCCTGGGCCCGCGACTTCGCCAGACGCCTGGTGCCCTGGGTGGACGAGTTCATCGAGTTCGACGGTCACCCGCAATTGCCTGAACGGCCGGCGCCGATGGCCGTCTTCGAGGCCTGGGCCGCGCGCATGCGCGCGCGGCGCTTCGACCTTGCACTGCAGATGCACGGCAGCGGCCCCCTGTCCAACCGGATCGTCCAGGCCATCGGCGCACGCACGACGGCGGGGTTCTTTCCCGTCGGCGGCTCGTGGGAAGGATTGGACATCGCGTGTCAGTATCCCGACGGTGTGCACGAGGTGCACCGTCAGCTGCGCCTGGTGCAGTGCCTGGGCGGGCCCATCGAAGAGCGCCTCGACGACAAGGTCGCGTTTCCGCTGCTGCCTGACGACACGGACGAGCTCGATCGCCACGATGACCTGGCCGCCCTGGTGCCAGGCCGGTTCGTCTGTCTGCACCCGGGCGCGCGGATGGCCGAGAAGCGGTGGGCGGCGCATCGCTTCGCCGCGGTGGGCGATGCGTTGGCGCGGCTGGGGTTCCAGGTCGTCATCACCGGCGACGCGTCGGAGCATCGGCTCGCCGAGGCCGTGCGGCGCATGATGGCCGCGCGCGCCCTCAACGCCGCGCGGGACCTCTCCGTCGGCGCGCTCGCCGCCCTGCTGGCGCGGTCCCGGCTGCTGGTCTCCAACGACACGGGGGTGGCCCACATCGCGGCCGCCTTGCGGTTGCCGAGCGTCGTGATCTTCTTCGTGACCGACCGCCTGCGCTGGGCGCCGCTGGATGCTCGGCGGCATCGCTGCGTGGAGCCGGTGCGCGACGGGCACCGGCCCGCTTCTGCCGGCGTGCTGCCGGCCGACGTGCTGGCCGCAGTGCAGGAGGTGCTGCGAGAGCCGTGGCGCCCCGCGGCCGTCACGCCGCGTCGCGCGACCGTGCAGGAGGGCCTTCTTCAGCCCGAGTTTCCGGCAGCATCGCATCGGCCGGCGCAGGCCCCTCGTACAGCGGCTGGGCCAGCGCAATGACCTCCTCGGGCGTGACGTCGTCGACGAACGACGCATCATGCCCGCAGTCGACGCCGATGCAATTGCGACCGCAGGTGGGACAGTCGAGCCGCCACGACGCGGCAACCGCGTGACGGGCGCTGCTGGTGGGACCGTGCCCGAGCAGATTGCCGATCCAGTAGATCGCGACGGTCGGCACATCCAGCGCGCGGGCCATGTGCATCGGGCCCGTGTCGTTGGAGACGACCAGACGCGCCCGCTCCAGCAGGCCGAGCAAGCCGCCGAGCGACAGGCGACCCGCCAGATCGATGGCTTGCTCTCGATGCCGCATCGCGTCGATCACCGCGTGCACGGCCTGCGCCTCCCCCTCGGCGCCGTTGATCGCCACACAGGCTCCCAGCGCGGCGAAGTGGTCCGCCACGCGGGCGAAGTGGCGCGCAGACCAGCATCGGCGCGGGTCGGTCGCCCCTGGCTGCAGCACGACCAGCGGGCCTGCGCCTGGCGGCACTGCGGCATCGGCCTCGGCGCGGTCGCGCGCCGTCACGACCAACCGCGGCTCCACGGTGCGCCCGTGGGCGCCGATCAATGCGACGCCCTCCAGCAGCCGCAGGACTTCCGGGTAGAGATCACGGTAGGGAAGCATGCGGTCCAGCGGCTCGCTGCCGGGGGTGTGGAAGCCGGCCGTCAGCCGCGCGCCCAGCCGCCGCACGAACGGGTTGCTGTAGCGCCCGCCTCCGTGCAGTTGCAGCGCGACGTCGAAGGCGCGCTCCTGCATGGCGCGGAAGAAGCGGCCCAACGCGCGGTCGTCGCCTTGTGTTCCGGGCGGCGAGCCGATCCCGGGCACGGGAGGGATCACCACCACCTCGTCGACCGGAGAGGGCCGTTCACGCAGGAACTCGGCATGCCAGGCACGGCCGAGCAGGCAGATGTGCGCGTCAGGATACGCCAGGCGCAATGCCTCGAGCGCTGGCAGCGTCACGACGAAATCGCCGACCGCGTTCGCACGCAGCACGGCGATCGAGCCGACGTCGTCGACGCGGCGGCCCAGCCCCTCGTACAGCCCCGCGATGCTCATGGGGCGCTCCAGGGGGACGGCCCTGCCCCGTCGCGGGCCGCGAACACGTGCGGCGCATCGACCTCGCGCCAGGGCACCGTGGTGGGCAGTTCCTGGTGGTAGGCACCCGAAGGCATGATCCCGCAACCGCCGAAGCGCTCCATCACCCGCAGCTGCGCCCACACGTCCTCGCCGCAGTGGTCTGCCGGAAGGTCCTGCCAGAAGTCGAAGCCGCCGCAGGCGCGCAGCTTGTCGGCATCGAAGAGCACGCAGCCGCCGACCCAGGCGACCTTGTACAGGCGCGTCTCGCCTGGCGCGAGCCGCTGCTGCACATGCCACAAGTTGGCCGCGTTGTGCAGCAGGTGGCGCCGCCAGGCCGGCGTTCCAGGCCGCACGCGCTCGGGCCGCACCGGCCCGTCCCAGAACTCGACCGTCTGCTGGTGCGGCCGCACATCGTCCCGGTACGACAGGCCGATCACCGCGCTGCCCACGAAGCCGCAGCCTTCCTTGCGCAGGGCCTCCACCATGCGCCCGAGCTGTTCGGGTTCCAGCAGCACGTCGTCGTCCAGATACAGCACGTAGGGAGAACGCGAGTGCTCGAGGAGGAACTGCCGCTGCTGGGCCAGGCCACGCCGGGGCAGGTTGCGAAGCAGCTGCACCCGGTGGCCGCGCGCCTCGAGCACCCGCACCACGGAGCGCGCCTCGCCCGTGTCGTAGCCCGCTTCGGCATCGGACTGGTCGGCCACGATCACATCGAAGTCGCGCCACTGCTGGCCGAGCAGGGTCGCCAGCGTGGCCGCCAGCGCCGCCGGGCGGTTGCACGTGGGAATCAGCACGTCGACGTGCGCCTGCGGCGCGAGCACGGCGGGAATCATGCCGCCGCGGCGTTGGCGGCCGCCGCCTCGCCCTTCATGCCGTTGAGGTAGGGGTTGAGCGTGGGGTCGTTGTACATCTTGAACTGGCGGTAGATGCGGTAGGTGCAGGTGCCGTCCTGCATCCCTTGCAGCAGCCGCTCCAGGCACTCCAGCAGATCCCGCCGCTGCACCTTCAAACGTTCGAGCTTGGCCGCGCAGGCCACCCGATGCGCCTGCGACACTCCCGTGCGCTGCAGTTGCAACCCCATGTGGTGGATCTTGAGCGCATTGATCGACAGGCGGTCTATCAGCGAGCCCGCCGTCTCGCTGTTGATCCACGCGTCGTCACGGACCGGGACATGCTCCACCGCCGCAAGCAGGCACTCGTCGAGCGACTCGATCGCGTCGTTGCGCAGCTGGTTGTAGCGGTCGATCGCCCGCTTGTTCTTGGCGATCTCGCTGTCCGGCACGTCGGTGCGGCGCGCCTGGTCCTCCTCGTCCCACAACAGCGAGTTGTAGCGGTGATTGGCCGCGACCCAGCGCATGGGGCCGTCGGGGTGCGGGGTCTCGGGCCAGCCGGGCAGGCCCAAGGCCGTCTGCTGGAACTCGTCGATCTCCGCGGCGCGCGGCAGGCCGGCCTCCGGAGGACACGGGCGGATCGAAGCGGACATGCAAGCTCCCTGTGTGTCATCGGGTAGGCGCCGCCCTCGGGCGCCTCGCGACGGGGAGCCAGCAATCGGAGTGCCGGGCCGGTCCGGTCCTGCGTCGGGAATGGGCCTCAGCCCGTCGCCGGCTGCAACCGTTGCGCCTCCAGCTGCTGCATGTAGCGGTCCACCCGAGGATCCATGATGCGGCGCCACAACGGAGGGCAGAGCGCGATGACCACGGCTGCGGCGTAGCCGAACGGCAGCTGCGGGCTCTCGTCGAAATGGCGCAGCACCTGGTAGCGGCGGGCCGCGTGCGCATGGTGGTCGGAATGTCGTTGCAGGTGGAACAGGAACATGTTGGTGACCAGGTAGTCCGAGTTCCACGAGTGCTTGGGATCGACCCGCTCGTACCGTCCATCGGGCAGCTGACGGCGCCGCAGGCCGTAGTGCTCCACGTAGTTGATGATCTCCAGCAGGCACACCGCGACGAAGGCCTGGCCGGCAAAGTAGACCAACCCCATCCAGCCGCCCGCGATCCACACGCACAGCGCGGCAAAGAGCGCGCTGCAGGCGAACCAGGCGGCGAGCTCGCCGCGCCAGGGGCTGTAGCGCCGGCCGCGGCGCTGCGCGTGGAAGCGCTCCAGCTGGAAGGCCCGCGGCACGTTGTGGCGCAGGGCCCGCCCGATGAAGTGGTAGACGGTCTCGCCGCGGCGTGCCGTGGAGTTGTCGCGCGGCGTGGCCACATCCACGTGGTGCCCGTAGATGTGCTCGACCTTGAACGAGCCGTAGAGCACCGAGGCCAGCAGCAGGCCGCCCGCCCACTGCTCGGTGCGGCTGCGCTTGTGTATCAGCTCGTGCGCGACGTTGATACCCAGCACGCCGCCCAGGCACCCCATCGACACGATCCAGCCCACCGCGCCGGGCGGGCCGAAGGGTGCGGTCGCGAACACGTGGGCACCCCAGAGCATGAGGCCGATCTGCAGCGGCACGCACACGAGCGGCAGCGCGGCGAAGTAGCGCGAATGCTCCAGTGCGGCCACGTCCTCGGCGGCGGGATTGAGCGTGTCCGTGCCGACGACGAGGTCGGCCAGCGGGATCAGGACGAAGTACATCAACGGCGTGTACCAGGCCCACAGATCCCAGTGGCCGTGGCGGCTCGCCATCCACCAGGTCACCACCGGCGGCATCGCCGCCAGCACGAACACGAGGTAGCCCCACCGGTGGTGATCGGTGGTCTTCGATCGTGTCAACCAATGCCACAACATCGCGCGCCTCCTTCTGTGGCGAGGCAACACGCGCGAGGCGCCGCCCCGCTCGCTTCACTAGAACGAATACCCCACGCTCAACAGCAGTACATAGGGATCGAGCTTGCTGTCGATCCTGCGCTCGTACGTCCCCAGGTTCCCGCCTCGGGCGGTCGCCACCTGCCCGATCAGGTTGTCCATCGCCTGCCGGCTGGTCGGGTCCGTGGGAATCTGGTTGACCGGGTACGGGTAGTCCGACAGGACCGGCGAACTGCCGCTCAGCATGGTGTCGCGCGTGATCATCGTTCCGGTCGTGCGCACGCGCACGTAGCCGAGCGTCAGCTTGAAGTGCAGCCGCTCGTTGACCTGGTACTGCGCACCGGCGAACAGGCCCAGCCCCCACGACGGCTTCATCTTGATCTTCGTCGGCCCTCCGGTATAGGACTCCAGCGCCGGCGTCGCCTTCGCATCGAAGAAGTAGGTGTAGTTGATGCCCACGCCGAGGGACGGCCGGAACTTGGCGCCCCAATCGCCGAAGTAGCGGTGCAGGATCACCGTCGGCGGCAGCTGCTTGACCGTCGCGACCTTGCCCAGCCGCTCGATGGTGCCGGCCCCGTGGATGTCATGCTTGAACGGCAGCGCGAGCACGAGGCCCTCGATCGCCCAGTGGTCATCCAGGAACTTGCCCACGCTGCCGTAGACGGAATAGCCCTCGCGCACATCCACCGTCACCCCCGGCGGGGTGCCGAAGCTGGTGACGCCCGGGGCGATCAGGCCAAGCAAGGGGTGGTCGGACGCGGTGAGCACAGGTCCGGTGATGTCGCGCACGTCGCCGGAGTCGTCATTGGGCTTGATCGCGGCGGCACCCAGCCTGGCGAACCAGCGGCGCTTCGGCTCGATCTGCAACGAATTGGCGCCGGCCCGCACGGCAGCGGAGGCGTCCGCCTGCGCGTGGTGCGTGGCATCCTCGCGCCACGAGGGTTTGTGCAGGCCCGATCCGCCCGGCCGAGCGGAGGCGTGGAAGTCGTGCAGGGGAGTCGCCTCGGGTGCCTGGGCCCGGCAACCGAGAGCCGCCAGCAGCAGAGCCAGCGCGAGTCCCGTCCTGCGCGTCCCCCGCGCGGCGGGTTGTGTAGGGACCATCGTCGTCTCCTCGTCGGGTCTCGTTCTGGAATGGGTGGGTTGCAAGGTGGGTGAGCGCGACCCGCGGCCGCGCACGGGAGGGGAGCGCACCCGCGCACGGGGACCGGTCGCCGGCGCCTTGGGGCGCCGCGACATGCATCGCGAACCGGTCCGCCGCGCAGCCGTCGGCCCGCATCGCGGGCCGCGTCGGCGCATGGGCAAGCAGGAACTCAGGCCGCCTGCGGTGCAGCAGCGGGTTCCCGCTCGCTGGAAGCGGCGCGACGCCGCTTGAGCAAGCCGACCCCGGCCAGGCCCAGGCCCATCAGCAGGTAGGTCGACGGCTCGGGCACGACGGCCACGTTGCCGGTCAACGTGCCGAAATCGACCTCGGCCACCACCGGCCGCAGGAAGGTCGGCACGCCGAGCGCGTCGCCCAGCGTGTTCAGCGCCAGTTCCGTGATGAACATGCCGCTCGCGCTGACCTGCCGGTTGTAGAAGTCGCTCATGTCCTCCGTGATGCTGGTGAAGGTGTAGAGCGCGGCGTCCTCGGTGGTGCTGCCGCCGATGACGATGTCGCCATAGAGCGTGCTGGTCCCGCGGTCCACACGGAAGTCGTTGAGGGTGATGACGGTCGCGCCGCGCGTGAGCGTGACCCCCGCGGCCGGGTCGGTGATGACCGTGTCCAGCGCATCGCCGCTGAACGTGCCGCCGGTGATCGGGAAGCTGAAGACCTGGCCCGGTGTCACCGTGCTCGCCGAGCCCGTGGCCGAGACCGACACCCCGATCAGCGAGAGCGTGCTGACCGCATCGTCGGAGAAGGTGAGCGTGGCCGTGCCGCCGGTGACGCTCTGGGCCGCGGCGGGCAAGGTGGCCGCGACGGCGGCCGCAGCCACGATCCCTTTGAGCAGTCGCTGCAGTTGTTGAAGTTTCATCGTATCTCCACTGAAGTTTGTGCGGAAGCTCGGAAGGCGCAGGCCAGGCACGCCGGCGTCCGCTGTTTTCGCCGGACGTGCGCGGGGATCACGCCGCCAGGAGGTGCAGGGCATCCCCGTATCGCCTGCCCGGGCAAGGATGGCGAAGGGGACTGTGGCCTTCAATGATTCGAGCGCAGGGCGCGTGCAGACGATTGCCAACGCAATCACACCGCGCAGGAGGCGTGGCGCCGCGGTTGTGTATGAACGTCAGCACTGTCGCGGGAAGTGGCCGTGGAGGCGCAGCCCGCGCCACGGCCCCCGGCACGCCAGATGCAAATCAGG
Source organism: Burkholderiaceae bacterium (assembly GCA_035559275.1). GTDB lineage: Bacteria > Pseudomonadota > Gammaproteobacteria > Burkholderiales > Burkholderiaceae_C > Caldimonas. The sequence goes on from DATMBN010000024.1 coordinate 9,327, forward strand.
GAGTCGTCAACAACAGGAGGATTTCATGCAAGTGCAGGTCAACACCGGCAATCACATCCGCGGCGGCGACTCGATGAGTGCCGAAGTGGCGGGCTGGGTCGAACAGGCGTTGGACCACTTCGAGGATCAGCTGACGCGCGTGGAGCTGCACTTGAACGACGTCAACAGCCACAAGGGCGGCGAGGCAGACGTGCGCTGCCTCATCGAGGCCCGGGTGAGCGGCCACGAGCCGATCGCGGTGACACATCACGCGCCCAATGTCGAACAGGCGGTGCGCCAGGCCGCGAGCAAGATGGAGCGTGCGCTGGATGCCGTGATCGGCAAGCGACAGGAACGCGCCCGCCAGGGCCGTCCGTGAGGAGCGGCGCTGGCTCGTCCGCGCCTTCGGGTGGCGGGCTTCCGCCCGGAAGAAGGGGGTCAGCAGAGGCGAGGGCTTCGCGGGCGCGGTGGCACGCGCCCCTGACCCCAGCCCGGCATGACAGGAGGGTCAGCGGCCCACGGACACCTGCGAGCCGATGGAAGCTGCCCGCACCAGGTGAGCCTCGGCCAGCCGCTCGCTGGCGCGGCCCGCACCGAGCGGCTGCTTGAGCGCCTGGGCCTGTGCGTGCTCGCTGCGCAAGGTCAACCGGGTCAGCGCGTAGAGCGGGTCCGCGTCCTCCCGGCACAGCTCGAAGGTCTCCATCGCCGCCAGGGTCTGCCCCTGGTAACGCATCAGGCAGGCGGACAGGGCCGACTCCACCGTCAGCTCATAGCGGCGCAGCACCTGCGTCAGGTGCGGGCGCACGCGCGTGATCGTCAGCGACGCGGCGGACCACTCGGGCAAGCCCACGATGCGCGGGGCGGGCCGCTCCTGCCCGAACAGGGCATGGATGGAGGCCTTGATGGCCAGCACCGCCAGGCTGTCGCAGGTACTGACGAACCTCGCCGGCAGACTGCATGCAGCCGACGCCCCGATGGTCGGGCTGCGCAGTTGGATGTCCAGCTTGCCGCTCGCGTCGGCCAGGGGACCGATCTGCACTCGGTAAGCGTCGGTTTCCTGCTGACCGTAGCGCACGGCCAGTTCCACCGTCAGCATTTCCTGTCTCTCGGGCGTGAATTCCACAGAGTCCTCCCACGGCTGCCGCCGCTCGCGCACACATTCCCTCGGAGCCCTCGGCGCCCGGTGCGGATCAGACGCCGATTGCAAAAATTGCTGCAATTGCGTAACGCAGGCCTCCCGCGGCCGCCACGGCGGTCCGTCGCATCCCCTTGAAAAGGCCCCGGGCCCAAGCCGCCCAAGAGGGGGTCGGTGTCGGAAAGGAGGCTGCGGCGACTCGGTTGCAGCGCCCGGGGCAAGGGGAAAAGAGCAAAGGCCGTGCCCACGGTGGGGCGTGTTGCGCACGCGCGGGCACGTTCGCGCGGGGCCGGCCCTACGCCCACGACATGCGTCGACCAATGGCGCGCGCGCCGTTACACAATGACGGCGCGGGCGGGCCGGCGTGCCTGTACGCTGTGAGACTTGTTGATACGTTTGTTCGGTCCTCCGAACAGTCCATCGGCCCTATCTCTCGTGCCCCTTCTGCTTCATGGCCCTCACGCCTGCACGCGCGGCTCCTGACGAGGATCCGCCGGACGACGAGTTGGCGCGGTTGCGCCTGGAACTGGTCCGTCGCGACGAGCTCCTGGCCATGGTCGCGCATGAGCTGCGCAACCCCTTGCACAGCCTGGGGCTGCAGCTCGGCGCGGCGCGGGCGAGCGGCGAGGCTGGACACCACGGCGAGGCGCTGCGCCGCATCGAGAAGGCCGAACAGGCCCTGGCCCGCTACACGGCCCGGGCCACCGTGCTGCTCGATCTGCTGCGCTCTGGCGCCCGCCACTACCCGGTCGTCCCACGCGAAGCGGACCTGGCCGAGTTGTTGACCGCCGTGGCCGACTCGATACGCTCGCAGGCGGACTACCACGGCGTGCACCTGCGGCTCGATCTGCCGATGTCGTGCATTGCCCGCACGGACGCGCTCGCGCTGGAGCACGCCGTCGGCAACCTGCTGCTCAACGCGGTGAAGCACTCGGGCGGCACCCAGGTGGTGCTCTCGCTCACGCTGCCATCCCCCGGCATGGCGGAGATCGTGGTGGCCGACGACGGCCGAGGGCTCACCGCGCCCGAGGCGCAGCGGCTGCTGCGGACCGCGTCCGTGCCTGGCCTCGCGCCCACCGCGGTGGATGCTCGCAGCCATCCGGGCAAAGGGTCGGGCCTGGGGCTGTGGATCGTGCGGGAACTGGTACGGGCGCTGGGCGGTACCATCACGGTCGCAACCGACGTCCCACGCGGCAGCCGCCTGGCGCTGCGGGTCCCGTTGAACCTACAGAGCGAGTCAACCGCCGATGACATCCACCGCCTCGACCGCCCTCACCCTTGACCGCCTGCCGAGCGGCATCCCCGGGCTCGATACCGTGCTCGGGGGCGGCTTCTTCCAGTCGGGCGTGTACATCGTCCAGGGTCTGCCGGGCAGCGGCAAGACGATCTTCGCCAACCAGTTGTGCTACGCCCACGTGGCCGGCGGCGGCACCGCGGTCTATGTGACGCTGCTGGCCGAGTCGCACGCGCGCATGCTGCAGCACATCCGCACGCTGCGCTTCTTCGACGAGTCGGTGATCCCCGACCGGCTGTCCTACATCAGCGCCTTCCATGACCTGGAGGCCGACGGCCTGAAGGGCTTGATGAGCGTACTGCGCCGAGAGATGCGGGCGCGGGCGGCGACGGTGCTGGTGCTCGACGGGCTGGTGGCGGCCGCGGAGGCGGCGGAGACCGACCGTGAACTGAAGAAGTTCATCCACGAGATCCAGACCAGCGCGGTGTTCCATGGGTGCACGGTGTTCCTGCTCACCAGCGGCAACTCGCCCAAGACGAATGCCGAGCACACCATGGTCGACGGACTCATCGAGCTGGAGGAACGCCTGTTCGAGGCCCGGGCCGAGCGCGCCTTGCAGGTACGCAAGTTCCGCGGTGGCGGCTCGCTGCGCGGCAAGCACGCGTTCCGCATCAGCGACGCGGGGCTGGAGGTGTTCCCGCGCATCGAATCGCTCTACGGCGAGCCGCCGTCGGCACGTACGGCGGAGGTCGCCCTGTCGACCGGCGTGCCGAGCCTGGACGCGCTGATCACCTTCGGTGGACTCCCCGCCCAGAGCGCGACGGTCGTGACCGGCTCCACCGGTACCGGCAAGACGACGCTGGGGCTGCACTTCCTGGCTTGCTCCACCCCCCAGGAACCGGGCTTGCTTTTCGGCTTCTTCGAATCGCCTCCACGGCTGCGGGCGAAGGCAGCTTCCCTGGGCTTCGACCTGGTGGCGTTGGAGCGGCAAGGAGCGGTGGAATTGATGTGGCATTCGCAAGGCGAGCACATCCTGGACGAGCTCGGTCACCGGCTGTTGCAGCGCGTCAGCGAACGCGGGGTGCGACGGTTGGTGATCGACGGGCTGTCCGGCTTCTTCGAATCGGCCATCTATCCGGAACGCATCAACCGCTTCTTCTCCTGCCTGCTCAACGAGCTGCGACGGCGCGGGGCGACGGTGCTGATGACGATGGAAACGCGTGACGCGATCAGCAGCACGGTGTCGTCGGCGTTCGGCATCTCGGGTTTCGTCGACAACCTCGTGTTCCTGCGCTTCGTGGAGCACCAGGGCGAATTGCAGCGCCTGCTGACGATCACCAAGATGCGTGACAGCCACTTCGGTCCGGGCCTGCACGGCCTGGAGATCGGCCCGAGGGGTGCGTCGATCTCGGGGCGGTACGTGGCGGGCAAGGATTTCATCCCGCGCGCGGAGCCGGTGATGGAGTTTCCGTCGCCCGGCACGTCGGGACGCGGCGAGCGATAGAGGCGGGGCTCGTGAAGACGATACTGGTCGTCGACGACGAACTGGCCAATGCCGAGGTTCTCAGTCTGATCCTCGAGGACGAGGGCTACCGCGTGTTCTGCGCCTCCAACGGGCAGCAGGGGCTGGAGCGGCTGGCGCAGGTGCGGCCGGACCTGGTGATCCTCGACTACATGATGCCGATCATGAACGGCGCCGAGATGGCCCGGGCGATGCGTGCCGATCCCGCGACGAGTGGCATCCCCATCCTGATGAACAGCAGCCTATCGGAAGAGGTCGTCCGGCGCCATTTCGACGGCTACGACGGCTTCCTGCGCAAGCCCTACAACATCGAGCTGGCATTGCGACTGATCGCCCAGCTCGTCGCCGGTCGCAGGGACTGAAACGACACAGGCGCCCGCAAGGCGCCTGTGGAGGGGCCGGGTGCGCCCGTCCGCGGGGTGGCGGGCGCCAGCCGGTCCGTGGTGCCGCAGTGCTTACTTCTTCTGCACCGCGGACTTCAACGTGGCGCCAGCGCTGAACTTGACACCCTGGCTCGCCTCGATGGTGATTTCCTCGCCGGTGCGCGGGTTGCGGCCGGTGCGCGCGGCACGCTCGGAAACCGAGAAGCTGCCGAAGCCGATCAGCGAGACGGTGTCCCCGGCGGCCAGGGCCTTGGTCACGTTGGCGATGAAGGCGTCCAGCGCACGCGCAGCGGCGGCCTTGGACAGATCGGCATCGGCGGCGATGGCATCGACGAGTTCGGCTTTGTTCATAGGGTTCGCAATCCGTCAGAGGTTGGGTCGTGGACATGCGCGCGGCGCCCGACGGCGGGCCGGGGCACACGGGCCGCGCGCGACAAAGCCCGCAGTCTAGCCGCATCCGGGGGCGGACCGCATCCTGTTGTACGCCACTCCCCTCCTCCAGGGGTGGCCGCGGGTCGCTGCGCCACCTCATGTAGGGCCTGCATCGACGCTCTTACCGCTGTTTACAAGCCGCGTGATCGCCAGCCCTGCACGCGGGCTCGCAGCGGCGGCGGCGGTCATCGACGTGCCCGCCTGGTATGCACAAGATGCGCTGCGGGCCCCTACTACGGACCGAGGAGACGACGATGCAAACATGGACGATGGCACTGAGGCGGCTGCGTGCCGCGGGGTGGTTGATGGCTGCGCTGTGCCTGGGCGCGCCCGCGCACGCGCTCGACTGGTCCTGGCTCGACGGCCAGTACACCCGCACACGGCACCCGGTGGTGCTGGTGCACGGCCTCTTCGGCTTCGACAGCATCGCCGGCGTCGTTGACTACTTCCACGGCGTGAGGGAGGCGCTGTCGGCAGGCGGGGCCAGGGTCTATACGGTGCAGCTTTCCGCCGCGGACTCGCACGAGGAGCGTGGCGAGCAGCTCCTGCAGCAGTTGCAAGCCCTGCAGGCGGCACACGGCCATGAGCGTTTCAACCTGATCGGCCACAGCCAGGGGGGTCTGGCCTCGCGCTACGTGGCGCACGTCGCGCCCCAGCTGGTGGCCAGCGTCACGCAGGTGCAGACGCCCAATTTCGGCAGCAAGGTGGCCGACTGGCTCACGCAGTACACGATCGACCATCCCGAGCAGGGCGAGCAGCTCGTCGGCCTGACCACCGAGCTGCTGAAGGTCGTGGACTGGCTGACCGGGGCACCGGACCGCCAGCACGACGTGCTGGCGAACATCTTCCAGCTGACCACGCCCATCGCCACCTCGTGGAACTCGCGCTATCCGCATGGGCGGCCGAACACTCCCTGCGGCAGCGGCCCGCGTGTGGCGGCCAACGGCGTCCACTACTACTCGGTCGGCGGCGTGCGGGTCAACACCAACGCACTGGACCTGAGCGACCACATCCTCGGCGTCGTGTCGCGGCTCGGTTTCGCCGACGGGGAACCGAACGACGGCCTGGTCGGACGCTGCTCCACCCGGTGGGGCGAGGTGCTGCGCGACGACTACCCCTGGAACCACCTCGACGGCATCAACCAGTTGTTGGGGCTGCGCGGCCTGCTCGCGCCCGACCCGCTGGCGTTCTATCGCAGCCACGCCAACCGTCTGAAGAAGGCGGGCCTGTGAGGCGTGCGGGACACGCCAGCGCGCTCGTCGCCTTCGTCGGGATCGCGGCGGCAGGTGGCGCCTGCCTTGCAATCTGGCCGGCCGAGCCCGGCCTGCCCGGGGAGCCGCCCGCGGCCACAGCTTCCGGCTCCTGGGGCGATCCCGCCCTCGGCGTGGTGGAGCCTGCCGGCCTCGCGGGAGCTGCTCGTCCGGGCGCCCCGCTCGGGCAGGACCTGCTGCGACACCTCACTGAACGCGGTTCGCTGCGAGGCACCGACCCCGACGGCGCCTGGCCCGTGGACGCGCAGGGCCGGCTGGTGCCTGCCAAGGCCGTGCGATGGCGTTTCGAGTATTACCTCGGGGCCCTGGGCGAGCTGCGCCCCGAAGAGATCGAACAGGTGGTGGCTCATACTGTCCGACGCGAACTGCCGGATGCCGCCGCCGCCGAGGTGATGGATCTGTGGCGGCGTTACCTGGGCCTGCGCCAGGCCGAGGCGGCGACTCCGGCGCCGTCCCAGGAGCCCTGGGCCCTGCGGCAGGCGCTCGGGCAGTTGCAGGGCCTGCGCCGGCAATGGCTCGGCCCAGCCTGGGCGCAGGCCTTCTACGCCGACGAGGAGCGCCTGCTGCAGGCCGAGATCGAGCGGCGCGAACAGGGCGCCGCACTCCCTGATGATCACCCTGCCCTCGTGGCGGCACCGGGCAGCGACCCCGCACTGCTGCGCGCGCAGCGGCTCGCACGCTATGGAGCCGAGGCGACGGCCCGACTAGAGGCGCTGGACCATCAATGGGCCGACTGGCGGGGCCGGCTGGCAGCTGTGCGCGAGCGGCTGCAGGCCTTGCAGGCTGACCCGGCGCTGTCGCAGGCACAACGCCAGGACGAAGCGCGGCGCCTCATCGAGGCGACCTTCCATCCCGGCGAACGGGAGCGCGCACGGGCACTGCTGAGCCTGCAGTGAGCATTGGTACTGCGCCTTACCGTCAGTAACACAACAGGACACACGAACGCGCCGCGGGCCCCGATCATCCAAGCACCACACAAAGCGTCGGCGCCCGCGTCCGCGGCGCCCAGACGCCGCCCGACGAGGCAAGGTGGCCGAAGGAGACAAGGATGAGCACGACGCGCACGACGACGTCTGCACCGCGTGGCCCGAGCCAGGGGTCCGCCGGTCCTGCCATGCATCCCGGCCTGAAGCCCGGCCTCCCATGGAGGGAACCGACGGCCGCGGTCTACGAGTCGGCCCTCACGCTGATCGGACTGCTGCACCGCCAGGGGCTGACCGACGCGCAGATCTCCCGCGCGACGGGCATCGAGACGGGCCGCCTGTACGATCCCGACGCCCGCCTGCCCCTGTCGCAGATCGAGAAGCTCTGGGAACTGGCGGCGCGGGCCACCGGCAACCCGGGCATCGCGCTGCAGTTGCACCAGCACTACCCGGAGAACAAACTCCACTTCGTCGCGCACGTGGGGATGCGCTCGCGGACCTTGCGCGAGGCGCTGGAGAACTGGCACAAGTACGCCTACCTCGTGTGCGAAGCCGACGACGTCGATTTCGCCGTCGAAGGGTCTCTGGCGCGATTCATCTACACCTGCCGCGATCCGCGCTACGACTCGCGCTGGTTCGCCGAGCACTTCCTGGCACTGGCGGCGTGGTTCGGGCGCTCGTTCACGGGCCTGCCCCTGCGCCCGCACAGCGTGCGGTTCATGCACCCGGACCCCGGCTGCGCCGACGCCTACCGACAGGCCTTCGAGGGCGCGCCGGTGAGCTTTCTTGCCCAGGACAACAGCCTCGCATTCGACGCGCGCTACCTGGACCTTCCGTTTCGCACCGCCGACAGCTACCTGCAGCATTTCCTGACGGAAAAAGCCGACGAACTCAAGCGCCGTCTCGAGCGTGACGCGCCCATGAGCAATCGCGTGATGTTCGCCGTCTCGACGCTGATCCAGCGCGGCGAGGAAGTGACCTTCGAGCGCGTCAGCGAACTGCTGCAGCATCCGCCGCGCAAGCTGCGCATGGTGCTCGAGGCCGAGGGACGGCGCTTCCGCGACCTGGTGGACGAGGTGCGCCGGCATGCTGCTGCCCGCTACCTCAAGTGGGGCTTGTCCATCTCCCAGGTGGCCGAACTGCTCGGTTTCTCCGAGCCCAGCGCGCTGCAGCATGCCTTCCGCCGCTGGTTCCACACCAGCCCCGGCTCGTTCCGCGCCCAGTTGCGCGCAGGCGGCTGGAGCGCCGAGGCCGAAGGCGAGTGGCCCGCGGCCGCGCCGGGTGAGACTGCGCCAGGGCCGCGTCCCCCTCGAGGGATGAAGGCGCTGGGAGGGTGACACTCCTCGTATATCGACCGCGAGCGGATCACCGGGGCCGCGGGTCGACGGTCGACGGGCCGCGGCCCTGCGCGCAGTGGCGGCCCCGACCAGCGGCCCCAAAGGACGTAGGCCGCTTCACGGCTTGACGTCGAGGGCCGGCGTCACGGTGATGACGCCGTTGGTGGTGCAATCCGAACCCTTGGGCGCCTTGAGCACCACGTCCTTGAAGGTCAGGGTGGACTGCGCGTTGTCCCAGATGAGTTCCAACCGGCTGGGCCCGCACGGACCGCCGAGCAGCGGCGCATCCACCTGCACCTGCGCGTCGTGGATCACGAGTATCGTGTCACTCTCGGCCTGGCCGCTCCACGGCAGGCCGCGTGGCGTGATGTTGCCGCACAGCCCGTTGCTGCCGAAGTCGGCGGCGCGCACCGTCAGCTTGCCCTCCGGCGTGATGTGCGAGGTGAAGGTGGTCAGGCATTCGAGTGTCACGAAACCTTTGCGATAGCGCAGCTTGCCCTGGGCAACGATGTCGCCCGCCGGGGAGATGCTGACGGCGTGAGAGGTCGTGAGCCAGGCGCCGAGACAGGTCGTGACGAGCAGAGCGGCGGCCTGACGGGCAACGCGAGAACGGGTGTCCTTCATCGTGTCCTCCATGGGTGTCGGGGGTCGTGCCTCGGGAGCACGGTGCGGAAGCAGGCAGGGCGCGGCGGCTCTCAGCGCAGTTCGCGGCGCAGGATCTTCCCGACGACGGACTTGGGAAGTTCCTCGTCTCGGAACTCGACGACGCGCGGCACCTTGTAGCCGACGAGGCGCTGCCGGCAATGAGCGAGCAGCTCGGCCTCGGTGAGCTCGGGGTCCCTGCGCACGACGACCAGCTTGACGCGCTCGCCCGCGACGGGGTCCGCAATACCCAGGGCGGCACACTCGCGCACCCCGGGGTGGCTCATCGCGACGTCCTCGACCTCGTTGGGGTACACGTTGAAGCCGGAGACGAGGATCATGTCCTTCTTGCGGTCGATGAGTCGCACGTAGCCACGCTCGTCCATCACGCCGATGTCACCCGTCGCGAGCCACCCGTCCTCATCGAGCACTTGCGCCGTCTCCTCGGGTCGCCGCCAGTAGCCGCACATGACCTGGGGCCCGCGCACGCACAGCTCGCCCGGCTCGCCGAGCGGGGCCCATGAGCCGTCCTCGCGGCGAAAGCGCACCTCGGTCGAGGGCACGGGCAGGCCCACCGTGCCCGTGTAGCGCATGCCACGGGGGTTGCCCAGGTCGATCGGGTTGGTCGTGACGATGGGCGAGCATTCGGTAAGGCCGTAGCCCTCGATCACCGGCACGCCCGTCACCTGCTGCCAGCGCTCGGCAATGGCCTGCGGCGTCGCCATGCCGCCCGCGATCGTGAGCTTCAGGTCCGAGAAGTCGCGCCGGCGGAACTCCTCGTTCTCGAGGAATGCGTTGAACAACGTGCTCAGGCCGGCGATGCCGTTGAAGCGCTCCTTGCGCAGCACCATCATCACGCGCTTGACGTCGCGCGGATTGGCGATGAGCACGTTGCGCCCCCCGAGGCACATGAAGAGCAGGCAGTTCACCGTGAGCGAGAAGATGTGGTACATCGGCAGCAGGCTCACGTTGGTCTCGACCTCGCTCGTGTCCACGTACTCGCCGCGCCAGGCCAGCGACTGCAGCAGGTTGGCCAGAATGTTGCGATGGGTCAGCATCGCGCCCTTGGCAACGCCCGTCGTGCCGCCGGTGTACTGCAGGAAGGCCAGGTCCTGCGGGCGCACCGGCACGGCGCTCGGGCTGCGCCGCAAGCCGGCCTTGAGCGCGTCGCGCAGGTCGATCGCATCGTGCAGCGAGACGATGCGCCGCTCCCTGGGTGCTGTGCGCCTGACGATCTGGTTGACGAGCCTGCCCTTGAGGTTGAGCCCGTCGCTGAAGAGGTCGCCGATGCCGGTGACGAGCACGCGCTTGAGCTTGACGTGCGGCAGCGCGTCCTGCAGCGTGCCGGTGAACAGGTCCATCAGCACCAGGGTCTCGGCGCCACTGTCGTTGAGCTGGTGGGCGAGTTCGCGCGCCGTGTAGAGCGGGTTGACGTTGACGACGACGGCGCCTGCCAGCAGCGTGCCGAACAGGCACACCGGGTACTGCAGGCAGTTGGGCATCATCAGCGCGACACGCTCGCCGGGTTGCACCCCCGCCAACTGCAACCACGCGGCGAACGCATGCGCGAGATCCCCGCAGCGGCGATAGCTCATCTCGCTGCCCAGGCTCACGAACGCGACGCGGTCGGCGAACTGCCGCACGTTCTCCTCGAAGAGCTCGCCGATGGATCGGTAGCGCCCGGGATCGATCTCGGCCGGCACGCCGGGCAGGTAGGAGCGCAGCCAGGGGCGCTCGTCGTCGACACCCACAGGTTCCTTCCTTCGCCCGATGTCGAGGGCCGATGCCGCGTCCACCTGAGCCGCCTCGTCCTGCATGCCGCCGCCACCCGCCCCGCCTGCCCATGGACGCGGGCTGGTCGAGGGTGAGATGCCGCTCGTTGCGATCGCCATGTTCGTCTCCTTCCTGCTGTTGCATGTCCGGACCGGTCTGACGCCCGCCTCGGACCGTCCGTCAACGCTCGACCACCGCGACCACCCCCTGCCCTCCGGCAGCGCAAATCGAGATCAATCCCCGGCCCCCGCCTCGCTCGGCCAGGTGCTTGGCCAGTCCCGCGAGGACGCGCCCGCCCGTTGCCGCGAACGGGTGGCCCGCCGCCAGCGAACCGCCATGGACATTGAGCCGTTCCATGTCGATCGCTCCCAGCGGCCGCACGAGCCCGAGGCGCTCGCGGCAATAGCGTTCGTCCTGCCAGGCCTCGAGCGTGCACAGCACCTGGGCCGCGAAGGCCTCATGGATCTCGTAGCAGTCGAAGTCCTGCAGCGTGAGCCCGAGCTTGGCCAGCAGGCGCGGCACCGCATACGCCGGGGCCATCAGCAGGCCCTCGGGCTCGGGCCCCGCGAAATCGACCGCCCCGGTCTCGGCCAGTCGCAGGTAGGCGAGCACCGGCAGGCCCCGCTCGGCCGCCCAGGCCTCGGTGGCCAGCAGCACGCAGGACGCGCCGTCAGTCAGTGGCGTCGAGTTGCCCGCCGTCAAGGTGCCCCGCCGCCGATCGAACGCGGGCTGGAGAGCGGCCAGCTGATCCGCGGTGAGTTGCGGGCGCAGGTTGTTGTCGCGTGCCAGCCCGCGGAAGGGCGAGACCAGGTCGTCGAAGAAGCCGCGCTCGTAGGCCGCGTGCAGGCGCTGGTGGCTGCGCAAGGCGAGCGCGTCCTGATCGGCGCGCGAGATGCCCCACTGCTGCGCCATGAGCTCGCAGTGCTGGCCCATGGACAGTCCGGTGCGCGGCTCGGCGATCTGCGGCAGAGCGGGCGCGAAAAAGAGCCCGGGGTTGACGCGCAGCAGCTCGCGCAGGCGCGCCCCGCCGCCCCGTGCCCGGTTGACGCGCAGCAGCTGCCGGCGCAGCTTCTCGTTGAGCCCGATCGGTGCGTCCGAGGTCGTGTCCACGCCGCCTGCGATGCCGCACTCGATCTGGCCCAGCGCGATCTTGTTGGCCACGAGGATCGCTGCCTGCAGCCCGGTACCGCACGCCTGCTGCACGTCGTAGGCGGGGGTGGCGGGATGCAGCGTGGTGCCGAGCACGCTCTCGCGCGTGAGGTTGAAGTCACGCGAGTGCTTCAGCACCGCGCCCGCGGCCACCTCGCCCAGCCGCACGCCATGCAGGCCGGTGCGGTCCACCAGGCCTTGCAACGCGGCGGTCAGCATCTCCTGGTTCGAAGCGTCGGCATAGGCCGTGTTGGACCGTGCGAATGGAATGCGGTTGCCGGCGATGATGGCGACGCGACGTGGAGCGTGCAGGGCCAGCATCGGTCAGGCCTCGACGATCGGCGCGCAGCGACCGACCGCGTGGACGCGCTCGCCGTCGGCCGACTCCACCACCCACAGGTGGCCCGATTCCTGTGGGCCGGAGGTCTGCTCGCAACGCAGCCGCACCTGCGCCGGCAGCAGGATGGGAGCTCGGAACTCCGCCTCGGCCTGGAGCCGCCCCGGCAGGCGGCCAAGTCCCGCGAGCGCCCGCGCGAAGGTCCACATGCCATGTGCGATCGCCGAACGGAAGCCGAACAGCCGCGCCAGCAGCGGGTGCAGGTGGATGGGGTTCGCGTCGCCCGAGACGCGGGCGTAGCGCCGCCCGATGTCGGCGGGCACGCGCCACGCTTCGGTCGACGACCTCGCCGCGTCCGGCCGTGCGTCCTCCCCCGGCCAGGGTTCGCCCTCGGGCAACGGGACGCCGCGTCTCAGATAGACGTTCTCGCCTTCCCACACCACCACTCCCCGGCGGCCGACCCGGCACCCCAACACGAGGGCCTGGCCCTTGGGATGAGCGATGGGTCGGTCGAGCCATACGGCGAGGTCCAGCACGTCGCCCGCCTCGATCGCCTGCCACTGGCGCACGCTGCTGGCCAGGTGCACGAGTCCGGGCAGCGGCCACGGGAACCGGCGGTCCAGCAGCAGGGCCAGTTGCAGGGGAAGCGCCAGCACGTGCGGGTAGGTTGCCGGCACCTGCCGGGCCGCACCATGCCCGCACACCCGGGCGTACGCTTCGACGTCGCGCCACCGCACCTCCACCCCCCGCGATTGCACGCCCAGCACCGGCCGGCCGCTTCCATCCACACCCATCGGCGGAAGGAACCGGGCGCCCCGCCGCGTCCAGCTCGTCGCCCCCGCCCGCAGCATCGCAAGGGCGCCGGCACGTCGGTACGGCAGCGCCGGCAGCGAGGAAGGGGGCGGGCCGCCGTCGGCCATCGACACCGTCATCCCTTCATGCCCCCAGCCAGCTCTGCCCGCACACGCGCAGCACCTGACCGTTGACACCGCCCGAGCCGGGATGCGCGAGCCAGGCGATCGCCTCGGCCACGTCCACCGGCTGGCCGCCCTGCCCCAGCGAATTCATGCGCCGTCCGGCCTCGCGGATCGCGAAAGGAATGGCCGCAGTCATCTGCGTCTCGATGAAGCCCGGCGCCACGCCGTTGATCGTCGCGCCCAGCGGCGCGAGCAGCGGCGCGTAGCTTTGCACCAGCCCGATCACGCCCGCCTTGGAGGCCGCGTAGTTGACCTGGCCGGCGTTGCCCGCGATGCCGCTCATCGACGAGACGCAGACCACCCGCCCGCCGTGCGGCAGCGCGCCGGCGGCCAGCAGGTGCTCGGTGATGCGCTCCTGCGCCGCCAGGTTGACCTCGATCACGGAGGTCCACTGGTCCTCGCGCATGTTGACCAGGCGCTTGTCTCGCGTGATGCCGGCGTTGTGCACCATCAGGTCGACGCGCCCCTCGGCACGGGCGGCGATACGCTGGCCGGCATCGGGCGCCGTGATGTCCAGCGGCAGCGCGCGGCCGTCGACGTCGTTGCACACCCGCTGCAGCGCCTCGTCCGCGGCCGGCACGTCGACGCCGATCACCAGCGCGCCCTCGCGATGCAGCACCCGCACGATGGCCTCGCCAATGCCGCGCGACGCCCCCGTCACGACCGCCGTGCGCCCGGCCAGCGGTCGGCTCGGATCCCAGCTCGCCGGCCCGTCCACGGGCACGCCGAGGCGCACCACCTGCCCCGAGACATAGGCCGAGCGCGGCGAGGCGAAGAAGCGCAGCGTGCTTGCCATCGCCTCCTCGGCTCCGCGGGCGACATAGACGAGTTGGGCGGTCGCGCCGCGCCGCAGTTCCTTGGCAATCGAGCGCACCGCTCCTTCCAGTGCGCGGCTCGCGACGGCCTCGGACGGCCGTTGGGCCTCCTCCGGCGGGCGGGCGAGGACGAGCACACGTGCGTTGGCGGCCAGGGATCGCAGCCGCGGATGGAAGAAGTCGTACAGCACGCGCAGCTCACCGCTCGCGCGCACGCCGGTGGCGTCGAGCACGAGGGCGTGACAGCCCGCCTGGGCCGTGGCCTGCGACGCCGGGAGCACCGACGCGCCGAGTCCCGCGAGCGCCCGCGCCGCCGCCTCGGCCAGTTCGCCGCCCGGGGCAGCCTCGATCAGGACCGGGCCCGGGAACTCGGGCGCCCGCGGCTGCCAGCGCTGGAGCGGCACGGGTTGAGGCAGGCCCAGCGCGGAGGCGAGCCTTTGGCCGAGAGGGGAGTTGACGAAATCGATATAGCGGTCGGTCACGGGACTCTCCTGTGCGAGATGCCCGACCTTATATACCGCACCCGCACCTCCTGCCTCCTGGGCCCCGGAGATCCTCTGCCTCGTCGTTCCCATTTGCATCGTCGCGTCTCCTCGCTCACGCGGCCCGGCGGGCAGTGTCGGCCACCGCGGACCCGCGCCGCCGCAGGTCGGCCAGCAGACCGAAGTCCGGCGGGAAGTCGTCGACCTTCAGCGCGATCTCGCAGTGGTGTGCGTACTGCTCCAGCAGCGCGCGCTCGTGCGCGTCGACGAGCCGCAGTTCCTCCGCCTCGCGCGCCCAGGCGGGCCACTGCCGCAGGTCCTGCGGCAGTGGCCCCGGCGCCTGCCTCGTGGGGTGTTCGCGCAGCCGGCGTTCGATCTGCACGACGCGCGGATGCAGGCGGAAGGCCACCTCGCCATGGCCGATCTCGTCGACCTCGGGCGCCGGCACGTAGGAGCCGGCCAGCAGGCGGTCGCGCGCCTCGCCAGGTGTCTGCACGTACTCGGCGATCTGGACCGCCAGTCGGTCGGCAGGGCGGAAGTCGGGCAGGCCCCAGGGCGCGAGCCAGCGGCGCAGCAACCGCCCGAGCATGCGAACGGGGTGGTTCAGCAGCACCTGGTCGAGCGCGGTCCAGGCCCGCGCCAGCGCGTCCCGCACGGCCCAGTGGACGAGCGGCAGGTCCTCGGTGCGGCGCAGCTCGTCCTCGTAGCGCTTGAGCGTGGCGCTCGCGATCAGCAGTTGCGAGAGCACGTCGCCCAGCCGCGCGGTCACGAGCTCGGCGCGCTTGAGCCGTGCGCCCAGAGCGAACAACGAGGCGTCCGCCACCAGCGCGAGGGCCGTGGCCAGCCGCGTCGCGTCGCGGTAGTAGGGTTTGAGCACCGGCGCGGCGCGCCGTGGCACGCGCAGCAAGCGACCGCCCGTGAGCCCGTCGACGAGCGCGCGCACCGCGTTGCGCAGCACGAAGGCGGCATGGCCCCACACCGCGCGGTCGAACTCGCGCAACGCCTCGCCGGCGTCGCCCTGCCCCGCGGCCTGCAACTCGCGCAGCACCCAGGGGTGGCAGCGGATCAGGCCCTGGCCGAAGATGATCAGGCTGCGCGTCATGATGTTCGCGCCCTCGACCGTGATCGCGATCGGCAGTTGCTGCCACGCCCGCGCGATGAAGTTGTGCGGGCCCATGCAGATGCCCTTGCCTGCGACCACGTCCATCGCGTCGGACACCACCATGCGGGCGCGCTCGGTCACGTGGTACTTGGCGATGGCCGAGACGACCGAGGGCCGCTCGCCCAGGTCCACAGCGAGCGCGGCGAAACGCCGGGTGGCATCCATCGCGTACAGGTGGCCACCCATGCGGCCAAGCACCTCCTGCACACCCTCGAACCTGCCGATGGAGGTCTTGAACTGTCGCCGCAGGGCGCTGTAGGCCCCCGTCGTGCGCACGGCCAGCTTGCCCAGGCCGACATTGGACGAGGGCAGCGAGATGCAGCGGCCGGCCGCCAGGCACTCCATCAACATGCGCCAGCCGCGCCCGATCTGCTCCCGCCCGCCGATCACCCAGTCGAGCGGGATGAACACGTCCTTGCCGCAGGTGGGGCCGTTCTGGAACACGGCGTTGAGCGGCCAATGGCGCCGCCCGATCTGCACGCCGGGGTGGCGCGCGGGGATCAGCGCGCAGGTGATGCCCAGGTCCTTCTCGCCGCCCAGCAGGCCCAGCGGGTCGTGCGCCCGGAACGCCAGGCCGAGCACCGTGGCGATCGGCGCGAGCGTGATGTAGCGCTTGTTCCAGGTGAGCGAGAAGCCCAGCACCTCGCGTCCCTCGTGCAGGCCCTTGCAGACGATGCCCACGTCGGGGATGGCGGCGGCATCCGATCCGGCGTAGGGGCTGGTGAGCGCAAAGCACGGAATCTCCTCGCCGCGGGCCAGCCGCGGCAGGTAGTGGCGCTTCTGCGCCTCGGTGCCGTAGTGCAGCAGCAGCTCGGCCGGCCCGAGCGAGTTGGGCACCATCACCGACACCGTCGCCGCCGAGCAGCGCGTGGCGAGCTTCATCACGACTTGCGAGTGCGCGTACGCCGAGAATCCCTTGCCGCCGTACTCCTTCGGGATGATGAGGCCGAGGAAGCCGGCCTGCTTGGCGTACTGCCAGGCCGCGGGCGAGAGGTCCTGCCAGACCTGCGTGGTCTCCCAATCGTTCGCCAGGTCGCACAGGTGCTCCACCTCGTGATCCAGGAACGCCTGCTCCTCGTCGGTCAGCCGAGGTGCCGGCATCGCGAGCAGCCGATCCCAGCGCGGCCTGCCGGTGAACAGCTCCGCGTCCCACCACACGGTGCCGGCCTCGATCGCGTCGCGCTCGGTGGGCGACATCGCCGGCTGGAGGCGGCGGAACACGCGCAGCAGCGGGCGCGAGAGCAATCCGCGCCGCAGCGGCACGAGGGCGAGAACGGCCAACGGCACCAGCAGCAGGACCGTGGCGACGAGGACGCCTGTGGCTCCGATCAACCCGGTGGCATACGCGGCGGCAGTCCATGCGAGCGCAAACGCGAGAACCCAGCCGACGCGCGCGCCGAGGTAGACGAGCAGCCAGAGTCCCAGGGGCAGCGCGGCCCCGCTGGCCACGGTGAGCCAGAGGTTGGTCATGGATCGGTTCCCCTCAGCATTCGGGTCGGTGGGCTCGACGAACGACGAATGCGAGGGTACGGATGCGTTCCACGGCGGACAATGATTCGAATTGTCCGGGCCGGACCGATGCGCGGCGGAGGGGTCACCGCGCGCCGCGCGGTTCGAGGTGGCGCTCCCATCCGCCACGGGCGGTGCTTGCCTCGGCGCCGCGCCGGGGCACCGAAGACGGGTGCTGGTGCCGCGCAACCGGTGCGCGGCACCTCTGCCCTTGTCAGCCGAGCAGTTCCCGCGCCGCGGTGAGCGCGGTCATGTTGACCACCCGCCGCACTGTCGCCGAGGGGGTCAGCACGTGGGCCGGCGCCGCAGTGCCGAGCAGGATGGGGCCGACCGTGATGCCCTGGCCGCCCGTCATCTTCAGCACGTTGAAGAGGATGTTGGCCGCGTCCAGGTTAGGCAAGACCAGGATGTTGGCCGTGCCCGTCAGCGTGCTGCCGGGCAGGAAGCCCAGGCGCACCGATTCGCTGAGCGCCGCGTCGCCCTGCATCTCGCCGTCGGCCTCGACGTCCGGCATGCGGGCGCGGAAGAGGTCGCGCGCCGCGCGCATCTTGCGGGCCGAGGCACGCTGGCTGGAGCCGAACATCGAGTGCGAGAGGAACGCGACCTTGGGCGTGAGGCCGAACTGCCTGACCGTCTCGACCGACATCGTCGCGATCTCGCACAGCTGTTCGGCACCCGGATCCTCGTTGACGAAGGTGTCGGCGATGAAGAGCGTGTACTTGTCCAGCATCAGCGCATTGAGCGCGGCAAGGCCTGACGTGTCGGGCCGCAGGCCGATCACGTCGCGCACGTGCTCCAGGTGGCTGTCGTAGCGGCCGACCAGCCCGCACAGCATGCCGTCGGCATCACCCAGGCGCACCATCAGCGAGGCGATCAGCGTGTTGGACCGGCGCACCGCGGCCTTCGCGGCCTCGGGCGTCACCCCGTCGCGGCCCTTGATCTCGTGATACGCCTCCCAGTACTGGCGAAAACGCGGGTCGTCCTCGGGGTTCGTCAGCTCGAAGTCGACGCCGGGCTTCAGGCGCAGGCCCGCCCGCTCGATGCGCTGCGCGACCACGCCAGGACGGCCGATCACGATGGGCTTGACGATGCCTTCCTCCAGGCCGATCTGCACCGCGCGCAGCGTGCGCTCGTCCTCGCCCTCGGCATACACCACCCGCTTCGGGTCGCGGCGCGCGGCGACGAATACCGGGCGCATGAACAGACCCGTGTGCGTGACGAAGCGCAGCAGCGACTCGCGGTAGGCATCCAGGTCGGCGATGGGTCGGGTGGCCACTCCCGACTCGGCGGCGGCCTTGGCCACCGCCGGCGCGATGCGCAGAATGAGGCGCGAGTCGAAGGGCTTGGGGATCAAGTACTCGGGGCCGAATCGCATCTCCTCGCCGGGATAGGCTGCGGCCACCTCGTTGCTCACCTCGGCCTTGGCCAGCTCGGCGATCTCGCGCACGCAGGCGACCTTCATCTCCTCGGTGATGCGGGTGGCGCCCGAGTCCAGCGCCCCCCGGAAGATGTACGGGAAGCACAGGACGTTGTTGACCTGGTTCGGGTAGTCGGAGCGGCCGGTGGCGATGATGCAGTCCGGCCGCGCGGCCTTGGCCACCTCGGGGCGGATCTCGGGTTCGGGATTGGCCAGCGCGAGGATGAGCGGGCGCGGGCCCATCGTCTTGACCATCTCCGCCGTCAGCACGCCCGCGGCCGAACAGCCGAGGAAGACGTCCGCGTCCTTCACCACGTCGGCCAGCGTGCGCGCGTTCGTGCGCTGCACGTAGCGGCGCTTGGACTCGTCCAGCCGGTCCTCGCGCTGGTGATGCAGCACACCCTTGGAATCGCACATGTACACGTGCTCTTGCTTGACGCCCAGGCGCACCATCAGGTCCACGCACGCAATGGCGGCCGCGCCAGCGCCCGAGACGGCGAGCTTGATCTCGTCGATCTTCTTGCCCGTCAGTTCCAGGCCGTTGAGCAACGCGGCCGCGGAGATGATCGCGGTGCCGTGCTGGTCGTCGTGGAAGACCGGGATGCTCAGGCGCTCCTTGAGCTGCTTCTCGATGTAGAAGCACTCGGGCGCCTTGATGTCCTCCAGGTTGATGCCGCCCAGCGTCGGCTCGAGCGCGGCGATGATCTCCACCAGCTTGTCCGGGTCCTTCTCGGCCAGCTCGATGTCGAACACGTCGATGCCGGCGAACTTGCGGAACAGGCACCCCTTGCCTTCCATCACCGGCTTGCCGGCCAGCGGGCCGATGTCACCCAGGCCGAGCACCGCGGTGCCGTTGGTGACGACGCCGACCAGGTTGCCCCGCGAGGTGTAGTCGGCGGCCAGCGCCGGGTTCTCCTCGATCGCCAGGCACGCATAGGCCACGCCCGGGGAGTAGGCGAGCGACAGGTCGCGCTGGTTGGACAGGGGCTTGGTGGGCAGCACGGCGATCTTGCCGCGCGAGGGAGTGCGGTGGTATTCGAGGGCCGCGTCGCGCAGCGCCTGCTCGGCCTCGGACAGCACGGTCTTGGCAGTGGTCATTCTCCGGTCTCCTGCCCCGGCGCACCGGGGGTGACGAGTATGCGCCGCCCGGCGCCGCGCAAATGCGCGGCTCCATGCAAATCTGTCATGACTTCAGGTATGCCAACGCACTCCGGAGGGGGTGCCGGAGTCTCACTGCGCCCGGACGCCTTCCAGCTCCACGAGCCAACGGGCGAAGCGGGCCACGGCCCGGCCGCGCAGTTCGTGCCCGCCCGCCTCCAGGCAGCCTTCGACCCGCCACCCCCGCCGGCGCAACTGCGCCGCGGTGTGCCATGCCTCCTCGGCGGGGATCACCTCGTCGTCGCGGCCATGCGCCACGTAGGCGTGGCGGTTCACCATGCGGGGCACGCGGGCCGCGCGTTGGAGGGCCCGCGACAGCACGCGCGCATTGAAAACCGCCAACGCCCCCACCCGCTCGGGCCACAGCAGCCCGGCGGCCGCCGCGAGGGCCCCGCCCTGGCTGAAGCCGGCGACAGCCATCGGCAGAACGGGCGCCAGTCCCAGCGCCGCGGGCAACCGGTCCAGCACCTGGTCGAGCACGTCGAAGGCAGCGTCGACGTCGCGATGGGAGACGTGCACGCCGCGTCGCCGGAAGTGGACGGGATACCAGAACCAGCCCCCTCGCGGCATCGCGCGCGGAGCCCTCAGGTTCACGACGACCCATCCGGGCGGCAGCAGCGGCCACCACCGCCGCCAGGCGTGCTCGTCGCCACCCGCGCAATGCAGCAGCACGAGCAGCTGCGGTGGTCTGACTGCCGACGCGGGCCCGACGAGGGGCATGCACGGGCCTGCCGCGGCGGCGGGTGGTACAGGTCGGCGGACCAGGCAGCGCACTTCGCGTCCGCCTTCCAGGCGCACGGCGAGCGGCTCGCCGCTCACGCCGGGCGGGCCAACGGCGGAATCAGGCAGGCCGGCTGGCATGCTGCGGCGCGGGCAGCCGTCGTGCCTGGAACGAAAAAGGCGTCGGGCGGCACCCGCGCCCTCGCCGGAGGGGCCCCTTGCGCGCCGGCCCTCAGTTGGCGCGGCGGCTGGCAGCGGCAGCGCCGGGGAGGTCGCCGGCGGTGGGCCATGCGGGCCGCACGGCACGGCGCAGCCGCGCGATCAGTGAGCCGGAGGCGTCGCTCGGGCCTTCGGCCCTGCCGAGCGCCCCCAGGAGGGGCTCCAGACGCCAGTGCAAGGGCGTCAGGCCTCGGAAGCGGACCGTCCATACCGACGAGGGATCGATCGGCAGGCGGTAGCTCAGGGCAAACCGGTCAGAGGTGACGTCGCCCGGCAGGTGCAGCGCAACGGGACGGAAATCCCCGGCGGTCACCAGGTGCCCGTAGCGCTCCATCGCATGCGCCTGCACCTCGAATTCCAGGTACCGGCGCGCATCCAGGTCCAGCCGGTCGAGGAGCACCAGGGTGGCCAAGGCCACCTCGCAGGCCAGCACGGTGGGTTGGGCACGCGGCACCGGCATCGTCAGCAAGAGCCGGGCGCCGTCGCCCAGTTCGCGCAGGGGCGTGGCCCATGCCCCCGCGATCCCGTCCCATCGCAGGTCGAGCTCCCGGTAGGTGAAGTGGGAATCGGAGGGCGCAGAGCCCGCCGGAGCGGACGGGGTGTTCATGGCGGCCTGCGATGCAATGGGTGATAAATGATGTAACGAATCCTAAGTCCCGCCTGCGGTCCGTGCATCCCTCAGAAGGGGGTGGCCCCCCATCGGAGGGACGGGGATCGCACACGCTGCACGGGCGGGAGGTGACAGGGCACGTCCCATCTCCCGATGGTCCTCCGGCTCGATGGCAGATGCATGACGCCCCCGCGGCGGCTTTGGGCATGGCGACGAGACGCCCGTTGGCCTGTATCCGCCCCGGCGGCGCGCCGCCGGGGCAGGCTTGACGCACAATGCGGGGCTCCACGGGTGCACCGGCACCCCGGGCGGCCATCCTGGCGGCGCACCGGCGCCCCCTGGCCGCCGCTTGCTTGAAGGCCCCCTGGCGATGAACCTGCCCCAAGACGACGCGATCCCCGACGCACTGCCCGACGTCCCCTCCGACACGCCGGAGGGGAATTCCCCTGCGGCCGGCCCCGACGGCGCGGACGCCGAGCGAGCGGAGCCGGCTTCTGCGGAAGCGTCGGCGTCTCAGGACGCGCCGGCGTCTCAGGACGCGCCGGCGTCTCAGGGAGCGCCGGCCATGGGCGTGGCCGCTTGCGCCGCCCTGCTGCGTCAGCATTTCCCCGCCCTCTTCGGCGGCAAGCCGCGGCCCTTGAAGTTGCGCATCCAGGCGGACATCCAGCAGCGTCAGCCGGGCGTCTTCCCGAAGCAGGTGCTGTCGGCCTTCCTGCGCCGCTATACGGCGAGCGATGCCTATCTGAAGGCGATGACGACCGAGGCCCATCGTTACGACCTGGACGGCCAGCCCGCCGGCGAGGTGACCGAGGAACACCGGGAGGTGGCACGCCAGAGCCTCGCCCAGCGGCGCTCGCGGGACGACGCCCGCCGCGCCCAGGAGCGAGCCGAGCGTCAGTTCCGTGCGGCACTGCTGAGGGACTACGAGTCGACGACGCTGACCCGGGAGAACTTCTGTGCGCTCAAGGGCGTGGCGGTGGACCAGCTTGACACCCAGCTGGAACAGGCCCGGCGCGAGCGCGAGGAGCGCCGTCAGTACCTGGCGCAGTTGCTGGCCGACTTCCGTGCCAGCGGCAAGCGGGTGCCGGAGTTCGCCACCGAACGCGGGTTGCATCCGGGCCAGCTGGACCGCCTGCTGCGTGAGGCCGGCTGGCGCGCCGGCCCGCCTCCGGCGCCGGCGCGCGGCCCCCAGGGCCGTCCCGGCGATGCCCGTGGTGGGGAACGGCGCGGCCGGGGCGATCCGGGTCGCGACGGCGAACCCCGTCGCGACCGCGGCCCGCGTCCCGACCGCCCCAAGCGGCCCTAGCAGTCCGCCGGCACCTCGTATCTGGGCCCCCGGGGCTGCGCCCCACCCCCCACGGGGGTTGCGGCCCGGCTTCGGGCGGCCGGGCGCCGGGCCTTAGGCGTCCTCTTGATCGCCCGCCATCCCGCCGCCGCCGAGGTAGTCCTTGATGCGGTCCACCCGGGGGCCGACCTCCTGCACGGCCTTCATCAAGGCCGAGTCGGTCACGCCCAGCGCCTTGCTCCAGCGCTCGACCGCGGCCTTGTCGCTCACGTCCACTTCGGTCTGCGAATGAGGGTTCTCGGCGGCCTCGCGTGCGGTACTCATCTGCAACTCCTTCTTTGCCCGGGAAGAGGCAATCGCCGTTCCGCCAAGCCGTCCAACTGCGGCGATTGACCCTTCCTCGGGCAGCGGCCCTGCGCGTCGCGGGGAGGCGATCTGACGCGGCCGACCTGTCAGGGCAGGCGGCACGCTTGGTATGTGCTGCTGAACCTCGAGGACCAGCCCGTCGAGGCGCTGCTGACCCACGGCACGCGCGGGCTCGTCCTGTTCTCCACGCGCCTGGACCGCCACCACGAGACGGCCCAGGGGTGCGTGCACCTGCGGCCCTGCGAGGGCCTGCTGCTCACGCCCCAGGCCAGCGGCCGGGATCGGCGAGAGCCGAACGCTCAGCGAGAGCCGCCCGGGCCCATCTGCCCGCCGCGGCTGCGCTCCTGGGAAGCGTTGCGCGCGGCGCTGCCCAGGCCCCCTTCGGAGCCTGGCTGCCCCTCGGTCGTGCCCATGCCGCCGCGCTCGGCATCGCTCTGGTCTGCGCTCTTCGCCCCAATCTGGGAACTGGACGGTTGACTGTCAGGGGAGCCGCCCTGCCGGGGCTTGCCGCCCGGATGCTGCGTGCCCTGCTTCGGAGTCCGGTCGTCGTTGCTGCTTCGAGCCATGTCTGCCTCCATCGTCCCAACGTCTCCCAGTGGGGGCAGCAACGGCAGTTCCCGCGGCGCGAGGGCGCGCGCCTTGTCAGCGTCCTCCGACATGCCGAAGCGTTTTCGCCCGACATGGGCAGATCCCCCTTGGGAATGCGTGTTGCCGCTCCATCGGTACGGTCACCCGACCACGGTTTTCGCGGAAGGGGGCCGACACGACCAACGCAAACCGACAGGAGTTCGATATGAGCAAGATCCGCATGAGCATCGCCGCCGCCGCGGCTTCCCTGATGGCGCTGACGGGTACCGCGTACGCCCAGTCGGCGAACACCGACGAGCGCACCAGCCAGAGCGAAATGCAGCGCGGGGTGCCCGGCGTGGACGTCGATACGGGCCGGCGTGCGGACGGCGCGATCGACGTGGACACGAACCGCTCGGAAGGCGCGCGCACGCAGCGCAGCGAGACGGATCGGGGCGTGCCGGGCGTCGATGTGGACACCGGCCGCAATGCGCAAGGCGCGGTGGACGTGGACACCACCCGCGCGCCGCGCGCGGACCGCAACTGACGGCCCTCGCATCCAGGCGCCCGCCCTCGGCGCAGGCGCCCCGCAAAGCCCGGCTGGCCGCCGGGCTTTTTTGCTGTCGGCCCGCCAACCGCCTGGCTCCTATCGCCGCGAGCGACAAAAGCAATCCCGTGTGCCGCAGACGATGCCCATACTGCGCCGGTTGTCCCCGGTATCCGCCATGCCTATCCTGCTTACCGATTCCCCCTGCATTTCCCTGTGCAAGATCGACAAAGACGGTCGTTGCGGAGGCTGCGGTCGCTCCAAGAAGGAGATCAAGGGATGGAAGTCGATGGACGAGGAGCAACGTCACGACGTGAACATGCGCCTGCTGGCGACGCAGGGCAAACGCGTGCGCAAGCGGCTGCTCGAAGGGCTGGAACGCCGCCTGGCAGGCGAGGCGAAGGATTGAGCGCCGGCACGCCCGCGCTGCGCGGGCGGCGCAAATGCTCACCATCGTCTGCCGGCCCGCGCCTATCATGGGCCTCCGGCAACCCAAGGGACCGCGGTGACGGCATCGAGGCTGACGCTCAAGGGAGTGGTCGCGCTCGCCAACTCGGCGGTTGCGGCAGTCCTCGTCGCGGTGATCGCGGCGCAGGCCGTCGCCGACCGCGAGCGGGTGATCGAATCGTCCTACCGTCACGCGGAGAACCTGACCAGCGCGCTGGCCGAGCACACCCGCCAGGCGACGGCCGCGATCGACCTGGGCCTGCAGACCATGGTCGAGGCGGCGCGGGAGAACACGCGGGCAGGGCGCATCGACGCGTCCACCTTGCAGCCGCTGCTCGCCCAACGTCAGCGGGCGTCGCCCTCGACCTTCGCCTATTTCGTGCTCGACGCCGAGGGGCGGCTGACCGTGAGCAGCTCGGACTCCGCCGCGCCCGAGCCGCTCGATTTCTCCGACCTGCCTGAGTTCAGGGTCCACCGGCACCGCAGCGGCGATCAGCTGTACATCGGAGCGCCGCACAAGGGACGCGTGGGGCCGGCCAGGGGGCGCTGGACCGTCAACATCACGCGGCGCCTGGAACTGCCGGGAGGGCGCTTCGCCGGCGTGGTGGTCGCTTCCGCCTCGGTGGAGCAGTTGCTCGAGTTCTACGACGCGCTGCGGCTGGGAGAGCAAGGTGCTGTCGGCCTGATCAACATGGACGGCGTGCTCGTCGCGCGCAGCCCGCTGGTCGATCATTTCATCGGGCAGGATCTCAGCCACACCCCTTCGTTCCGCAATCACTTCAGCCGCTTCCTGCAGGGCCGGTTCACGACGACGTACTCGACCGACGGCATCGAGCGCATCTCGGCATTCCGGCGGGTCGAGGGCGCACCGGCCGTGGTCTACGTGGGATTGGGCCGCCACGAGGTGCTCGCGCCTTGGCGCCAACGTCTGCTGTTCCAGTCCGCGATGGGCGCGCTCGCGATGGTGATGTTCCTCGCCACGTCGATGCTGGTGGCCAGGCTGCTCACCCGCCGGCAGGAGGAGGAGACGCGGCGCTCGTCACGCCTGCGCGCCATTGCACAGATGTCGGGCGGCCTGGCCCGCTCGCCCGGCGTGGAGCAGCTGCTGGAGCGCGCGACCGATTTCGCACGCTGCCTGCTCGACGCGGGCCTGGCGGTGAGCACACTGCGCCGCGAGGGGGCCGAGTCTGCGGTGCACGCCGTCAGCGCCGCCGACCGTCACGCACGCTGGCGCGACGACATGGAGACCTGGGCCTCCGGCGCCTTGCAGCAGCTCGTTTGCGAAGCGAACCGCCCGATGCGTCTGAGCCGGGCCGAGACCGAGCGGCACCCGCAGTGGGCGCGCCCGGTACCGGGACAGGACGACCGGCCGCGCCTGCACGGATGGCTGGCCGTGCCGCTGGTCGCACAGGACGGGCGCAACCTGGGCCTCATGCAGCTGGCGGACAAGGACGAAGGCGAATTCAGCGCGGACGATCAGAACGAGATGATGCTGCTGGCCAGCATCGTCGGCGCCTGCGTCGAGAACCTGCTCGCACGCGAGGCCCGCGAAGCGGCGATGGCCCAGGCGCGCGCCGCGAGCGAGCGCATCGAGAACATCTTCGCGTCGATCTCCGACGCGGTCTACGCCCTCGACGCCGAATGGCGCTTCGTCTACCTCAACGACGAGGCCGAGCGCCTGCTGCGCCGCAAGCGGGCCGAACTGATCGACAAGAACGTCTGGAAGGAGTTCCCCGAAGCCGTGCAGTCGCCGCTGTATCCGGCCTACCACCGCGTGCGCGAGGATCGCGTCCCGGCGCGGTTCGAGTTTTTCTACGACCCGCTGCAGACCTGGTTCTCGGTCCGGGCGTTTCCCCACGATGGCGGGCTCACGGTCTATTTCCAGGACATCACGCGCAAGGTCGAGACCGAGGAGCGCCTGAGACAGGCGCAGAAGATGGACGCGCTGGGGCAGCTGACCGGGGGCGTGGCGCACGACTTCAACAACCTGCTCACCGTGATCCTGAGCGCGGTGGACACGCTGGACCACGAGCACTCGGCCGCCGCACCCGGCCCGCGTGCGCAGATCGAGCTGATCCGGCAGGCGAGCGAGCGGGCCGCGGTGCTCACGCGCCGGCTGCTGGCGTTCGCGCGCAAGCAGCCCCTCGATCCACGCCGCACCGACGTCAACGAACTGCTCGGCGATTTCGAGCCGCTGCTTCGGCGCAGCCTCGGGGAGGACATCGACATCGAGCTCGTGCGCGGCGGCGGGTTGTGGAAGGCGCTGGTCGATCCCAACGAACTGCAGAACGCGATCCTCAACCTCGCGATCAACGCGCGGGACGCCATGCCCGAGGGTGGGCGGCTGACGATCGAGACCGCCAATGTGTCGATCGACCGTGGCTACGCAGAGCAGCACGACATCCAGGCCGGCCAGTACGTGATGGTCGCGGTCTCCGACACTGGCACGGGCATGTCGCCCGAGGTCGCCGCGCGCGCCTTCGACCCATTCTTCACCACCAAGGGCCCGGGTCGGGGCTCCGGACTGGGACTGTCGATGGTGTACGGCTTCGCGCGCCAGTCGGGCGGGCACGTGAAGATCTACAGCGAACCGGGTCAGGGCACGACGGTCAAGCTCTACCTCCCCCGGGTGGAAGCCGGCGCGGACGAGGAGGACTACCACGCGCGTGCGCCCCTGCCCGTGAGTCACGGCAACGAACACGTGCTGCTGGTCGAGGACGACGACCTCGTGCGCCTGATCACCGTCACCAGCCTGCAACGGCTGGGGTACCGGGTGACGGAGTGCGCCAGCGGCTCCCAGGCCCTGGCGCAGCTGACTTCCGGCCAGCCCTTCGACCTGCTGCTCACCGACGTGATTCTGGCCGGCGGCATCTCGGGCCGGCAGGTCGCCGAGCAGGCGATGCGGCTGCGTCCCGGACTGAAGGTGCTGTACATGTCCGGTTACACCGAGAACGCCATCGTGCACCACGGCCGCCTCGACAGGGGCGTGCACCTGCTGGGCAAGCCCTTCCGGCTGGACGAACTGGGGCGCAAGGTGCGCGAGGCGCTGGACGAAACGTAGGCGCGAAGTCGGCACGGGGTGGCCCCCCCGTTCACGGGGGGTCGGCACGCCGCCGCACGCCTAGTGTGTACCCGTCGGCCCGCCAAGCGCCACAGAGCGCCGGACCGCCGCTCAGGGAGATCGACATGCTTGCACGCCTGTTCGCCGGCCCGCTGGCCGGCATGGCGGTGATCGTCAGCGCGTCTGGCGCACCGCTGGTACCGCCCACGCCCGAAGCGCCGATCCCGCCCCTCGCGGAGTTCGACCCGTTCGCCGCACCTTCACCTGAAGCCCGGGGTACGGTGCTCGCGTCCAACAGCACTCCGTTCCGGTTCTTCGACCACTGCTGCAGCCACCTGCAGGAGTGGTATGTGGGCGGCACGGTGGAGTCGAGGGTGGTACGCGCCGACGACGGCACCGTGGACTTCTACTGGCGGTTGTACCAGGAGACGGACGTGGTGGAAGACAGCCTGGAAATAGGTGGCGACTCGGTACGTCAGTTCACGCTCAGCCAGTTCTTCGATCCCTCCTTCACCTTCGAGGCCGGCTATCTCACGGACACCGGCGACTACGCGCCGTCGCGCGCGCAGATCACCGGCCCCTTCCATTGGCGGGGCGAGGGTTACATCACTGTCTTGCTGAGCTATGAACAGGGCTGGTCCAACTGGTTCTTCCTGGACACCGACGCACGGTACTTCGACGGGAGCGCACGGTTGCACCTGAACGGCGACATCGACACCCACACAGGCTCCGAGTGGATGCCGATGTACGCCCCCTCACCAGTGCCCGAACCTGCGTCGCTGGCGTTGTTGCTGCCCGGGCTGCTCGCCGTCGCCGCCTGTCGCGCCAGGAAGATCCGGCAGCAGGACGGGGGCTGAGACCCCCGGGGCCCGCTCGCCGCCCGGTACCCGGCCCCGGCCGGCTGCGCAGCTAGTCCCACTGTTTCGCGGCGGCCTCGAAGTCCGGCCGTTGCGGGGGCACGACGCAGAAGCGCTGGCCTGTCGGGGCTTCCATCACCCACCAGCGCTTGACGAACTGCACGCGCCGGGCGCCCAGCTTTTCCAGCCGCGCGACCTCGGCCTCGATGTCGTCCGTTTCGATGTCCAGGTGCGCGCGGCTCGGATGGGACACCGCCTGCACGAGCACCTGGATTTCGCCGGGCGGCGCCTGCAGCACCCGGTAGTGCGCGCTTTGCGGGTCGGACGGCTTCCCGGCGTCCCGGCCGAGGGCAGCCGCCCAGAAGCGCGACGCGCTTTCCACGTCGTCCGTCTGGCAGTCGATCACGATGCCGGCGAGTCGGCTCTT
The DNA here is from genome assembly GCA_035559275.1 of Burkholderiaceae bacterium. Lineage (GTDB taxonomy): Bacteria > Pseudomonadota > Gammaproteobacteria > Burkholderiales > Burkholderiaceae_C > Caldimonas. The sequence continues at coordinate 38,070 of DATMBN010000024.1, forward strand.
GTGCATGTCGAAGTCTCCCTGTCGTGGGCCTCCTGGCGCGCCTGCCAAGCCCGCATGGCGTCCATCCACCGCGCGCGTTCCTCGGCGTAGAGGTCCCACACGCACGGGTCGCATCCGCTGCCGCAGCACGCTCCCTCTGCGGGCGGCTCGGGCTCGCCGGGAGGCGGGTCGTCGTGGAGGCAAGAAGAAGGGTCGGCGCGGTCCATGGCATCAGGATAGGGCATGCGGCGGTCGGTTGCTGCGCCGGCCCGATGCCAACTTCACGAGGGGCAAGCGCCATTCCGGAAGGGCGGGCGAGTCGGAAACAATTCCGCTCGTCACGTGTCAGTAATATCTCCTCTTCGCCGCCGCGCGGGCGAGGTCGCCTCCCGCGCATCATCACGCCGCCATGCCGTTCCACTCCCCCCTCAATCCGCTGCAGGACGTCTGCGAGAACGCGACGGTCGCGCTCTTCGTGATGGACGCGCGCCAGCACTGCGTCTACATGAACCGCTCGGCCGAGTTGCTGACCGGCTACACCCTGGAGGAGGTGCAGGGTCGCCCGCTGCACGACTTCGTCCACCACCACCGTCCCGACGGCTCGCCCTACCCCATCGAGCAGTGCCCCATCGACCGGGCCGCGCCGGAGGACAACCAGCAGCAAGGCGAGGAGGTCTTTGTCCACAAGGACGGGCATTTCTATCCCGTCTCGTTCACCGCCAGCCCGATCCGGCGTGACGGCAAGGTGGTGGGCACCGTCATCGAGGTGCAGGACATCTCGGCGCGCAAGCGCCAGGAGGCCGAGCGCGAGGCGCTACACCGCCTGGGCATGCTGGTGCTGCAGGAGATGCAACTCGAGCGCATGGTGCAGTCCGTCACCGAGGCAGCGACCGAACTGACGGGCGCGCAGTTCGGCGCCTTCTTCTACAACGTGAAGAACGCCGCTGGCGAGAGCTACATGCTCTACACCCTGGCAGGCGCGCCGCGCGAGGCCTTCGCCAGCTTTCCGCTGCCCAGGGCGACGCCCCTGTTCGCGCCCACCTTCCACGGGGAAGGGACGGTCCGTTGCGACGATGTGCAGCAAGACCCGCGCTATGGCAGGTGGGGGCCCCACCACGGCATGCCGCCCGGGCACCTACCCGTGCGCGCGTATCTCGCGGTGCCGGTGGTGCTGGGCGACGGCCGCGTGGTGGGCGGGCTGTTCTTCGGCCATTCCACGCCCGGCGTGTTCACGTCCGAGCACGAGCGCATCGTCGAGACCATGGCCGCGCAGGCGGCGCTCGGCATCCACAAGGCACAGCTGCTCGACGAGGCCCAGCGCGCACGCGCGCGTGCCGAGCAGGAGGCGGCAGAGAAGGAGCGCCTGTACCAGCAGGCCCAGGAGGCCAACCGGCTCAAGGACCAGTTCCTCGCCACCGTGTCGCACGAGCTGCGCACGCCGCTGACGTCCATCCTCGGGTGGACCAAGATGCTGGCCAGCGGCAAGCTGCAGCCCGACATGGTCGAGCGGGCCGTGCAGACGATCGACCGCAACGCGCGCGCGCAGGCGCAGATCGTCGAGGACCTGCTGGACATCTCCCGCATCGCGAGCGGCAAGCTGCGGCTCAACGTGCAGGTGTTCAACCCCGCGCAGGCCATCGAGGCCGCGGTCGACGCCGTGCGGCCCGCCGCCATCGCCAAGGAGATCCGGCTGCAGCTGCTGGTCGACCCCAAGGCCGGCCCCATCTCCGGCGACCCCGACCGGCTGCAGCAGATCCTGTGGAACCTGGTTTCCAACGCGGTGAAGTTCACGCCCAAGGGCGGGCGCGTGCAGGTGACGGTGCAGCGGGTCAACTCCCACGTCGAGATCGCCGTGCAGGACAACGGTGCCGGGATCGAGCCGGAGTTCCTGCCGCGCATCTTCGATCGCTTCAGCCAGGCCGACGCCGGCACCACCCGCTACCACGGGGGGCTGGGACTGGGACTGGCGATCGTGCGGCAGCTCGTGGAGATGCATGGCGGCACCGTCGCCGCCGAGAGCGCGGGCGCCGGCCAGGGCGCGACCTTCCGCATCCACCTGCCACTGGCGCCCGTACGCGGCGAGGGGACCGAGGCCGCCCCCCAGGAGCACCCCGCCGCCCAGGGCCCGGTGCCGGCCGAGGCATTGCAGAAGTTCCCGCTGCAGGGGTGCCGCGTGCTGCTCGTGGAAGACGACGACGACGCGCGTGACCTCCTCAGCGCGGTGATCGCCGCGTCCGGCGCGAGCGTGGAAAGCGCCGCCTCGGCCGACGAAGGCCTGCTCCTTGCGCGCGGGATGCCGTTCGACGTGGTCGTCAGCGACATCGGCATGCCGGGCAAAGACGGCTACCAGTTCATCGAGGCGCTGCGCAAGGACGAGCGGTCGATGGGCCGCCCGGCCGTCCCCGCCATCGCGCTGACCGCCTACGCCCGCGTGGAGGACCGCATGCGGGCCTTGTCGCACGGCTTCCAGATGCACGTGGCCAAGCCGGTGGAGCCGGCTGAGCTGCTCGCCGTCGTGGCCAACATCCGGGGCTGGCGCATGCTGCCGACGTGAATGCCGCCACTGCGGCGGCACGGAGCGGTCCTCCGC
>DATMBN010000025.1:0-3463 GCA_035559275.1 Burkholderiaceae bacterium
GCCCGCGGGCGCGGGGGCCGTCGCGGCCTCCGGCGCAGGTCCCAGGGAAGGGACGGTCGGTTGACGCTGTTTCCGGCCGGCCGCTATACTTTCCTGTCTCGGCAGGCCGTCCTTCGGCCTGCCGTCGTTTTCACGTACCGGCCCCGGTCTGCGGGGCCCCAAGCAGAAGAACCTTACCAATGGCGACGATCAACCAGCTGGTCCGCAAGCCGCGGCAGGCGACCACGTACAAGAGCGCCTCGCCGGCGCTGGAAAAGTGCCCGCAGCGCCGCGGCGTGTGCACCCGCGTGTACACCACCACCCCGAAGAAGCCGAACTCGGCCCTGCGAAAGGTCGCCAAGGTGCGCCTGACCAACGGCTACGAGGTCATCTCGTACATCGGCGGCGAGGGCCACAACCTGCAGGAGCACTCCGTCGTCCTGATCCGCGGTGGCCGCGTGAAGGACCTGCCGGGCGTGCGTTACCACACCGTCCGCGGCTCGCTCGACGCCGCCGGCGTGACCAAGCGTCGCCAGGGCCGTTCGAAGTACGGCGCCAAGCGCCCGAAGAGCTAATCGAGGAAGCCCGAAATGTCCCGTAAAGGTTCCACCCCCCAGCGCGCCGTCCTTCCCGACCCGAAGCACGGGAGCGAGACCATCGCCCGCTTCATCAACATGGTGATGAAGAGCGGCAAGAAGTCCATCGCCGAGAACATCGTGTACGACGCGATGGACGTGATCGGCCAGAAGAACCCCAACGCCATCGAGCTGGTGCAGAAGGCGCTGGACAACGTGGCCCCGGCGGTCGAGGTGAAGTCCCGCCGCGTCGGCGGCGCCACCTACCAGGTGCCGGTCGAGGTCCGCGCCTCCCGCCGCCTGGCCCTGGCTATGCGCTGGGTGATCGATTCGGCCCGCAAGCGCGGCGAGAACTCGATGGCCCGCAAGCTGGCCGCCGAGCTGATCGACGCCTCCGAGAACCGCGGCGGCGCCATCAAGAAGCGCGAGGAAACCCACCGCATGGCGGAAGCCAACAAGGCCTTCGCCCACTACCGCTGGTGATGCGGGCGCGGCGCCCCCGGGGCGCCGCATCCGACGGCGCGCGGAAACGCCGCCGCCGCGGCGCGAGAGCCGCCATGCGAACCGGAGGCCGCCCCAGTGGCGGCGTCCGGCCATCTGGAAACTGAAAACTTACGAGAGGGTCCCGTGGCTCGCACCACTCCCATCGAGCGTTACCGCAACTTCGGCATCATGGCCCACATCGATGCCGGCAAGACCACGACGTCCGAGCGCATCCTGTTCTACACGGGCGTCAGCCACAAGATCGGCGAGGTGCACGAAGGCGCCGCGACGATGGACTGGATGGAGCAGGAGCAGGAGCGCGGCATCACCATCACCTCGGCCGCGACCACGGCGTTCTGGAAGGGCATGGACAAGTCCATGCCGGAACACCGCTTCAACATCATCGACACCCCCGGGCACGTGGACTTCACCATCGAGGTGGAGCGTTCGCTGCGCGTGCTCGACGGCGCGGTGTTCGTGCTGTGCGCGGTGGGCGGCGTCCAGCCGCAGTCCGAGACCGTGTGGCGCCAGGCCAACAAGTACTCGGTGCCGCGCCTGGCGTTCGTCAACAAGATGGACCGCACCGGCGCCAACTTCTACAAGGTCGTCGAGCAGCTGAAGTCGCGCCTGGGCGCCTACCCGGTGCCGATGCAGGTGCCGATCGGCGCCGAGGACGGCTTCGAGGGCGTGGTCGACCTGCTCAAGATGAAGGCCATCCACTGGGATAGCGCCTCGCAGGGCACCCGCTTCGAGTACCGCGACATCCCCGCCGAGCTGGCCGACAAGGCCGCCGAGGCGCGCGCCTTCATGGTCGAGGCCGCGGCCGAGGCCAGCGAAGAGCTGATGGACAAGTACCTCAACGAGGGCGAGCTGTCGGAGGCCGAGATCATCGCCGGCCTGCGCGAGCGCACCATCAAGGTCGAGATCGTGCCGGTGTTCTGCGGCACCGCGTTCAAGAACAAGGGCGTGCAGGCCATGCTCGACGGCGTGATCCACCTGCTGCCGTCGCCGGCCGACCGTCCGCCGGTGCAGGGCATCGACGACAACGAGAAGGAGGACAGCCGCAAGGCGTCCGACGACGAGCCGTTCTCGGCGCTGGCGTTCAAGATCATGACCGACCCGTTCGTCGGCTCGCTGACCTTCTTCCGCGTCTACTCGGGCGTGCTCAACTCCGGCGACCAGGTCTACAACCCGGTCAAGAGCAAGAAGGAGCGCGTGGGCCGCATCCTGCAGATGCACGCCAACCAGCGCGACGAGATCAAGGAAGTGCGCGCCGGCGACATCGCCGCCGCGGTCGGCCTGAAGGACGTCACCACGGGTGACACCCTGTGCGCCCAGGACCGCGTCATCACCCTGGAGCGGATGGCGTTCCCGGAACCGGTGATCTCGATGGCGGTCGAGCCGAAGACCAAGTCCGACCAGGAGAAGATGGGCATCGCCCTGAGCCGCCTGGCCCAGGAAGACCCCAGCTTCCGCGTGCGCACCGACGAGGAGTCGGGCCAGACGATCATCTCCGGCATGGGCGAGCTGCACCTGGAGATCATCGTCGACCGCATGAAGCGCGAGTTCAACGTCGAGGCCAACGTCGGCAAGCCGCAGGTGGCCTACCGCGAGACCATCCGCAAGGCGGTCAAGCAGGAAGGCAAGTTCGTGCGCCAGTCGGGCGGCAAGGGCCAGTACGGCCACGTGGTGCTCGAGATCGAGCCGCAGGAGCGCGGCGCCGGCTACGTGTTCGAGAACGCGATCGTCGGCGGCGTGATCCCCAAGGAGTACATCCCGGCGGTCGACAAGGGCATCCAGGAGGCGATGGCCAACGGCGTCATGGCCGGCTATCCGGTCGTGGACATCAAGGTCCGCCTGGTCGACGGCTCGTACCATGACGTCGACTCGTCGGAAATGGCGTTCAAGATCGCCGGCTCGATGGGCTTCAAGGAAGGCTTCGGCAAGGCCAGCCCGGTCCTGCTCGAGCCGATGATGAAGGTCGAGGTCGTCACCCCGGAGGACTACCTGGGCGACGTCATGGGCGACATCAGCCGCCGCCGCGGCATCCTGCAGGGCCAGGACGACAGCCCGTCGGGCAAGGTGATCAACGCCATGGTCCCGCTGGGCGAGATGTTCGGCTACGCGACCAGCCTGCGCTCGATGTCGCAGGGCCGCGCCACCTTCACCATGGAGTTCGATCACTACGCCGAGGCGCCGGCCAACGTCGCCGAAGCCGCGATCAAGAAGAACTGAGTCGGCGGGCCGGCTCCACCAACAGCATCAGAAACACGGGATAGAAGACTATGTCCAAGGGTAAGTTCGAGCGCACCAAGCCCCACGTGAACGTGGGCACGATTGGCCACGTGGACCACGGCAAGACGACGCTGACGGCGGCGCTGACGAAGATCGGCGCGGAGCGTTTTGGCGGCGAGTTCAAGGCGTAC
>DATMBN010000026.1:0-27295 GCA_035559275.1 Burkholderiaceae bacterium
CGCCGATGTGCCCGATGCCCGGCGCCCGCCCCCTGCGCCGTCGCCGCGCCCGCCGGCCGTCTCGCCCTCGCCCATCTCGAGTCCGGGCCAGTGGCGCGAACCCACGGACACGCGCACGCCCCGCTGGGGCCAAACCCCGCCGCGCGACCACTGGCGCGGCGACCGCTTCCGCGACCCGTGGTACCACGATCGCGGCTGGCCGGTCCGCCGGCCGTACGGACATGTCGTGACGGTGCTGCCTCCCTACAGCCACTCCGTCATCCATGCCGGCCGCACCTACTGGTATGCCGACGGGTACTGGTATGCACCGGGCGGCGCGGGATACATCGCCGTCCAGCCGCCGCCGGGCTTGTACGTCAGTACCCTGATCGGCCCCTATACCGCGGTGCGCGTGGGACCGCACGTGTACTACCACGCCTACGGCGTCTACTACATGCCGCTCGCCACCGGCGGCTACCAGGTGGTCCCGCCTCCGGCCGAGGCCGCCGTGCTGCCCGTGTACGAGCCGCCGCTCGCCTATCCCAAGCGCGGCCAGTCGGCGCAGCAGCAGTCGGACGACGAATACGAGTGCCACCGGTGGTCGGTGGAGCAGACGGGCTACGACCCGACGCTGGCGGCGGTCGGACAGGAGGATGCGGACGATCAGGCGGTCCGCGACCGCTACACGCGCGCGCTGACCGCCTGTCTGGAAGGGCGGGGCTACGCCGTGCGCTGACGGCCCGTTCAGCCCCGCGGCGGGAGCACCTCGCGCACGTGGCGCGCCACCTCGGCGGCGAAGGCCGGGTCGTTGATGTGATGCGGCAGGGACAGCAGGCGGTGCGTGGCAGTGGGCACGAACGCCTCGTGCAGCGTGTCGAAGAGCACCTGGTCGGCCGCCGGGTCGTGGAAAGGCTGGCCCGGCGCGTCGAGCGCCGACAACCCTCCCAGGGGCAACAGCAGGCGCACCGGCCCGGGCGCCGCATTGAGCCGCTGCGCGATACGCCGTCCCGCCGCTTGGAGTTCCTCTGCCTTGCTGCGCATCAGCGTCACGTTGGCGTTGTGCACGTGGAACAGCCGGCCGCGGTGCCGGGGCGGGATCGTCTCGGGTGCGCCCCAGTTGATCATGTCCAGTGCTCCCACCGAGCCGACCCAAGGGAGCCCGTGCACGGCGGCCGCGTCCAGGCGGTGGGGGCCCGCGTCGCAGACACCGCCCGCCAGGTGCTGCCCCACCTCCGTGGTGGTCAGATCGACCACGGCCTGCAACATGCCGGCGGCGGCCAGGGCCTCCATCGTGCGGCCGCCCGCGCCGTTGGCGTGGAACACCTGGGTGTCGAAAGCCTCGTGCAAGAGCGCGCTGACCTGTTGCACGCACGGGGTCGTCACGCCGAACATCGTCAGCGCCAGGGCCGGCCGGTCGTCTCCGGCACTCGGCACCGGATGCAGCAGCATGCCCGCCAGGGCGTGGGCCGCATTGGCGAGGATGGCACGCGACAACCGGTTGAGTCCGGCAATGTCGGTCACCGGGTACATGGTGGTCAGGTCGGCCACGTCGACGAAGGGAGCCATGTTGCCCGCCGCCATGGTGGACACCAGCACCTTGGGCCGGCCGATCGGCAGCAGGCGCAGGGCGGGCGCCACCATCGACGTGCCGCCGGAGCCTCCGACGCCCAGCATGCCATCGATCTCGCCGGCCGCCAGGCGCCGTCGCACGAGCGCGCACAGGGCCTCGCCCATCGAGATGACGGCCTGGCCCCGGTCGTGCGTCCCGAACACCGCCTCCTCGCCCCCGGGGTGATGGCGCGCCACCGCACGGGCGGGAATGTCGGCGCGGGTGTCGCTCGAACGCGTGCCCACGTCGACCGTGACCACCTGCAGGCCGGCCGCGCGCAGCAACCCGGCCAGGTAGAGCAGTTCTTCGGCCTTGGTGTCGAAAGTGCCCACCACCCAGGCCGTGGGCGGCCGCGTGCTCATGCCCGGCCGAAGCGCTGGTCCACGCACTCGAAGAAGGTGCGGAACGTGCCCTCCACCCGAGCCACGGCCTCGGCCTCCTGCTCGGGTGGCACGTCGAACGTCGCCCACCATTCACCGAAACACCGGTTCCCCTCGGTCACCGGCAGCAGGTGCATCTCGGCGACGTAGTCCTTCCAGTCGGCGTCGATGTGCAGGATCTTGTAGCGGCAGCGGTGCTCGTCGTCCGACAGCGCGAGCAGTTGCTCGCGCAGGTAGCCGCCCCCGTCGCGGACCGTGAAGCGCCGCACGCAGCCGACTTGGTCGGCAGGCCTGCCGTCCTCGATGTACGAGTTCTCGAAGTAGGGGTGGTAGTCGCCCAGCGCGCCGAAGTCGCGCAGCATTCCCCACGCCTGCTCGAGCGTCGCGTTCATCACCGCGCTCACATAGACCTTGACCATCGTCGCCTCCTAGTGCTCCAGTTGCTTGTAGCGCTCGACGTGCGCCTTGATCGCGACCTCGGTGGGCAGCCGCTCCATGCTGCTGGCGCCGTAGAAGCCGTTGCAGTGCTCGCTGTGCTTGAGCACATAGGCCACGTCCTCGGGCATCGAGATCGGCCCGCCGTGCGCGATGACGATCACCTCCTTGCGCACGCGCCGAGCCGCCTCGGCCCACTCGTCGATCAGGCGCACCGACTCGTCCAGGGTCTTGGCCGTGGTCGCCCCGATGGTGCCGCCCGTGGTCACCCCCATGTGCGGGACGATGAAGTCGGCCCCCGCACGGGTCATCTCCACGGCCTCGTCCGCGGAAAACACGTAGGGGGTCGTGAGCAGGTCCATCTCGTGGGCCTGCCGGATCATGTCGACCTCGGTGCTGAAGTTGATGCCCGTCTCCTCCAGAGACTGCCGGAAGCTGCCGTCGATGATGCCCACGGTCGGGAAATTCTGAACCCCCGAGAACCCCAGGTCCTTCAACTGTCGCAGGAAGTAGGGCATCACGATGAAGGGATCGGTCGCGTTGACCCCGGCGATCACCGGCGTGCGCCGCACCACCGGAAGCACCTCGCCAGCCATCTCCAAGACGATCTCGTTGGCGTTGCCGTAGGCGAGCAGTCCTGCGGACGACGCGCGGCCAGCCATGCGGTAGCGGCCCGAGTTGTAGATCACGATGAGGTCGATGCCCGCGGCCTCCTCGCACTTGGCCGAGATGCCGGTGCCGGCCCCGCCGCCGATGATCGGCTCCCGGCGCGCCACCATGGCGCGGAACCTCTCCATCAGGGCCTTGCGTTCAAAACGCGGCATGAAACACTCCTTGCAGATCAGGCCTCAGCGCGAGGCCACCGTGGGGGACGAAGGGGTTGCCTGGCGGGCGCCGCGGGAACCGGGCTGCGGTTGCGTCGCCGGCGGCGGCCGCAAGGCGGACACCGCCCCGGCGATGCCGCGCCGGAAGGTCAGCACGCACACCATGAAGATCACTCCGGTCACGAGGGTGACCCAGCCTCCGAAGGCGTCGAGGTAGTACTGCAGGCCCACCACCACCGCGGCGCCGATGGCGGGGCCGAAGACGGTGTGCATGCCGCCCAGCAGGGCCATCAGCACCACGTCGCCGGAAAGGTGCCAGTGCACGTCGGTCAGCGCCGCCAGTTGAAACACCAGCGCCTTCATCGAGCCCGCCAGACCGGACAGCGCGGCCGACAACACGAAGAGCATGAGCTTGTAGCGTTCCACCGGATAGCCCAGCGAACGCGCGCGCGGCTCGTGCTCGCGGATGGCGACGACCACGTGGCCGAAGGGTGAGTGCACCACGCGGTGGATGAGCCACAGGGCACCCAGGGTCAGGGCCAGCACGAGGTGGTACATGGCCACGTCGTTGCGCAGATCGATCACGCCCAGCAGACGCCCGCGCGGGATCTGCTGCATGCCGTCCTCGGCGCCCGTGAAGGGAAGTTGCAGGAAGATGAAGTACACCATCTGCGCCAGTGCCAGCGTGATCATCGCCAGGTAGATGCCTTGCCGGCGGATCGCCAGCGCGCCGACCACCACCCCGAGCAGCCCGGCGGTGGCCGTGCCCACGAGTAGGCCCAGCTCAGGCGGCAATGCCCAGTATTTGGTGGCCACCCCGGTGAGATAGGCAGCGCTGCCGAAGAACGCCGCATGTCCGAACGACATCATTCCGCCGAAGCCCAGCAGCAGGTTGTAGGCGCAGGCGAACAGGGCCATGCACAACAGCTTCATCACGAACACGGGGTACACCAGCCCGGGGACCCAGGGCACCGCGAGCAGGGCCACGATGACCGCGGGAATCAGAATGCGGGTCAGCTTCATGCGGCGCCCTCCCGCCCGAAGAGCCCCCGCGGGCGCAGCAGCAGCACCAGGGCCATCACGACGAAGATCACGGTGGTCGACGCCTCCGAATAGAACACCTTGGTCAGCCCTTCGATCACGCCCAGGCCCAGCGCGGTGACGATGGAGCCCAGTACCGAGCCCATGCCGCCGATCACCACGATGGCGAAGACGATGATCACGAGGTTCGATCCCATCCCCGAGTTGACGTGCAGGATGGGTGCGGCCAGCACGCCCGTGAAGGCGGCCAGGGCGATACCCGCGGCGTAGGTGAGCGTGAGCAGGCGCGGCACGTCCACGCCGAACGCCTGGGTGAGCGCAGGCTTCTCCGTGGCGGCGCGCAGCGTGGCCCCCAGGCGCGTGCGCTCGATGAGCCACCAGGTCAGCACGCAGGCGGCCAGGGCCGCGACGATCACCCAGATCCGGTACAGCGGCAGCACCATGAAACCCAGGTCAACCACGCCGCGCAATGCCTCGGGCACCGGATAGGGCTGCCCCGAGGTGCCATAGGCCACGCGGAAGCCGCCTTCGAGCGCGAGCACCAGTCCGAAGGTGAGCAGCAGGCCGTAGATCGGGTCCAGGCCGTAGAGGCGGCGCAGCAGCGTCCGCTCGAACACGCCGCCGGCCAGGCCGACCAGCAACGGCACCAGCAGCAGGGCCACCCAATAGCCGGCACCCGCGTAACGCAGCAGCATCCACGCACCGAATGCGCCCACCATGAAGAAGGCGCCGTGCGCAAAGTTGACGATGCGCAGCAGCCCGAAGATGACGGCCAGTCCCAGGCTGAGCACGGCGTAAAAGCAGCCGTTGACCAGCCCCAGCACCATCTGCCCCGCCAATGCCGGCAGCGGCAGCCCGAAGATCTCGATCACACGCACTCCTTCGAACTTATGATTTCCGGGCCATGGCCCACCCCGACCTTTCGACCGAGACCCATGTCTGGGGAGACGACACCCGCTACACCGTCGTGCGGGCTGAGCACTGCGAGGCCCTGGCCACGCGGCACATCGCCCACGTGGCGGTGGTCGACGCCGCGGCGCCCTTCACCATCGTGCGCACCCATCTGAGCGGCGCCTTCATGCAGGTGTGCCTTGGGGGCGAGGGCCGCACCCTGCTCGACGGGCGTTGGTACACCCACAAGCCGGGCCATGCGAGCTTCGCGCCGGCCCACGTGCTGCACGCGTTCCATTGCGTGCCGGGCAAGCGGTGGCAGGTCGCGTGGGTCCGGTTCATGCCCAGCTCGGTGCGCTCCGTGGACGGCACCATGTCGCCGGTGATGACGCGCTTCGACGGCCAGGTGCTGCACCATGCCGTGCTCGGCCTGGCTCACGAGATGCAGGATGCCGCCGACCCCGGCACCTGCGCCGTCTGGGTGGATGTGATCGAGCGCTACGTCGGGCGCATCCTCGAGCCGCTGCAGCGTGAGCCGCGGCTGGTGGGCGTGTGGAACGCCGTGCAGGCCGACCTGGCGCGCGACTGGACGCTGGCGGACCTGGCCCGACTGGCCAACACCAGCGAAGAGCACCTGCGGCGCCTGTGCCAGAAGAGCCTGGGGCGCAGCCCCGGCAAGCAGTTGGCGGCGCTGCGCATCGCGCATGCCGCCCACCTCCTGGCCACCACCAGCGACAAGATCGAGGTGATCGCGCGCTGCGTCGGCTACGTCAACCCCTTCGCCTTCTCGAACACGTTCAAGCGCCTCACGGGATTTCGCCCCTCGGACTATCGCGCCAGGCCGCGGGGTCAGGCCATTCATGATTCACACCCCCAGGCGGGCGGCCACCCGGTCAAGGTCCCGCGTCAGCGCTGAGCCCGGCAGGCATTCGGCCACGCGCCCCGATTCGATGAGGTAGTGCCGGTCGGCCAGGCGCGCGGCGAACGCGAGGTTCTGCTCGACCAGCACCATGGTGTAGCCGCGGGCCTTGAGCTGAAGGATCAGCTCGCCGATGCGCTCGACGATCACCGGTGCAAGGCCTTCGGTGGGCTCGTCGAGCAGCAGCAGCTTGGCCCCGGTACGCAGGATGCGGGCAATCGCCAGCATCTGCTGTTCGCCACCGGACAGTTGCGTGCCGGCTGACCGTGCACGCTGCGCGAGATTGGGAAACAGCGCGAACAGCTCCGCCTCGCTCATGCCCCCCTCGGCCACGATGGGAGGCAACTGCAGGTTCTCGCGCACGGTCAGCGATGCGTAGATGCCCCGGTCGTCGGGGCAAAAGCCGATGCCGGCACGGCCGATCCGGTGCGGTGGTGCGCCCAGCAGTTCCTGGCCCCGGAAGCGGATCGAACCGCGCAGGGGCCAGACCAGTCCCATGATGGACTTGAGCAACGTCGACTTGCCCGCGCCGTTGCGTCCCAGCAGCGTGACCAGTTCGCCCTCCTGCACGTCCAGGTCGATGCCGTGCAGGACCTGACCTGGCCCGTACCAGGCCCGCAGCGCGCGCACTTCCAGCAGGGGCTCAGCCATGGGCTGCCTCCGCTGGCATCTCGTGCTTGCTCTGTCCGAGGTAGGCGGCCACCACGCGCTCGTCGCGCGAGACGCTGGCGTAGTCGCCCTCGGCCAACACCTCCCCGCGCGCCAGCACGGTGATACGGTCGCACAGGTCCGCCACCACCGAGAGGTTGTGCTCGACCATCAGGACCGTGCGGCCTGCGGCCGCACGGCGGATCAGCGCCGTGGCCTGGGCGATGTCCTCGGCCCCCATGCCGGCCATGGGCTCATCCAGCAGCAGCATCTTCGGTTCCAGCGCGAGCGTGGTCGCCAGTTCCAGGGCGCGCTTGCGCCCGTAGGGCAGTTCCCCGGCCAGGTGGCTTGCCCAGGCCTCCAGCCCCACCTCCTCCAGCAAGGCGTGGGCACGCTCGTCGTGCTCGGCGAGCACCCGGTCGCTGCGCCACCAGTCGAAGGAGTGGCCCCTGCGGCGCTGGACAGCCAGCCGCACGTTTTCGAGGACGGTGAGCTGCGCGAACACGGCCGAGATCTGGAAGGAGCGCACCAGCCCCCGGCGGGCAACGGCGTCGGCGGGCACCCGCGTGATGTCGTGCCCGTGGAACACGATGCGCCCGGCCGTCGGCTCGATGAACCGCGTCAGCAGGTTGAAGCACGTCGTCTTGCCAGCGCCGTTCGGCCCGATGAGCGCATGGATGCTGCCCTCGCGCACCGACAGGTCCACATTGGAGACGGCGCGGAAGCCGTGGAAGCTGCGCGACAGGCCCCGCGCCTCGAGGATGTGGCTCATGCTGCTGGAAGCCTAGTCAGTTCGACTTCTTCACCAGGTAGCAGGTACTCTGCTCGAGCGGCATGAAGGCCTGCGCCGCCGGAATGGTCTTCACCAGCTTGAGGTAGTCCCACGGGTACTTCGACTCGGCAGGGCTCTTGACCTCCCACAGGTACATGTCGTGCACCATGCGCCCATCGGCCCGGATGCGTCCGTTCTTGGCGAACATGTCATTGATCGGCAGCTCGCGCATCTTGGCCGAGACGGCGTCGGGCTCATCGGTGCCCGCTGCCTGCACGGCGCGCAGGTAGTGCAGCGTGGACGAGTAGTCGCCGGCATGCGCCATGTTGGGCATGTGGCCAACGCGCTGCATGAAGCGGCGGGCGAAGGCGCGCGACTCTTCGTTCATGTCCCAGTACCACGCGTTGGTAAGTTGCAGTCCTTGCGCGGTCTGCAGTCCGAGCGCGTGCACGTCCTGGATCCACAGGAGCAGCGCCGCGAGCTTCTGGTTCTTCGTGATGCCGAACTCGTGCGCCGCCTTGATCGCGTTGATCGTGTCGTTCCCGGTCGAGGCCAACCCGATGATCTTGGCCTTGGATGCCTGCGCCTGCAGCATGTAGGACGAGAAGTCCGTGGTGCCGAGCGGATGGCGTGCGGCCCCGACGACACGCCCCTTGGAGGCACGCACGACCTCCGAGACCTGCTGCTCCAGACCGATGCCGAAGGCGAAGTCCACCGTCAGGAAGAACCAGGTGTCGCCCCCGCCTTCGACCACCGCGCGGCCCGTGCCATGGGCCAGCGAATAGGCGTCGTAGGCATAGTGCACCGCGTAGGGCGAGCACTGGGCGTTCGTCACGCCCACGTTGGAGGCGTTGTTGACGATGATGTGGCGCTTCTTCTCCTTGGCCACGCCCGCCACCGCCAGCGCGACGCCGGAGTTGGCCAGGTCGTTGATCATGTCGACGCCGCCCGCATCGAACCACTCGCGCGCCTTGGCCGCGCCCACGTCGGCCTTGTTCTGGTGATCCGCGAAGACCACGTCGATGGGTTTGCCGAACATCCGGCCCCCGAAGTCCTCGACCGCCATCTTCACCGCCTCGACCGCGCCCTTGCCCGAGATGTCGGCATACACACCCGAGATGTCGGTCAGCACGCCGATGCGCAGCACATCGCCCGAGAGGGTTCCCGTCGTCTGGGCGCCCGCGGTGCCCAGACCGGCCGCCAGCACCACGGATGCGACAGCCCACTGTTGCAGAACCTTGTTCATAGTCTCCTCTTTGGTGGTGAGCCCGAACTCTGCGGTTCGAGGTCAGAGGATCGTAGGCGCCCGCACGCGGGCCGGCCATGCTGCGAGAACACAGCCGCCTACTTGAAATCAACATCCGCCAGGGAGAGGCGTCGGGATTTACCCGTAGAGAACCCAACTTGCCATGGCCGGGCACGCGGACCACGACCGCCGGACAGGCCCACACCTGCTCAAACTCAACATCCCTCAGCCACAGGCGCTGCGGTCCCGCCCCGCCTCCTTGGCGGCGTAGAGCGCCCGGTCTGCGCGCTCGATCGTGCGGTGCAGGTCTTCGCCCGGCAGGTGCTCGGCGATGCCGGCCGAGAAAGTGAAGCGCAGCTCGGGCCGAGACTTCCAGGCATCGTCGCGCGCGAGCGCCGCGCGCAGCCGCTCCATCGCAAGACGCGCTTCCTCGGCGCCGATGCCGGGCAGGAGCACGAGGAATTCCTCGCCGCCCCACCGACCGACGATGTCGCTGTCGCGCAGAGTGCGGCGGGCCTCCAGCGCGAAGATGCGCAGCGCCTCGTCGCCCGCCGCATGGCCGTGCCGGTCGTTGATGCGCTTGAAATGGTCCAGGTCCACCAGGCACACGCTGAAGCCGTGCAGCATCCGCTGCGCACGGCGCAGCTCGGCCTCCAGCACGGCCTGCATGTGGCGGCGGTTGTACAGCCCCGTCAGTTCGTCGTGTGTCGCCAGTTCCTGGATGCGCTTCAATGCCTCGCTGAGTTCGGTTCGTTGGCGGCGCAGGCGAGCGCGCAGCTCGCTCAGCTGGCCCGCGAGGATCGCGATCGCGGGGATGGTGGTCGCCGTGAACAGGAAGTGCACCACCTCCTCGGTGGGCGAATACTCGTGCGGATACAGCCTGGACATCGTGAACATGGCAAGGCCGAACGAGACCACCGCCAGCAGGCTGATCGCGAGGAACTCGCGCCCCGTGAGGTTGAACGCCCCGAACATCAGGATGACCGCGACCAGCGTCAGCAGCGCACCTCGCCCGGGGCCTCCGGTCGCGTAGGTGGCCGCCACGGCAAGAATGGCGAACACCATCTGCGGCAGCGTCAGCGCGGGATCGGCGAACCGCTCGCTCCACCCGGTTCTCGTCGCCGCGTAGAAGACGACCGATGCCCCGAGCACGAGGGCGACGAGCAGGCCGCCGAGAAGGGGGTCGGCCAGGCCATGGGCGATGCGATACCACTGCACCAGCGACAACGCGGCATACGTGCCGGCGGCCAGCAGGGTCCGCTGGACCCGGATACGACGGCGGCGCTCGCGGCCCAGCAGGAGGTCGAGCAGAGGCGCCTCCACGGCTTTCAGGGCGTTGGCACGTCGGTCGGCGCGATCTCCGCGAACCGCCGCCGTGCATCGAATCTCGTCGCGCGTTCCCCGTACCGCCTGGTCACCGAATCCATCCTCCTAGTACCCCTTTGTACCCCATCATCACGCCCGGCCCGCAGGGTGCGCGCGCGGCGATTCGTCCAAGGGCGTCACGGCGAGCGCCGTGCCCGCTCCCGCAGGTGGCCCAGCGGCAGTGCCCGGCTGGACTTGACCTCGCCCAGCGAGAAGCTGGTGTGCAGGTCCTTCACGTTCGGCAGGCGGAACAGCGTGTCCATCGCCCAGCGTGAATAGGCGTCCAGGTCGGTGGCCATGACCTGCAGTTCGAAGGTGCCCGAGCCGGAGATGTAGTGGCAGGAGATGATCTCCGGCAGCGCCCGCAGCGCATCCTCCAGTTCCCGCGTCGCGACCGCATTGTTGCGCTCGGCATCGACGCGCACGAAGGCGAGCACGCCCAGGCCGATCTTGTGGCGGTCGATCTCGGCGCGGTAGCCCTTGATGTAGCCCTGCTCCTCCAGCCGCTTGACGCGCCGCCAGCAGGGCGTGGGCGACAGGCCGATGCGGGCCGCCAGCTCGGCGTTGGACAGGCGCGCATCCTGCTGCAACTCGTGCAGGATCGCAATGTCGTAGCGGTCCAGGCCCTCCGGGTCGGCGGCGCGCGGCGTCTCCGGGGCGGGACCGGAGCCTCGGGTTTTCCCTGATTCCTGCAACTTGGAGCTCATTCCTGCTCTCGAACTGGACGGTTTGAGAATCTTATTCCTGCGACGCCTTTCCAGGAGGGATAGAAAGAAAAGACTTCTCAGCAGCGGCTTCCTACACTTGGACGATCCCCATACCCAGGCCGCGCGCGGGCCACAAGCCGGCGCCGCGAGCCCACGAGAAGGAGTACCGCGATGAACGCCCCCTTGCCCGAGTCGGTCCGCAAGGCGCTCGAGTCCGTCACGCTGGACGACAAGTACGCGCTGGAACACGGCCGAGCCTTCATGAGCGGCGTGCAGGCGCTCGTGCGCCTGCCCATGCTGCAACGCAAACGCGACGCGATGAACGGCCTGAACACCGCCGGCTTCATCAGCGGCTATCGCGGCTCGCCGCTGGGTGGATACGACCAGGCGCTGTGGCAGGCGAAGAAATACCTGGCGGCCAACCACGTCGTCTTCCAGCCCGGCGTCAACGAGGAGCTGGGCGCGACCGCGGTATGGGGCACGCAGCAACTCGACCTCTACCCCGAGCAGAAGAAGTTCGACGGCGTCTTCGGCATCTGGTACGGCAAGGGGCCCGGGGTGGACCGGTGCCTCGACGTCTTCAAGCATGCCAACATGGCAGGCACCGCCCGGCATGGCGGCGTGATCGCGATCGCCGGCGACGACCACATCGCCAAGAGCTCGACCGCGGCGCACCAGAGCGACCACGTCTTCAAGGCGGTGGGCTTTCCGGTGTTCTTCCCGACCAACGTGCAGGAGATCCTGGACCTGGGCCTGCACGCCTTCGCGATGAGCCGCTTCGCCGGCGTGTGGGCCGGCATGAAGACGATCCAGGAGATCGTCGAGTCGTCCTCCAGCGTATGGGTGGACCCCGAGCGCGTGGACATCGTGCTGCCGACCGACTTCGAGATGCCGCCGGGCGGCCTGCACATCCGCTGGCCGGACCCGCCGCTGGAGCAGGAAGCGCGGCTGATGAACTACAAGTGGTACGCGGCCCTGGCCTACGTGCGCGCCAACCGCCTGAACCACACCGTCGTCGATTCGCCCCATGCACGGCTGGGCCTGATCGCCAGCGGCAAGGCCTACAACGACACCCGGCAGGCACTGCACGACCTGGGACTGGACGACGAGACCTGCCGGCGCATCGGCATCCGGCTGCACAAGGTCACCGTCGTGTGGCCCCTGGAGGCGACGATCACGCGCGAGTTCGCCACCGGCCTGCAGGAGATCCTGGTCATCGAGGAAAAGCGCCAGATCATCGAGTACCAGCTCAAGGAAGAGCTCTACAACTGGCGCGAGGACGTGCGCCCCAACGTGCTGGGCAAGTTCAACGAGCCCGAGGGCGACTATTCGGGCGGCGAGTGGTCGCGACCCAACCCGGCCTCCAACTGGCTGCTGCGCGCGCAAGCCGACCTCAACCCCGCGTTGATCGCCAAGGCCATCGCGCAGCGGCTGGACAAGCTCGGCATGCTGCAGCAGCTGGGCACCGACCTGCGGGCCCGCATCGAAAGCCGCCTGGCCATCATCGAAGCCAAGGAGCGCAGCCAGCAACCGCTCAACCTCGGCTCGGACCGCGTGCCCTGGTTCTGCAGCGGCTGCCCGCACAACACCTCCACCCGGGTGCCCGAGGGCTCCCGCGCCGTGGCCGGCATCGGCTGCCACTACATGGTGGTGTGGATGGACCGCCAGACCTCCACCTTCACGCAGATGGGCGGCGAAGGCGTGCCCTGGGTGGGCCAGGCGCCCTTCACCAAGGAAAAGCACATCTTCGCCAACCTGGGCGACGGCACCTACTACCACTCGGGGCTGCTGGCGATCCGCCAGAGCATCGCCGCGGGGGTCAACATCACCTACAAGATCCTCTACAACGGCGCGGTCGCGATGACGGGCGGCCAGCCGGTGGACGGCACGATGACGGTGCCACAAATGACGCGCGAACTCGAGGCCGAGGGCGTCAGGAAGATCGTGGTCGTGACCGACGAGCCCGAGAAGTACAACGCGCCGATCCACCTCGCGCCGGGCGTCACGGTGCACCACCGCGACGAGCTCGACCGCATCCAGCGCGAGCTGCGCGAGGTCGAGGGCTGCACCGTCATCATCTACGACCAGACGTGCGCGACCGAAAAGCGCCGCCGCCGCAAGCGCGGCACGATGGCCGAGCCGACCACGCGCGTGGTGATCAACGAGCTGGTGTGCGAGGGCTGTGGCGACTGCTCGGTGCAGAGCAATTGCCTGTCGGTCGAGCCGGTCGAGACCGAGTTCGGCCGCAAGCGCCGCATCAACCAGAGCACCTGCAACAAGGACTACTCCTGCATCAAGGGCTTCTGCCCCAGCTTCGTGACCGTCGAAGGCGGCCAGCTCAAGGCGGCCAAGAAGGGTGACGCGCGGCCCGACCCCTTCCAGCTGCCGCCGCTGCCCGAGCCGGCGCAGCCCCTGGCCGAGGAGGCCTACGGCATCGTGGTCGCGGGGGTGGGCGGTACCGGCGTCATCACCATCGGCCAATTGCTCGGCATGGCGGCGCACCTGGAGGGCAAGGGCATCGTCACGCAGGACGCGGCGGGTCTCGCGCAAAAGGGTGGGAGCACCTGGAGCCACATCCAGATCGCGAACCGCCCCGGCGCCATCCACACCACCAAGGTCGGCACCGCCGAGGCCGACCTCGTGATCGGCTGCGACCCGATCGTGACGGCGAACGCGACCACCGTGGCGACCATGCGCGCCGGGCGCACGCGCGTCGCGCTCAACACGCACGGCACGCCCACGGCCGCGCTCGTGGGCAACCCGAACTGGGAGTTCCCGGGGGGCCAGTGCGAAACGGTGCTGGCCCAGGCGGTGGGCGATGACAACCTCGCGCGCCTGGATGCCGAAGCGCTGGCCACGCGGCTGCTGGGCGACTCGATCTACACCAACCCGCTGATGCTGGGCTATGCCTGGCAGAAGGGCTGGGTGCCGCTCGCGCACGCGTCACTGATGCGCGCCATCGAGCTCAACGGTGTGCAGGTGGCCAACAACAAGGCTGCCTTCGAATGGGGACGCCGGGCAGCGCACGACCTGGCCTCGGTGATGAAGCTGGTCGAGCCGCAGGGTCAGGTGGTGCAGTTCGTGCGCAAGTCGACCAACCTCGACGAGCTGATCGCCAAGCGCGAGGAGTTTCTCACCGGCTACCAGAACGCGGCCTACGCACGGCAGTACCGCAGTTTCGTCGAGCGCGTGCGCGCCGCCGAGGCACCGCTGGGCTCGACCAAGCTCACCGAGGCGGTCGCGCGCTACCTCTTCAAGCTGATGGCCTACAAGGACGAGTACGAGGTCGCGCGCCTGCACACCGATCCGCAGTTCCATGCCAAGCTCGCCGAGCAGTTCGAGGGTGACTACAAGCTGGCCTACCACCTCGCGCCGCCGCTCACCGCCCGCCGCGACGAGCACGGCCATCTGGTCAAGCGCCGCTTCGGCCCCTGGATGCTGACGGCGTTCCGGCTGCTGGCCCAGCTCAAGGGCCTGCGCGGCACCGCGCTCGATCCGTTCGGCCGCACCGAGGAGCGCCGCACCGAACGCGCGCTCATCGGCGAGTACAAGGACTGCGTCGAGGAACTGCTGGCAGGACTGAGCGCCGAGCGCCTGCCGCTGGCCGTCGAGATCGCGCGCATCCCCGAGGACATCCGCGGCTACGGGCACGTGAAGGAGCGGCATCTCGCGAAGGCGCGCGAGAAGTGGGCCCAGCTGATGGCGCGCTGGCGCCAGGGCGAGGCGCAGGCTCGGGCGGCCTGAGCACCGCCCTTCGCCGGACCGCTGGCAGGCGGGAGCCGGACCACGCGCGGCATGCGAACCGTGGCCGCACGCGCCACAATGGGGCGTTGATTGGAGGAACCACAATGACCGAGCCATCCCTGGCTTCGCGCCCCTTCCGCACCGAAACGGGCTTGTCGCGCCGCCGCCTGCTGCTAGGGGCGCTGGGC
Organism: Burkholderiaceae bacterium; assembly: GCA_035559275.1. Lineage (GTDB taxonomy): Bacteria > Pseudomonadota > Gammaproteobacteria > Burkholderiales > Burkholderiaceae_C > Caldimonas. Next base: position 14,749 of record DATMBN010000026.1, read on the forward strand.
GCCCCTGCTCTCGGTGCGCTTGCCGCCTGCGGCGGCGGAGGCGACGACCGGCCGCAGGACCCGCTGCTGCGCTTCGTCAACGGCACCCGCGACGTGTCGCTGGCCAGCTTCTACGTCGACAACATCCTGGCCACGAGCGTCAACATCGGCGGAAACGGGTCGGTCTACGGCGCCCTCTTCCGCGGCACGCACACGGTGGCGGTCAAACAGGGCGAGCGCGAACTGGAGCGCGTGCAACTCGCCTTCCCCGGGGACAGCCGCACCACGGTGGTGGCCTACGGCAGCGCCGCGACGGGTGGCGACGTGCGCTTCTGGGTGATCGACGAGTCCAGCGCCCTGCCCCCCCTCGGCCGGGTGCGCGTGCGTGCCTTCCATGGCGCGGTGCACCACCAGCAGGTCCGGCTGGCCGTGCACATCGGCGCGGCAGATGCACCGCTCGGCCTACCCACCTTCACGCTCGACGCCTACGAAACCCGATCCGCCTTCGTCGAGCTCCCCGCCGGGACCTACCGCGTGCGGGTGACGCCGGCGGCCGACCCGAGCCAAGTCCTGCTCGATTCGGCGGACGCGATCCTGCCGGCCGACACGGTATGGCAGCTCGCCGTGGTGCCCCGCTCGGCCAGCAGCACCAAGGTCAACATCGCCGCCATCCGCGAGCGCGGTGACGGTCGCACCTGGACCGACACGCAAAGCTGAGCTTCCCCTCTCCGCCGCACGCCCCTGCGGCGGCCTTTCCGCCGCCTCGCCCACCGTGGCTCGGCGGCCACACCCCTCGAACAAGGGGGCCGCCGGGCGCGGCCTGCCGCGCGGGCTTCTCTCCCGCGTGTTACGGCTGCTTGCATCTCCGCTCCTCCCACGAAAGCCGGAGAGTGATCCTTTACTCGCGTTCCATATTCCGAACACAGGAGGAGGAGATGTCCACATCCACTCGCGTCATCTGCGCGTCCCGCGGGCGGCGGCCCGGATGGCGACCCGCCACGCTGGCCCTGGCCGCCGCAGCGGCCCTGCTGCCCGCTGCCCAAGCGGCGGACTATCGATGGACCGGCGGCGCGGGCAGCGCCGCCTCGTTCTGGGATCTGGCCGCCAACTGGACCCCGGGGCTGCCCTCCGGTGTCGATGCGCGCGCGCTGCTGGGCGCCTACGACACCACGCTGCGCAGCGGCACCTTCGACATCGGCAGCGTCCACGGCACAGGCCGCATGACATTCAGCGGCGGCACGCTCAGGCTCAACGCACCGTCGTCGCAACTGTGGGCGCTGCACCTGAACGGCGGCACGTTGCAAGGTCCCGGTACCCTGAACCTCACGCACTTGCGGTGGGACAGCGGCAGCCTCGGGCCCATCGACCCGTTCGAGGATCCCGAGACCCGGCTCGTCGTGACGGGCAACACCACCATCGGCAACGGCTCGGACAAGTACGTCGGGTACCGCTCCACGGTGGAGCTGCGCGGCACGACCCGTTGGCTCGACGGCAACTCCGCGATGACCTTCGATGGCCACCTGCATCTCGGCCCGGGGTCGCGGTTCGAGGACCATGTCGGGGCGGGCAGCAGTCACGGACTGAGGGTCGCGGGCGGGTTCGTCAACGCCGGCACCTACGTCAAGACCGGCGCAGGCACGACGTCGATCAACGCGCCCTACATCGGTCCGCTGATGGACAACAGCGGGGTCATCCGGGTACAGCAGGGGCGTCTGTCCGTGACGGGTACGCCCGGCACGACGTGGAATCAGAGCGGGCAGCTGGAGGTGGCGCAGGGCGCGACGTTCTCCCTCGGCATCTTCCGTGGCGGCTTCCAGCACACTGGCACGGCGCTCATCAACGGCCAAGCCGAGTTCTCCGTGGTCGCCACAGGCATTTCCAGCACCGGCAATTGGACGATCGGCCCGACCGGGCAACTGCACATCATCAACGACTACATCTACCATCTCGCCCAGCCCAGCGTCTTTGCCGCCGGCACCGTGCGCAACGACGGCGTGCTGCGCCTCATCGGCGGGGAAACGGAGTTCCGCAACGGCGCAGTCCTGACCGGTCGCGGGCGGCTGGAACTGGCGGAGGGAGCCTTCCTCAGATCGGCCAGCCCCATCAGCCTGGGCAGCGTGAAGCTGGACAGCCTTGCGCACTTTGACGGCTTCCCCTACTGGGGCCTGCTCAACGCACCGTCCCTCAGCGTCCAGCAGCTCGACTGGGGCGTGGGCGACCTGCAGGTGAGCGGACGCATCAACGTGAGCGCAGGCGCGCGTCTGCACGGCGGGCCGCAGTACTGGACCGGCGACGGCAGCGGCGCCGACGTGCCCGGCCACCGCAAGCAGATCGACGGGACGATGGTGCTGGGTGGAGGCGGTTCGTGGACTGGCGAAACGGACATCGTCGGCGGCGGGCGGGTCATCGTCACGCCGACCCGGCAGTTCCGCGACGAGACCGCGCGCGACATGGATCCCGGCGGCGGCACCACCCGGCCGGTGCAACTGGGCGTCATCGCTTTCGAGAACCATGGCCTGTACCTCAAGACAGGCGCGGGGCGCACCGAGTCGACCGGGAGGTTCTACAACCCCGGCCGGGTGCTCACCCAAGGCAGTGGGCAGATGATCTTCAGCGGCACGCTGAACAACCCGGGGACGCTCGAGGCGCGCGGGGCGCGCATCGACGTAAGAGGCAGCCTCACGCAGTGGAACGCCACTGAGCGGCGCCTCACCGCGGGCACCTACATCGCCGACCGGCAGGTCGTGGCGCTCAACCTCGGCAGCGCCGCGGGGATCACGCACAACTCGGCGCGCATCGAGTTGCGCGGCGCTACCGCCCAACTGCTCAACAACCACGGCGGCGTCGACCGGCAGGCCCTGTCCAGCCTGGCCCTCAACGATGGCAGCCTGCGGCTGCTGTCCGGCGCATCTGCGACCACCGCCGCGCTGCGCAACACCGGCACCGTGGTGGTGGCCGGCGGCGGCCGGCTCACGTCGTCGGGCGCCTACACGCATGCCGGCACCTCGGCCCGCACATGGATCGACGGCGTCATGCAGGCCAGCGCCTACACCTTCGACGGCGGGCTGTGGGGCGCAGGGCTGGACGGCACCGTGGGGCGGGCCTCGCTGCTGGGCGGCGCGGTCACGCTGCTCGGCGGGCAGCTCGACGTCGACATCCTCGGCGCCTCGCTCTACGACGTCGTCGCGATCGCGGGCCGCGCCCGGCTGGGGGGGACGCTGTATGCGGACTTCGCGAACGGCGCCGGCGAGGGGATTTACCGCGTCCTGACCGCCACCGGCGGGCTGGCCGGCAGCTTCGCGCTGATGACCGACCTCGACCCCACGCTGTACTTGGTCGAAGCCCGCTACGGCAGCACGTATGTGGACCTGGTGGTGAGCCGGCGCGCCAGCCTCGCCTCGTACGAGGGCCTGACCTCCTTGCCCGACCATCTGATGGCCATCCCCACCTCGCCCGTGCCGGAGCCGGAAACGTACGCGCTGATGCTCGCCGGGCTCGGCATGGTGGCGGCATACGCCCGCAAGCGCAAGTCCTCTTCCGCCAAGCCCGCGTGAAGCCGGACACCGGGGCCGCCCGCAAGGACAGCCCCGGCCCGGGAGCCGGAGGTCACGACTGCCCGCGTGCCGCGCGGCGCTTCTGCCAGGCGAGCAGCTCGCCGACGATGCCGCGCCGGAAGGCCAGGACGCAGACCACGAAGGTCGCGCCGATGATCACGGTGACCCAGGAGCCGACGCGGTCGGCGAGGAAGTTCTGCAGGCCCACGATCGTGAAGGCCCCCACCACCGGGCCGGCGAAGGTGCCCATGCCGCCCAGGAGCGTCATCAGCACCACCTCGCCCGAGAGGCTCCAGTGCACATCCGACAGCGTCGCGAAGCCGAGCGCCAAAGTCTTCAGCGAGCCGGCCAGCCCCGCGATCGTGGTGGACAGCACGAAGGCCAGCAGCTTGTAGCGGTCCACGTCGTAGCCCAGGGAGACCGCCCGCGGCTCGTTCTCCCGAATGGCCTTGAGCACCTGCCCGTAGGGCGAATGCACGATGCGCACGATGAACAGGAACACCGCGACGAAGACGGCGAGCACGACGAAGTACATCACCAGGTCGTTTTGCAGCGGCAACACGCCGAACAGCTCGCCGCGCGGCACGCCCTGCAGGCCGTCCTCGCCCCCGGTGAAAGGCGCCTGCAGGCAGATGAAGTACACCATCTGCGCCATCGCCAGCGTGATCATCGCGAAGTAGATGCCCTGCCGGCGGATCGCCACCAGGCCGACGACCAGGCCCAGCAGCGCCGCGATCACCGTGCCGGCCAGCACGCCCAGCTCCGGCGGCCAGCCGGCGCTGCGCACCAGCCATCCCGTGGCGTACGACGCCGAACCGAGGAAGGCAGCGTGCCCGAAGGACAGCAAGCCCGTGTATCCCAGCAGCAGGTTGAAGGCGCAGGCGAAGATCGCGAAGCACAGGGCCTTCATCATGAAGATGGGGTACAGCCCCAGGAAGGGCGCTGCCACCAGCAGGGCCAGCACCACCAGCCAGGCGACGCGTTGGGAGGTCTGCGCGTTCAACTCACTTCTCCTTGCCGAAGAGACCGGCCGGCCGCAGCATCAGCACGATGGCCATGATCACGAACACGACGATGTTCGATGCCTCGGGGTAGAAGACCTTCGTGAAGCCCTCGATCACCCCGAGCCCCAGGCCCGTGAGGATGGAGCCCAGGATCGACCCCATGCCGCCGATCACGACGACGGCGAACACGATGATGATGAGGTTGGACCCCATCAGCGGGGTGATCTGGATCACGGGTGCGGCCAGCACGCCCGCCATGGCCGCCAGCCCCGCTCCCCCGGCGTAGGTGAGCGTGACCATGAGCGGCACGTTGATGCCGAACGCCTGCACGAGCTGCGGGTTCTCGGTGCCGGCACGCAGGTAGGCGCCCAGCCGCGTCTTCTCGATCACGAACCACACGGTCAGGCAAATCGCGAGCGAGGCGAACACCACCCAGCCCCGGTAGTTGGGCAGGATCATGAAGCCCAGATCGGTGGCGCCGGCCAGCTGGACGGGCACCGAGTACGACTGGCCCGAGACGCCGAACTGATCGCGGAAGACCCCCTCGAGGATCAGTGCGAGGCCGAAAGTGAGCAGGAGACCGTAGAGCGGATCGAGCCGGTACAGGTGCTTGAGCATCGTGCGCTCGATGACCACGCCCAGCGCACCGACCACGATGGGCGCGATCACCAGTGCCACCCAGTAGTTGATGCCCCATTTCTCGAGGCCCAGCCAGGCGACGTAGGCGCCGACCATGTACAGCGCGCCGTGCGCGAAGTTCACGATGCCCAGCAGGCCGAAGATCACGGCCAGTCCCAGGCTCAGCATCGCATAGAACGACCCGTTGACCAGCCCGAGCAGCAACTGCCCGAGCAGGGCCTGGACCGGTATGCCGAAGATCTCGCTCATGTGCTCTCCCATCGAGCCCCGGCCGCGAGCGGGCCGGGGACGGCGCTCACTTCCACAACGCGCACTTGGTCTCGGACTTGGTCGTGAACGCGTCCTCGCCCTTGATGACCGAGACGACGTTGTAGTAGTCCCACGGCTCGGTGGACTTGTCCGGCGACTTCACCTGCATCAGGTACATGTCGTGGACCATGCGGCCATCCGGCCGCACATAGCCGCCCTTGGCGAAGATGTCGTTGATCTTGATCTTGCGGAACTGCTCCATCACCTTGTCCGCATCGTCGGTCTTGAGGGTCTTGACGATGTTGAGGTACTGCAGCGCCGCGGAGTAGTCGGCCGCCTGCAGAGACGAGGGCATGCGCTTGATCTTCTCGAAGAACTTGCGGCTCCAGGCGCGCGTCTCGGCGTCGCGGTTCCAGTACCAGCTGTCGGTCAGGTACATGCCCTGCGTGGCCTTGAGTCCCAGCGCGTGCACGTCGTTGATGAACATCAGCAGGCCCGCCAGCTTCATGGACTTGGTGATGCCGAACTCGTTGGCTGCCTTGATGCTGTTGATCGTGTCGCCGCCGGCATTGGCCAGGCCCAGGATCTGCGCCTTGCTGGCCTGGGCCTGCAGCAGGAACGACGAGAAGTCGCTGGCCGACAACGGATGCTTGACCACGCCCACCACGTTGCCCCCCGCGGCCTTCACGACGTTGGCGGTGTCGTTGTAGAGCGCCTGGCCGAAGGCGTAGTCGGCCTGCAGGAAGTACCACGTCTTGCCACCGGCCTTCACGACCGCATTGCCCGTGCCCTTGGCCAGCGCCACGGTGTCGTAGGCGTAGTGGATGGTGTAGGGGCTGCACTGCTCGTTGGTCAGCGCCGAGGTCGCGGCGCCGATCGAGATGAAGGGCTTCTTCTTCTCCTGCGCCACCTTGGCCATCGCCAGGCCGGTGGCCGAATTGGTGCCACCGATCAGCATGTCCATGCCCTGCTGGTCGAACCATTCACGCGCCTTGGCGGCGGCCACGTCGGCCTTGTTCTGATGGTCGGCCACCAGCAGCTCGATCTTCTTGCCCTCGATCTGTCCGCCCGCGTCGGCAATCGCCATGCGGATGGCCTCGGCGCCGGCGGGACCGTCGATGTCGGCGTACAGGCCCGACATGTCGGTGATGAAGCCGATGCGGATGACATCGCCCGAGATCTGGGCCTGGGCGGACGTGCCGACGGCCAGGGCGGCGCAGGCCAACGAACAGGCGGCGGCGAGTTTCTTGGGTGTCATCGATGTCTCCTTCAGTGTGGTGGGACGGTGGGGATGGCCTCTGGTCAGACGCCGAGGTATTCGTGCAGGTCGTGCATGCGCGCGGACAGCTCGGCCTGCGGGAAGGACTGGATGATGCGGCCGTGCTCCATGACGAGGAAGCGGTCGGCCAGGGGAGCGGCGAAGCGGAAGTTCTGTTCCACCATCACGATGGTGTAGCCCTGCTGGCGCAGCGTGCGCACGACCTCGGCGAGCTTCTGAACGATCACCGGCGCCAGGCCTTCCGAGATCTCGTCCAACAGCAGCAGGCGCGCGCCGGTTCGCAGGATGCGGGCCACGGCCAGCATCTGCTGCTCTCCGCCGGACAGGCGCGTGCCCTGGCTCGCGGCCCGCTCCTTGAGGTTGGGGAACATCTGGTAGATCGCATCGAGCGCCATGCCACCTTGTGCAAGCACCGGGGGCAGCATCAGGTTCTCCTCGGCCGACAGGCTGGCGAAGATCCCTCGCTCCTCCGGGCAGTAGCCGACGCCGAGCCGGGCGATCTGGTGCGGCGCCATGTCGATGGCCTCGCGCCCCATGATCTTCACCGAGCCCTTGCGGCTGCCGATCAAGCCCATGATCGCGCGCAGCGTGCTCGTGCGCCCTGCCCCGTTGCGCCCGAGCAGGGTCACGACCTCGCCCTCGTCGACGTGGAAATCCACGCCGTGCAGCACGTGCGACTCGCCGTACCAGCCGTGCAGGCCCTGCACCTCGAGCATGCGTTTCTTGTTGATCATTGGAAGGCTCCGCGAATGGTGTGCGTGCACCCGCGCGCGCGAGGCGACCGGCGGCACCCCGGTGTCGAGGATGGTGCGCTGGAGGCGCTCGGGGGGTGGCTCATCCGTGCGCTCCCTGCAACTGGGCGTCGGCGCTGCCCATATAGGCCTCGATCACCGCGGGGTTGCGCGAGACCTCGGCATAGGGGCCCTCGGCCAGCGTCGCGCCGCGCTGCAGTACGGTGATCGTGTCGGCGATGCTGGAGACCACGCTCATGTTGTGCTCCACCATCAGGATGGTGCGGTTGGCCGAGACCTTCTTGATGAGCTTTTGCACGCGCTCGACGTCCTCCAGGCCCATGCCCTGGGTCGGCTCGTCCAGCAGCATCAGCTCCGGTTCCATCGCCAGCGTGGTCGCGATCTCGAGCGCTCGCTTGCGGCCGTAGCTCAGCTCGTGCGTGGGCAGCTCCGCATAGCGCTCCAGGTCCACCTCGCGCAGCAGTTCCATCGCGCGCTCGTTGAGCCTGTAGAGCGAGCGCTCGGGCTTCCAGAAGTGGAACGAGGTGCCCAGCTTGCGTTGCAGTGCGACGCGCACGTTCTCCAGGACCGTCAGATGCGGGAATACCGCCGAAATCTGGAACGAGCGGATGATGCCCCGGCGGGCGATGTGGGCCGGCTTCTCGTGGGTGATGTCGGTGCCGTTGAAGAGGATGTGGCCGGACGTCGGCGCGATGAACTTGGTCAGCAGGTTGAAGCAGGTGGTCTTGCCCGCACCGTTCGGTCCGATCAGCGCATGGATCGTGCCGCGGCGGACCTTCAGGTCCACCTTGTTGACCGCGACGAAGCCCTTGAACTCCTTCGTCAGGGCCCTGGTCTCGAGGATGATGTCCATCGGGTTGCAGCCTTGTCAGCTCGTGGAACCGGAAGCGGCGGCCGGCACGACCCGCCCGCCGATGCGCTCGGACAACCGCCCCGCGACGCGGATCACCACGCCGCGCAGGCGTTCGCCGCTCGAGGGCAGGAGCGGCTTGGGAATGCAGACGCCCACACCTGCCACGGGGTGCCCGGCGGCGTCGAACACGGGCGCGCCGTAGCAGTAGATGCCCTCGCGCACGCCTTCGTCGTCGATGCTGTAGCCGCGCGCACGCGTCTGGGCCATCTCGTGCAGGAAGGCCTCGACGGGGATCGGGTCGCGGCCCTGCACCATGGGATGCAGCAGGGCCGGCAGGCGCTCGCGCACCGCGTCGGGCTCCTGGAAGGCCAGCATGGCCTTGCCGGTGGCCGCCAGATGGGCGGGCAGGCGCATGCCGACGTGGAAGGCCAGGCCCAGGGGATGGCTGCCGGGCCGCGCCGCGACATAGACGATGTCCGCCCCGTCCAGCACCGAGAGAATGATGGTCTCCTCCGGGCGCTGGCCCAACTCGCCCCAGATCCGGTTGAACTCGTCCACGACCTGGGTGCGCGCGGTGAAGGCGTGCGCCAGCTCCAGCACCCGCGCGCCGATGAAGTAGCTGCCGTCCTCGAACCGGCGCAGGTAGCCCAGGTGCGACATGGTGCGACACAGGGCGTGCACGCTGCTCTTGGGCAAGGCCAGCGCCGAGGCGATGCGCGACAGGCCGATGGGTTCCCGCTCGGTGGCGAGCAGGTCCAGCACCGCGAAGGCACGGGTGACGGCGGGCACGAGGCCGGCCGGCCCCCGCGCGCCGTCGGACGCCTCGGCCGCGGCGGTCGACGACGCGGGCGGGTGTCGCACGGCAGTGGCGGTCGGGGGGATCATCGGGCTCGGCGGGGGATCGGCAGGACGCCGTTCGACGTATCGAACGGACGTTCCGTCATTGGAACGCTGCCGAGTCTAGGCACCCGGGCGCCGGCTTCCTATGGGGAGGAGGCGTGCTCGGGGGTTAGTCCTCACAGGGATGACCCTGCTGCGGGCCCTCCACTGCGCCCGATGTGCTGACAAGCGGCTGAACGGCGCCTGCGCGCCCGGTCCCGCCTCAGAACTCGAAGAGCGTCAGGCCCGCTCCGACGCTCGTCTGACGCCGGTTGTAGTCCAGCAGCGTCTCGCCGTAGCCGGTGAAGAGCTGAACGTACCAGCGCAGTCCGTCCGGCTTGTCGCTTTCGACCGGGTAGGTCCAGTCCAGCTGCCACGAGCCGCGCTTGAGGTCCTTGAAGTTCGTGCGCCAGCGCAGCGAGGCCGTCGCGCGACCCGGTACCCAGGCAAGGGCCACGTCGCCGCGTCCGACGTAGCGGGTGAGGTCGGGGTTGTCATCGTCGTCCGCGTCCTCATGCAGGCGCTTGTGGACGCGTGCGAGCAGCGTGACCTCGCCACGCTCCAGCCCGGCCGCGAGGTAGGCGCGGTTCCAACTGCGGGACAAGGGCTCGGACTGGCCGTTCGACTGGTGCGCGAGCCCCGCCTGCCACATGCTCCAGCGCCACCCCCAGGGCAGCCGGGCCAGCGGCTCGGGGACGGGGACGACGTAGATGAGTTCCGGTTCGTAGTCCGTGTTGCGAAAGGGTGCCGACTCCGACCGGTTCCACACCTGCCACAGCGACTGCTGCGTGTAGCCGAACCACAGGTCCGCGTTGGGCAGCAGCACGCTCTGCGCGATCTTCGTGCGCACGGACAGCTGGAGCTTGGCCTCCAGCGGCTTGTAGCGCAGCGACTCGCCCGGCGCCGGGCGCGTGGGGCTGGAAGGCGACCGGTTGATACTGCTGGTGTAGTGCGCCGGCAGCAGGAAGTTGGGCCGGTACGTCCTGAAGTTGAAGGTGCCGCGCTTGTCCGCCCGCTCCAGTTCCCAGAAGCGTGACCAGAGGCTGGTGCCCGCGGCGGGCCGCAATCCCGCGCCTTCGATCGAGGGGGCGCCCCCTGACGCGGGCCGCTCGGCGGACGTGGGGGTGGCGGGCAGCGGCACGGGCGCCGTCACGACGCCGGACGGGGAGGGCTCGGCCGGCCGGGGCGGCTGACGCCCGGCGAGTCGGTCGTAGCAGGCCAGGCGCTCCTGGTCCGCCTCGATCGCCGCGCAGGCAGGCAGACCCAGCGGCAGGGTCGGCGTCTCCGCGAGGGCGTCGGCACCGGCCAAGGACAGGGCCGTTGCCATGGCCAAGGGCAAAAAGCCGGCAGGTGTGCGGTGCAGCATGGCGTCAGTGTGCCGCACCGCCCGCGCGACGGACGGTCAGCTCGTTTCAAATCCTTCGAACAATCACGTGAAGGTCGGTGAACTCGGCGGCCGTCGACGACTCCTAAGCTTCGTTCCACCCTGCGCGGCCGCCGGCCGAGGGGCGATCCGAACGTTGTCCACATGCACCTGGCCTCCCCTACCCGCTATTCGGGCGTCGCGATCCTGTTCCACTGGCTGCTCGCGCTGGCGATCGTCGGGGCCTTCGGCGTCGGCTTGTACATGACCAGCCTGCCCATGTCCCCGGCCCGGCTCAAACTCTATAACTGGCACAAATGGGCCGGGGTGACCATCCTCGCACTGTCCGCCCTGCGGCTGCTGTGGCGCCTGTGGCGTCGTCCCCCGCCGCTGCCGGACCAGGTGCTGCGCACCATGCCTGGCTGGCAACGCGCCGCCCACCACGCCACCCACGGCGGCATGTACCTGCTCTTTTTCGCCGTGCCGCTGGTCGGCTGGGCGTACAGTTCGGCCGCCGGATTTCCGGTGGTGTGGTTCGGCGTGCTGCCCCTGCCGGACTTCGTACCCGCCGACAAGGCCCTGGCCGAAGCGATCAAGCCCTGGCACGGCTGGCTCGCCTGGGCGCTCGCGGTGCTCGTCGTGCTGCACGTGGCCGCCGTCATCAAGCACCAGCTGATCGACCGCGATGGCCTGTTGGCGCGCATGCTGCCGGGCCGCGTATGACCTGCCGCGCTGCGACGATGGGCCGACGTGGCGACCTCCGGCCTGCCGTTTCCGTTCCTTCCTGGAGTACCGATGAATAAATTGTTCCTCGCCTTCGCCGCGTCGGCGGTCCTCGCGGCACCCGCCTGGGCTCAGCAGAAACTGGTGCCTGCCCAGAGCGAGATCGTCTTCGTCAGCAGGCAGATGGGCGTGCCCGTGGAAGGACGCTTCAAGAAATTCGATGCGCAGGTCCAGTTCGACCCGAAGAAGCCCGAGGCCTCGAAGGTGGCCTTCACGGTCGACCTGGGCAGTGCGGCGCTCGGCGTGCCCGAGACGGAGGCCGAACTCGCCAAGCCCGAGTGGTTCAACACCCGGCAGTTCCCCCAGGCCCAGTTCCAGTCGACCGCCATCAAGGCTGCCGGCCCGGGCCGCTTCGATGTCGCCGGCAAGCTCACGATCAAGGGCCAGACGCGCGACCTCGTCGTTCCCGTGATGCTGACCCAGGCGGGAGGCACCACGACCGCGACCGGCGCCTTCACGCTCAAGCGTCTCGAATTCAAGATCGGCGACGGCGATTGGGCCGACACCTCGATGGTCGCCAACGACGTGCAGGTCAAGTTCAAGCTCGCGCTGACGGGCGTGGGCCCTCTGTGACGAGCCGAGGCGCCGCGACCGCGCCCGCCTTCTCCCTACCTTTCACCAACCCCAGGACGGAGTCCTCGAGATGAAGAAAACCCTGATCGCCGCCACCCTCGTCGCCGCCGCCTTCGCCGCCCAGGCCGAGACCGCGCGCTACGCCATCGATCCGAACCACACCTTCGTGACCTTCGAGATCCAGCACCTCGGCATGTCGACGATCCGCGGCCGCTTCGACAAGAAGGAAGGCTCCGTCGAGCTCGACCGCGCCGCGAAGGCCGGCCGGGCCGAGATCACGATCGACACCACCTCGATCAGCACCGGCGTGCCCCGCTTCGACAACCACTTGAAGGGCGACGATTTCTTCAAGACCGACATGTTCCCGACCGCGAAGTTCGTGGCGGACAAGTTCGTCTTCAATGGCGAGAAGCTGGCCGAGGTGAGCGGCACCCTGACCATGCTGGGCAAGACCAACCCCGTCACGCTCAAGGCCACCAACTTCAACTGCATCGTCCACCCCATGCTCAAGCGCGAGGCCTGCGGCGGCGACTTCGAGACCACCATCCAGCGCAGCCAGTGGGGCATGAACTACGGCCTGCCGGCCGTATCCCCCGACCATGTGCGGCTGCTGGTGCAGATCGAGGCGGTCAAGCAGTAA
>DATMBN010000027.1:0-3072 GCA_035559275.1 Burkholderiaceae bacterium
GCCAGGCGAGTTCGGACGAGACCTGCCGCTGGAAGCCGTGGGCGCCCTCGCGCTGCCGGAAGGCGCCCAGTTGCACCCAGAATCCGGGCGGGAAGGTCGGCGACGCGGCACCGCCGTGCACCGGCTGGGCTTCGGCGCCCGTGGCCGACACGGTGGCGACCGGCGCGGGCGGCTCGGCGGGCGCAGGAGGTGCGGCCCCCGCGGGCGCCACGGGCGCCCCCCCGGCCGGGGCGCCCGCACCCTCGCGGGCCACAACGGTCTCGCCGCCGCCGCGTCGCCACGTGCCCGCGCGGATCTCGTCGTGCGTCAGCCGTTCGACTTCCACCATCGCGCTGCCGCGATGGACGAAGCCGAGCTTGAGCGCAGCCATGTAGCTCAGGTCGATGATCCGGTTCGCATGAAAGGGGCCGCGATCGTTGATGCGCACGATGACCTCGCGCCCCGACTCCAGGTGCCGCACCCGCGCGTAGCTGGGAATGGGCAAGGTGGGGTGCGCTGCCGTCATCGCGTACATGTCGAAGGTCTCGCCATTGGAGGTCTTGCGGCCGTGGAACTGCCGCCCGTACCACGAGGCGTAGCCCCGCTGGCGGAAGGGCACGTCGCCCACCAGCGGCGTGTACCGTCGGCCCTTGACGACGTAGGGCCGGTTCGGCCCGCCGGCAAACGGCTCGACCCGCGGTTCGGCGTCCGGCACCCCTTGCGGGTTGGCCGGCGCCCGGGCAGGCGGTCCGTCGTTCTCGTAGTACCCCCCAGGGCGGGAGGAGGGGCCGCTCGCACAACCGGCGATCGCGAGGGCCAGGCAACTGAGTGACGCCCGCCACGCCACCTGCCGGCGGCGCGCGCGAGCCTGGGTTGCGGCTGTCATGGCGCGCAGATTAGCAGCCCGAGCCCGCGGGCGGGCGGCGCCGGCGGGCCTCGGCGCGTGCACGGGCCCGCTTTGCGTGGCACGGGAGGGCGATCTGCGGCAAAGTGCACATGCGGCTTGCGACCCCCGCAGGTGCGGCCTGCCCGCCTCCGCCGGCGCCGGGGACAATGCTGGAGGCGTGCCGGCCGGCCGGCGCGCCCCAAGACCAACAAGGACCTGCGTCGCGCGGCTTTGCTTCCGGCACGACGCTCACACGGAGAGGGAATCGTGATGCATCCACTGCGCTTTGCGGCCGCGCTGGGCCTGGCCGCCTGTACGCTCGCCATCCCGGCCATCGCCGCCGCCCAGGACCTCAAGGCCATCACCGAGGACGGCCGCAGGGTGCTGCTGTCGCCCGACGGCCGCTGGCGCTTGGACCCCAGCCCTGCGGCGCTCGTGCCCGCGCCCGGCCTGCCGCAAAGCCCGTTCCAGACCGCGGTGCGGCGCTACAAGGTCGCCTACGACACGAGCAAGTGGACACTCACCCCGGCCGCCGACGAGCCCGGCAAGCGAGTGTTCCGGCACAAGACGGCACCGGTCTTCGGGCTCGTGATCGCGGAGGCCCTGCCGGTGTCGAGCGACCTGGTGCGCAACATCATGATCTACAACGCGCGCAAGGCGTCGGGGCAGGAACCGACGGTGCTGATCGACCGGGCCACGGAAGTGCAGGGCAAGCCCGTCGGCTTCCTGCGCTTCGTGGCCAACCTGCAGGGCGTGGATTTCCTTTTCACCGCGCACTACCACGGCAGCGACGACGGCAACGTGCAGGTCGCCTGCTACACCGCCCAGTCGCTCTTCCACCGCTACGAGGCAGAGTGCCAGGAGTTCATCGCCGGCCTGCGGGTCGAGTGAGAGCCCCTGCGGCCGGCCGGCGGGGCCTCAGGACACCATGAGGCGCCGGCTGCGGGCGATGGACATCAGGATGCCCAGGCCCAGGCCCAGCGTCACCATGGCCGTGCCGCCGTAGCTGATGAAGGGCAGGGGCACTCCCACCACCGGCAGGATGCCGCTGACCATGCCCATGTTCACGAAGGCATAGGTGAAGAACATCAGTGTCACCGCGCCGGCCAGCAAGCGCGAGAACAGCGTGGGCGCCTCGGCGGCGATCATCAGGCCGCGGAAGACGAGGAAGGTGAAGCCCAGGATCAGCAGCAGGTTGCCGACCAGCCCGAACTCCTCGGAGTAGGCCGCGAAGATGAAGTCGGTGGTGCGCTCCGGGATGAACTCCAGGTGCGTCTGCGTGCCCTTCATGAACCCCTTGCCCATCATGCCGCCCGACCCGATGGCGATCATGCCCTGCAGGGTGTGGAAGCCCTTGCCCAGCGGGTCCTTGGCCGGGTCGAGCAGGGTGCACACGCGGCCCTTCTGGTATTCGTGCATCCCGGGCCAGTCGACGCCCGGCTGGCAGATGCGCTCTTCCGACAGCACGAGCGCGGTGATGCCGATGGCGCCGGTGGCCAGCACCGGGATGATGAGCTTCCATGACAGGCCGGCGAAGAAGATCACGTACAGGCCGGCAGAGGTCACCAGCAGCGAGGTCCCGAGGTCCGGCTGCTTGAGGATCAGACCCACCGGCACCGCGAGGATCATCGCGGCGACGAGGAAGTCCGGTACACGCAGCTGCCCTTCGCGCTTCTGGAACCACCAGGCGAGCATCAGCGGCAACGCGATCTTGAGGAGCTCGCTGGGCTGGATCACGGTCACGCCGACGTTGAGCCAGCGGGTTGCGCCCTTGCGCGTGATGCCGAAGAACTCGACCCCCACCAGCAGCGCCACGCCCAGCACGTAGAGCGGCACGGCCATCGCCATGAGCCGCTGCGGGGGCACCTGCGCGACGACGAAGATCACCAGCGCCGCCAGCGCCATGTTGCGGGCGTGATCGACGAAGCGCGTGCCGTGGTCGTAGCCCGCCGAGTACATGATGAGCAACCCGGCGGCGCACAGCAGCAGCACCGCCAGCGCCAGCCAGCCATCGAAGCCGGTGAACCACGGCTTGGCGCGCTGCCACAGGGAAGGTTTCTCGAAGGCGACTTCCATGGCGTGCTCAGGGGGCAGGGCGGGAGGCGGCGGGGGCGGGTGCCGGGGCGCGGCCGGCCGCGGCGGGCGGCGCGGACCGGGTGGACGGCGTGGCCCGGGTGGATGGTGCGGTTGCCCCGCCCGTCGCGCCC
>DATMBN010000028.1:0-83344 GCA_035559275.1 Burkholderiaceae bacterium
GGCACGATGTGTTCAACTACATCGAAATGTTCTACAACCCCAGGCGGCGCCACGGCACTGCCGGCGCAACCTCGCCGGCAGAGTTCGAGCGTCGTCATTCCCAGCGGCTCACGGGTGTCTAGGAAACCCGGGGCGATTCACTCGCGGCCGGAGAACGATGCTCAAGTCTTCCTCGACCGAGATTTCCATGGCCTGGGTAATCAGCGGGTACTGGAAGTCGACTACCCCGATGCCTTCGGCGGCGGGTACCTTCCAGGCCGCAACACCAAGACCCCAAACCAGTTCCTGCGGCTTGGCCGTTTCCTCCGATTCAAGTTGGTGGACCAGGGAAAAAAGGTCGCCGTACAGGTCGATGGTCGTGCGACGAGGTTTTTCGCCCGCCGCCCATGCGTTCCACAGGGGCGAGTATTGGGCCAGGGCCTTTTCTACGGTGCCTCGGAGGACGGAAGCCTCCTGCTGGAGCTGCTCAGGGGACTTGCCTGCGGCCGCCGTTGCAATGCGATGCGCCAATGCCGCGTCGTTGATGCTGGGCGGCTTCCCGCTAGGGTCGTCCGACACTGTGAGCAGCGGCCGGACCGCGTCCGGGTGAGCGACGGGCGGGCGTTGTGCCTCCAGTCGTTCCACGTGCAGCCAGACATGGTCACCCTGCACCTCACGGTTGAAGCTGACGCCGGGCAGCCCGGCCAGGTTTCCTTTGTGCCGGAGGAACCCCTTGTGCCCGACAAGTTTGTACCCGTGCGGGTCGATTTCTTTTGACTGCTCAACGACATAGTTAAGCAGCTTGCATAGTTGCTCGGCGGGGGTAGGCATGAGGCGATTCTGCCTAGGGTTCGAATCCTCATCGAGCGGGTTTCACCCGTCCATATGGCCGAGGGTGCCCGCCAAGTCGCCAGCACGGAGGATTCGGGGTCCCGTGGCGGCGTCCCCGAAAGCAGCTCGGGCCCATGCCGCCGGCGGGTGGAGGTCAGCCCGCCGCCAGCTTGCGAACACGCGCGTTTGGGTGCAAACGGGAGTTGTGAACGGCCACCCCGCCCCCTCCAAAATCGCAGTTGGAGTGTCCGCGGCTGGAGGTTGTCTCATTTGACGTGTCCGCGGCTGCAAGAAATCTCCAATGAAATGTCCGCGGCTGCTCAGAATCCCAGGTGAGTTGCCCCAATCTGCTGCCCATCTCACATGAGATGGCTCGAAACTTGGCCTGAAAACCGCGTTTGGATTGACTCCGACCGCCACGAACACGATGCTGGGCACATGGACATTCGCTCAGAGCGCTTGGCGCACTGGTTCTTCAGGCTGAATGGCTTCCTGAGCATCAGCAACTTTGTCGTGCATGCCGACGAAGGCGTCGGTCAACACACAGACGTCGATGTCCTCGGAGTGCGGTTCCCTCATCGCGCGGAGAACCAGGTCCGGCCCATGCCCGACCATCGGGCGTTCGCTGGCGATACCAGGATGCAAATCGTTCTTGCTGAGACCAAGAGGAACCTCTGTCGGCTCAATCGGGCTTGGACAGAGCCCGGCCGCGGAAATCTGGAAAGAGTACTTTCGGCTGCCGGCTTCTTTGCGCCGGCCCAGATGCCAGCCGTCGCAGCCGCTTTATACGAGCGGGGATTTTGGGCCGAAGAGCGGGCGAGTGTTCGGCTCGTGGCTGTTGGCGGAGAGCACAACCGCGACCTGGCCAGACGCTACCCCAACGTGGACCAGCTGTTCTGGCATACAGACGTGCTGCCGTTTATCCATGAGCGGTTTTGGGCGTACCGAGACGAGAAGCGGATGCATCCGCAATGGGACGCCGACGCTCATGCCCTCTTCAGAACTGTGATGGCCTGCGGCGGAGACCTTGCAGCCTTCATGGGGCAGATTGACATCCACGGTGAATAGTCGCGGCTTGACCCCCTGCCGCCCGGAAAACTGTTGGTCCAGGCGCCTCTCGTGCTCGCCCGGCGTGCGCAACTGCATAATGCGGCGTTACGCCACGAAAACGACCACTAAAGAACTACGATTCAGGAGCGGTCAGCGGTTGCGAGATTTCTGCAGGAGTGGACAAGGGTTGTGAGACTCCGGTCCGCTCTGAACGGCCGATTTCCCCAGTATCCGGACAGAGGATGCGAGAAAAGCCGGCCAACCGATAGTGGACCTCACAGGGCCTGTTGCTTTTTGGCGCACGCGCGGTTTTAGCAACCCCCTGCGGCCCGGCGAACGTGCGGGTCCCTGGCGCGGATCGGGTAAGCCCCGATCAGTTCTGCCGACCGGTCAGTGTTGACAGCCGTGGAAATCCTTACCACGCGATGCTGTGGGTGTGCCAAGCTGTGTCCATGGACGACCCTGGCGGAACCCTACGCGTCCTGGTGGCCGACGACAACCGGGACGCAGCAGACATCTTGGCGGAGCTGCTTCGCTCCTCGGGTTGTCTTGCGTCGATCGCCTACGACGGCTCGCAGGCGCTGGCGCTGGTGGCCGAGCAGCGTCCTGACGTCGCGATCCTCGACCTCGACATGCCGGGTTGTAGCGGGCTGGAGGTGGCCCGGGCGATCCGATGCGATCTCCACCTCGACGAATGCCTGTGCGTGTGCCTGACCGGCATGTCGCGCTGCGATTTGCAGGGCACGGCCAGGGACGCGGGGTTCGACGAGGTGCTGATGAAGCCGCTGAACGTGGAGGACCTGTTCAGGCTCCTGGAGGCCTGGAAGGTCAGGTAGGGCGTCCGGGGTTTCCTCGTCCCTCTGAAGAGGGGGGTGGTTGACCGGGTGTGCCTGATTGATCAATCTTGCGTGCAACGAGTTGTGTCGTGAAGGAGAGGTCGATGTCGGGTTACTTCGTGCTCAAGCGGGCGGCGGGCTCGCAGTTCATGTTCAACCTCAAGGCGGGCAATCACGAAGTGATCCTGACCAGCGAGACCTACGCCAGCAGGCAGGGTGCCACGAACGGCATCGAGTCGGTCCGGGCGGCGGCGCTCGCGGACGCGAGCTTCGTGCGCAAGACGGCCAGCAATGGGCAAAGCTACTTCGTCATCCTGGCGGGTAACCGCCAGACGATAGGCAAGAGCGAGTTCTACACATCGACCGCGGCGATGGAAAAAGGCATCCGGTCGGTGCGCAACAACGCCCCGAGCGCCACGATCAAGGACCTGACCGGCGAAGCCTGAGGTCCGGGCGGGGCGAAGTCCTCGTCCTGCACGCGGCCCCGCGCCGCGGCTCGCCCCTTCATTGCCGGCCCTCTCGCGCGCGCCTTCACGCGCATTCCCCGGCCGCGCCCCCGGCCGCCGGTATTCCCCGGCCGCTTCTGGCTGCACCATAGCCTGACCTCCCCTGGGATCGCGGGCTCGCGCCACATCGCATCTGCCGCCCGCTCCTCGTCCCGGCCGGCCGGCGGTGTCGTCCATGCGAGGGCCCCTCGAGCGCGGACTGGCGCTTCTTCCACATCTGCATACAGTCGATTGCCGTTCTTTGAGGGAAACCCCCCATTCTCGAGGGGTGTGGTGCGGTTCTACCCTGCTTCTGTATACAGGTGGTATGCAGATGACGGTTGAAGCGCTTTCCTTGGCACCCGAGGCAGGGGTCTCGCAGACCCATAAGGCGCAGTTGCGCCTGCGGGAGCTGATCGTCAGCGGCGAGTTGGCGCCCAGGCAGCGTATCGCCGAGTTGGCGCTCGTGGAGCGGCTGGGCGTCTCGCGTACACCCATCCGCATGGCGCTGGCCCGGCTGCAGGAGGAAGGGCTGATCGAGGCGCTGCCGGGCGGCGGTTTCGTGGTCTGCGAGTTCTCGGAGCGCGACATCCGCGATGCCATCGAACTGCGCGGCGTCCTGGAAGGGCTGGTCGCCCGGCTGGCTGCCGAGCGGGGAGTGAGCGCGGCGGCGATCGCGGCGGCGCGCGAGTGCCTGGACGGCATCGACGAGTTGCTGGCACAGCCGCAGCTGACCGAGGCCTCGTTCAGCGGTTACGTCCAGCTCAACGGCCGCTTCCATGACCTGCTTGCCGAGATGGCCGACAGCCCGGTCGTGGAGCGGCAGCTGGCGCGCGCGAAGACCTTGCCTTTCGCCTCCCCGAACGGCTTCGTGTTCGCCAGCTCGCTCAGCCCCCGCGCGCGCGACTCTCTGGTCGTCGCGCAGTCCCAGCACCGCGCCGTGATCGACGCGATCGAGGCCCGTGAAGGGGCGCGTGCCGAGGCGCTGATGCGCGAGCACGCGCGCATCGCGCACCGCAACCTGACGGAAGCCCTGCTGCGCCAGGATGCCCTGGACCACGTCCCCGGAGCCAACCTGATACGAAGGCGCGGCCCACGCTGAAAGCGCGGGGTCGCGACGCAACACAGATCCACCAGAAGGACGAAGAAGGAGACAAGACATGTTGAGACGCGCACTGCTGGCCGCGGCCCTGGTCGCCACCGTCTGGCCTGTCCACGCACAGGAGACCATCAAGATCGGACTGATCCTGCCGATGACCGGGCCATTCGCCTCGACCGGGCGGCAGATCGAGGCGGCGGTCAGGCTGTACCTCGCGCAGCACGGCGCGACCGTGGCGGGCAAGAAGGTCGAGGTGATCCTGAAGGACGACGCCGCGGTGGCCGACACCACGCGCCGCATGGCGCAGGAGTTGGTCGTCAACGAGAAGGTGGCGGTGCTCGCTGGCTTCGGGCTCACGCCGCTGGCGCTGGCGACCGCGCCGATCGCGACGCAAAGCAAGACGCCTATGGTGGTGATGGCGGCGGCCACGTCCAGCATCACGGAGGCCTCGCCCTACGTGATCCGTACCAGCTTCACCCTGCCGCAGGTGACGATCGGCATCGCGGAATGGGCGCCCAAGAACGGCATCAAGAAGGTCGCGACGCTGGTGACCGACTATGGCCCCGGCATCGACGCCGAGAAGGCGTTCAAGGAACGTTTCACGCTCAACGGCGGGCAGGTGGTGGCCGAGTTGCGCGTGCCCCTGCGCAACCCTGACTTCGCCCCGTTCCTGCAGCGGGTGCGCGATTCCGGCGCCGATGCGGTGTTCACCTTCGTGCCCTCCGGCGTGGGCGCGGCGCTGATGAAGCAGTTCGCCGAACGGGGACTGGACAAGGCGGGCATCAAGCTGATCGCCACTGGTGACGTGACCGACGACGACATCCTCAACGACATGGGAGAGGTCGCGGTCGGCGTCGTCACCTCGCACCACTACTCGGCCGCGCACGACAGCGCCGCGAACAAGGCCTTCGTCGAGGCCTTCCGCAAGGCCAACAACGGCATGCGGCCCAACTTCATGGCGGTGGGCGGCTACGACGGCATGCGGGTGATCATGAACGCGCTCAAGACCACCAAGGGCGCTGGCGGCGAGGCGCTGCTCAACGCGATGAAGGGGCAGGTCTTCGAGAGCCCGCGCGGGCCCGTGCTGATCGACGCGCAGACGCGCGACATCGTGCAGAACGTCTACATCCGTCGCGTGCAGCGCGTGGACGGCCAGCTCTACAACGTCGAGTTCGAAACGCTGGCCTCCGTGAAGGACCCGGCCAAGAACCGTTGAGCAAAGGCGGTCAGATGCTGACGCTGCTGTTCGACGGCATCGCCTACGGGATGCTGTTGTTCGTGCTGGCAGTGGGCCTCGCGGTCACGCTGGGCTTGATGAACTTCGTCAATCTCGCGCACGGGGCCTTCGCGATGGCCGGCGGCTACGCGACCGTGCTGCTGATGGACCGCGCCGGCGTGCCCTTCCTCGCCAGCCTGCCGCTCGTGTTCCTGATCACCGCGGCACTGGGGGGCGTGCTCGAACGCCTGCTCTACCGGCCGATGTACTCCAAGCCCCACCTCGATCAGGTGCTGTTCTCCATCGGCCTGGTGTTCATGGCGGTGGCCGGCGTCGACTACGCCCTGGGCTCGCAGCAGCAGTTCGTCAAGCTGCCTCAGTACTTCCAGGGCCGGTTCGAGATCGGGGACGTGGGCATCGGCAAGTACCGTCTCTTCATCGTCGTGCTCTGCGCTGTGCTCACCGTGGCGCTTCAACTGGTGCTGTCGCGCACGCGGTTCGGCAGCCGCCTGCGTGCCGCTGTGGACGATCCCCGCGTCGCCTCGGGCCTGGGCATCAACGTCAACCGCGTGTTCCTGCTCACCTTCGCGGTCGGCTCGGGCCTCGCTGGCCTGGGCGGGGCGCTGGGGGCCGAGGTGCTGGGGCTGGATCCGAGCTTCCCGCTCAAGTTCATGGTCTATTTCCTCATCGTCGTCGCCGTCGGCGGCACCAGCAGCATCACCGGACCTCTGGCGGCGGCGCTGCTGCTGGGCATCGCCGACGTGATGGGCAAGTACTACGCGCCCAAGCTCGGCGCCTTCATCGTCTACACGCTGATGATCGTGATCCTGCTGTGGCGGCCACAGGGACTGTTCGCGCGCAGGGGGGCCGCATGAGCGTCAGGACCGGTCACATGCCGACGAAAGACCATTGGTGCGCAGAGGGGGGGCGATGAGCATGACATCGCTTCCGCAGGCGCAGGCCCTGGGCGGAGCAGCGCCTGTGTCGACCCGGAGCATCACCGCTGAGGCGCTGGGCGGGGGGGCGCGCTGGCGCTGGTGGGAGTTCGGCATCGTCGCCGCGCTCGCGCTGTCGTGGTTCGTCCTTCCCACGCATTCGCTCATCGCCACCGAGATCCTCGTGCTTGCGCTCTTCGCACTGTCGCTGGACCTGGTGCTGGGCTACGCGGGCGTCGTCTCGCTGGGCCATGCAGCCTTCTTCGGGGTCGGTGCCTACGGGGCCGCGCTCTTCGCCAAGCATGTGATGCCCGATCCGCTCGTCGGGCTGGCCTTTGCGATGGGGCTGTCGGCGCTGCTGGGCCTGGTCACCAGCCCCCTCATCCTGCGCGGCTCGGACCTCACGCGACTCATGGTCACGCTCGGTGTGGCCTCCGTGCTGTACGAACTGGCGAACCGGTTCGATCAGTGGACGGGCGGGGCCGACGGTCTGCAGGGCGTCGTGATGGGGCCGCTGCTCGGTCGGTTCGAGTTCGACCTGCAGGGGCGAGTCGCGCACGCCTACGCGCTCGTCGTGCTGCTGGTCGCGCTGTACCTGTGCCGGCGGCTCGTGCATTCACCTTTCGGCGTCTCGCTTCAGGCGCTGCGGGACAACCGCCTGCGCGCGTCGGCCATCGGCATCCACGTGAACGCGCGCATCGTCGCGGTCTACACCTGGGCGGGCGCGCTCGCCGGAGCGGCGGGCGCCCTGCTCGCCCAGACGACCGGCTTCGCGTCACTCGACGTGCTGGAATTCCACCGCAGCGCGGACGTGCTGCTGGTGCTGGTGATCGGAGGCACCGGCTATCTCTACGGCGGTATCGTCGGCGCCGTCGCATTCAAGCTGCTGCATGACCTGCTGGCGGCCTGGACGCCGCAGTACTGGACGTTCTGGATCGGCGCCTTCCTCGTTGTGCTGATGCTCGTCGGCCGGGACCGCCTGCTGCGGCCGTGGACGTGGTGGCGAAGGAGAACCGCATGACCGCGGTCGTGCTCGAGACCCAGGGCCTCGTGCGGCGCTTCGGTGGCCTGGTCGCGACACAGGACGTGTCGTTGCGTGTTGCGCGTGGCGCGCGCCATGCACTGATCGGACCGAACGGCGCGGGCAAGACGACGTTGATCAACCTGCTGACAGGCGTGCTGGAACCCACCGCCGGCCGCATCGCCCTGGAAGGAGAGGAGATCACGCGGTTGCCGGCGCACCAGCGGGTGCGGCGGGGCCTGGTGCGCACCTTCCAGATCAACCAGTTGTTCGGTGGCCTCACGCCCCTGCAGTCCGTGGCGATGGCCGTGACGCAGCGCCGCGGGCGGGGGGCGGGCTGGTGGCGCCGCCTGGGCCGTGATGCGGCCGTCGCCGACGAATGCGAGCGCCTGCTGCAGGAGTTCCGCCTGCAGGACGTGATGGACAGGCGTACCTGCGAACTGCCGTACGGCAAGCGACGGTTGCTGGAGATCGCACTGGCCATCGCATGCGAGCCCAAGGTGCTGCTGCTGGACGAGCCGGCCGCGGGCGTGCCGGAGGGCGAACGACAGGAGATCTTCGACAGCCTCGCACGCCTGCCCGCCGACGTGAGCGTGCTGCTGATCGAGCACGACATGGACCTCGTCTTCAACTTCGCGCAGCGCGTGACGGTGCTCGTCAACGGGGCCGTCTATGCCGAGGGCGACGTGGCGAGCATCGCGACCGATCCCCGCGTCAAGGCCGTCTACCTGGGAGAAGGCCATGCCTGAACTGCTGCGCGTGGAAGGTCTGAAGGCCGGCTATGGCGACGCGGTGGTGCTGCAGGGCATCGACCTTGCGCTCTCAGCGGGCGAGTCGATGGCGCTGCTGGGCCGCAATGGCACCGGCAAGACGACGCTCATCAACAGCCTGGTCGGCGTCACGCGCAGGCATGGCGGGCGCGTGCACCTGGACGGGCGCGACCTCACGAACCGACCGCCTTTCGAGCGGGCGGCTGCCGGCATCGGCTGGGTGCCGCAGGAGCGCAACATCTTCAAGTCGCTCACGGTGGAGGAGAACCTCACCGCGGTCGCCCGACCGGGGCCATGGACGGTGCGGCGCGTCTATGAGATGTTTCCGCGGCTGGCCGAGCGCCGTTCGAACATGGGCAACCAGCTTTCGGGCGGCGAGCAGCAGATGCTCGCCGTGGGCCGGGCGCTGGTGCTCAATCCCAAGCTCCTGCTGCTCGACGAGCCGCTCGAGGGCCTCGCGCCCATCATCGTCGAGGAACTGCTGCGCTCGATCGCGCGGGTCGTGCGCGAGGAGGGTTTGTCGGCGGTGATCGTCGAGCAGAACCCGCGTCTCATTCTCGGCATCACCCAGCGCGCCGTCGTGCTCGATCGCGGCGCGGTCGTCCACCAAGGGGCCAGCGAGGCCCTGGCGCGCGACACGGCGACGCTCGAGAGGCTGCTCGCGGTCGCGCGCTGACTACTAGGGAAGGAGTCCCGATCATGTTTCTCAAGAATGCCTGGTACGTCGCCTGCACGCCCGATGAGATCGACGGCAAGCCGTTGGGACGCCGCGTGTGTGGCGAGAAAATGGTGTTCTTCCGGGGGCCCGAGGGCCGTGTGGCGGCGGTGGAAGACTACTGCCCGCACCGCGGCGCGCCCCTGTCGCTCGGCCGCGTGGTCGACGGTAAGCTGATGTGCGGCTACCACGGCCTGGAGATGGGCTGCGACGGGCGTACGGTGGCGATGCCCGGCCAGCGCGTGCGGGGCTTCCCCTGCATTCGCAGCTTTCCTGCGGTCGAGCGCCACGGTTTCGTCTGGGTCTGGCCGGGCGATCCGGCCGAGGCGGACCCCGCCAAGATTCCTCACCTCTTCTGGGCCGAGAGCCCCGATTGGGCCTACGGAGGGGGGCTGTATCACATCCGGTGCGACTACCGGCTGATGATCGACAACCTGATGGACCTGACGCACGAGACCTACGTGCATGCCAACAGCATCGGCCAGAAGGAGATCGACGAAACACCCTGCACGACCCGCACCGAAGGCGACGAGGTGATCACCTCGCGCTTCATGAACGGCATCATCGCGCCGCCCTTCTGGAAGATGGCCCTGCGCGGCAACGGCTTGCCGGACGACCAGCCGGTGGACCGCTGGCAGATCTGCCGCTTTTCTCCGCCCA
This sequence comes from Burkholderiaceae bacterium, assembly GCA_035559275.1. Taxonomy (GTDB): domain Bacteria; phylum Pseudomonadota; class Gammaproteobacteria; order Burkholderiales; family Burkholderiaceae_C; genus Caldimonas. The sequence continues at coordinate 9,598 of DATMBN010000028.1, forward strand.
GCCACGTGATGATCGAGGTCGGGGTCGCGCTCGCCGGTCACGGCGGCTACGACGCCCCGCGCGAGGTCAAGGCCTACAGCATCGTGGTGGACTTCCTCACGCCGGAGACCGAGACGTCGATGTGGTACTTCTGGGGCATGGCGCGCAACTTCAAGCCGCACGACCCGGCGCTGACCGCGCAGATCCGCGAAGGGCAGGGCAAGATCTTCAGTGAGGACCTGGAGATGCTCGAGCGGCAGCAGCAGAACCTGCTGGAGTGGCCCGAGCGGGAACTGCTCAAGCTCAACATCGACGCGGGCGGGGTGCAGTCGCGCCGCGTGATCGAGCGGCTGCTCGCCGCCGAGCAGCAGCAGCCCGGCCGGCCGCCGGTGGCCACGCGCGCGCCGGAGCACGCCCGATGAACACGCCCACGCTCACCGTGAAGGTCGCGCACAAGCGCTCCGAGGCCGAGGACATCTGCGCGCTCGAACTGGTCGACCCGCAGGGCGGCACGCTGCCGCCGTTCTCCGCCGGCTCGCACATCGACGTGCACCTGCCCGGTGGGGTCGTGCGCCAGTACTCGCTGTGCAACGACCCGCGGGAGAACCACCGCTACTTGATCGCGGTGCTGAACGAGCCGTCCTCGCGCGGCGGCTCCAGGGCCGTGCACGAGCAGGTGCACGAAGGCCAGCTGCTGCAGATCAGCGCGCCGAAGAACCACTTTGCGCTGGCGCACGAGGCCCGGCGCAGCCTGCTGCTGGCTGGCGGTATCGGTATCACCCCCATCCTGTGCATGGCCGAACGGCTGGCGCACCTGGAGGCGGACTTCGAGATGCACTACTGCACCCGCTCGCGCGCCCGCACTGCCTTCCACGATCGCATCCGGGCGGCGGCGTTTGCCGATCGCGTGAGCTTCCATTTCGACGACGCCGGCCCGGCTCAGCAGATCGACCTCGACGCGCTGCTCGCGGCACCGCAGCCCGGCACGCATCTCTACGTCTGCGGCCCCAAGGGCTTCATGGACGCGGTGCTGAGCCGGGCGCACGAGCGCGGCTGGCCCGCCGAGCAACTGCACTACGAGTTCTTCACCGCCGAGGCGGTGGACACCGCGGGCGACCAGCCCTTCGACGTGAAGCTGGCCAGCTCGGGCCGCGTGATCCGTGTCGAGCGGGACCAGACGGTCGTGCAGGCCTTGGCGCAGGCCGGCGTGGACGTGGTCACCTCGTGCGAGCAAGGCGTCTGCGGCACCTGCCTCACCCGGGTGCTGGAGGGGGTGCCCGACCACCGCGACCTCTACCTGACCCCGGAAGAACAGGCGCGCAACGACCAGTTCACGCCGTGCTGCTCCCGCGCCAAGACCCCGCTGCTGGTGCTGGATCTGTAGCGCAGCCTTGCGGCCGACGGGCATTCGTTTTGCTCGGCGCAGGTGTCAACACGACCGCTCGCGCCTGATGGAACCGCTTACCGCCCGCGATTTCGACTCCGGAGAGGACATGCGCCAGCAGCGCCTGGAGTGGGCGGTGCAGCGGGTGGCCTGGCCGCTGTTGAGCGTCGTGCTGGTCGCGATCGCGCTGGGTCTGTTCGGGCAGGGGCCACTGGCCAAGGCGCAGGTCGTCGCCGGAGAGGACTTTTCGATGGAGTACCACCGCTTCGCCCGGCGGCAATCGCCCGACGCGCTGGAACTGCGCGTCGTGCCGCGGGAGCCGCGGCTGCGCGTGAGCCTGGCCCGCGGCTACACCCAGGCCGTGGACGTCGAGCAGATCTTTCCCGAGCCCGATCGCATGGCCGTTGCGCCGGATGCCACCGTGCTGGAGTTCGATGCGCGGCCGGGCGAGCCGTTCGACATCCGGCTGCAGGTGCGGCCCTCGGACATGGGGCGTGTGCACGGCTGGGTGGCGGTGGGCGAAGGCCCGCGCCACGTCTTCAGCCAGTTCGTCTATCCCTGACGGAGGCCTGCCTTGGATGCCATTCTTCGCACGCTGGCGGTTTACCTGTTCCTGCTGGTGCTGTTCCGGCTGAGCGGCAAGCGCACGCTCAGCGAGCTGTCGACCTTCGACTTCATCCTGGTGCTGATCGTCAGCGAGGCCACGCAGAACGCGCTGCTGGGCGACGACAATTCGCTCGTCACGGGCCTGACCGTGATCCTGACGCTGGTGCTGCTGGACCTGGGCCTGTCGATCCTGAAGAAGCGGTCCCGCGCGGTCGAGAAGATCACCGAGGGCACGCCGGTGGTGATCGTCGAGCACGGAAAGGTGCTGAAGGAGCGCCTGTCGAAGACGCAGGTGACGGAGGACGACATCATGCAGACGGCGCGGCAGGCGCAGGGGCTCGAACGCATCGACCAGATCAAGTACGCGGTGCTGGAGACCAGCGGCGGCATTTCCATCGTCCCGCGCGAACTGCCGGCGCTGGCGGACCTCGATACCCGCGTGGAAGCGGCGGTGCGGCGGGCCATGAGCCAGCAGGCGTGACGCGTGCGCGTTCCCGGCGCGGCGGCCGGGGACGGCAGGAGCCCTCAGCCCTCCTCGCGGTGCGGGCTGTCCAGCCGGAAGAAATTGCTCTGGTTGCCCGCCTTCATCGTCTCCTGGTAGACGAACACCAGTTCGCGTTCCTCGAAGGTGCGCAGCCAGTCGTCCCACGAGACTTCCTGCAGGCCCTTGTCGTAGTCAGGAAAGTCGAAGCGCAGGACCCTCGGTCGCTTCGCATCGCCACCGGCGGAAGTGGCCGGCCGCCCGCCCCGGGCCTCGGCCCACTGCCGTATGACTTCCGGGTTGCGGGTGGCCAGGGTCTGGCCGTCATGATCGGGACCTTCACCGACCCGATGGATCCACTTGGCGCGTTCGGTGCTCCGCGACAGCTCGCCAGCGTGCTCTTCCAAGTACTGCTCGTCGTCACCGGTGTAGTCCGCGTGCGCCTGGCCCTTGGCCTTGCGGCTCGGCCCCGTCGGGGGTTTCGAGCGCGAGGGCCGCGACCGCGCCGGCTCCGCGTGCTCGCCCGCGGCACCGCCATCGAGACCTGCCGCCTTGCGCTCGGCGATTTCCTCGCCCAGGGCCTCCAGGTCGATGCCGGTCTTGGCCACCTGGGGGAAGATCTCGGATTCCTCTTCCTGCACGTGGTGCTGGACGTACTCCTTCAGCACCTTGACGATGGCGTGAAAGCGTGGCGTGCCCGGGTCTTCCGTGCGCAACCGTTCGAGCAGGTCCTTGGCCGTCTCATGCTCGATCGAGGCTTCCTCGAACAGGTCCTCCCGGTCGGTGGCCTCCCGCAGGAAGGGGTAGAAGACGGTCTCCTCGATCTGCGCGTGCAGGCTCAGTTCCTCGACGATCTCCCGGCAGAGCTGGCGTTGCTCCTTTTCATCCTCGGTCTTCTCGACCTGTTTGAACAGGGCGAGGACGCGCTGGTGGTCCTGACGGAGCAGGTCCAGGGCATTGGCGGTTCTCGGCATGGTCGGCTCCTTGGCTGGAATGGCGGCGGCGCGTCGCCGTTTCGCTTACCGGGAGCCGCGGCAAGCGAGGTGCCCGCCGAGCGGGCAGGCGCCGCGGTAACGGCGATGTCAGCGCATGATCTGCGTCGGCAGCCAGGTGACCAGCCCGGGGAAGATGTAGATCAGGCCTAGCGCCGCGACCAGCAGGAGGAACATGGGCATCGCAGCTCGGGCAATGTAGGGTAACTGGCGCCCGGTCATGCCTTGCAACACGAACAGGTTGAAGCCCACCGGAGGCGTGATCTGAGCCATCTCGACGACGATCACGAGGAAGATGCCGAACCACACCGGGTCGATGCCTGCGGCATTGACGATGGGCATGACCACGCCCATCGTCAGCACAATCATCGAGATGCCGTCCAGGAAACAGCCGAGCGCGATGTAGAAGACCATCAGCGCGATGACCAGCGTGAACGGCGTCAGGCCCAGGGAGCCGATCCACTCGGCCAAGTGCCGAGGCAGCCCGATGTAGCCCATCGAGAGGGTCAGGAAAGCCGCGCCGGCCAGGATCAGGGCGATCATGCAGTACAGACGGGTCGCGCCCATCAGCGAATCGCGGAAGGTACGCCAGTTGAGCGAACCTTGCGCCGCGGATACGAGCAACGCGCCGACGACCCCCACGCCCGCAGCCTCGGTCGCCGTCGCCCAGCCCAGGTAGATGGACCCCAGCACCGCGGCGATCAGCAGCACCACCGGGATCAGGCTGCGCGAGGCGCGCAGCTTCTGCGCCAAGCTCGTCCCTTGCCCTGCTGCCGGGATCTGCCCGGGGTTCAGCAGGGCCCAGGCCATCAGGTAGCCCATCATCAGGCCCGCCACGAGCAGGCCCGGCACCACGCCCGCCGCGAAGAGCCGCGCAATGGAGACGTCGGCCGTGACACCGTAGACGATCATGATGAGCGAGGGCGGCACCAGCAGACCCAGCGTGCCCGCGCCGGCGAGGGAGCCGATGACGAGCCGCTCCGGGTAGCCGCGGCCGAGCAACTCGGGCAGGGCCATCTTCCCCACCGTCGCGCACGTCGCCGCGCTTGAGCCGGAGACTGCGGCAAAGAGGGTGCAACCCAGTACGTTCGTGTGCAGCAGCCTGCCTGGCAGACGGTTCATCCAGGGTGCCAGCCCCTTGAACATGTCCTCGGACAACTTGGTGCGGAACAGGATCTCGCCCATCCAGATGAAGAGCGGCAGCGCGGTGAGCGTCCACGAGGAGGCCGAGCCCCAGATCGTGACGGCCATCGCGTCACCGGCAGGACGTGAGCTGAAGAGCTGCATGCCGATCCATGCCACGCCGGTGAGCGTGAGCCCGATCCACACACCGCTGCCCAGCAGCAGGAACAGGCTGACCACGAGCAGCGTCGTGATAAGCAGATCGTTCATCTCTGGCCTCTCATTCGCTGAGCTTGAGCTCGTGGGACTCGGGTGCCGACCGCGCGCCCCGCAGCTCCTGGGACCACTCGTCCAGGAACGCGATGAAGAAGATCACCGTACCGACCGCCATCGACAGTTGGGGGATCCACAGCGGGGTGGCATCGTTGCCCGTGGAGATGTCGTGGAACTCCCACGACTGCCACGCCAGCCTCACGCTGTACCAGGCAAACGCTGCCGCCAGCACCACTGCCGCCGTGAGGCACCAGATCTGCATGGCTCGGCGCGCCCGCGGGCCGAGCGCATTGAGCAGCAGCGTCACCCGGATGTGCTCTCCGCGCCGGAGCGTGTGGGCCAGCGCAAGGAAACCCGCCCCGGCCATGAAGTAGCCGGCGTAGGAGTCCATGCCGCGCAAGGGCAGCGTGACGAAGCGGTCGATGGCGCTGCCCAGCACCATGGCCAGCGTGGCGACCATGCACAGCGCCGCCAGCCAGGCGGCGCCGTCGTACAAAGCGTCGAGCAGCCGGCGCATGTCACAGCTTCCGGTAGGCGTCCACCACCGCCTTGCCCTCGGCGCCGGCCTTGTCCAGCCATTCCTTGAGCATGGGCTCGCCCACCACGCGGCGCATCTCTGCCTTCATCTGCGGGCTGGGCTCGACGATCTCCATTCCGTTCTTCTTCAGCAGGTCCAGGTACTCGCGGTCCTTGGCCTCGGAGACCTTCCATCCGCGCTCCTCGGCCGCGACCGCCGCCTTGAGCACGGCATCCTGTGTGGCCTTGTCCAGGGCGTCGAACGCCTTCTTGTTGACGATGACCGCGTTCTTGGGCAACCAGGCCTGCGTGTTGTAGTAGTACTTCATGTGCTCGTAGGCCTTGCTGTCGTAGCCCGTCGCGCCGGAGGTCATGAACGACTCGACCACGCCGGTGGCCATCGCCTGGGACAGTTCTGCCGCCTGCACGGTGACCGGCTGCGCGCCGACCAGCTCGGCGATGCGGGCGGTCGCCGGGCTGTATGCGCGCCACTTGCTGCCCTTCAGGTCGGCCAGGCTGTTGAGCGGCTTCTTGGAGTAGATGCCCTGGGGGGGCCATGCCACCGAGTAGAGCAACACCATCCCCTGGTCTGCCAGCTTCTTCTGCAACGCGGGCTTCTGGGCCTGATACAGCTTGCGCGCCTCGGCATAGCTGGATGCGAGGAAGGGCAGACCATCGGCGCCGAAGAGCTGCCATTCGTTCTGGTAGGCCGCGAGCAGGATCTCGCCCATCTGCGCCTGCGCCCCCTGAACCGCGCGCTTGATCTCGGGCGCCTTGAAGAGCGAGCCGTTGGCGTGCACCGTGATCTGGAGCTTCCCACCGGAGGCCTGCTCGATGTCCTTGGCGAACTGCACGAGGTTCTCCGTGTGGAAGTTGCTGGCCGGATAGGCCGCGGCCAGGTCCCACTTGGTCGTCTGCGCGTGGGCCGTGAGGGTCAGGCCGGCCAGCAGGCCGGCGGCGAGGATGGGCTTGGACATGGGGACCTCCTGTAGCAATGCGGCGGCGCCGCGGTGGGGGCGATTCGCAAGATCGGGGCCAGGGCCCCGTGGTCCCCACTTTAAGGAAGTGCCGACATCCTGCGATTGGTACTTTCCCGATACGTCGACATTTTGTCGACAAAATGCAGGTGTTTGATCTACAGTCATGCCTCATCAGAGAAGCTGCCTGCACCACCCGCGTGCCTGGGCGCCCGCCGCCGGTGCATCAGCGCATCCTTGAGGAAAGGGATTGCATGAACCGCAAGTCGAAGCAGCCTGCGAAAGGGCAGGAGCCCTCGCCCTCCGAGGCGGCAGGCGCGCCTGCCCCGCGCATCGTCTCGTCGTCGCACCTCGTTTCGCCGCGGAGCAAGGAACTCAGCGAGTTCGAGTACGGCCTGATCGTCTCGAACAACGCCTTCTCGCGCTGGATCGTCCATTGCATGTCGGCTGCGGGGCTGCGCGAGCTCACACCCCTGGACGTGCTGGTGCTGCATCACGTGCACCACCGCGCGCGCGACAAGCGGCTGTCGGACATCTGCTTCATCATGAACGTCGAGGACACCCATCTCATCAACTACTCGCTCAAGAAGCTGCAGAACCTGGGCGTGGTGCAGTCCAGTCGCAACGGCAAGGACGTGACCTACGCCACCACGGACCTCGGTCGCCAGTACGTGGAGCGCTATCGCGAGATCCGCGAGGCGTGCCTCATCAACGCGCTGAAGGCGGACGAGGCGCTCAACCAGCAGATCGGCGAGATGGCCCGCCTGTTGCGCGTGCTGTCGGGCGTGTACGACCAGGCCGCCCGCGCCGCGGCCTCGCTCTGATGCGCTTGCCGCCCGCGCCGCTTTCCCTCATTCCCTGCTCGGAGTAGCCATGACGTCCACTTCACCCCGCTGGCAGTTCTGGATCGACCGCGGTGGCACTTTCACCGACATCGTCGGCAAGCGTCCCGAGGGCACGCTCGTGACCACCAAGCTCCTGTCCGAGAATCCGGAGCAGTACCGCGACGCCGCGGTCGAGGGCATCCGCCGGCTGCTCGGCCTGCGCCCCAACGAGCTCATCACGTCGAAGCAGGTGGCGTGCGTGAAGATGGGCACCACGGTCGCCACGAATGCCCTGCTGGAGCGCAAGGGCGACCGAACCGTGCTGGTCACCACGCGCGGCTTCCGCGACGCGCTGCGCATCGCCTATCAGAATCGCCCACGGCTCTTCGACCGGCACATCGTGTTGCCCGAGCTTCTCTACGAGCGGGTGATCGAGGCGGACGAGCGCATGGGCGCACACGGGGAACTGGTGCGCCCGCTCGCACTGGAGCCGCTGCGCGCACAGCTGGCGGCGGCTCATGCCGAAGGGATCCGCGCCTGCGCGATTGTCTTCATGCACGGCTATCGGTACACCGAACACGAGCGGCAGGTGGCGGCGCTGGCGCGCGAGATCGGTTACACCCAGGTGTCGGCCTCGCACGAGGTGAGTCCGCTCATGAAGTTCGTCTCCCGCGGCGACACGACCGTGGTCGACGCCTACCTCTCGCCCATCTTGCGCCGCTACGTCGAGCAGGTGGCGGCGGAGATGCCGGGCGTGCCGCTGTACTTCATGCAGTCCAGCGGCGGGCTCACTGCGGCCGACCAGTTCCAGGGCAAGGACGCGATCCTGTCCGGGCCGGCGGGCGGGATCGTCGGCATGGTGCGCACGGCGCTTTCCGGCGGCCACGAGAAGGTGATCGGCTTCGACATGGGCGGCACCTCCACGGACGTGTCGCACTATGCCGGCGAGTTCGAGCGCGCATTCGAGACGCAGGTGGCCGGCGTGCGCATGCGCGCGCCGATGATGAGCATCCACACGGTGGCCGCGGGGGGCGGCTCGATCCTGCATTTCGACGGCGCGCGGCTGCGCGTCGGGCCCGAGTCGGCGGGTGCCAATCCCGGGCCGGCCTGCTACCGCCGCGGCGGCCCGCTGGCCACGACGGACGCGAACGTGATGCTGGGCAAGATCCAGCCGCAGTTCTTCCCGCGCGTGTTCGGGCCACACGCGGACGAGCCGCTGGACCGCGAGACGGTCGAGCGCAAGTTCCGCGAGATGGCCGAGGAGGTCGCGCGCAAGACCGGGCGCCCGGTCACGCCCGAGGCGCTGGCCCAGGGTTTCCTGGAGATCGCCGTGGCGAACATGGCCAACGCGGTCAAGAAGATCTCGGTGGCCCGCGGATACGACGTGACGCAGTACACGCTGCAGTGCTTTGGCGGCGCGGGCGGCCAGCACGCCTGCCTGGTGGCCGACGCGCTGGGCATGACGCGCGTGTTCGTGCACCCGCTGGCCGGCGTGCTGTCGGCCTACGGCATGGGCCTGGCGGACCAGATCGCGATGCGTGAGGCGGCCGTCGAGCGCATGCTCGATGACGAGGGGCTCGCCGCAGCGCGAGAGGCGCTCGCCCGGATCGGCGGCGAGGCCCGACGCGAGATCGAGGCACAGGGTTTCGCCAGCTCCGTGGTGCAGGTGCACGAGCGCCTGCATGTGCGCTATGACGGCACCGACACGGCGCTCGCCGTGCAAGGCGCGGGTCTCGACGAGATCCGGCTGGCCTTCGAGGCCGCCTACCGGCAGCGCTTCGCCTTCCTGATGCCGGACAAGGCGCTGGTGATCGAGTCGGTGTCCGTGGAGGCCGTGGGCCCCGGAGAGAGTCTGGCCGAGGAGGCGCAGGACGCGCACGAGCACGAGCCGACGCCGCACGCGCGGGTGCGCATGTACGCGGAAGGCGAATGGCGCGAGGCCGGCCTGTACCGCCGCGAGGACCTCGGGCGCGGCGCGGTCATCGACGGCCCGGCCATCATCGCCGAGCGCACCGCGACGACCGTGGTCGAGCCCGGCTGGCGCGCCCGGCTCACCGCGCGTGACCACGTCGAACTGCAGCGCGTGCAGCCGCGCCGCCAGCAGCACGCCATAGGCACCGAGGCCGACCCGGTGATGCTCGAGGTCTTCAACAACCTGTTCATGAACATCGCCGAGCAGATGGGCCTGCGCCTGCAGAACACCGCCTATTCGGTCAACATCAAGGAGCGGCTGGACTTCTCCTGCGCGCTGTTCGATCAGGAGGGCAACCTGATCGCGAACGCGCCGCACATGCCGGTGCACCTGGGGTCGATGAGCGAGTCGATCAAGACGGTGATCGCGCGCAACCCGGACATGAAGCCCGGCGACGTCTACGTGCTCAACGACCCGTACCACGGCGGCACCCACCTGCCTGACGTGACCGTAGTGACGCCCGTGTTCGACGAGCCAGGCGGGCAGGTGCTGTTCTACGTCGCTTCCCGGGGGCATCATGCGGACATCGGGGGCACCACGCCGGGCTCGATGCCTCCGTTTTCCCGCACGATCGACGAGGAGGGCGTGCTGCTGGACAACGTCAAGCTCGTCGAGGGAGGTCGCTTCCAGGAGGAGCGGATCGTCGACCTGCTGGCCTGCGGCGCCTGGCCGGCCCGCAATCCGCAGCAGAACATCGCCGACCTGCGCGCGCAGATCGCCGCCAACGAGAAGGGCGTGCAGGAACTGCGCGCGATGGTGCGGCAGTTTGGCCTGGCAACGGTGCAGGCCTACATGAAGCACGTACAGGACAACGCCGAGGAAAGCGTGCGCATGGCCATCGCCAGGCTCGACCCGGCGCTCACGCGCGACGGACGCTTCACGCTGCCGCTGGACAACGGCGCGCAGATCCAGGTGACCGTTCGGATAGACCGCGAGCGGCGCTCGGCGGTGGTCGACTTCACCGGCACGTCGCCGCAGCTGCCGAACAACTTCAACGCGCCCAAGGCGGTGACGATGGCGGCGGTGCTGTACGTCTTCCGCACGCTGGTGGACGACGACATCCCGCTCAACGCGGGTTGCCTCAAGCCCATCGAGGTGATCGTGCCCGAGGGCTCCATGCTGAACCCGCGCCCCCCGGCCGCCGTGGTGGCCGGCAACGTGGAGGTCTCGACCTGCGTCACCAATGCGCTGTACGGGGCCCTCGGCGTGCTGGCGGGCTCGCAGCCGACGATGAACAACTTCACCTTCGGCAACGAGCGCTACCAGTACTACGAGACGATTGCAGGCGGTTCGGGCGCGGGCATCGAGATCGGGACCGCGGGCGAGCAGGCGCGCGGCTTCGATGGCACGGGCGTGGTGCAGACGCACATGACCAACTCGCGCCTCACCGACCCCGAGGTGCTGGAGTTCCGCTATCCGGTGCGGCTGGAGCGCTTCGAGATCCGCGCGGGCTCCGGCGGTGCGGGGCGCTGGCGCGGTGGGGACGGCGGTACGCGGGTCGTGCGCTTCCTCGAGCCGATGACGGCGTCCATCCTCTCCAACGGGCGCGAGCATCCAGCCTTCGGACTGGCCGGCGGAGCAGCGGGCCAGCCCGGACGCAACCGCGTGCTGCGCGCGGATGGCACCGTGGAGGAACTGGGCCACATCGGCTCGGTGGAGATGCGGCCCGGGGACTGCTTCGTCGTGGAGACGCCCGGCGGTGGCGGCTATGGCTCTGCCCCGTGAGGCGCGCGGCATGAGGCGCACACCCGCCGGCGGTCTCGAGGCCGGTCATCGGCGCAGGCGATGCTGTTCGCGCTGAAGCTCGTTCTCGTCGCGGCCTCGGTGCTGCTCGCCTCGCTGGCCTCGCGTCGATGGGGTCATGCGGTCGCGGGTACCCTGGCGGGCCTGCCGGTGATCGCGGGGCCCATCATGGCCTTCGTGCTGTGGCAGCAGCCGCCTGAGCAGGGCCGGGCGATCGCGCTCGCGACGCTGGTATGCCTGCCGGCGACCATCCTGCACCTGTGGACGTATGCTCAGCTGGCGATGCTCGGTTGGCGCTGGCCCGCGGGCCTGGCCGGTGCCAACCTCGCCTTCGTCGTGGTCGGGTGGGCTTTGTCGCAGGCGTCGCTGCCGCCCCTGGCGATGGTGGCCGCCGCGCTCGCCGCACCCCCCGTAGGACTGCTTTGCATGCGCCGAGTAGTGGCGCGGGCCGCTCGCGCCGAGCAGCTTCCGGCCGCGGTGCAGGTGCCGTCGGCGGAACTGGCGATGCGCGTTCTGGTCGCCGTCGCGATGGCCGCCGCGGTGATGGGCGGCGCCGACGTGTTGCCGCCCTGGGCCAGTGGCCTGCTGCTGGCTGTCCCGATCGCGGGCAATGTGTTGCCTTGCTTCACATTGCCGCGCTACGGGGCGGCAGCGACCGTGGCCCTGCTGGCCGGCTTCGTCAAGGGGCTGAGCGGCTTTGCGGTGTTCTTCGCCGCGCTCTACCTGGGACTGCCGGCGCTGGGGCGCGGTCCCGCGCTGCTGACGGGTGTCGCCGCGGCCCTCGTCACCGCGCGGCTGGCCTACTGGTGGACGCGGCGCGCCACCCCCGCGGCGCACGCCGGCCCGAGCCCCTCGGGCCGCTGAGCGGGCGGCGGGCGCAGCGCGCCTTCAGCGCGAGACGTCCGGCAGCTCGATCTTGACCTCCAGCACCTCCAGGTTGTCCTGGCGCTCCAGATGCACCTTGATGTCGTCGGGCTTGATCGACACGTACTTGGAGATCACCTCGACCAGCTCGCGCTGCAACTGCGGGAGGTAATTGGGCCGGCTCTCGCGGCCCGAACGCTCGTGGGCCAGGATGATCTGCAGGCGCTCCTTCGCGACGCTGGCCGTCTTCTTCTTTTCGCCGAGCAGAAAGGACAACAGCGACATCGTTACCTCCCGCCGAACAGACGTTTGAAGAAGCCGGGCTTCTCGGCGTCGACGAAGCGCATCGGGCGTTCCTCGCCGAGGAAGCGGGCGACCACATCCTTGTACGCCTCCGATACGTCGGAGCCTTTGAGGTGGATGGCAGGGATGCCCTGGTTGGAGGCCTGCAGCACCGTCTCGGACTCGGGGATCACGCCGATCAGCGGGATGCGCAGGATGTCCTGGATGTCCTCCAGCGAGAGCATCTGGCCGTCCTGCACCCTGTGGGGGTTGTAGCGCGTGATCAGCAGGTGCTCCTTGACCGGTTCCTTGCCTTCGATCGCGCGGCGGGTCTTCGAACTGAGCATCCCGAGGATGCGGTCCGAGTCGCGCACCGACGACACTTCGGGGTTCGTCACGACCAGGGCCTCGTCGGCGAAATGCATCGCCATCAGCGCGCCCGTCTCGATGCCCGCCGGCGAGTCGCAGACGATGTAGTCGAAGCCCATTTGCGCGAGGTCGTTCAGCACGCGCTCCACGCCCTCGCGCGTCAGCGCTTCCTTGTCGCGCGTCTGCGAGGCCGGCAGGATGAACAGGTTCTCGCACTGCTTGTCCTTGATCAACGCCTGGTTCAGGTTGGCCTCGCCGTGGATCACGTTGACGAGGTCGTAGACCACTCGGCGCTCGCAGCCCATGATGAGGTCGAGGTTGCGCAGGCCGACGTCGAAGTCGATCACGGCGGTCTTGTGGCCTTGCAGCGCAAGGCCCGATGCGAAGCTGGCGCTGGTCGTGGTCTTGCCCACGCCGCCTTTGCCGGAGGTCACCACGATGATCTTGGCCATCAGTTCTGGTCCTTTGCTGGAGTCGGATCGGTCGACGGCAGGCAGCGCGTGCCGTCAGGAAAACTTGAGCGGTTCCATCACGAGCTTCTCGCCCACGAGGCGCACCTGCGCCGGCTTGCCAGCGACGTCCTCGGGGATCGCCGTCTCGGTGGTGCGGTAGATGCCGGCGATGGCGATCAGCTCGGGTTCGAGGCAGGTGGTGAAGATGCGCGCGTCGGTGTTGCCTCTGGCGCCCGCGATCACGCGGCCGCGCAGTGGCGCATAGACGTGGATGTGGCCGTCCGCGATCACCTCGGCGCCGAAATTGACGGCGGCCAGCACCACCAGATCGCCGCCCTTGGCATAGACCTGCTGGCCCGAGCGCAGCGGCTTGTCGACGATCATCGCCGCCGCGGGCGTCGCCGGCACCGGTACGTGCTGCACCACCTCGCGCACGACCTCACGAACACGCTCGGGCGCACTCGTGACGACTTCGGCGGCCGGCGCGAGGCCGGCCGAGCGGGCGGCCTCCTGCTGCTCCTGCGAGCCGCCGCGCACCGCCACCGGCCGCATCTTGTGCTCGCGCAACAAATGCAGCAGCGCAGGGACGTCCAGTGGGGATGCCTCGGCCTCGACCCCCACGAGGTCGATCACGACCGGGTCGTCCTCGAAGAAGTCCGGTGCGTCGCCGACACGGCGGCGCAGTTCCTCGGCCAACTGCGCCAGATCGCAGGTCTTGAGCTGGAAGGCGACCAGCGGGAGCGAGGCGCTCTTGATCTCGAAGGCAGGGGAGGGCGAGGCGGCGGCCATGGACTGCATCACGTCAAAGCCGCGAAGTTTACCGGCCGACGCGGTCGAGCCCGTAAAAAGGAGGTGCGCGGCCCAGGCTGTGTGGAGTGCGCAGACCGGCCGTGGCGGGCGCGAAGCGCGGGGCCGTTCTTTCAGACCGGCGCCTCGGCCTCGCTCTCGCGTCGCAGTTCGTCGTCCGCCGCGTGTTCGGGCTCCAACCGCCCGGCCCCGCAGGCCCAGGCGACCTGCGCGCGGTCCAGCGCTGCGGCGCTGGGCAGTGCGGGCAGGCGGGCCAGGAGGCGAGCGGCATAGCGCTCGATCCATTCACCGCGTTTCTGGATGTTCTCGTCCATCATGGTTCCTTCCTGGCGCCATTGTGCGGAGCGGCTTTGTTCGAGTTGTGTCGAGGTCTTACGGTTGCGCGCGGCTCTGCCCGAGATACAAACGTACACGTCCGGCGCCGGGGCCGCCGGTGCGGCACGATAGGATGCGGCGCCCGCAAGGGCGGCGCGCGTGGCAGGCCGGGGGTGCCGGCATGCCGCCTGCCGAGGACTGCGGCCGCGGCCGCGCGGCGCAGCGGAGGACGCCGGTCACCCGGGTCCCGCGAACGATGACAAGTAGGAGGTTTCCCTGATGTTCGAACAAATCGCGCAGGCCCTGGCGTCGCTGGGCCTGGCCGTGGAGCCCGGGGCGGGGCAGGACGCGCTGCTCGGGTCCTCGCTGGTGATCATCGCCGGCGCGCTGCTGGGCGAGGCCGTGTACCGCTTCCTCGGCCTGCCCAGGGTCGTCGGTTATTCGCTCGCCGGGCTGGGGGTGGCGGCCACCGGCTACGGAGTGGCCAGTGGAGGCGCGATGAGCGGCACCTTGCGCCTCGTGGTGGACCTGGCGCTGGCGCTGCTGCTCTTCGAGCTGGGTGCGCGCGTGCGCCTGCGCTGGCTCAAGACCAACCCTTTTCTTCTGGTGACGAGCCTGGCCGAGTCGCTCCTCACCTTCGTCGCGGTCTACTACACGATGCGCTACTTCGGACTGGACGTGCCGTCCTCGGCGGCACTCGCCGTGCTCGCCGTGCCGGCCTCCCCGGCGGTGATCTCCCGGGTGGCCTCGGAGCTGGGGGCCGAGGGGCAGGTGACGGAACGCGTGACGTTGATGGCCGCGCTCAACACGCTGTACGGGGTCTTTGCGGCCCGGCTGCTGACCGCGTGGCTCGATCTCGACCAGGGCCAGAATCCCGTGCGCGCGATCGTCGAACCGCTGTACGTGCTGGTCGGCTCTTTCATCATCGCCGGCCTGCTGGGCGTGGGCGTGGCACGCGTGGCGCGCAAGCTGGACCTGCGCAACGAAAACTCCACTCTGCTGCTGCTGGGCCTGATTGCGCTGGCGCTGGCGCTGACCAAGGTCTTCGGGGGTTCCACGCTGCTGGTGCCGCTGATGGCCGGCCTGTGGCTGCGCAACACGACGGAACGGCCCTGGGTATGGCCGCGCCACTTCGGCACCGCCGGCGGGGTCCTGGTGCTGCTGCTCTTCGTGATCGTCGGCTCCTCGTGGTCGGTCGAGGGCCTGGCCGTCGGTGGCGGGCTGGCGATCGTCGCCATGCTCGCGCGCTTCGCCGGCAAGGGTGTGGCGGTGCTGTCGCTGGGCTGGTTCAGCGGGCAGTCGTGGAGGCAGGGGGTGGGGTTGAGCCTGGCGCTCACCCCGCTGTCGGCCACCGCGCTCGTCATGTACGCCGACCTGCAGGCCTCCCATGCCGGTTTCGCGTCGCAGCTGGCGCCCATCGCGCTCAGCGCGATCGCGATGATGGAGCTGATAGGTGCGCTGGCGGTGCTCGTCGCGTTGCGCGGCGCCGGCGAGATCGCGGCGCGCCGCACCTGACCCACGCACGGAAGGAAGACACGCATGGCCCTCGAAGCCTTCGCGACGTCCCAGCCGCTCACGCTCGGCGTGGAGCTGGAACTGGCGATCGTCAACACGCACGACTATGACCTGAGTCCCAGCGCGGCCGACCTGCTGCGCCTGATGGGGCGCCGCAAGATCCCCGGGGACGTCAAGCCCGAGATGACCGACAGCATGATCGAGCTGTCCACCGGCGTGTGCACCAGCCACGACGATGCGCTGTCGCAACTCACCCAGATCCGCGATGCGCTGGTCGAGTGCGCGCGCATCCTCAACGTCGGCCTCTCGGGCGGGGGCACCCATCCATTCCAGGACTGGAGCGAGCGGCGCATCTTCAACACGCCGCGCTTCCACATGCTCTCCGAACTGTACGGGTACCTGTCCAAGCAGTTCACGATCTTCGGTCAGCATGTGCACGTGGGCTGTCCGGGTGCCGACGAGGCCCTGGTGCTGCTGCACGGCATGTCCCGCTTCATCCCGCACTTCATCGCGCTGTCGGCCTCCAGCCCCTACGTCCAGGGCACGGACACCGGCTTCCACTCGGCGAGGCTGAACTCGGTCTTCGCGTTTCCCCTCTCGGGGCGCGCGCCCTTCGTCACCACCTGGGCCGATTTCGAGACCTTCTTCGGCAAGATGACGCGCACCGGCGTCGTCAAGAGCATGAAGGACTTTTATTGGGACATTCGGCCCAAGCCCGAGTTCGGCACGATCGAGGTGCGCGTGCTCGATACGCCGCTCACCATCGAGAAGGCGGCCGCGCTCGCTGCCTACATCCAGTGCGTCGCGAGCTGGATCACCAGGGAGCGGCCATTCGAGCTGGCCGAGGACGACTACCTGGTCTACACCTTCAACCGTTTCCAGGCCTGCCGCTTCGGTCCCGAGGGCACCTTCGTCGATCCCAAGACGGGCGAGCACCGCACGCTGCGCGACGACATCCTGTTCACGATGGGCCAGATCGAGCAGCACGCGATCGACCTCAAGGCCGACGACGCGATGCGCTACCTGCGCAGCGAACTTCTGCGGCACGGCAACGATGCGACGTGGGCGCGCCAGACGCAGGAGCGCGAGCACCTGCTGGCCGAGGTGGTGCGCCAGCAGTGCCTGCGGTGGAGCGGCGAGCTGGCCGTGTGACGATGCTGCTGGGCTGGCATCACGTCGCGCTGATCGCCTCGGACCTGGAGCGGGCGCTCGACTTCTACGGACGCTGCCTGGGGTTCGAGGTCGTCGCACGGCACTACCGGGCGGAGCGGCAGTCCTGGAAGGTCGACCTGGCCGGCCCGGGCGGCGTGCGGCTCGAGCTGTTCACCTTCCCCGGCGCGCCGCCGCGCCCCAGCCGCCCCGAGGCCCTGGGCCTGCGCCACCTGGCCTTCGCGGTGGACGACGTCCAGGCCGTACGGGCCGGGCTCCAGCGCCAGGGCGTGGCCTGCGAGGCCGTGCGCACCGACCCTTACACGGGCCGTGCCTTCTTCTTCTGCGCGGATCCGGACGGCCTGCCGCTGGAGTTCTACGAGGCCGGCTCGCCCGAGTAGGAAACCTGTTGCGGCGCCGCCTCCTTTTTGGAGCCCCCGCACCGTGCGGCGGGGGTGGTTGGTGACTTATTCGGGATTCTTGGGGTGAAAATGGCGGCTTCGTGACATTTTCCTGACAGGATCCCCATGTCCACTTTCAGCCTCCCCATGACCTCGCTGTGGCAGCGCGCTGCCATGCTGTTGGCCGGCGTCGCGCTGGCCGCCTGCGGCAAGCAGGAGCCCCCCGCCCCGGCCCCTGCCCCCACGACCGAGGCCTCCGCCCCGGCCCCCGCCCCCGCCAGGGTCTACGTCGTCGGCACCGATGCCGCGTACGCGCCTTTCGAGTCGCAGGACGAGAAGGGCGAGATCGTCGGCTTCGACATCGACGTCGTCCGGGCCATCGCGGAAAAGGCTGGCTTCGAGGTGAAGTTCGTCAACACCCCCTGGGAAGGCATTTTCAACACCTTGCAGCAGGGTGACCGCGACATCCTCGTCTCGTCGATCACGATCACCGACGAGCGCAAGCAGACCATGGACTTCTCCAACCCGTACTTCGACGCCCACCAGCTGATCGCGGTGCGCCAGGATTCCAAGGTCGCGAAGTTCGACGACCTGAAGAAGCTGCGCGTGGGCGTGCAGACCGGCACCACGGGTGACGAGGTCGTGACCAAGCTGCAGGGCAAGAACAGCACCCTGGTCAAGCGCTTCGAGTCCACCCCGCTGGCGCTCAAGGAACTGGAAGCCGGTGGCGTCGATGCGGTCGTGGCGGACAACGGCGTGGTGGAGAACTACGTGGCCAACAATCCTTCCGCCAACTTCAAGACCGTCAACGATGCAGGCTTCACGCCGGAGCAGTACGGCATCGCCGTGCGCAAGGGCAACACCGAGCTGTTGGAGAAGATCAACCAGGGGCTGGAGGCCATCAAGTCGGACGGCACCTACGACCGCATCTACGCCAAGTACTTCGGCGCGAAGCAGGCGCAGGCCGACGCCGCGGCGCCGGCGGCTTCCAAGTGATCGCCGGCTGACGACCGACCAGGAAGGATCCGCTCGTGGATTTGCGCTGGGACATCCTCTCCGGCTACGTGCCGTTGTTCGTGGCCGGCTTGTGGATGACCCTCAAGCTCACGATCGTGGCCATCAGCGCCGGCCTCGCGCTGGGGCTGGTGCTCGGGCTCGTCACCAGCTCGCGCAATGCCCCACCGCCCAAGGCGCTGTGGGCCCGGCTGCTGCTGCGGCCGGTGCAGTGGGTGACGATCGCGTACGTGGCCTTCTTCCGCGGCACGCCGCTGTTCGTGCAGATCCTGCTGGTGCACTTCGCCCTGATGCCCACGCTGGTCCACCCCGAGCACGGCCTGCTGCTGCAGGGGCAGGCGGCCATGACGTTCCGGCAGGAGCACGGGGCCTTCTTCTCCGGGGCGCTGGCGCTCACGCTCAACGCGGGCGCGTACATCTCGGAGATCTTCCGCGCCGGCATCCAGTCGATCCATACCGGCCAGACGCAGGCCGCCTACAGCCTGGGCCTGACGCACGCGCAGAGCATGCGCTTCGTGATCCTGCCCCAGGCTTTCCGCCGCATGGTGCCGCCGCTGGTCAACGAAGCGGTCACGCTGATCAAGGACTCGTCCCTGGTCTCGGCGATCGGTCTGGCAGAGCTGGCGCTGGCCGCGCGCACCGTCGCGGGCGCGTACTCCCGTTACTGGGAGCCGTACCTCACGATCTCCGCGATCTACCTCGTGCTCACGTTGGTGCTGTCGCTCCTGGCCAAGCGCCTGGAGGCGCCCGCGCATTTACGGGGGCGGTAAGGCTCCTGCCGCCGCCGCGCGTCCCTGTGCCGCGGCGACCCATCGCAAGCCGGCCTTCGGGCCGGCTTTCTTTTTTCCCGGGGCGGGAACCTCGGGGACCGAACGCGAGGCAAGGGTGGAACCGCGGGCGCTTCCGGCTGGATGCCCGTGGAGGCTCGCGGGCGAGCTGCCACAATCTCCTTCGCGCACGGTTCGGGCCCTCCGATGGGGGGTCGCAGGTCCGGACCTCTTGAAACCGACCGGTCCGTCCGCATCTTGCCGCCGGCTCATCTTCTTCACACGCACGCGATTTCCGCCATGGACAAGCAGACCCTGTCGTTCCAGGCCGAGGTCAAGCAGCTGCTGCACCTCGTCGCCCATTCGCTCTACTCCAACAAGGAGATCTTCCTGCGCGAACTGATCTCCAACGCGTCGGACGCCTGCGACAAGCTGCGCTTCGAGGCGCTGCACCGCAACGAGCTCTACGAGGACCAGCCCAACCTCGAGATCCGCGTCAGCTTCGACAAGGCGGCGCGCACCATCACCGTCAGTGACAACGGCATCGGGTTGTCGGCCGAGGAGGCGATCGCGAACCTGGGCACCATCGCCAAGAGCGGCACGCGCGAGTTCATGGAGCGACTGACCGGTGACCAGCAGAAGGACGCACAGCTGATCGGCCAGTTCGGCGTGGGCTTCTACAGCGGGTTCATCGTGGCCGACCGCATCACCGTCGAATCCCGGCGCGCGGGCCTCAAGCCGGAGGAAGGCGTGCGCTGGAGCAGCGAAGGCACCGGCGACTTCGAGGTCGAGACCATCACGCGCGACAAGCGGGGCACCGACGTGATCCTGCACCTGCGCGAGAGCGAGGCCGACTTCCTCAACCGCTGGCGCCTCAAGTCCATCATCTCGCGCTATTCCGACCACATCTCGCTGCCCATCCTGATGCGCCAGGAAGAGTGGGACAAGGACAAGGGCGAATACGTGCTCAAGGACGAGTGGGAGACGGTCAACCAGGCCGCGGCGCTGTGGACCCGCCCGAAGGGCGAGATCACGCAGGAGCAGTACCACGAGTTCTACAAGCAGATCAGCTACGACACCGAGGCGCCGCTCGCCTACACCCACAATCGGGTCGAGGGCCGCACCGAGTACACCCAACTCCTGTACATCCCCGGCAAGGCGCCCTTCGACCTGTGGAACCGCGACAAGCGCGGCGGGGTGAAGCTGTACGTCAAGCGCGTCTTCATCATGGACGACGCCGAGGCACTCATGCCGGTGTACCTGCGCTTCGTCAAGGGCGTCGTCGACTCGGCCGACCTGCCGCTCAACGTCTCGCGCGAGCTGCTGCAGGAAAGCCGCGACGTCAAGGCCATCCGCGAGGGTTGCACCAAGCGAGTGCTCTCGATGCTGGAGGATCTGGCGGAGAACCAGAAGGACAAGTACGCCCAGTTCTGGAACGAATTCGGCGCGGTGCTCAAGGAAGGCGTGGGCGAGGATCACGCCAACCGCGAGCGCATCGCCAAGCTGCTGCGTTTCGCCTCGACGCACGCCGACGAGGGCGTGTCCTTCGCGGACTACGTGGGCCGCATGAAGGAGGGGCAGGAAGCCATCTACTACATCACCGCCGACAGCCTCTCGGCCGCCAAGAGCAGCCCGCAACTGGAGATCTTCCGCAAGAAGGGGCTGGAGGTGCTCCTGCTGACCGACCGGGTCGACGAGTGGATGCTGACCTACCTCTACGAGTTCGACGGCAAGCCGCTGCAGAGCGTGGCCAAGGGCGCGGTGGATCTCGGCAAGCTGCAGGACGAGGAGGAGAAGAAGAAGGCCGAGGAGGCCGCCGAGGCGTTCAAGCCGGTGCTCGAGCGCCTGAAGGAGGTGCTCAAGGACAAGGCCAAGGACGTGCGCGTGACCACCCGCCTGGTCGACTCGCCGGCCTGCCTGGTCAGCGAGCAGGGCGAGATGAGCGGGCACCTGGCGCGTCTGCTCAAGCAGGCCGGCCAGAAGGCGCCGGACCTCAAGCCGGTGCTGGAGGTCAACGCCGAGCACCCGCTGGTCAAGCGCCTGGACGGCAACGAGCGCTTCGAGGACCTCGCCCACATCCTGTTCGACCAGGCCTTGCTGGCCGAAGGCGGGCAGCTCGAGGACCCGGCGGCCTACGTGCGGCGGGTCAACGCCATGCTGGCAGGCTGATGCCTGGCACGGCGGCGTCTTGCGCGCCGCCCCGACGGCGCCCCACGAAGAAAGCCGCCCGAGGGCGGCTTTCTCATCGTTGGCGCGTGAGGACGGCTCAGTCGCGGCGCTGACGGCGGCGGGCCATGAAGCCCATCGCACCCAGGCCGGCGAGCATGAGAGCGTAGGTCTCGGGCTCGGGGATCGGCACCAGGCTCAGGCCGATCACGAGGTCGTCGTAGTCGGCGTCATAGATGTGGCCGTCGTTGAAGCCCAGGATGAAGTCGTACTGACCATAGGCCGGGTTGCCCTCGGCCACGGCGCTGCCGCGCACGACCGTGTAGGTGGCGTAGCCCGACGAGGGGCCGCCGTTGGGCACCGTTTCACCGTCCGTCACGTCGGTGAACAGGAAGGCGAGCGGGCCCGCACCCACGGAAGTGCTGAACGACGCGCCGACGGTGGTCGTCTTGTTGTCGATCACCAGGTCGCCGAGGGTGAACGTGTTGTGGTGCCACGCGTCATCCTTGCCGAGGAACGTGATCGACAGCGTGCCCCCGATGCCGGCGTCCAGCAAGCCGTTCAGGATGCCGCTCGACAGCGTGCCGGTGAACGTGGCCGGAGTGCCGTTGTAGCCGCTGAAGCCCGACGGTTCCGGTCCCGAGACCGACAGCTGCGCACTGGCTGCCGTGGTCATCGCGGCGAGCCCGAGCGCGAGTAGGGTTTTTTTCATGCAGATCCTCCTGAAAGTAAAGCCCGAAATGGGCGCTATGCGTGGGGCAGGAGGAGAGTAGAAGGAGGGGGCCCGGTCTTCAGCCCCCACGTGAGGGGCTGGTGTATCGAGGCCCGGGCACCGGTATTGCTGAGCGGGTTACAAGCTGGCCTGCCAGTCCTGCATGGCCTCGCATTGCTCGCGCAGCCGCACGGCCTGTTCCATCCAGTAGGTGGGGGTGCCAAACCAGGGGAAAGCGGCAGGAAACGCCGGGTCTTCCCAGCGGCTGGCGAGCCAGGCGCTGTGATGGAGCAGGCGCAGGGTGCGCAGGGCCTCGACCAACTGCCATTGGCGCGGATCGAGGTCGCAGAAATCTCCGTAACCCCTGCACACATGCGAAAGTTGCATTCGCATGCCATTCACGTTGCCCGACAACAACATCCAAAGGTCCTGCATCGGCGGACCGGTGCGCGCGTCGTCGAGGTCCACGAAATGCGGGCCGGCGTCGGTCCACAGCAGATTGCCGCGGTGCACGTCCCCGTGCAAGCGCACGGGGGTGTAAGGGCCGGTGGCGTCGAAGCAGGCGATGGCCAGGTCCAATGCCCGCTGCGCGGCCTCCTGCCATACGGTCCGCGCTTCGGAAGGCACCAGGTCGTGGGCGAGCAGCCAATCGCGGGGGCCGGTGCCGAAGCTGCGCCAATCCAGTGAGGGCCGGTGGGCGAAGGGGCGGCGGCGCCCGATCGCGTGCAGGCGGCCCAGGAAGCGGCCGATCCATTCGAGCGCGTGCGGGTCTTCGAGGTCGGGTTCGCGGCCGCCGCGGTAGGGGCTCGCGCTGAAGCGGAATCCGGCGTGCCGGCCAAGGGTGCCCCCGTCGGGCAGGACCAGCGGGGCGACGACGGGGATCTCGGCCTCGGCCAGTTCGCGCGCGAAGTCGTGTTCCTCCTGGATCTGCGCGTCCGTCCAGCGGTCCGGCCGGTAGAACTTGGCCACGACGCGTCGGCCGTCCTCCAGCCACACCTGGAACACCCGGTTCTCGAAGGAATTGAGCTGCAGCAGTCGTCCGTCACCCCGCAACCCGACCGTATCGAGCGCGTCCAGCACGAGGTCCGGGGTCAGCCGGTCGAAGGGGTGGGACGACGGGGGAGGTTCGGCGGTCATGCCGCCATCTTACGAGCGGGATGCCCGGCCACGGCGATCGCCCCAAGGGGATCAGGCAGGGGCCGGGCCGTCCGGCGCGAGAACTATTCGCTCGCGGGGCGGCCGAGGGTGGCGAGCTGTCGGCGGACCTCGCCAATGGCTTCCATCAGGCGGGCGAGGCGTTGCGCGTTGCGCTTGAGGCCGTAGTCCACCTCGGCGGCCTGGCTCTCGACGAGTTCCTCCATCCGGGTGGCGAGCGTCTCGGGCGGCAGCTTGAGGTGCGCCTCGGCCTCCCCGCCTTCGCGCATCACCGTCGCGCCCGCATTGCGCGCGATCCGCAGCATCGCGGCGTTCTCGCTCAGGGCATGGATGTAGAGCGTGTCGATGCGCCGGTTGCGGGCGTGCATGACCGCGCGGTCGAAGAGTCGGGCCCCGTAGCCGCGGCCGCGGGCATGCCGGGCGACAGATACGCCGAATTCGGCCATGGAGCGCTGGCCTTCCTGTGGGGCAGGCAGGTAGGCCAGGTGCGCCATCGCGATCAACTCGAGGCGTCGGTTGAAGATGCCGAACAGCTCGTCGCGCTCGAAGTCCAGCCCGGCGACGTACTTCTCGATCTGCGCGTCGGTGGCCTGGTAGCCGAAGCGCAGGTAACGGTCGCCGGGGTCCAGCGCCAGCAGGTGGGCCAGGATGCGGCCTCGGTGGCGCGGTGCCAGTGAGCGGATCGGCACCCACGACCAACCCGCGTCCCGCGGACCGCCGCCGCGCTCGTGGCGCTCCGCCCCGAAGCGGGGCTGCGCAAGGATGTCGCCAGGAAAGCCCATGAGGATGATCGTGTGAGTGAGTGCCGGCGGCGCCGGCGACTAGGGTTAACCCTAATGATACAGGAAAACCCTGATGCTTTCCTTCCGGCGAAGCGCCCCAAACCTTTCGTCCGCCCGGCCGTGCAATCGCTCACGGTCCTGTCTGCATTGCCCCGTCCAGCCAGGGCGGGCTATAATTTCCGGCTTTCCCGCATTCGGCTCCGGGAAAGGGGGTGCCTTGCCGTGACGCAGGCCGTGCTGATTCAGGCCGTGCTGATTCAGGGCACGTCCAAGGCACGTGCGCAACGGCGTGCACCTTCGGTGCCTGAGAGGCTGCCCTCAGAAGCAGCACCGACCGCACCGTCAGCGCCCGCGGTTTTTCGTGTCGTCCGACGCCACGAGGGCCCGCGCGTCGCAGAGCTGAACTTCCATTGACAGGACTCTACGCATGAAAACCTTCAGCGCCAAGCCGGCCGAGGTGCAGCGTGAGTGGTATGTGATCGATGCCACCGACAAGGTGCTCGGACGAGTGGCCAGCGAAGTCGCTCTCCGCCTGCGTGGCAAGCACAAGGCCATCTACACGCCCCACGTCGATACCGGCGACTACATCATCGTCGTCAACGCCGACAAGATCCGCGTCACCGGCAACAAGGCCGAGGACAAGGTCTACTACCGCCACTCCGGCTACCCGGGGGGCATCTACGGGACCAAGTTCAAGGACATGCAAGCCAAGCACCCCGGCCGCGCGCTCGAGAAGGCGGTCAAGGGCATGCTGCCGAAGGGACCGCTCGGCTACGCGATGATCAAGAAGCTGAAGGTGTATGCCGGTGATACGCACCCGCACACCGCCCAGCAGCCCAAGACGCTGGAAATCTAAGGAGCGGCGATGATCGGCAATTGGAATTACGGCACCGGCCGCCGCAAGTCTTCGGTGGCGCGCGTCTTCATCAAGAAGGGCTCGGGCCAGATCGTGGTCAACGGCAAGCCGGTGGAGCAGTACTTCGGCCGCCAGACCTCGATCATGATCGTCAAGCAGCCGCTGGTCCTGACGGGCCATGACGGCGCCTTCGACATCAAGGTCAACGTGCACGGCGGCGGGGAATCCGGCCAGGCCGGCGCGGTCCGCCACGGCATCACGCGCGCGCTGATCGACTATGACGCGGCGCTCAAGCCCCAGCTGAGCCAGGCCGGATTCGTCACCCGCGACGCCCGCGAGGTCGAGCGCAAGAAGGTCGGTCTGCACAAGGCCCGCCGCCGCAAGCAGTTCAGCAAGCGCTGAAAGCCCTCCGGAGCCCTTTGGGGCCATACGGGCTGCGCCGGCCGGATCGGGGGCACCCCTTACGGCTTCGGCATGTGTCCGATTCCACGAAAGCCGCCCTCGGGCGGCTTTCGTGCTTCCAGAGCTTCTAGAATCGACATTTCCGCCAGCGCCGCCCGGCGCGGGCGTGCTTGGAGGTGGTCATGATCAAGGTCGGTATCGTCGGGGGCACGGGCTACACCGGGGTGGAGCTGCTGCGCCTGCTGTCGCAGCATCCCGAGGCGCAGGTCGTCGCGATCACCTCGCGCAAGGAAGCCGGCATGCCGGTGGCCGACATGTATCCCTCGCTGCGCGGGCGCGTGGACCTGGCTTTCGTGACGCCCGACGACGCCCGCCTCACGGAGTGTGACCTCGTCTTCTTCGCGACCCCACATGGCGTGGCCATGTCGCAGGCGCGCGAGTTGCTGGCCGCTGGCGTCAAGATCATCGACCTGGCGGCCGACTTCCGGCTCCAGGACACCGCGGAGTTCGAGCGCTGGTATGGCATGCCGCACGGCTGCCCGGACATCCTCGCCGAGGCGGTCTATGGCCTGCCCGAGCTCAACCGCGACGCGATCCGCCGCGCGCGGGTCGTCGGCAACCCCGGCTGCTATCCCACCAGCGTGCAACTGGGCTTCGCGCCGCTGCTGCGCACGCCTGGCCTGGTGGACGCCGCACACCTGATCGCCAACTGCGCCTCGGGCGTCTCGGGCGCAGGTCGCAAGGCGGAGGTCCACACCCTGCTGGCGGAGGCCGGCGACAACTTCAAGGCCTACGGCGTCAAGGGGCACCGGCACGGGCCCGAGATCAACCAGCAGCTGCGGGCGATCGCCGGCGTGCCGGCCGGCTCGGCCCAGGTGCATTGCCTGTTCGTGCCGCACCTGATCCCCGCCATCCGGGGCATCCATTCGACGCTGTACGCCCGCCTGACGCCGCAGGGACAGGCCGCGGACCTGCAGCAGCTGTTCGAGGACTTCTACCGCGGCGAGCCCTTCGTCGACGTGATGCCGCCGGGGTCCACGCCGGAAACCCGCTCGGTGCGGGCCTCGAATTTCGTGCGCATCGCGGTGCACAAGCCCACGCCGGACCTGGCGATGGTGCTCGTCGTGGAGGACAACCTGACCAAGGGCGCCTCCGGCCAGGCGGTGCAGTGCATGAACCTGATGTTCGGCCTGGACGAGACCTTGGGGCTGATGCAGGTGCCGGTGCTGCCCTGATCGGCACGCCCTTCCACCAGGACGACGACCGCCTCGTGCGCTGGAAGCTCCTTCGCCGCCGACTGTCCATCAGCGCGCCGCGCATGACGGTGCGCAGTCATCTTCCCTGGCCGCTGCGCTGGGTGCTGCTGGCATTGATGCTGGGCTTCTCGGCCGCGTTGGCCCTGTGGGCGTTCGAGCTCGGGCGTTCGCTGGCGGGGCTGTCGCGCCCCGTCACGCAGCAGGTGCGCCCGGACGAGGTCGAGGCGCTGCGGGCGGAGATCGCGCGCCTGCGCGAGGAGCGCGACAAGGCCCAGTCCATCGCCAACACCGCGGAGAGCCTGCTCAAGTCGGAGCGTGTCGCGCAGGAGCGGTTGGCGGCACAGATCAAGGCGCTGGAGACCGAGAATCTGGCGCTCAAGGGCGATCTCGGCTTCTTCGAGCGCCTGCTTCCGGCCTCGGGCCGCGATCCCGTATCCGTGCGGGCGCTGCAGGCCGAGGTGGAGGCCCCCGGCCGCCTGCGCTACCAACTGCTGGTCATGCAGGCCGGCAAGGCACTGCCGCAGTTCCAGGGGCGCTACGAGTTGACGCTGGTCGGCACGCTGGAGGGGCGGCCCTGGACCTTCCCGATGCCCGGCGGCCCTCAGCCGCTCGCGCTGAAACAGTACCTTCGTGTGGAAGGCGTCATCGACTTTCCGCAAGGGGCCGTGATAAAACAGGCGCAGGTGCGGGTGACCGATGCGCGCGGTGAAGTGCGCGCTCTGCAATCGGTGCGGCTGTAACGCCTCTGCGCCTGGCGCGACCCGGCCCCGGGGGCGCTTGGGGGGGCTGCCAGGGGCCCGTCCCCTTCGTCACACCAGCGGCACGCCAGATGCCGCGTCATCGTTGGAGAGCATCGACATGTTCGGCAAACGCAAGCAGCCACCCATCCGCACGCTGATCGGCGAGGGCACCCGCATCGAAGGGCGCCTGCGGTTCTCGGAGGGCCTGCGCATCGACGGCGAGGTCGTCGGCGACGTGGTCGCGGAAGGAGAGGGCCGCAGCATCCTCGTGATCAGCGAGAAAGCCAGGGTCACCGGCAAGGTCAAGGCCGGACATGTGATCATCAACGGAACCGTCGAGGGGCCGGTGGAGTCGGACGATCTGCTGGAGCTGCAACCGCGGGCGCGGATCTACGGCGACGTCCACTATGAGTCCCTGGAAATGCACCAGGGGGCGGCCATCGAAGGGCAGCTGACCTCGTTGAAAACACCGGAACCGACCTCAGCTGCAGGGCCAAACAGCACGCTGAAGCTGGCGTCCAGCCAGTGACGGATAATCCAGCCAGCGTCCCCGATCGCCAGGAGTTTGCATGAGCGCAGCAGTCGAAACCCATCCCACCTCGTCCGTCGCCGACATCCCGGCGCCCATCGTGTTCACCGACAGCGCGGCCGAGAAGGTCAGGCAGCTGGTCGACGAGGAGGGCAACCCGGATCTGAAGCTGCGCGTCTTCGTGCAAGGCGGCGGCTGCTCCGGCTTCCAGTACGGCTTCACCTTCGATGAGATCGTCAACGAGGACGACACGAAGATGGAGAAGAATGGCGTCACGCTGCTCATCGACGCGATGAGCCTGCAGTACCTGGTCGGCGCCGAGATCGACTACAAGGAAGATCTCGAAGGCGCGCAGTTCGTGATCAAGAACCCGAACGCGACCACCACCTGCGGTTGCGGGTCCAGCTTCTCGGTCTGACACGAGCGTGCCGCTGCGAAAGCCGCCCGAGGGCGGCTTTTTCGTGCCGGGCAGGCCCGACGTTCCCGCCGTGCGGCGCTCAGATCTCCTGCGCAGCCCCCGCCGGGCGTCGCTCCAGCAGTTCGAAGAGCGCCATGCCTGCCAGCATCGCGGCGACGAACACCGCGGCTTCCACCTTGCCCAGGCCCAGGGCGACCAGGCCGGGACCGGGGCAGAACCCGGCAATGCCCCAACCGACACCGAATACGAGGCCGCCCGCGACCAGACGCCGGTCGACCTGCCCGGCGGAGGGCAAGCTCATCGGCAGGCCCAGGTAGGTGGCCGTCCTGCGCCGCGCGAGCGCGAAGGCGACCACCGCGACCGCGAGGGCCCCCGCCATCACGAAGACCAGCGAAGGGTCCCAGGCGCCGGCCAGATCCAGGAAGCCGAGTACCTTGGCGGGGTCGGCCATGCCGGAGACGATGAGGCCGAGGCCGAACACCAGCCCGGCGACGAAGGCGGCGACGACGTGCATCGTGGGCTCCTCAAGCGCCGATCAGGTGGCGAAGAACGAACACCGTGACGAATCCGGCAGCCATGAATGCCAGGGTCGCGACGAGCGAGCGGGCGGACAGCCGCGCCAGGCCGCAGACGGCATGGCCGCTCGTGCAGCCCGAACCGTAGCGGGTGCCGAGGCCGACGAGCAGGCCGGCGAGCACGAGCGCGCCCCAGCCCGCGTCGATGCGCACCGTGGGCAGCGGGGCGAAGAGAGCGTATGCCGCAGGAGCGGCGACCAGTCCGAGGACGAAGGCAAGACGCCAGGCCACGTCGCCTCTGGCGGGCCGCAGCAGCCCGCCGAGGATCCCGCTGACGCCGGCGACGCGGCCATTCAGCAGGGCGAACAGCGCCGCCGCCAGGCCGATCAGCACTCCGCCGGCAAGCGCCGCCCAGGGCGTGAACGCGTTCCAGTCGATCGTCATGACTCACTCCTTCGGGCAGTAGAGGCGGTAGAGCAGCTCCAGCATCTGCAACGCCTGGGGGTCCGCCACGCGGTAGTAGATGCGCTTGCCTTCGCGCCGGGTGGCCACCAGGCCCTCGCCGCGCAGCACCGCGAGCTGCTGCGAGAGGGTGGGCTGCCGGATGTCGAGGCGCTCCTCGAGGTCGCCGACGCACATTTCCTCCTGCGAGAGCTGGCACAGCAGCAGCAGGCGGTCCTCGTTGGCCAGGACCTTCAGGAGGCCCACGGCCCGCCCCGCGGCTTGCCGCAGTCGCGCGGGGTCGATGGCGGTGGCGGCGTGCGTCATGGTCGGGGCAACGGATGCAATCTGGTCACATTATATCCATCGATATAATATTAGTGGATATATTGAAAGGCGCAGACCGCCCATGAGCTCCCGCATCAGCGTCCAGGCGTTCCACGACGACCGCACCGGGACGGTCTCCTACGTCGTCCACGACACCGTCACCATGCATGCTGCGGTGATCGATCCCGTGCTGGATTTCGACTTCAGGTCAGGCCGCACGTCCACGGTGCAGGCGGACCTCATCCTCGCCTGCCTGCGCGCCCAAGGGCTCACGCTTGAGTGGATCCTCGAGACCCACGCCCATGCCGACCACCTGTCCGCCGCCGGCTACCTGCAGGATCAGGCCGGCGGGCGTATCGGGATCGGCGAGCGGATCAGGCAGGTGCAGGCCACCTTCAAGCAGCTCTACAACTTCGGGCCGGACTTCCTGCCAGACGGCACGCAGTTCGACCACCTTTTCCAGGACGGCGAGGTCTTCCGCATCGGGCAGATCGAGGCTCGGGCGCTCCTGGTGCCGGGACACACCCCGGCCGACGTCGCCTATCTCGTCGAGGACCGGGTGTTCGTCGGGGACACGCTCTTCATGCCGGACGTCGGCACCGCCCGGGCGGACTTTCCCGGCGGCGACGCGCATACGCTCTACCGCTCCATCCGCAGGCTGCTGGCGCTGCCGCCGCAGACACGGATGTATGTCTGCCACGACTATCCACCGCCTGGGCGGGGACCGGCCTGGGAGACGACCGTGCGCCAGCAGCGGGCGAGCAACATCCATGTGCACGACGGCGTCGACGAGGGTGCCTTCGTGCAGATGCGCCGGGCCCGCGATGCAGGCCTGGACGTGCCCACGCTCCTGCTGCCCTCCATCCAGGTCAACATCAGGGCGGGCCGGCTGCCTCCAGCGGAGGACAACGGCGTGCGCTACCTGAAGATTCCGCTGGACGTCCTCGGGCCGACAGGCTCGCCCCGCGACCACGGTTGAATCGGGCCCTGGCCCCCGCGCTGCGGGGCGCGGGGCCTCTCAAGGGGCGTAGACGCCGCCGAGCACGCGCGGTCCGGCCGCCCCGGTGACCTCGGGCAGGTTGCCCGGCCGCCCCTCCAGGCGCTCGCGCGCCAGCCAGGCGAACGCGGCCGCCTCGACCTGCAAGGGGGGGAGGCCGCGAGCGCCACTTTCGATGACCGCCACGCCAGGCAGCAGCGCGGCCAGCCGGGCCTGCAGATGCGTGTTGTAGGCGCCTCCACCGCAGACCACCAGCTCGGCGGTGCCCGAAGCGTGCCGGTGCAGGTGGCGGGCGCAGCACGAGGCGGTGAACTCGCACAGCGTGGCCTGCACGTCCTGCGGTGCCAATGCGGGGTGCGCCGCGAGGCGGGCATCCAACCAACCCGGATGGAAGAGGTCGCGCCCGGTGCTCTTGGGCGGTGGCAGGTCGAGCCAGGGTTCGGCCTGCAGCAAGGCCAGCAGGTCCGGCACGACCCGGCCAGTCGCGGCCCACGCGCCACCCGCGTCGTAGGGGCGGCCCAGGTGCCGCTCGCACCACAGGTCCATGAGTACGTTGCCGGGACCGCAGTCGAAGCCGAGCGCCGGCCGGTCGGGGGCGAGCAACGTGAGGTTCGCGATCCCCCCGAGGTTGAGCACAGCCACCTCCCGGTCCGGCCGGGCAAAGACGCCGCGGTGGAATCCGGGGGCCAGCGGAGCCCCGTGGCCCCCCGCGGCGACGTCGCGCGAGCGGAAATCGCAGACGACCGCAATACCGGTGAGTTCAGCCAGCAGCGATGGTTGCAGCAGTTGGAGGGTGTAGCCGGTGCCGTCGAACTCGCCCGGCCTGTGCCGCACCGTCTGGCCGTGCGCGCCGATCGCGGCCACCTCGTCTGCGCGCAGCCCGGCCGCCTGCAGCAGGTCGTGCACCACCTCGGCATAGCGGCGGGCGAGCTCGTTGCCGGCGAGCGCGGCGCGATGCAGTTCGTTCGGACCCGGCGCATTGAGCGCGAACAGCTCGGACTTGAGCGCCGGGTCGAAGGCGCGCGACGCGTGCGCCAGCACCTGCAGGCCGTGGCCCGCGGAGGCCTCGAAACGCACGAGGACACCGTCGACGCCGTCCAGCGAGGTGCCGGACATCAGGCCGATGCAATGGAGGGCAGGGGGCGTCATGTGCGCGCCTCGGCAGCAAAAAGGCCCGCGTCATGGCGGGCCCGGAGGGAGAAGGAGCCCGCACGGGCAGGCCCTGCAGGACCGGCCCTCACTCCGCGCTCGCCACCTGTTGCTGCGCCGCGGCGACGGCGAGCTGGGCCTTGAGCGTTTGGGCATGTGCCATGAAGCGCTCACGCATCGCCGGGGAGAGGGTGTAGGCCTCGGAGGCCCGGGCCACGCGCAACGGGTCCACGTGCTGACCGCGCTCACGGAATTCGAAGTGCAGGTGCGGCCCCGTGGCCCAGCCGGTCGCGCCGACGGCACCGATGCGCTGCCCCTGCTCGACCCGCTGCCCCTTGCGCACGTCGATGCGGCTCAGGTGGGCGTAGACCGTCACGCGTTCGCCACTGTGCTTGATGTAGACCACGTTGCCGTAGCCGTTCTGCACCCCGGCGAATTCGACCACCCCGTCGCCGACGGTGCGCACCGGCGTGCCGGTGGGCGCGCCGTAGTCCACCCCCAGATGGCGGCGCCAGGTCTTGAGGACCGGGTGGAAGCGCATCGCGAACCCGGAGGTCACGCGCGAGAACTCCATCGGCGAAGACAGGAAGGCGCGCCGCATGCTCTGGCCGTTGAAGTCGAAGTAGCCGCCTTTGCCGCCGGGCTCCTGGAACCACACGGCTTCGTAGGTCTTGCCGTTGTTCGTGAACTGCGCTGCCAGCACGCGGCCGGCGGCCTGGTTCCAGGTGATGGGGTGCCCGTCGGCCTCCAGGGCCTCGTACAGCACCGTGAAGCGGTCGCCGCGGCGCAGGTCGCGCCGGAAGTCGATCTCGTTCGAGAAGATCTCGGCGATCTGGGTGGCGACGGTGTCGGGGATGCCAGATTCGTCGGTCGCCGCGAACAGCGAACTGCGGATGACGCCGCCGCCCAGCCGCACCTGCGGCGTCAGCGGGGCCTGCTCCTTCACCGCGCGGAAGCCTTCTCCCTCTCGCGTGATGGTCAGCCGCGTGAAGTGGGTCGAGAACTGCCCGTCCTTCTCCGCCGGGTAACGGACCACCAGCTGCAGCAGCTGCCCGACATCGCCGGTCACTGCCTGCACCATCTTGCCGGCACGCCCTTGCAGGACGAGGCGGCCCAGCGAGTCCTGGCGCAGGAAGGCGGCCGCGGCGGCGTCCGTGACGTTCAGGCGGGTCAGCAGCGTGTCCGCCGTGTCGCTCGAGCGGGTCAGGTCGTGGCGGGTGAGTTCGAGGAAGTGCGCGTTCAGCGCCTCGATCTGTTCTTCGATCGGCAGCGGCTGCACTTCCTCGGCGATCAGCCGGCGGGGCAGGTCGGCTGCGTCGGGGGCGAGGGGGGCCACGCCGAACGCGGTGATCCCGGTGCCCAGCAGCAGCGTGAGGACGGCCGCGGTGATGCCGCGGCGGTGCCCGTGGGCCCAACGGACGGCCCGATCGAACCCGCGCTCCAAGGACTCCAACGTGTCGTTCACTGGATGCGTCTTCTTTGATGGATGAGGCGCCTGAGACCCGGCGCCCCGATGAACCCTCGCTTCGTCGCGATACCGTCGATCGCCACCTGCACGGCCGGGCCGGCAGGCACGTATCGGTGCGGTACGCGGGCGGGGCCGTCACGGGCGGCGGCGCCCTTTCAGGTCACCTGCCGTGCCCGGGACCGACAGCCCCTAGAATGCCGAAGCACCGACAGCGCGGGAATGATGAGTGCGGCCGAGTATAGAGCCGCACCCCTTTCCGCCCCTAACGTAAAACCCCCTATGTCCTCGGTTTCCACTCAGCCTTCCACCTCGGGCACCGTGCAGGATTTGTCAGACACCGCCGGGAAATATCCGATCACTGACAAAGTTCGTGAGGCAATGGACATTTCCTTGCGGGGCTGCGACGAATTGCTGCCCGAAACGGACTGGCTCCACAAGCTGGCGCGTTCCGAAGCAACTGGCGTGCCACTGCGCATCAAACTGGGGCTGGATCCAACGGCGCCCGACATCCACCTCGGCCACACCGTGGTGCTGAACAAAATGCGCCAGCTCCAGGACCTGGGGCACACGGTGATCTTCCTGATCGGCGACTTCACCTCGACGATCGGCGATCCGTCCGGCCGCAACACGACGCGCCCGCCGCTGACACCCGAGCAGATCAAGGCGAACGCCGAGACCTACTACCGGCAGGCCAGCCTGGTGCTGGACCCGCAGAAGACCGAGATCCGCTACAACTCCGAGTGGAGCGACGCCCTGGGCGCCCGGGGCATGATCCAGCTGGCGGCCAAGTACACCGTGGCCCGCATGATGGAGCGCGACGACTTCACCAAGCGCTTCAAGGCCGGCACGCCGATCTCGATCCACGAGTTCCTGTATCCGCTGATGCAGGGCTACGACTCCGTGGCGCTCAAGGCCGACCTGGAACTGGGCGGCACGGACCAGAAGTTCAACCTGCTGATGGGGCGGCACCTGCAGCAGGAATACGGGCAGGAGCCGCAATGCATCCTGACCATGCCGCTGCTCGAGGGCCTGGACGGCGTCGAGAAGATGTCCAAGTCCAAGGGCAACTACATCGGCATCACCGAGCCGGCGAAGGACATGTTCGCCAAGCTGCTGTCCATCAGCGACGAGCTGATGTGGAAGTACTTCACGCTGCTGAGCTTCCGCTCGGAGGCCGAGATCGCGAAGCTGCGGCAGGAGGTGGCGGGCGGCCGCAATCCGAAGGAGGTCAAGGTCCTGCTCGCCAAGGAGATCACCGCGCGTTTCCACAGCCCGCGGGCGGCCGACGAGGCCGAGGAGGACTTCAACCTGCGCGCGCGCGGCGGCGTGCCCGACGAGATCCCCGAGGTGCAGTTGGCTGGCGCACCGCTGGCCATCGGCGCCCTGCTCAAGCAGGCGGGGCTGGCGCCTTCGACCAGCGAGGCGCTGCGCCTGATCGAGCAGGGCGGCGTGCGCGTCGACGGATCCCCGGTGAGCGACCGTGGATTGAAGCTGGCGGCTGGCAGCTACGTGGTGCAGGTGGGCAAGCGCAAGTTCGCCCGGGTCACGTTGTCCTGATGCGCCCTGCGAGCGCCTGGTCGCCCGTCCGCCCCTCCTGCGCGATGCTTCGGTGAAGATCCAGCGCTATCTGCAGGCCTCGGTCGCCGCCGCGGTGGCGACCATCGTGCTCAAGATGACCGCCTGGTGGGTGACCGATTCGGTCGGCCTGCTGTCGGATGCGCTGGAGTCTCTGGTCAACCTGGTCGCGGCGTTGTTCGCGTTGTGGATGGTCACGGTCTCGCTGCGTCCCGCCGACGCCGGGCATCCCTTCGGTCATGGCAAGGCCGAGTACTTCTCCAGCGGACTGGAGGGCCTGCTGATCCTGGTGGCGGCGGGTGGGATCCTGGTCACCGCGGTCCAGCGGCTGCTGCATCCGGTCGAGCTGGAGACGCTGGGCCTGGGCGTCGTCCTGAGCCTGGTCAGTTCGGCGATCAATGCAGGGGTGGCGTGGATGCTCATCCGCGCCTCGCGCGAGCATCGCTCCATCGCGCTGGAGGCCGACGGCCGCCACCTCATGACGGATGTCTACACCTCGGTGGGCGTGGTGGCGGGCCTGTTGCTGGTTCCCCTGACCGGGTGGCATTGGCTCGACCCGGTGCTGGCCATCGCGGTGGCGCTCAACATCGCCCGCGAGGGGGCCTCGCTGCTCTCCCGCTCGGCCGACGGTCTCATGGACCATGCGTTGGACGAGACGGAGCGGCGCGAGATCGAACGGGCGATCGCCGAACAGGTGCGGGACAGCGCACCCGACGGCGTGCGGGTCGACGACCTGCGTACGCGCCGGGCGGGGCGGCTGCGCTTTTGCGAACTGCACCTGCACGTGCCCGAGCAATGGAGCGTCGGGCGCGCGATGCAATTGCGCCAGTCGATCGCGCGGGCCCTGATTGCGCGGGTGCCGGGCCTGCGCGTGACGATCGAGCTGGCCACGGTGGCCACCGAGCCGCTGGACGCCAACCCCGGCCTGGGGCTGGGCGGGGTGGAGGAGGAAGGCTGAAGATGCTGGCGCTGGTGCAACGGGTGGCCCAGGCCCGTGTCGAAGTGGGCGGCGAGGTGGTGGGGGCGATCGGACGAGGCCTCCTGGTCTTCGTCTGCGCCGAGCCAGGGGACGGCGAGGCCCAGGCCGAACGCCTGGTGGCCAAGCTGCTGAAGCTGCGCGTCTTTTCCGACGAGCAGGGCAAGATGAACCGCAGCGTCCAGGACGTGCAGGGGGGACTGCTCATCGTCTCCCAGTTCACGCTGGCTGCGGACGTCTCCGCCGGCAACCGGCCGAGCTTCACGGGCGCGGCCGAGCCGGGCCTCGGGCGGGCCCTGTACGACCGGGTGCTCGACCTCGCTCGCCAGCGTCATCCGGTGGTGGCGGCAGGGCGCTTCGGCGCCGACATGCAGGTGCACCTGATCAACGACGGGCCGGTGACGGTGCCGATGCGCTTGTCCTAGCCCTGGGCCAAGCGTCG
The DNA here is from genome assembly GCA_035559275.1 of Burkholderiaceae bacterium. Taxonomy (GTDB): domain Bacteria; phylum Pseudomonadota; class Gammaproteobacteria; order Burkholderiales; family Burkholderiaceae_C; genus Caldimonas. Next base: position 45,308 of record DATMBN010000028.1, read on the forward strand.
CGGCCGCCCGCCGGGGGCCACGCCGGGGCGTGTGGACACGACGACGGTCATCTCGCATCCCAGGGTGGAGACCCAGGAAAAAGGGCCGCGCCTTGCGGCAGCGGCCCTTGCTCGGAAGGCGTGGGTGGCGTCAGTCGGCGTACTGGCCGGCAGCCTTGATGACCGGACCCCACTTGTTGATCTCGGCCTCGACGAACTTCTTGTGCTCTGCCGGGTTGACGCGAGCGTCGGTCACGACGACGGCACCCAGAGCCTCCTGGCGCTTGATGAACTCGGGGTCCTTGAGCGCGGCCTTGAGCGCGGTGTTGAGCTTGTCCAGCGCCGGCTTCGGCGTGCCCTTCGGCGCGTACAGCCCGTGCCAGATCGTCACGTTGAAGCCCTTGAGGCCGGACTCGTCCAGGGTGGGCAGGTTCTTCAGCGCCGGGGTGCCCAGACGCTGCAGCGTGGTCACCGCGTAGGCCTTGACCTTGCCGCCTTCGATCTGCGCCGTGGTGTTGGTGGTCTGGTCGCACATCAGGTCGACCTGGCCGCCGATCAGGTCGGTCATGGCCGGGCCCGTGCCCTTGTACGGCACGGTGGTCATGTCGGCCTTCAGCGTGGACATGAACAGCAGGCCGCACAGGTGCGAGGCGGAGCCCAGACCCGCGTTGGCGAGGTTGATCTTGCCCTTGTTGTCGTTGATCCACTTGAGCAACTCGGCGTAGTTGTTCGCCGGCAGCGTCGGACGGGAGATCAACGTCATCGGCACTTCGTTGATCAGGCCGACGTATTCGAAATCCTCGAGCGTCTTGTACTGCAGGTTGCGGTACAGCGCCGGCGAGGTCGCCATCGCGACGTGGGCCAGCAGGACGGTGTAACCGTCCGGCGAGGCCTTGGCCACCTTGGTGGCACCCAGCGTGCCGCCTGCGCCCGCGACGTTCTCGATGATGATCTGGCCGCCCAGCGTCTTGCGCATGGTCTCGGCCAGGTCCCGGGCCACTTTGTCGGTCGGCCCGCCGGCGGCGAACGGCACGACGAAGGTGACCGGCTTGGCCGGGTAGTCCTGGGCCTGCGCGACGCCCGTCGCGAATGCGGCGAGGCTGGCCGCCAACAGCATGCGTTTCATGCGTGATCTCCTGAAAGGAAGCTGCTACGTGCGCGGATGCTAGCGGGTCGCGCGCTTCTCGCGCGGCGGGAACTACGTAAGGAGCCGCCCTAGGCGGGGAGTTCTTCATGCCCCGCTGGAATATGAGAATTTCGAAACTTTATTGGACCTGAATAAGAGGGGGCCGTACCCTGCGATGCATCATGAATCCGACGCAGCGCCACTCCTCCGGCACCCGTGCAGCGGCGTCCTCGCGCCGTGCGCCGTGGTGCCTCCTCGGCCTGGCGGGGCTCCTGGTGGCCGGCGCAGCGGGCGCCGAGCCGGTCTCCGCGGCCAAGGCCCGTTCGGTGCTCTCCGAAGGTGCCATCGCCTGGGACGTGCGCGATGTGTCGAGCCATGCCACGGGGCTCCTCCCGGGCGCGGTCGCGGCGCCGGCCGACCGGCTGGACCTCGCCTCGCTGCAGGCGACGGTCAGCCGATACGGCATCGACCTCTCACGGGGTGTGGTGCTCTACGGGCAGCCGGGTGACCCCGTGACCCAGCGCCTGTACAGCCGGCTGCGCGAGCTCTCGCCGGGGCCGGTCTACTGGCTCGTCGGCGGCGCGCAGGAGTGGCGGCTCGCCGGTCTGCCGCTCGCTCGCGATGCGCTGATGCGCGCGCCGGTGCCGCAGCATCTCGTCCAGCGCGAGGCCGGCGAGGAGGCTCCGCGCATGGCGGCGGACGCCCTGCGTCGCCCGCACCCCATCTCCAGCCCGCAACTGGCCGGCACTGCGTACTGAGGGCACCGCGTGCTGAACGCGGCGCGAGCGTGCCGGCCTGGGCGGGCCGTCTGGCGCTTGGGGCGCATCGACCCGACCCCCGGGCCCCGGAGGTCGGCGGCCCGGTTCCTGCAGCATGCCAGGGTCAGGTCAAGCCTCTCGGTCCTACTCGTAGCGGCGGGCATCCTCGATGACCTTGCCGTCGTTCGGCAAACTGCCCGGGGCCACCACCTCCACCTCCGCGCGCAGCTTGGTCACGTCGCGGACGGTGTCGGCCACACGCTCACGCAGCCCGTCCGGCGCCTGCGCCACCTCGACCTTCAGCGTCATGCGGTCCTGCGCGAGTTCGCCGCTCACCACGAGCCGGGCGCGGCCGATCTCCGGATGCCGGCGCGCGATCTCCGCGACCTGCTGCGGGTGGACGAACATGCCGCGGATCTTGGTCGTCTGATCGGCGCGTCCCATCCAGCCGCGGATGCGGGTGTTGGTGCGGCCCGTGGGGCACCGGCCCGGCAGCACCGCCGACAGGTCGCCGGTGCCGAAACGGATCAGCGGATAGTCCGGGTTCAAGGTGGTCACGACGACCTCCCCCACCTCGCCCTCGGCCACCGGGTCTGCGGTGCCCGGCCGCACGATCTCCACGATGACGTGCTCGTCGAGCACCAGACCTTCGCGCGCCGGGGTCTCGTAGGCGATGAGCCCGAGGTCCGCGGTCGCATAGCATTGGTAGGCCTGCACCCCCCGCTCGGCGAGCCACTCGCGCAGCGTCGGCGGACAAGCCTCGCCGGAGACCAGCGCCTTGCGCAGGGAGGGCAGACCCAGGCCGGTTTCTGCGGCCTTGTCGAGCAGGATCTTCAGGAAGCTGGGGGTGCCGGCGTAGCCGTGGGGCCTGAGCTCCGCCATGGCCTGCAGCTGCAGCTCGGTGTTGCCGATCCCGCCAGCAAAGACCGTGCATCCGATCGCCTGCGCCCCGGTCTCCATCATCGAGCCGGCCGGCGTGAGGTGGTAGCTGAAGCTGTTGTGGATCAGGTCGCCGGCCCGGAACCCGGCGGCATAGAGCGCGCGGCCCATGCGCCAGTAGTCGATCGCGTGGCCCTCGGGTTCGTAGATGGGTCCGGGGGACTGAAACACCCTCCGCGCGCCGCCTCCCGGGCCCTGGCCGCGCCACCCGATCGTGGAAAAACCGCCGAAGGCATCCGTCGCGCGCAGGGCTTTCTGCCGCTCGAGCAGCTCATGCTTGCGCACGACCGGCAGGCGCGCCAGGGCTTCGCGCGAGTCGACCGCCTGCGGCTCCACGTCGCGCAGCAACTCGCGGTAGGCGGGCGCCTGCGCGCGCGCATGGGCGACCTGCGAGGGCAGGGCCGCGAACAGCGTGCGTTCGCGCAGTTCGGGATCGCGGTATTCGAGCTCGTCGTAGAACGCATCCTGCGGGGGCGGGGCGGCTTCCGGCATGGCCTGGAGCTCCTTCTGTCTCATTCGTCGTCGGCCCAGCGCGCCAGGCGTCGCCGGACCTCCTCGGTAAAGCGTCGCACCTCGGCCGCAGTGGTCAGCCGGTGCGCCTCCCAGCGCGGCGTGCGGGCGGGGCGTTCGACCAGGCGCGCCTGGATGGCCGGGCCGTCGAGCGACAGCTCGACCACCACGTGGCCGCGACACTCGAAGCCGGCGCCACGCTCGGCAAGGCCGCGCACTTCACGCAGCTCCCGCCGCAGCCTGACCAGCGCCTCCTCCGGCTTGAAGGGGGGTGGCGCGAAAGCAAAGTCGTCCGTTGTCATAGGTTCATGACAACCAGCGCTTGCGGCGCTTGTAGCTCTTGACGTCGCGGAAACTCTTGCGGTCGCCGCCACCCATGCCGAGGTAGAACTCCTTGACGTCCTCGTTGTCGGCCAGGTCCTTGGCGGTGCCGTCCATCACGACGCGGCCGTTCTCCAGGATGTAGCCGTAGCTGGAGTAGCGCAACGCGACGCGCGTGTTCTGCTCGGCCAGCAGGAAGGTGACGCGCTCCTTCTCGTTCAGGTCCCTCACGATTTCGAACACCTCCTCGACGATCTGGGGGGCCAGCCCCATCGAGGGTTCGTCGAGCAGCACCATGCGGGGATTGGCCATCAGGGCGCGCCCGATCGCGCACATCTGCTGCTCCCCGCCGGAGGTGTACGCGGCCTGCGAGTGGCGGCGGGTCTTCAGGCGCGGGAAGTAGGTGTAGACCTTCTCGAGCGTCTCGGCGATGGCGGCCTTGCCGTCGCGCCGCGTGTAGGCGCCGGTGAGCAGGTTCTCTTCGATGGTCAGGTGGCCGAAGCAGTGGCGGCCCTCCATCACCTGCACCACGCCGCGATGGACGAGATCCGCCGGCGTGAGCTTCTCGATGCGCTCGCCCTTGAGCTCGATCGAACCCTTGGTCACCTCGCCCCGCTCGCCGGCGAGCAGGTTGCTCACCGCGCGCAGCGTGGTGGTCTTGCCCGCGCCGTTGCCACCCAGCAGCGCGACCACGCTGCCCTCGGGCACCTGCAGCGATACCCCCTTGAGCACGAGGATCACATGGTTGTAGATCACCTCGATGCCGTTGACGTTGAGTAGCACGTTGCTCATGCGAGTTCCTCTGCCCTAGGGCCGGGCAGCCTTCAGGCTGCCCGGCCCATGTCGAGTGCCGCCGTGGATCGGCTCGGCAGATCCACGGGGGGCGCCCCCCAAGGGGGAGCGGCTCCAGCCGCTACGGAGGGGGTCAAGACTGGCAATCCTCCGGTGCGCGACGGGTAAGCTTCTTTTCATTGGCGTACTTGTCCGCCGCCGCCTTGACCATCGGGCGGATGATCTGCTCGTCGGCCTGGTACCAGTCGGAGCTGAAGTTCCACTTGCTGCCGTCCCAGGTGTGGATGCGTGCCCAGGTCGAGCCCATGTGGTCCTGGCAGGAGGTGCTGATCGGACGCAGGACGCCGCCGAAGCCGAGCGCGTCCAGCCGCTTCTGGTCGAGCGCGAGGTTCTCCAGGCCCCAGCGGACCTGCTCGCCCGTCATGACCTTGCCCTTGCCGAAGCGCTCCTGGGCGCGGCGCACGGCCTCGATCGTCAGCATCTGGATGATGACGCCGCGCGTGTACAGGACCGAGCCGACCTCCTCCTTGGGTCCGGTGCCCAGCCCCTTGCCGTGCACGTGCTTGAGGATGTCCTGGATCACCTTGGGCTGCTGGCCGTAGCCGTTGAGCGCTAGCGCGTTGTAGCCCTTGGCACCTTCACCCACGTCCTTCACGTCCGGCTCGGCGCCCGCCCACCACACGCCGTACATCTTCTCGCGCGGGTAACCCGTGGCCTGGGCTTCCTTGAGGGCGGTGGAGTTCATCACGCCCCAGCCCCACAGCAGCACGTAGTCGGGGCGCTGCTGGCGCACCTGCAGCCAGGCCGACTTCTGCTCCACGCCGGGCGCCGTGACCGGAATCTTCAGCAGATCGAAGCCGTGCATCTTGGAGCGCTCTTCCAGTAGCGGGATGGGCTCCTTGCCGAAGGGCGAGTCGTGATAGACGAGGGCGATCTTCTTGCCCTTGAGCTTGTCCAGCCCGCCTTCCTTCTTGCCCAGGTGCTGGATCAGGATGTCCGCCCCGGTCCAGTAGCTGCCCATCAGGGGGAAGTTCCACTTGAACACGCCCCCGTCCTGAGACGCCGACAGACCGTAGCCGAGCGTGATCAGCGGGATCTTGTCGGCCGGCGCCTTGTCCGTCAGCGCGAACGTGATGCCGGTCGATTGCGGATCGAATACGGTCGCCCCGCGCCCCTTGAGCCGCTCGTAGCACTCGACCCCCTTGTCGGTCGCGTAGCCCGTCTCGCATTCCTCGAAGGTGATCTTGACGCCGTTGATGCCGCCGTCGCGCTCGTTGATGAGCTTGATGTAGTCCTGCTTGCCGTTGGCCCAGGGCGTGCCGTTCGGTGCATAGGGGCCGGTGCGATAGACCAGCAGAGGGAAGAACTGTTCCTTGGCCTGCGCGTGGGCAGCAGGCGCCGTCAGCGAGCCGGCGGCCGCCGCGGCGACCGCGACGGCGAGCGCGAGTGACTTGTATGTCATTGCTTGTCTCCTTCTTGGTGGATGCGCACTGGGGAGTGCAGGGGAACGGGCCTGTCGGTCAGTGTGGGAAGGGCCACAGGCGCAGCTTCTCCTTCGCCGTGGACCACAGGCGGGCGAGGCCGTGCGGCTCCACGATGAGGAAGAACACGATCAGCGCGCCGAAGATCATGTAGGTGAGGTGTGCAGCCATCGCAGTGGACAGCGGAGCACCCAGCCAGCGGGGCACGGCGTCGAGCAGGATGGGAAGGAGCACGATGAAGGCGGCCCCGAAGAAGCTGCCCATGATCGACCCCAGCCCGCCGATGATGACCATGAAGAGCAGCTGGAAGGACCGGTCGATGTTGAACGCCGCGGGCTCCCACGCACCGAGGTAGATGAAGCCCCACAGCGCCCCCGCCACGCCGACGATGAAGGAACTGACGGCGAACGCGGTGAGCTTGGCGTAGACGGGGCGTATGCCGATCACCGCGGCGGCGACGTCCATGTCGCGGATCGCCATCCATTCCCTCCCGATGGCGCCGCGTACCAGGTTCTTGGCCAGCAGCGCGAAGACCAGCACGAAGGCCAGGCACAGCAAGTACTTCTGCACCGGCGTTTCGATCGGGATGCCGAACACGTTGAGACCGGCGACGCTCACCGAGCCCGAGGGCGAGTCGTTGGTGAACCACTTGATGCGCAGGAATGCCCAGTCCACGAAGAACTGCGCGGCCAGGGTGGCGACCGCCAGGTACAAGCCTTTGATGCGCAGGCTGGGCACTCCGAAGATCACGCCCACCACGGTGGCGCTGACGCCGCCCAGCAGCAGCGAGGCCAGCAGCGGCATGCCCTCGATGCGCACGTGGAAGTTGTAGGCCGCGTAGGCGCCGACGGCCATGAAGGCCCCGGTGCCGAGCGAGATCTGGCCGCAGTAGCCGACGAGGATGTTGAGGCCGAGCGCGGCGAGCGACAGGATGAGGAACGGGATCAGGATGGCGCGGAAGAGGTACTCGTCGGCGGTCCACGGGATCACGACCGCCGCGACGAAGAGCAGCAGCAGCATCGCGATGCGGTCCTGCTTGATCGGAAGGATCGCCAGGTCCGCACGGTAGCTGGTCTTGAACTGGCCGTTTTCTCTGTAGAGCATGGTGCTTCCCGTCGAGGATCTTTTGGTTTCTGCACGCTTCGCTCAACTTGGCCTTGCCAAGTTAGCCTTCCACCGAAGAATCACGCTCGTGCTCATACACGATCAATGATCTTTTCGCCGAAGAGCCCCTGCGGGCGCACCAGCAGGAAGACCAGCGCCAACACGTAGGCGAACCAGATCTCGATGCCGCCGCCGAAGAAGGGGCCGATGTAGATCTCCGAGAGCTTCTCGCCCACCCCGATGATGAGCCCGCCGATGATCGCGCCGGGCACCGACGTGAGGCCGCCGAGGATCACCACCGGCAGCGCCTTGAGCGCGACCAGCGACAGCGAGAACTGCACGCCGAGCTTGGACCCCCAGATGATTCCGGCCACGAGCGCGACGAAACCCGCGACGCTCCAGACGATGACCCAGATGCGGTTGAGCGGGATGCCGATGGACTGCGCGGCTTGGTGGTCATCGGCCACCGCGCGCAGCGCACGGCCGGTGGCCGTCTTCTGGAAGAACACCGACAGCAGCGTCACCAGCGCCGCGGCGATGAGCGCGGCCATCAGGTCCTCCTGGCTGAGCAGGATGCCGCCTTCGAACAGGCTTTCGCCGACGATCACCGGATCCTTGGGCATGCCGACGTCGATCTTGTAGATGTCGTTGCCGAAGAGCGTCTGCCCGAAGCCGTCGAGGAAATAGGTGATGCCCAGCGTGGCCATCAGCAGCGTGACACCCTCCTGGTTCACCAGCTTGCGCAGGGCCAGACGCTCGATCAGCCAGGCCACGACCACCATCATCGCCATCGCGGCGACGAAGGCGAGCACGTTGGCCAGTGCCTTGCTCTCGAAGCCGAGCCACTGGGGAAACCACTCGGAGAAGCGTGCCATCCCGAGCGCGGCGAACAGCACCATCGCGCCCTGCGCGAAGTTGAACACGCCCGAGGCCTTGAAGATCAGCACGAAGCCGAGCGCAATCAGCGAATACAGCATGCCTGCCATCAGGCCGCCGATGAGTGTCTCGATGAAGAATCCCATGCGAATCTTCTCCTTTAGGACGCGATCGCCGGCAGGCGACGAGCATCGAGGCCAGCGGGCACCGCGGGCCGGACTTTTCCGGGCCGCTGATGGCGCCCGCTCGAGGGGGCGCGCGAAGCGAGCAGGGAGCGGACCATGTCAGTGCGACGTGCCGAGATAGGCACGGATCACGTCCTCGTTGTGGCGCACCTCGTCTGGAGTGCCGTCGCCGATCTTCTTGCCGTAGTCCAGCACCACGACCCGGTCGGAGATATCCATCACGACACCCATGTCGTGCTCGATCAGCACGATGGTGGTGCCGAACTCGTCGTTGACGTCGAGGATGAACCGGCACATGTCCTGCTTCTCCTCGACGTTCATGCCGGCCATCGGCTCGTCGAGCAGCAGCACCTGGGGCTCCATCGCCAGCGCGCGGCCGAGGTCCACGCGCTTTTGCAGACCGTAGGGCAGCCGGCCGACCGGCGTTTTGCGCCAGGCCTGGATCTCGAGGAAGTCGATGATGCGCTCGACGAACTCGCGGTGCGCGATTTCCTCGCGTTCGGCGGGCCCCCAGCGCAGTGCCTGCAGGAACAGGTTGCTCCGCATGCGCAGGTTGCGGCCGGTCATGATGTTGTCCAGCACGCTCATGCCCTTGAAGAGCGCAAGGTTCTGGAAGGTGCGCGCGACGCCCATCTCGGCGACCTGGCGCGGGTTCATGTGATGGAACGTCTGCCCGCGGAAGGTGATGGTGCCCTGCTGCGGCGTGTAGACGCCGTTGATGCAGTTGAGCATGGAACTCTTGCCGGCGCCGTTCGGCCCGATGATGGCCCGGATCTCGTGCTCGCGCACGTCGAAGCTGATGTCGGTCAGCGCCTTCACACCCCCGAAGCTGAGCGAGATGTTGCGCACGTCCAGGATGACGTCGCCGATCTTGCGCCCCACGGCGGGACGCTCCTCGTCGGCGGCCTGCGGGACGACGGCGGCCGGCGCCTCGGCCGTGCGCAGGGCGGAGATCGCTGGAATCGCTGCGGCCATCATGCGGCCCTCCTCATGGCGGGGTAGGTCTTGGCGTCGGCGATGCGCAGGTCCGCGCTCACCACGCCCGTGCGCCCGTCCTCGAAGCGCACCTGTGTCTCGATGTACTGCGAGGACTTGCCCGCGTAGAGCGCGTCGACGAGCACCTGGTACTTCTCGGCGATGTAGCCGCGGCGGACCTTGCGGGTGCGGGTGAGCTCCCCGTCGTCGGCGTCGAGTTCCTTGTGCAGGACGAGGAAGCGATGGATCTGGCTGCCGGCGAGCTTCTCGTCCGCCGCCAGGTCGGCATTGACCTTCTCCACGCAATCGCGGATCAGCTCGTAGACCTCGGGCTTGCCGGCCAGGTCCGTGTACCCCGCGTAGGGCAGGCCGCGCTTCTCGGCCCAGTTGCCCACTGCGTCGAAGTCGATGTTGACGAAGGCGCAGACCTTGTCGCGCTTGTCGCCGAAGGCGACCGCCTCCTTGATGTGCGGGAAGAACTTGAGCTTGTTCTCGATGTACTTGGGCGCGAACATCGAGCCGTCGGCCATGCGGCCCACGTCCTTGGCGCGGTCGATGATCTTGAGGTGCCCGCCGGCGTCGATGAAGCCGGCGTCGCCGCTGCGGTACCAGCCCTCGGCCGTCTTGACTTCGGCGGTGGCCTGCGGGTTCTTGTAGTACTCCTTGAGCAGCCCCGGCGAGCGGATCAGGATCTCGCCGTTGGCGTCCAGCTTGATCTCCACGCCCTCGATCGGCACGCCCACCGTGTCGGCCTTGACCTCGTGGTCCGGCTGCAGGCAGACGAACACCGCGGTCTCGGTGGAGCCGTAGAGCTGCTTGAGGTTGATGCCGATCGAGCGGTAGAAGGTGAACAGGTCCGGGCCGATCGCCTCGCCCGCGGTGTAGGCCACGCGGATGCGGCTCATGCCGAGGTTGTTGCGCAGGGGGCCGTAGACGAAGAGATTGCCCAGGCCGTAGAGCAGCCGTTCGACGAGCGTGAGCGGCTGGCCGTCCATGCGCTTGGGGCCGACCCGGCGGGCCACGTCCATGAACGTGCGGAACAACCACCGCTTGAAGCGGCCGGCATCTTCCATGCGGATGGTCACGCTGGTGAGCAGACCCTCGAAGATGCGTGGCGGGGCGAAGTAGTAGGTCGGGCCGATCTCCTTGAGGTCGATCATGACGGTGGCCGCCGACTCGGGGCAGTTCACCACGTAGCCGCAGACCAGCCACTGCGCGTAGCTGAAGCAGTTCTGCCCGATCCACGCCGGGGGCAGGTAGGCCAGCACTTCTTCCCGCTCGGTGAGGCGGTCGAAGCGCGCGCCCGCCTGGGCGCGGTCGAGCAGCGAAGCGTGCGTGTGCACCACGCCTTTCGGGTTGCCGGTGGTGCCGGAGGTGAAGAACATCGCCGCGACGTCCTCCGGGCGCGCCTGCTCGATCTGCGACTCGAAGAAGCCCGGGTGCCGCGCCTCGAACTGGCGACCGCGTTCGGCCAGCGCGTCCAGGCTCTCCAGCCCCGGTTCGCGGTAGTTGCGCAAGCCGCGGCCGTCGTCGTACCAGATGCGGCCGAGCAGCGGACACTGCGGGCGGATCTCGAGCAGCTTGTCGACCTGCTCCTGGTCCTCGACCACCGCGAAGGCGACCTCGGCGTTGTTGATGGGGAAGACGAACTCCGCCGCCACGGCATCCTGATACAGCGGCACCGGCACCGCCCCGAGCGACTGCGCCGCGAGCATGGTCGCGTACAGACGCGGGCGGTTTTCGCCGATGACGACCACGTGCTGGCCTCGCTGCAACCCGGCCTCGGCCAGTCCCCCGGCCAGATGCCGCACGAGCGTGGCGAGCTCCGACCACGTGAGCGTCTGCCAGATGCCGTATTCCTTCTCGCGCAGCGCCGGGGCATGCGGGCGCTGGGCGGCGTGCGCGAGCAACAGTCGTGGAAACGTCGTCTGCACCGTCAACTCCTTGGCACGCCGGGATGGCGCGTCCAGTGTGAGGGCGATGCTAGGGACAAGTTTGACGCCAGGTTGTCGTTGCGACGACAATCCTAGGGTCGCCCCCCAGGGGAAAAACCCGGTCTCCGGGATCAAGGAGTGCGCCGTGAACGAAGCGAGTGTCACGCCCTTGCACCGTCGCGCTCGCGACGCGAGCCCCGCCGAGCTGGCAGGCATCCCGTGGCTGGCCGTGCTGGACGAGGCCGACCGGCAGCAGGTGGCGCGCGAGATCCGCGTCGCGGATGCGGCGCCGGGTGAGTTGCTCTGCCGCATCGGCCGGCCTCCCACGTACTGGTTCGGCGTGGTCGACGGCCTGCTCAAGATGAACAACGACACGTCGCGCGGCGCGCCCATCACCTTCGCCGGCCTGCCGCCCGGTGCGTGGTTCGGCGAGGGCACGCTGCTCAAGCGCGAGCCGTATCGCTACAACGTGCAGGCGCTGCGGCGCAGCGTCGTCGCGGGGCTGCCGATGGAGAGCTTCCACCGCCTGCTCGACAACAGCATCCCGTTCAACCGTTATGTGATGCGGCAGCTCAACGAGCGGCTCGGCCAGTTCATCGCCGCCCGTGAGATCGATCGTCTCACCGACCCCGATGCACGTGTGGCGCGCAGCCTGGCGTCGCTGTTCCACCCTCTGCTGTACCCGGGCGTCGGCTCGATGCTGCGCATCACGCAGCAGGAGCTGGGCATGCTGGTGGGGCTGTCGCGCCAAAGGGTCAACCAGGCCCTGCATACGCTGGAGGACCGTGGCCTGATCAAGATCGAGTATGGCGGCGTGCGCGTGCTCGACCTGGAGGGGCTGCGACGGGAGGTGTTCACCGACGAAAAGGTCCCGGCCCGCAGGAGCCGGCTCACGCGTCCCAGCATGGCGCTACCAGGCTCATGAGCACAGACGGTTGCGGCCGCTCCAGCGCCAGGCGGACCGGGGACGCGCGTTCCCGTCGCAAAGGCGCGGCACGCCGCCTGCTCGAATCGCGAGATGGACGATCGGGGCCTGTTCGGCGATCTGCAACGATGGCCGTGGAACGGCCTGCCGGGGCTGCAAGTACCGGTGCTGCTACATGACTTCTCGGTGTTCGCGCTCGTGTGCACGGCCCTGCATGCGCCCGTGCGCGATCTCCTGCCGCTGCGCCTGCGGCCGGTGCCGGCCGGTCCGGGGCGTTGCCTGGTGGTCCTGGCCGCGGTCGAGTACCGGCACACCGACCTGGGGCCGTACAACGAGCTCGTCGTGGCCTTCCCAGTGCAAGAGGGCGCGCAGCCCCGGGCCGCGTGGGGGCTGCTCACCGATGCGATGCGGCGCTCCTTCCGCGCCTGGATCTGGCAGATGCCGGTGACCACCGCGCGCGCCCGGGACGCGGGTGTGGCGTTGGCGGCCTATCCGAAGTGGGTGACTTCCATCGACATCCGCCGGGAACAAGGACGGGCGTCTTGCCGCGTGGACGATGGCGGGCAGGGCGATTTGCGCATGGAGTGCAGCTGGGCTGCCTCATCGCGGCGGCGCGAGTTGTCGCTTCGCGCCTATACCACCTCGGGCGCGCACCTGCTCGTCTCCTCCATGCAAGCGTGGGAGGCCGGGCACCTAGACCGGCTGCGCGATGACACCGCCAGGATCCAGTTCGGCACGGGAGCCTTGTCGCGCTCGCTGCTCGAGCTCGGGGTGGGCGCCAGGCCGCTGGGCGTGCACGTGTGCAACCAGGGTTCGGCCCTCCTGTCCGCGCCTCGCAACGCCGTGGAGACCCGGGGCGGTGGCGAGGGCTAGCGGGAACGGCAGTTCAGCGGCAGGTACCGGGCCTCGATGTCGGTGCGGTCGGGGCCGTGTGCCGCCATCTGCTCGGGCGGCCTGCCCTGGGCGCACACCCATGCCACGGGCACGACGGGGGCATCCTCCACGACGGCGGGCCGCAACGTCAGGGTCCGACCGCGCAGCGCGGGGTGGACGTCGTTGCCGTACCTCACATGGATCGCGCCGTCCTCCACCGTGACCGACTGCACCAGCGTGCCGACGATCTTCTCCGCCACGGGCAGCCCCGCCTCTGCATTGTCGCGTGGCAGCCGCCGGGCACTGGCCCAGGAGGTGGCGATGGGACCCTTGGCGACGTCGGCCAGCTTCGCCCCTTCGACCACCTGCTCCCGCACCCGGCGCTCCTGGAAGGTCGGGATCGTCATCAGCGCGAGGATGGCGATGATGGACATCACGATCAACACCTCGATCAACGTGAAGCCGCGACTCCTGCGCGTCACCCGGCTACCCATTCACGACCCCCGCGGCCACGTGCCCCGAGGGGACGTGCGCCGCCGCGTTCTCGATATGCCGCATCTGGTCGTCGAAGAAGAAGTCGGGCTCGAACTCGCGCAGGAACTCGCCCTTGGGCAGTCCCCCGAGGAACATCGCCTCGTCGACGTCGATCTTCCAGTTCATGAGGGTGCGGATCGCCCGCTCGTGCGCCGGGGCGCTGCGCGCGGTGACCAGTGCCGTGCGGATGCGCATCGCCGGGCTGCCGTGCTGCTGCAGCCTGTGCAGCGCCTCCAGCACCGGCTTGAAAGGGCCGGCGGGCAACGGATAGTCGACCCGGCTGGTCTCGTGCTGCTGGAAGGCGTCGAGCCCGCCGTCCTGGAACACGCGCTCGGCTTCGTCCGAGAACAGCACGGCGTCCCCGTCGAAGGCAATGCGCACCTCGTGCGGATGGGCGTCGGAGGCCCGGGCCGAGTGCGGGTAGACCCGTGCCGCCGGAAAGCCGGCCTCCAGCGCCGAGCGCACGTCCAGTTCGTTGGCCGAGAGGAAGAGCTGCGCCTGCAGCGGCCGCAGGTAGCGGTAGGGCGGCATGCCGCGCGTGAATACGCCGCGCTGGACGGGCAGCCCGTAGTGCTGGGCCGAGCGGAACACCCGCATGCCTGACACCGGATCGTTGCGCGAGAGGATCACGACCTCCACGCGCGGCTTGCCGTCGGCGGTGTTCGCGTTGAAGGCCAGCAGCTTGTGCACGAGCGAGAACGCCACGCCCGGCTTGGCCGGCACGTCCAGCCGCTGCAACTGCAGTTCCATGTAGGCCCGATCGTCGGTGGCTTCGAAGAGCCGGTTCTCCTCCTCGAAATCGAAAAGCGCGCGGGAGGAAATGGCGACGACGAACTGGCCGGCGAGGGTGATCGACATGGGGCGCCATTGTGCACTCGCTCCTTCCCCTCTTTGGGGGGGCGGCGATCCGGGACGCTCGGCCGATGGCATCATCTGCTCCGCGTGTTACATCACATTACATTGCCAAGAGGAAGGAAGAATCCCCGATGAATCGGCTCCAAGTGTTTCTGCGTTGGACTGTCGCGGTGTGTGCGGCGGCTTCGCTGGTCGCCTGCGGAGGTGGGGGAGGCGGGGAAGGAGGCTCGGCCCGGCCCACCGCGGCGACCGGAACCTTCTCGACCGACAGCTACAAGGGCACGACCGACCGCGTGGTAGACACTCTCACTGCGACGAGCGTCGCCACCTCGTTCGCCATGCCGGCCGACGCGAGCAACTCGCCAGCGTGGAGGCAGAGCGATCGACTCGCGGCGCTGGTGCGCACCGCCTTTGTCAACCTGCAGGGGTCCAGGCGAGCCGCTGCTGCGGCCGTGGAGCCGATCGATGAGGCATGTGCCGGTGGCGGCAGGCTCACCGGGAGCATCTCCTACAAAAGCCCGGATTTCAGTTCGGTCGGTGACTACGTCGAACTCGTCGCGGCGAACTGCATGGACTGGGATGGTGTCCGCTACGACGGACGCCTGAAGGTGACCCTGACTGCTGTCGCGGCCACCTCGGCGCAAGCGGAACTCCATACCCAGAACCTGCTCATCGCCGCCAATGGCGTGACCACGACGATCAACGGGACGGCGCGCGTTTCCTACACCCAAACGGAGACGAAGGAGGCGATGCGCATCGCGTTCGATGGTCTGTCGGCCACGCAGGGCAGCCAGAGCTACAGGTGGTGGCATGTGCTCGACTACGAGGACGTCTATGCCGGCACGACGGGGCCGACCGTAGCCTTCAGCGGTTTCGTCGAGGTGGACGGACGTTACTATCAGCTGCAGCAAAGGGCGCCGTTCACGGTCTATTCGATGTCCAAGAGCGGCACGCTGGATATCGTCGATGCGAACGGTAACCGGGTGGCGGTCAGGGCGGCGCAGGAGCGCTTCACATACACCTACTACGAAGCCGGGTCCTCCACGCCAAAGGCGGGCCCCGTCGACGGGAAGCCCTACGCAGGCCTGTTCTACTGACGGGCGGTACGTGCAGGCGTCAAGGGGGTTCGGCCCCCTTCTCCTTTTGTTGCGCCGACCGACAATGGGGGCTGTCGAAGGAGGAAACGTCATGTCTGCCGCCCGCTACCCCTTCCCCGACCTGCAGTTCCTGCCCGAGGACATACGCCAGCGTATCCTGACCGTGCAGGAGAAATCGGGCTTCGTGCCCAACGTCTTCCTGCTGCTCGCGCGCCGGCCCGACGAGTTCCGCGCCTTCTTCGCGTACCACGACGCGCTGATGGAGAAGGAGGGCGGGCTGACCAAGGCCGAGCGCGAGATGATCGTCGTGGCCACCTCGGGCGTCAACGACTGCCTCTATTGCGTGGTGGCGCACGGGGCGATCCTGCGCATCCGCGCCAAGAACCCGCGGCTGGCGGACCAGGTGGCGACCAACCACCGCCGCGCAGAGATCACACCGCGCCAGCGGGCGATGCTCGACTTCGCCGTCAAGCTCGCCACGCGCTCGGGGGAGGTCGGCGACGGCGACCTCGCGGTGCTGAAGGAGCACGGCTTCAGCGACGAGGACATCTGGGACATCGGCGCGATCACCAGCTTCTTCGCGATGAGCAACCGGCTGGCGAACTTCGCGAGCCTGCAGCCGAACGAGGAGTTCTACCTGCTCGGGCGCGTGCCGAAGTCGTGAGGCCTCGGCCTGCTCCGGTGGGGCTGATGCCCGGTACGCCGCGAGGGGGCCGCCGGCGGTCCGGGCGCCGCGCTTGCGGCAAGGTGGGGAGCCGCCCGGCTTCGGGCACCGCAGCGGGTCGCCTCAGTGCACGAAACCGATGCTCTGCTTGCGCGGGCCCGTGTCGGGCAGATCCTTCTCCTCGATCCGGTCGCGCCGATCGAGCTTGGCGTTGCCGAAGGCCGTCATCCACGCGCGGCGCATCTCGCGGGGCGCCAGCGTGCTCATCCGGTCGAGCACGGCCTCGCTCGGTTCGGGCTCGAACTGCGAGCCCCAGTCGTGCTCGCCGCGGATGGACTGGTACAGCCGCAGCGCGATCTTGCGCGCCGCGTCGGCATCGGGTGCCGGTACGGTGTAGACGTTCATCCGGTTGAGGATGGGTTCCGGGATCGCCCGCTCGTCGTTGGCGGTGGCGACCCAGATCACCTGGCTCGCATCGATCGGCACCTCGGCGAACTCGTCGGTGAAGTTGCCCGCCGTGTCGTGCTCCAGCAGGCTGTAGAGGGCGCCGAGCGGGTCGTACGTCGACTCGCCGCTGGCCTTGTCGATCTCGTCGACCACCATCACCGGGTTTGCGTACTGGCCGTCGACCAGCGTCTCGAAGACCTTGCCAGGCCGTGCCCCCTTCCATTGCGAGGAGGCCCCGGACAGCACCCACCCGGCCGTCAGCGAGCTCATCGGCACGAAGCCCATGCCGGTGCCCAGCAACTGCGACAGTCGCTTGGCGAAATGCGTCTTGCCCACGCCAGGCGGGCCGAGCAGCAGCATCGGCGTGATCTCCAGCGCGTCGCGGCTGTCCTGGCACAGCGCGAGCTGGCGCTTGACGTCGTCCAGCACCTCGGTGAAGTTGGGCAGCTCGTCGTAGAGCGGTTCCATCACGGGCAGCGCGGACGGCTTGACCTGGAAGCGCTCGGGCCCGCGCTCCAGCATCCGTTCGTAGGTGGAGCGCAGGTGCTCGTGCTCCTTCTGCGGCAGCTTGTCGAGCCGCCGCTCGACGTCCGTGACGCGGTAGACCGCGCGCATGTGGGCGATCGGGATGTGTCCGCTGCGCGCCGGTACCAGGTCATGGGAGCTCATCGTTCACCTCCATCTCAACGGCCCCGCAAGACATCCGGTGCCCCGCATGGGCGAGGCATCCGGTCCCCGGGAGACCCAGCTTCATTCCAGCAAAGCGTGCACGAGCCGTATCTTGGAACAAACCGGAAAACCCCGCACAGATCCGAAGCGAGCGTCCTTGCGCGGAGCCGGTGTGACGGCCTTCACGCCCCGGCAGCGCCGAGGACCGCCGGTGACGCGATCGTCCAACGCAGTGGCGATGCGCTCTGTCGGCTCGACGCCGACTCGGCTGTCGGCCTGCGCTGGCACCCTGCGGGCGCACTGCCCGGGCCGAGGCGACAGCCTCAGCGCACCCAGGAGTTGAGCTCGATGATGGGCAGGAGCACAGCGAGCACGATCAGCATCACGACCAGGCCCATCGTGACGATCAGCAGGGGTTCGAGGATGGTGGCCATCTGCAACGCGCGGCGTTGCACCTCCTGCCCGAGCTGGTTGGCCGCCCGCGCGAGCATCGTGCTCAGGTTGCCGGTCTGCTCGCCCAAGCGCGCGAACATCGCCAGCAGCCCGGGGAAGCGCTTCTTGCCGGCCAGCGCGGCGGCCAGCGGAGCGCCCTCGCGCACCAGCACCAGCGCGTCCAGCGCGTCGGCACGCATGGCGCGGTTGCCCAGCGTCTCCGCCGCCGCCTGGAGGGCCTTGAGGATGGGCACACCGGCGCCCGCGAGCATGGCCAGGGTGCCGGCGAAACGGGCCGAGTTGTAGCCGCGCGAGAGCCGGCCGATCAGGGGCAGCCTCAGCCACGCCGCATCGAAGCGCAGCCGGAAGGCCTCGCTGCGCAGCATCCAGGCGAGCAGGCCCCCGCCGGCGACCAGGGCCAGCGCGACCAGCCAGCCCCACTGACGTACGAAGTCGCTGATCGCCAGCATCGCGACCGTGAGGAACGGCAGGCTGCGCTTGCCGCCGCTGAACACAGCCGCCACCTGCGGCACCACGTAGGTGACGAGGAAGATCACGATCACCACCGCGACCAGCGAGACGATGGCCGGGTACAGCGCCGCACCGATCAGCCGCGCCTTGAGCGCCTGGCGCTCCTCCAGGTCGTCGGCGAGCTTCTCCAGCACCTTGCCAAGGCTGCCGCTCTGCTCGCCGGCGGCGACCACGGCGCGGTAGATGTCGTCGAACTCGCGCGGCGCGGTGGACAGCACCTTGGCGAAGCTGGAACCGGCGTTGACCTCGCTGCGCAGGTGGGCGAGCAGTTCTCGCTGACGCTCGTCCTCGGCTTCATCGGTGAGGGCCGTGAGCGCGCGCTCCAGTGGCAGTCCCGCGCTGACCAGCCCCGCGAGCTGCCGCGTCCAGATGGCCAGGCCCGTCGAGCTGAACACGCGCCGTCGCAGCCGCACAGCGCCCCGGGCCTCGTCGGTACCGACCGGCGTGACCTCCAGCGGCACGAGCTTCTGCGCCCGCAACTGCGCGCGGGCCGCGCGGGCGTTGTCGGCGTCGATCAGCCCGGTGCTGCTGTTGCCCGCGGCGTCCAGCGCCTCGAAACGGTAGGCCGGCATCGTCGATGGCTCAGTCGCGCGTGACGCGCAGCACTTCCTCGAGCGAGGTCACGCCGGCACGCACGAGGCGCTCCCCGTCGTCGCGCATGGTGCGCATGCCGGCCTGCTCGGCCGCCACGAACAGCTGCGATTCGGCCGCGCGGCTGTGGATCAGCGCGCGCACCTTCTCGTCGGCCACCATCAGCTCGTAGACCCCGGTGCGACCCTTGTAGCCGGTGAGCCCGCATGCGGGGCAGCCGACGGGGTGCCAGCGGCCGCGGTCGTCCTCCGTCTTGCACACCGGGCAGAGCCGGCGCACCAGCCGCTGCGCGAGCACGCCCAGCAGCGACGAGGACAGCAGGAAGGGCTCGACCCCCATGTCGATCAATCGCGTGACGGCGCTCGGGGCGTCGTTGGTGTGCAGCGTGGCCAGCACCAGGTGGCCGGTCAGCGAGGCCTGGATGGCGATCTGCGCGGTCTCGAAGTCGCGGATCTCGCCGATCATGATCACGTCCGGGTCCTGGCGCAGGATGGCACGCAGGGCCTTGGCGAAGGTGAGGTCGATCTTGGGATTGACCTGCGTCTGGCCGATGCCGGGCAGCTCGTACTCGATCGGGTCCTCCACCGTCAGCACGTTGGTGGTGGCCGTGTCCATGCGCGCAAGCGCGGCATACAGGGTCGTCGTCTTGCCGGAACCGGTCGGGCCCGTGACCAGCACGATGCCATGGGGCTGCTGGATCAGACGGCTGAATTTCTCGAGTGTGTCGCCGCTCATGCCCAGGCTCTCGAGCGTGAAGCGGGTGTCACCCTTGTCGAGCAGGCGCAGCACCGCGCGCTCGCCATGGGCCGACGGCAGCGTGGAGACCCGCACGTCGATGGCGCGGCCTCCGATGCGCAGCGAGATCCGGCCGTCCTGCGGCAGGCGCTTCTCGGCGATGTCGAGCTCGGCCATGATCTTCAGGCGCGAGATCAACGCGGCGTGCAGCGCCTTGTTCGGCTGCACCACTTCGCGCAGCGCGCCGTCCACCCGGAAGCGCACCGACGAGCTGCGTTCGTACGGCTCGATGTGGATGTCCGAGGCGCCGTCCTTGGCGGCCTGCGTGAGCAGCGCGTTGAGCATGCGGATGATGGGCGCGTCGTTGGCGGCCTCGAGCAGGTCCTCCACGGCGGGCAGCTCCTGCATCATGCGCGAGAGGTCCACGGCGCTTTCGACCTCGCCGACCACCGCCGCGGCGCTCGACTCGCCGCCCGCGTAGGCGGCGGCGATGCGCTGCGAGAGCGTCGAAGCCGGCTCGCGCTCGAAGGCGTCCACGTCGAAGTGGCGCAGCACCTCGGAGACGGCCTGCGGCGAGGCCTGTTCGTCGGCCCACAGGACCAGCCGCTCGCCATCGTCCTCCAGCAGCAGGGTGTGGGCCTTGGCGAAGGCGTAGGGCAGAGGGTGTCGGGCGCCCATGGTCGGAACCGTCCTTCTCGTCAGTTGACCGGCACCCCGGACGGCTGCGGCGACACCAAAGGCGGCTGCGGCGGGGTGGCGCTGTCAGGGGCCTGTGGCACGCGCATCGGCGGCAGTACCGGCGCTTCATTGATCGGCAGCAGGCGCCGGGGTTCCGGTTGCGCCTCCTTCTGCAGTGCCCGGATCATGTCGTAGCGGTCCAGCGACAGCCGCGAGGCGGCGTCCTGGTCGCGCATCACCACGGGCCGCAGGAAGACCATCAGGTTGGTCTTGGTGCGGTTGCGGTTCTCGGCGCGGAAGAGGCCGCCGATGAGCGGCGCGTCGCCCAGCACCGGCACCTTGTCGCGGTTGTTCTGGAACTGGTCCTGCATCAGGCCGCCGAGCGCGATGATCTGGCCGTCGTCCACGACCACGCTGGATTCGATCGAACGCTTGTTGGTCACCAGTCCCGCGGTCGCGTCGGCCACGCCCTGCGAGACGTTCTGGTTCACCACGCTGGAGACCTCCTGGTAGATCTGCAGGCGGACCGTGCCGTTCTCGCCGATCTGCGGCCGCACGCGCAGCGTGATGCCCACGTCGCGCCGCTCGATGGTCTGGAACGGGTTGACCGTGCCGCCGGTGCCCGTGTTGGCGTATTGGCCGGTCACGAAGGGCACGTTCTGGCCGATGGTGATCTTGGCCTCCTCGTTGTCGAGCGTCACCAGGTTGGGCGTGGACAGGATGTTCGCGTCGGCGTTGGTCTCGAGGAAGCGCGCGAGCGCCGCCAGGCTGTAGACGCCGCCGAAGTTGCGGATCAGTCCGATGTTGAAGCCGGGGGAAGGCAAGGTGCCCGCGATGTTGGTGGTGTTGCCGCTGGCCGCCGCGATGGACAGGTTGATGATGTTGTTGCCGCCCGTGCCGAAGTTGGTGCCTCCGATCAGGCCCCACTTGTCGCCTTCCTTGCCCAGCAGCCCTTGCCACTGGAAGCCCAGGTCGGCCGCCTTGGTGGCGTTGACCTCGACGATCATCGTCTCCACGTAGACCTGCGCACGGCGAGAGTCGAGCTGGTCGATCACCGCGCGCAGCTGGCGGTACAGCGGTTCGCTGGCGGTGATGATGAGCGAGTTGGTCGCCGGATCCGCCTGGATGAAGCCGCCGGTGGAAGGGGGCGCGACCTGGCCCACCGGGGCGGTGGCCTGCGGCGAGGTGCCGTTGCCGTTGGTGTTGAATCCCGTGCCGGCGGCGGTGTTGAAACCGCCGGCCGTTCCCCCCGCGGCGGTGCCCGTCGTCCCCGTGGCCCCGCCCGCGCCGGTCAGCCCTCCGAGCCCGCCCTGCGTGCCGGTGGTGCCTCGGCTTTCCGGGCTGAACGCGGCGCGCAGCACCTGCGCGAGGCGTACCGCGTCGGCATTCTTGAGGTACACCACGTGGATGTTGCTGCCCGCCGCGCCGCCTTGGCCGGGCACGTCCAGGCGGGCGACGACGGACTTGACCATCGCCAGTCGCATGGGATTGGGTGCGCGCACGAGCAGGGAGTTGGTACGCACGTCGGGGATGATGGACACCCCGGAGGCCCCGGTTCCCGGCAGGCCCGGCGCACCACCTGGAGCGGGTGGCGGTGCTGCGGTGCCGGGGGTGGTCGCAGCCTGCTGGTCGACCAGGCGCTGTACCAGCACCGCAATGTCGGAGGCGACCGCGTGCTGCAGCGCGATGACCTCCAGATCGGTGGCATTGGGCAGGTCGAGCGCCGCGATGATGCGGCCCAGCCGGCGCACGTTCTCGGCGTAGTCGGTGATGACCAGCGTGTTGTTGCCCGGATTGACGTTGATCGTGTTGTTCGGACTAATGAGCGGCCGCAGGACCGTCACCAGGTTGTTGGCGTTCTCGTGTTGGATGCGGAAGATCTGCGTGACGATCTGGTCGCCGCGCTGAGGCGTGACCCCGCCCACCGAGACAGAGCCGGTCTGCAGCTTGGCGTCGGCCTCCGGGACGATCTTGTAGATGTCGTCGACCTGCACCACGGCAAAGCCCAGGCCGCGCAGTTCGGAGAGGAAGCGCATGTACGCATCCGCCCGGCTGATCGGCTGCTCGCTGTAGAGCGTCATCGTGCCCTTGACGCGCGGGTCCACGACGAACTGCCGGCGCAGGATCACGCCCATGGCGCGCGCCACGCCGTCGATCTCGGCGTTGACGAAGTTGAGCGTCACCTGGCTGGAGGTGGCATCGCCGCGCTCGCCACCGGCCTGGGCGTGCAAGGAACCCGGGGCCATGGCGCCGGCGAGCAGGGCACAGGCCACGGCGCAGGCCGTGAAACGGCGACCCAGCAGGGGGTGTCTCTTGATCATGGTCATCCGATCGAGATGAGCGAACGCTCGCCTTGGCGTCGCCCGATGATGTTCAGCAGGTTGTTCAAGGCGCTCTCCTCGCCCGGGCTGGCCCACGCCTCGCCGCGGAAGCGCAGCCCCGTGGGGCCCAGCGTGCCCTCGCCTTGCAGCTGCAGCGGCCCCTCGGTGGTCTCCAGGGTCGTTTGTACCCGGCCTTCGGGGGTGCTGAACAGGGCCAGCCGGTAGCTGCCGAGCTGTTCCAGCGTCACCAGCGGCGAGGTGGCGTTGAGCATTTCGAAGTCCGCGCGTCCCTCCACGCTCCAGCGTCCGGCCGCCTGCACGAACTTCAGGCCCGGGGAGCTCAGGCGCAGCGCGCCGCCCAGTTGCAGCGTGTTCCAAGGGGTGCCGAGGCCCGCCAGCAGACCGCTCGGCCACTGTCCCAGCCAGCCCTGCCTGGGCAGCAGCTCCAGCTCGGCGCGCCCGATTCCAGGCTTCAGGCGCATCGAGACGGTGCCGTTGAGGCAGCAGTCCTGTTCGAGATCCAGCCGCAGGCCGGTGAGGGCGGGGCGCAGGCGCCAGCGCAGCCGGCCGGGGAGCATGGCTGCATCCCGGCTGTCCGGGCCGCCGGACAGCACGAGCGTCGCCTCGCCGGTCCACACCGTTCCCTGGGCCTGGGTGAGCAGCACGCGCTGTCCGGTCCACCCTGCCACGCGAGCGGCCAGCCAGGTGGCGGGAGCGAAGACGACGACGGCGACGAGCACGCCCAGCGCGGCACCGAGCCAGGCCCAGCGCCGCCCGGTCCTGCGCTCCCGGTCGCGGGGGTCGGTGAGCTGCGGGCGGGGCCTGGAAGGCGCGACCACCCTTCGGGGAACACGCAGCTTCCTCATGGAGCGCTCGGCAGGGCCAGCACGAGCGACCCGTTGTAGGCCTCGCCGCTGCGCGTGAGCTGCGCCTCGAGGGGGCGCGCGCGCGCCGTACTCCGCGCTTCGCCCAGGAGGGCGACCAGCGCCTCGCCGCGCACGCCCTGCAGGGCCAGCGTCGCACGGTCGCCCTGCAAGGTCAGTCGCACGCCCTCGCCGGCACGCTGCGCCGCGGCGCGCAACGCCTCGGCCGCCTGTGCCCCGCCCACGGTGGGGGTGCCGCGCAGCTGCTCGGCTTCGGACGCCATTGCTCTCATTTGTTGCAAGGTGGATTCGAGCCGCGCGATCTGCACCGGCGCCTCGCGCACCGTGCGCCATGCAGGCCGCACGCCGATCCACCACAGCAGCGCCAGGGCGACCAGCGCGCCGGCCACCATCACGAGTCGGCGCTCCCGCGCGTCCAGCGCGGCCCAGCGTTCGCGCAGCCGGGCTTGCAGTTCCTGCAGGGTCATGCGCCGCCTCCCGGGAGCGCCGCACGCCGCAGGGTCAGCCGGCTGCCGTCGCGCTCGACCTGCCAGCCCCCGGCTGCCAGACGCGCGCGGAACCCTTCGATCTCCTCCTCCTGCCAGCCGGCGGCCGTCAGGGTGAGGCTGCCCGGCTCGAAACGCAAGCCTTCGAGACGTCGGTCCGGCGGCCAGGCGCTGGCAGCCGCTTGCAGCATCGGCTCGAGGTCGGTGTCGCCGGGCTTGCCCGCCTGCAGCCGCAGCTGGTCCATCTCGCGCCGCATTTGCGCCGGCGCGTCCAGGACCGCACGCACCTGGGGGAAAGCCGTCTGCAACAGCCGCACCTGTTCGCGCTGGCGCTCGGCCACCGCCTGGCGTTGTTGCCACGCCCAGGCGTTCAGACCGACGAGTTGCACGACCACCAGCGCGACCAGCCCCCAGCGCGCCGGGCGCCAGGCAGGGCCGGCGAACTGGCGCATCGTGTCACGCAGTGCACGGACGCCGCGGTGCCGCAACGCCAGGTCGAACTGCCGCAGGTTCCAGGGGGACTGCGCCGCGCGCAGCAGCCATTGCGCATGACCGATCACGCGCACCGGCTGGCCAAGCCAGTGCTCCGCCGCCTCCGCCGCCGCGGGCTCGGCGGTCCACAGCGCGGCATCGGCCGGTGGCAGCCAGGCCCGCGGCAGCGAGCCGCTGGGGCGCAGCAACAACACCCCGTCGGGGCGGGCGAGCAGGAGCCGCAGTCCCTGCTGGACCTCGCTGCTCGCATCGTGCAGGAAGTGCCCGCGGGGCGGATCGGCGGGTTCTGCTTGCGGCACGATCCGGTCGACGACGATGCCGGCGGCCTCGAGCGCGTCGAGCTGGGCCTTGAGCCAGCCGCGGTGCAGCGTGGCGACCCACGCAGGCTCCCCGGCCTGCGCGCCCGGTTGCACGGCGCAGTGCACGTCCTGCGCGTCGTCGAGCAGCGCCTCTTCCAGCAGACCCATCAGCGCGGCGCGCAGCTTGGCGGCCGGCGCCTTGGGCAAGGGGATGCGGTGCCACGCCAGGTCGTCGGCCGGCACGACGGCCACGACCTCGTCGGCGCGAGGCAGCAGGGCAGGGGCAGCCCGCCCCTCGGTGACCGACTGGCCCGCGTCGCGGCTGAGCACGTAGTCGTACTCGGTCGGCGGGCGCAATGTGACCTCGTCCACTCCGGCACGAGGGCCGAGGTGGCTGCGGGCGACCAACTGGATGACGAGTAGGCTCATGCCGGCTTTGAATGAGAAGCGGCCATTGTAGGGAGCGGGCGTGTCACGTCCCTGCGGTGAAACGACGAGAGGCTGCACCGCAGAAGGGCGCAGTGTGCATCAGGGTGTAAGGTTGTCACGCACGTGACACCCGGAAGGCCTTCCGGCCTTCCTCGCGTGGGGAGCGGAGGGCGCGGTCGCCTCACTGGACCGTCATCGTCGAACGCTCCCGCCGCAGCACCGTCACCTGCAAGCCGCGACGCTGCACGAGCGAGCGTTCCTCGATCACCCGCGTGCCCAGCCGCAGCCGCCCGCGCACTTCGAAGAACTCCGAGCGCACGTCGAGGCGCGAGGCGTCCAGCGGGACGGTCGGTCCCACGTGCTGGCGCAGGCCCTCGATGCTGGTGAAGGGCGTGCGCTGGCGCACCTGCACCAACCGTTCCGCGCTGCCGGGATCGACCCCTTCGAGCACCGCCACCAGCACTTCGCGCGGCGCGGTGTTGACGTTCACCGGGGTGGCCTGCGGCAGCAGCACGACGTAGGGAGCCAGCCGCTCCACGGTCTGCGCGTCCAGGCCCAACCAACGCAGCTGCTCGGCGGTCGCGGGCAGGAGCGGCGCGTCGGTCGAGGGCGTGGGGGTGCCCCCGCCCTGCCGGCCACCCGTCCCGTCGACCACAGGGGCGGGCAGCGCGAGGCGAAGACCGTTGGCGATCACGCCCGGCACGCTGCTGTCGATGTTCAGCGTCTCGCACAGCTTCTGCAGGGCGCGCAGGTGCGGCTCCGAGAGCTGTCCTTGGTTCACGACGCTGCGCAGGTTGAAGCGCGACTGGGCGTCGATGATCTGGCCGGACAGGAACGCCTCGGGCGCGTCCTCGGTGTTGGACTGGTCGGCCGCGAGGAAGGTGGACAGGCGCGCCTCGGCCAGCGGCGTGGCCCATGGCTCGGACAGGTGGTCGGCACCTCCTGTGCGCGCATCCTCGCGAAGGATCAGGCGTGCCCAGTCCAGGGCGCCCATGAGGATCCAACTCGCCTGGGTGCGGTCGCGCTCGGCCGCCTCGATCTGCACCGAGCGCCACTGGCGCCAGAGCATCGAGCCGGCCAGCGTGGCGACCAGCGAGACGATGATCATGGCGGTGAGCAGGGCAGCGCCCCGGGCGCGCCGGGCAGACGGCAGGGGCGGGCGGCGGTGGTCCATGCGTCACTCCCCGCGGCCGCCGATCACCCGGTCGCGCCGGTAGACCCCGCCCAGGTTGGAGCGGGCGTCCAGCGCCAGCACCAGCCGGACCCCTTGCGGCAGTTGCTGCCGGCCGGCGGCCGGCGAGCTGGCGTCGCGCTCGATGTCGCCCGTCGATTGCGGGTTGGTCCAGGCGTTGTTGCGCCAGTAGTAGAGCTGCCACTCCTGCACGCCCTCGAGCATGCGCACGGTGCCCGGCTCGTTGCCGAGCAGCTGCTGGGCACGCAGCCACTGGTCCTGCAGGCTCGCCTGCCGGGTCACCGGCGGCCCGGCCCAGCGCAGCCACCGGCCGTCGCGCACCGCCCACACCACCATCTGCACACCCAGCTCGTGCGAGCGCGTGAGCCTGAGGGCCGCTCCGTCGAAGAGCAGGGCGGGCACGGACTCGGTCTCGTGCAGCGCGGCCAGGTCGGCGTCCCACTGCGCCATCACCGTGTGCAGCCGGGTCGTCGCGTCCAGACGCTCCTGGGCGATGGTCTTCGTGCGCACCATGCTGTCTATGCCCCGCCAAGCCATCGCGGCGAGGACCGCGAGGATGGTGATGGTCACCAGGACCTCGATCAGCGTGAAGCCCAGCGAGCGCCGCATGGTCAGAACCTCGGCAGGATGGTGGACAGCACCAGCAGCGGCTCGCCGGCCCCGGTGCTCATGCGCGCATCCACGCGGCGGAAGTTGGGGTTGGGCGTGGGGCGCACGGTGAGCTGACCCTGGTATTGCCGGCCACCCTGCTCGCAGGTGAAGGTGGAATCACCGACGGGCGGGAACTGCCGCGTCAGCACCAGCGCCGTCAGCTCGTTCTCCGCGCACCACTGGGCCGCGATCACGTCGGCCAGCCGTTCGGCGTTGCGTGTCAGCGCCCCGGATGCCTTGACCCCGGTGGCCAGCGCGATGGCGACGACGGCCAGTGCGACCAGCACCTCGATCAGCGTGAAGCCGGCGTCGGCCCGGGGCGCCGGACGCGACGCCCTGCCCGCGCCGGCTTGCGGGGCGCAGGGCCGGAGCGGGGGTATGCCCGGGATGGGATCAGGGCGCACGGACCTCCTCCGTCGCGAGGGCGAAGGGCTGCAGGCCGTCCGTGGCGAGGATGACGCGCTGATCGCCGAGCGCCAGCAGGACGCGCTGCGGGCCGATGATGGGGTCGGGGCCGAGCACCAGCGTGGGCATGCCGATCACCTGGGCCTGCACACCGGGCTGCAGCCAGCGCTGCGGGAACTGGACGGTCTGCGGCAGGCCGATGAAGCGGAAGTCGTGGTCCGCAGCCCCGGGCGTAGGCTGCCAGCGCACGGCCAGTCCCGAGGCCCGTGCCTCGGCGCGCGCCGCCTCCAGCAGCGCCGACAGCCGTTCGGCTTCGCGTTCCAGCTGCGCCGCCGACGGGTCGCGCAGGGCCAGCGAGACGGTGCCGACCACCAGCGCGAGCAGCGCCATGACGACCAGCAGCTCCAGCAGCGTGAAACCGGCTGCCCGGCGCGCCGGCGGTTGCGGGGAGCCCGCGAGATGCGTCATGGGCTGGGTGGGGCGGAACGTGGGCGGCGGCGGGCTGCACCCCGGCCCGGTCGTGTCACTGCCAGGAGCCGATGTCGGCGTCGTTGCCTTCGCCGCCGACCTGACCATCGGCGCCGAAGCTGAAGACGTCCACCTCGCCCTTCACGCCCGGGTTGACGTACTGGTAGGGCCGGCCCCAGGGGTCGTTGGGCAGCTTGTCGAGGTAAGGCTTCCAGTTGGGTGGAATGGGCGCGGTGGTGGGTTTGGCCACGAGCGCCTGCAGGCCCTGCTCCGCGGTCGGATAGCGCAGGTTGTCCAGCCTGTAGAGCTTGAGGGCCTGCATGAGGTTGTTGACGTCGGTGCGGGCCGCCGTCACGCGGGCCTCGTCTGCCCGGTTGAGCACGTTGGGCACGATCAGCGCCGCGAGGATGCCGATGATGACCAGGACCACCATCAGCTCGATCAGCGTGAAGCCTTGCGCGCGGGGGCGCAGGGTCCGGAAAGTCGCCAGGGAGTGTGTACGCATGGGTGTCGACGGGTTGGCCCGGGGCATGGCGGGGGTGCCCGCCACCGGTGGCGTGAATCATAATCGGCCGATGCTTGCGCGATTGTTCACATTTGCGGTGTGGGCCTTGGCGGCGGGCAGCGCCGCGTTCTGGGCGCTGCGACTGGCTGCCTCGCCCTTGCCGGTGCCCGCCCAGGCGGCTCCGGTCACGGCCCAGCTGGGCAGCCAGGCCGCCGTGCTGCGCATGCTCGGCGCGCCGCCGGCCGAGGGCGACGCACCTGCCGCGCCGCCACCGGAGAGCGCGCGGTTCAAGCTGCTCGGCGTCATGGCACCCCGGGAGGGGGCTGCCGGGCCGGGCGTCGCGCTGGTGTCGGTGGACGACAAGCCGCCGCGGGCCGTGGCGCTCGGTGCCCCGGTCGACGGGGATCTCGTGCTGAAGGAACTCGGCCATCGGCGCGCCGCTTTCGGGCGTGCGGACGGGCCGGTATCGTTCACGCTGGAACTGCCCGAGCTGCCGCCGCCACGCACGGGCAGCTTGCCGCCGGCCGGTGCGCCCGCGGGGTCGCCCGCACCCATGCCGCCGTCGGGCGCGCCTTCCGAGACGCCGCGTTTCGGCGCACCTCCCGTCCCCCAATAGCAGGTTGCCTGGCACCGCCCATGGCCGAGGCCGCTTCCACTCCTTCTCCCGGACTGGTCGAGCAGCTGCGGCGGGAGATGCAGCGCTTCCTGCCCTTCTCGCAGATGGCGCCGGAGCACCTCGACCTCCTCGTCGTCCAGTCGACGCAGGCGTACTTCGCACCGGGCGAGCAGGTGCTCGCGCCGGAGGACGGACCGCCGCAGCATCTGTACTACCTGCGGCAGGGGGCCGTGACGGGGCGGCGCGGCCTGGCGGAGATGGCCGCCACCGGTTTCGAGTACGAAGCGGGAGACCTCTTTCCCGTCGGTGCGCTGCTCGGCCAGCGCGCCGTGACCGCCACCTACCACGCGACGCAGGACACCTTCTGCCTGCTCGTGCCCCACGACACGGTCAAGACGCTCGCGCAGCTGAGTCCGCCGTTCGCCGATTTCCTCAACCGCCGGGTGCTCCAGTTCGTCGAGCTGTCCCGGCGTGCGGTGCATGTGGCCTACGCGTCGCAGACGCTGGCCGAGCAGTCGCTGGAGGCATCCCTGCGCAGCTTCGCGCGCAAGACGCCGGTGACCTGTGCCCCCGACACCCCGGTGGAGGAGGCGCTGCGGCGCATGCACGACGGTCACATCGGCTCCATCCTGATCGTCGATGACGCCCAGCGTGTCCTGGGCATCCTGACGAGGCACGACGTGCTGGGACGGGTGACGCTGCCCCGGCGGCCGCTGGACACCCCGATCCGGGAGGTGATGACGCAGCCGGTGCACACGCTGACGGTGGACGACAGTGCTCACGAGGCGGCACTCCTGATGTCGCGCCACGGCATCCGGCACGTGCCCGTGACCGAGGGCGGTCGCCTGGTGAGCCTGGTGAGCGAGCGCGACCTTTTCGCGATGCAACGCCTGTCGCTCAAGCAGGTGGGCACGAGCATCCGCTCGGCGCGGGACGTCGCCACCTTGCAGCTCGTGGCGCAGGACATCCGCCGTTTCGCGCACAACCTCCTTGCCCAGGGCGTGCGTGCCCGCCAGCTCACCGAGCTGATCAGCCATCTGAACGACGTGCTCACCGCCCGCCTGATCGAGCTGGTGGCCGAGCGGCGCGGCGTCGACCTGCACCGGATGTGCTGGATCGCGCTGGGATCGGAAGGGCGGCAGGAGCAGACGATCGCCACCGACCAGGACAACGGGCTGGTCTTCGCGAGCGAACGGCCGGACGAGGACAGGCCGGCGTGGATCGAGTTCGCGCGCGAGGTCAACCTGGGCCTGGGCGAATGCGGCTTTCCTCTTTGCAAGGGCGGCGTGATGGCGATGAACCCCGACTGGTGCCTCACGACGCGCGAGTGGTGCGAGCGCTTCGACGACTGGATCGAGCACGGCCGGCCGGAAGACCTGCTGAACGCCGCGATCTTCTTCGACTTCCGCCCCCTGGCCGGCGAGGCCGCCCTGGTCACGCCCATGCGCGACTTCGTCACGCGCCGCGCGCGGGCCGTCCCGCGGTTCCTGCGGCAGCTGGCCGAGGCGGCGCTGCAGCACCGGCCGCCCCTGAGCTGGCTGGGGGGCCTGGAGACCCGCGACGAGGACGGCCGTGCGGTGATCGACGTCAAGCTGCAGGGCACCGCGATCTTCGTCGAGACCGCGCGGATCTACGCGCTCGCGCATGGCGTCGAGGCAACTTCCACGCGCCTGCGCCTGGAGGCGGCCGCCGGACCCATGGGGGTCGGGCACAGCGAGAGCGAAGCCTGGGTCGAGGGCTTCGAGTTCCTGCAGTTGCTGAGGCTGCGCGTGCAGCTCGGCGGCGAGGGCCAGCCCGCGCAGCCCAACCTGGTCGACGTGAACTCGCTCAACGACATCGACCGCCGTGTGCTGAAGGAGACGCTGCGCCTCGCGCGCCGCCTGCAGCAACGGCTGGAGCTGGACTATCTGCGATGACGGGCCGCTGGTCGAGGTGGTGGCGAGGTGCGTCCGGCGAGCGCTCCGGGGACGGGGCGCTTGGACAGGACGAACGATGGGTCGTGGTGGACGTGGAGTCCACCGGCCTGGACGCGCGGCGTGACCGACTGCTTGCGATCGCGGCGATCGCCGTGCACGTGCAAGGCGGGCACGCGCGCATCGCGCTGGGCGACAGCTTCGACGTGGTGCTGCGCCAGCCCGAGGCGGCGCAGCCGCCGGACAAGGACAACATCCTGCTGCACGGCATCGGCGTGGGCGCCCAGCGGGAGGGCACCGAGCCGCGCGAGGCACTGCTCGCCTTCGAGCGCTACCTGGCTGGCGCGCCGCTCATCGCTTTCCATGCCGCCTTCGACGAGACGATGATCGGGCGCGCCTGCCGTCGGTGGCTGCAGCGCAAGCTGCCCAACGAATGGGTGGATCTGATGCCGGTGGCGCGCGTGCTCGCGCCGCAGGTCCCGGCCCAAACGCTGGACGATTGGATGGCGCACTTCGGCATCCGCTGCCTGCAGCGCCACCAGGCGGCGGCCGACACGTTGGCGACCGCCGAACTGCTGTTGTGCCTGTGGCCCCGATTGCGCGCGCACGGCCCTGCCGGCTTCAGGACGCTCAGGACGCTCGCCGCGCAAAGTCGCTGGTTGCCTTCCTGAGCACAAGGGCACGGCTCCGCGGCCCGCGAGGGCGTCCGTCAGAGCGGCGTCGGGTGCGTGGGCCCGGGCTCCTCGCCCTCGGCGACCTCGGTCAGCAGGGCGGCTGCGCTGCGCACGAGCGGCCATGCCAGCACGGCGCCCGTGCCGTCCAATGTGTCCATGCCCAGGTCGAGCAGGGCGGTGGCTTGGAAGTGCCGCAGCACGCGCGCGAGCCCGGGCCTCGCATGGCTGCGGGCGAAGGCGCAGTAGTCGACCACCGGGGAGGCAATGCGCGAGGCGATCCACAGCGCCGCGCACGCGGGCAGCCCGTCGACGACGACCAGGGAGCGGCGACCGGCGGCGATGAGGATGGCCCCCACCATCATCGCGATCTCGTGCCCGCCGACCGCGGCCAGGGCCTCGATCGGGTCATGCACGCCGGGATGCCGAGCCAGGACGCTGTCCAGCAGCATCAGACGATGCGAGACGAATTGTGGGTCCATGCCCGGCGTGCCCCCGGCCAGTTCGCGCGGCGGCAGGCCGGCAAGCAACGCCAGCAGCAGCATCGCGCTTTCCTCGCTGCCCACCCCGTGACCGGCGCAAGCCAACACGTTGCCGGGCAGCGCGTCGGCGATCTCCATGCCCGCGCGGATCGCGGCCTGGGCCTGCTCGAAGCTCATCGCCGCCCCGACCCGGCTGTTGCGCGTGCCGTGGGCGATCTTGCGGGCGAGCAGCCGCGGATGCCGAGGCGGTACGTCGGCCAGACCGCTGTCGACGACGGTCATCTGCCAGCCGTGCAGCGACGCGAGCGCGCCGAGCGGTACCTGGCCACAGAGCAACTGCGCCACCTGCTGCGCGGTCGTCGGCCCGCCGGGCGGGAGCAGGCCGTCGACCGCCAGGCCGTGGTCGGCGCTGAAGACGACCAGCTGCGGGTCGTGCAGGCGGGGCTTGAGCGAATTGCGGATCAGCCCCAGGCGCACCGCGAGCGGCTCCAGCATGCCCAGGCCGCCGCCCAGTTCGGTGCGGCGGGCGAGCTTGTGCCGCAGCGCCTGCTCGAGCGGCGGGTGGAAGGTGGGCGCGATGAGGGTCCGGTTCAGCGGCATGGGAGTTGTGGGGGGCGGGCGGCCGGAATGCGCCGAGGCAGCAGGCCGGGCGATTCTTCCAGTGCGCAAGGGGCGCGGCAATGCCCCGAGTGGAGGGCCCGGGCGGAAACGGCGGTCCGTGCGGTGGCCGGCCAGGCGCGGCCGCACCCCGGCCAGTGCCTCAACGCAGGAACAGCCGGTACACCGGGTTGTCGGTCTCGTCCACGTAGGGGTAGGCAAGTGTCTCGAGGAACTGCCGGAAGGCCTTCTTGTCCCGCCTGGGCACCTGGATGCCCACCAGGATGCGGCCGTAGTCCGCGCCCTGGTTGCGGTAGTGGAAGAGGCTGATGTTCCACTCGGGCGACATGCTGGAGAGGAACCGCATCAGCGCCCCGGGGCGCTCGGGGAAGATGAAGCGGTACAGCAGCTCGTCGCGCGCCAGCGGGCTGCGCCCGCCCACCATGTGCCGCAGGTGTTGCTTGGCGAGCTCGTCGTGCGTCAGGTCCAGCGTCGGGAAGCCGTGCTTCTCGAAGGTGGCCGCGATCTTGGCTGACTCGCCGCGGTTGCTCGTGCTCAGGCCGACGAAGATGTGCGCCACCTTCTCGTCCGAGATGCGGTAGTTGAACTCGGTGACGCTGCGTTGACCGACCAGCTCACAGAAGCGCCGGAAGCTGCCGCGTTCCTCGGGGATCGTCACCGCGAACAGCGCTTCGCGTTCCTCGCCTACCTCGGCCCGCTCGGCGACGAAGCGCAGGCGGTCGAAGTTCATGTTGGCGCCGCAGGTGATGGCGACGAAGGTCCTGTCCTTGCATCGCCTGGCCTCGACGTACTGCTTGATGGCCGCCACCGCCATCGCGCCCGACGGCTCCACGAT
Organism: Burkholderiaceae bacterium; assembly: GCA_035559275.1. Classification (GTDB taxonomy): domain Bacteria; phylum Pseudomonadota; class Gammaproteobacteria; order Burkholderiales; family Burkholderiaceae_C; genus Caldimonas. Next base: position 78,585 of record DATMBN010000028.1, read on the forward strand.
GCTGCGGGTGTCCTCGAAGATGTCCTTGATCGCCGCGCACACGGCATCGGTGTCGACGACGATGTAGTCGTCCACCAGGTCGCGCGCGATGCGGAAGGTCTCCTCTCCCACGAACTTCACCGCCGTGCCGTCGGCGAAGAGGCCGACGTCGGGCAGCTGGACGCGCCGGCCCTGCTTCACCGAGCGCAGCATCGCGTCGGAGTCGTTCATCTGCACCCCGATCACCTTGATCTCCGGGCGCACCGCCTTGACGTAGTTGGCCACGCCCGAGATGAGCCCGCCGCCGCCGATGGCGACGAAGATCGCGTCGATCGGCCCCTGGTGCTGGCGCAGGATCTCCATCGCGATCGTGCCCTGACCGGCGATGACGTCCGGGTCGTCGAAGGGGTGGACGAAGGTCAGACCCTGCTTCTTCTCCAGGCCCGCCGCGTGCAGGTAGGCGTCCGAGTAGCTGTCGCCGTGCAGCACCACCTCGCCGCCCAGCGCGCGCACCGCGTCGATCTTGACCTGGGGCGTCGTCACCGGCATCACGATCACCGCCCGGCAGCCCAGCCGGCGCGCGGCCAGCGCGACGCCTTGCGCATGGTTGCCGGCCGAGGCGCAGATCACCCCGCGCTTGAGCTGGGCCGGCGTCAGGTGCGCCATCTTGTTGTAGGCCCCGCGCAGCTTGAAGCTGAAGACAGGCTGGTTGTCCTCGCGCTTGAGCAGCACCTGGTTGCCCAGACGCTGCGACAACCGACGCGCCGGCTCCAGCTCCGACTCGATCGCCACGTCGTAGACCTTGGCCGTCAGGATCTTCTGCAGATAGTCGGCGGGCTTCAGGCGGGCGGGGCGCTTGGGGGCGGGACGGGTGGGCGTGCGGGGCATGGATTCTCCGAAGCATCCGCCGGCCTGCTCGCCGACGGCAGGGACGCGAGGCACCCGGCCACTGCGCCGCCGCGCAGGCCGGTGCCAGGACCACGTCGAGGCGCCGGATCATACGGCAAGCCGCGCCCGCGCCTGCTGCACCGCACAACGGACGCCCCCGAAGGAGCCGAGAAGAAAAAAGGCCCGAAGCCGTGAGGCCTCGGGCCGAATCCACCAAAGGAGGAGGGTGGAGGAGACAAACTGAAAGGAGACTCGCCGAATGCCGCCTGGTGAGGATCGCTCGCCCGACGGCATCACATGAACGAGAGTTTAACGCCGATCATGATGCGCTGCAATAACAACTTACGCTTGCCGGGTCCTGCAGCTGCGCGGATGTGGTGTCAGAATCGCGACGCACTGCACAAATTCACCGACTTTCTGCGAGGCTCGCACGATGGAATGCACCGTGAACTGGCTGCCCGCCTCGGGCATGGCCTTCAGCGCCGAGACCGGCAGCGGCCACCTCCTGACGATGGACGGCGCGCCGGACGGCGGGGGGCGCAACCTGGCTCCGCGGCCGATGGAGACGGTGCTCGCCGGCGCGGGTGGCTGTACCGCCTACGACGTCGTGCTGATCCTCAAGCGCGGCCGACACGACATTCGCGGCTGCCAGGTGCGGGTGCAGGCCGAGCGCGCCGAGACCGACCCCAAGGTCTTCACCAAGATCCACCTGCACTTCATCGTCACAGGCAAGAACCTGCCGGAGGCGGCGGTGCAGCGTGCGATCGAACTGTCGCACGACAAGTACTGCTCGGCGACCATCATGCTGTCCAAGACCGCCGAGGTCACGACCAGCTACGAGGTGGTCGAGGCTTGAGGCCCGGCGCCCGGCCGCCCGAAGCCGGGCCGCAACCCCCCTGGGGGGTGGGGCGCAGCCCCGGGGGTCGACATGCATGCCCGGCGCCCGGCCGCCCGAAGCCGGGCCGCAACCCCCGCGGGGGGTGGGGCGCAAGCCCCGGGGGCAAAGACACAAGAGCCGCCGCTGCCTGCCGGCCCTAGCGCTCGGAAGCCGTTCTGCGTGCGCAGGCGACCTTGTGCAGCAGTTCCACGAGGATGGCGCGCTCACCGACGCTCAGGTGCGACAGCGCCTCGCGTTCGGCGGCGAGGATGCGTTCGGTGGCGGCGCGCGCGACCGCCTGGCCTTCCGGCGTGGCATGCAGCACGAGCGAACGCCGATCGCTCGTACTCTGCTCGCGCCGCACGAGGCCACGGCTCTCGAGCCGGTCTATCCACATCGTGATGTTCGGCGCCGTCACCGCGAGCGCGCGCGCCAGGCGGGCCGCCGAGCCACCCGGGTTCTCCGCAATCAGGGTGAGCACCGTGTACTCCACCGGACGCAGCCCGAAACGCTCGCCCACCGCGGACGAGAAGGCCTGTGTCGTGACGATCGCAGCCTGCGCGATCTGATAACCGAGCACGTCATGCAGGCGGGCTTCGTCGAGTCGGCCGGCAGGGGTGGTGTCCGGACGGGGCAGGCGCTTGGAGGACATGCGCGGATTGTGCCCTCGCTTCCACCGTGTACGCAGCGACGCCCGATCCCTCAACACGTTGAAGCACCCTGGCGGCACCCCACGAGGGAAATTCCTATCCATCCTCTCCCTTTTCATTAATTAGCTTAACTACTGGCCGCCCACATCACAGGGCAGAGCCACCCACCATCGAGAGGAGACGAGCCCATGTTTGGAACTTGGACGCGCCGGCACGCGGCGATGCCTGCGTTCGCACTCGCCGTGCTGGCCCTGGCCGCCTGCGGCGGCAACGATGACGACGACAACCCGTCGCCCACACCCCTGCCCCAGTTGTCGCCCGCCACGCCTGCGACGTTCGGCGGCGACTGCGCGACGCTGGCCGCAGCGCTGACCGGCCTGGCGAACACGACGATCACCGCCGTTTCGACCGTGGCGGCGGGCACCCAGGTGGGAGGGCTGGCCGTGGCGGAACATTGCCTCGTGACCGGGCACATGCACGAGCGCATCAGCACGGTGGACGGGCAGACCTATGCGATCGGCTTCGAACTGCGTCTGCCCAAGGCGTGGAACGGCCGCTTCTTCTACCAGGCCAACGGGGGCATCGACGGCACCGTGGTGCCCGCCACGGGCAGCTTCGGTGGCGGACCGCTCACCCATGCGCTGCACCAGGGCTTCGCGGTGCTGAGTTCGGATGCGGGCCATCCCGGCAGCATGGGTCCCAACTTCGGGTTGGACCCGCAGGCGCGGCTCGACTACGGTTACCAGGCCGTCGCCAAGCTCACGCCGATGGCCAAGGAGGCGATCCGCCGCGTCTACGGCAAGGGGCCGGACCGGTCGTACATCGGAGGGTGCTCCAACGGCGGGCGCCACGCCTTCGTCGCCGCGTCGCGCTATGCGCAGGACTACGACGGCATCCTCGCCGGCGCTCCTGGCTTCAACCTGCCACGCGCCGCGGTCGCGAACATATTCGGCGCGCAGCGCTATGCCACCGTCGCCACCAACCCGGCGGACCTGTCCACGGCGTTCACCGCGCAGGAGCGGCAGACCGTGGCGCAGGCGGTGCTCACGCGCTGCGACGCCCTCGACGGGGCCACCGACGCCCTGGTGCAGGACACGACCGCCTGCCAGTCGACCTTCGACCTCTTTCGCGACGTGCCGACCTGCGGCAGCGGCGGGCGCGATGGCACCTGCCTCACCGCGGAGCAAAAGACGGCGATTTCCCCGATCTTCGCCGGAGCGAGGACCAGCGGCGGCGCCGCCGTGTACGCGAGCTTCCCCTACGACAGCGGGCTGGGCGCGAGCGGCATCGCGTTCTGGGAGTTTATGGCGCCGCTCATGCTCGACTCGGCGGCAGTGGGCCTCATCTTCAAGGCCCCGCCGGAGAACCCCGCCACGTTCAATGGTCCGAACTTCGCGCTGACGACGTCCATCGACGCGATGGTCCAGTACATCCAAAGCACAGACGCCGTCTACACCGAGCCGGCGATGAGCTTCATGACCCCGCCGGATCCGACCGATCTCTCGACGCTGAAGAACCGGGGCGGCAAGATGCTGGTCTATCACGGTGTCTCCGACCCGATCTTCTCGGTGGATGACACGACGGCTTGGTACGAGGGCCTGCGGACGCGGCACGGCGACGACGCCTCGAGGTTCGCGCGCTTCTTCCGCGTTCCCGGCATGGGGCATTGCTCGGGCGGCCCCGCCACCGACCAGTTCGACGTCCTCACGCCGCTGGTGCAGTGGGTGGAGCATGGTGTCGCACCCGATCGCATCATCGCCAAGGCCCGGGGTGCGGGGAGTCCGGGCGGCGTGAACCCGGAACTGCCCGCGACGTGGGCGTCCGATCGATCGCGGCCGTTGTGCCCGTACCCGCGGGTGGCACGCTACCGCGGCACCGGAAGCCTGGAGGACGAAGCAAGCTTCGCCTGCGAGTGAAACGGCCCGCCTGGGCCTCGCGCAGGCAGGCGGCCCGGCCCCGCGCACGGCGCGACCTCCCTGGAATGAGGGGCCTCGGGGCCGGCTCCCCCGTTCGGGGGACTGAAGCCGGGCCGGGAACTGCCGATACTGCACACGGGCAAGCCCACCATGCCGTGGGAGGCCGGCTCCCCCGCCCGCCCACCGCACCCGATGCTTCGTCGGCAGGCGCTGCGGTCTTGCCCGCCAATGCAGCGCGGGCAGCCTCCCGGTGGTCAGGAGGCTGCCCGATTTTTTTGTCGCCGTTTGCGGCGCTTGTACGGGGCCGGGCGTTGTATCTTGTCTGCCCCCGGGGCTTGCGCCCCACCCCCCATGGGGGTTGCGGCCCGGCTTCGGGCGGCCGGGCGCCGGGCATGCATGTCGACCCCCGGGGCTGCGCCCCACCCCCCATGGGGGGTTGCGGCCCGGCTT
>DATMBN010000029.1:0-111662 GCA_035559275.1 Burkholderiaceae bacterium
GACGCGGGCGCCGGACCCCGAGGCGGAGGTCATGGTCCTCACCGCCGGTCACGTGTCCCTGCGGGATCTCGCCTGGACGACCGAAGAGGGCGAGCTCGGACTGGGGGTGGGATGAGTCGGGCGCACCGAGGGTGGGCGGTACCGCCCGCGCGGCGGAGCGGCTCGGGGCGGGGGGCGAGCGCCGTCGTGCGCGTGGGACCCTCCGGGCCGGTGCCCTACCGCACGCGGCGGCTGCCGTGAAGGGGCATGGCGCAGCGGTAGGGCCATGTTGCGGGTGCCCGGCCCGCGGCACGAGAATCGGTCGCCATGAACTTGCTCCTGTTCCTGCTGGGCCTTGCGGCCCTCGTGGGCGGGGCGCAGCTCCTGGTGCGCGGCGCGTCCAGGCTCGCCCTGTCGTTCGGCATCTCGCCGCTGGTCATCGGCCTGACCGTCGTGGCCTTCGGCACCAGTGCCCCCGAGGCTGCGGTGGCCGCGGGGGCGGTGCTGGACGGGCGTGACGACCTGGCCATCGGCAACGTGGTGGGCAGCAACATCTTCAACGTGCTGTTCATCCTCGGCATCTCGGCGCTGGTGGCGCCGCTGGTGGTGCACACCCAGGTGATCCGCCAGGAGGTGCCGCTCATGATCGCGGCGGCGCTGGTGCTGGTGGCGCTCGCGTGGGACGGCCGCATCTCCCGCGCGGAGGCGGCGCTGCTGCTGGTCCTGATGGCCGCCTACACCTGGTTCCTGGTCTGGCAGGCACGCAAGGCCGAAGAGGACACGACCGACTATGCGCAGGAGATACCCCGCAGCCGCTGGGACCGCCATTGGAGCGTACAGGTGCTGCTGGTGCTGGCGGGGCTGGCGCTGCTGGTGTTCGGTTCGGACTGGCTCGTCACCGCTGCGGTCGCCTTCGCGCGTGCGCTCGGAGTGAGCGACGTCGTGATCGGGCTGACCATCGTCGCCGCCGGCACCTCGATGCCGGAGGTGGCCACCTCGCTGCTGGCGACCTTCAAGGGCGAGCGCGACATCGCGGTGGGCAACGTGATCGGCAGCAACCTCTTCAACATCCTCGGCTGCCTGGGGCTGTCCGGCATCCTCACCGCCCAGGGTCTGGCGGTCCCCGCAGGGGTGCTGAACTTCGACCTGTGGGTCATGACCGCCGCGCTCCTGGCCTGCCTGCCGGTCTTCCTCACCGGTCGGTGCATCGCACGCTGGGAGGGGGCGCTCTTCCTCGGTTACTACGTCGCCTACACCACCTACCTGATCCTCGCCGCGCAGCAGCACGGCGCGCTGCAGGCCTATTCGCAGCTGATGATGGGCTTCGTCGTGCCGCTGACCATCGTCACCCTGGCCGTGGTGCTGGTGCGGCCCCGTTGAGCGGCGGGCGCGCCGGCCGGCGTACCATCGTGTGTCCGAGGTGCGCCGGCAGGAGCGACCTGCCCGCGCCCCCGTGGCCCGCTGCCGCAACCGGCGGGTGGAAGGACCATCTCATGCCGATCAACTGGATCACCGCCTTCAAGCTCATCCCCTGGTCCGACGTGATCGAGGCCACTCCCAAACTCGTGCGCGGGGCGCGCCAGCTGTGGGACCGCACCCAGCGACGCGAGGCTCCCGAGCCGCTGCCCGGCGTCGAGATGGGCGATGCCGAGCGTCTGGCGGCCCTGGAGCGGCGCGTGCAGGAACTGCAGGAAGAGCTGCGCTCGTCGACCCAGCTGCTGGAACAGCTGGCCGAGCACAACGCCCGTCTCGTGGACGCCGTCGCCAAGCTGCGAGTGCGCACGCGCGTGCTGCTGTTCCTCGCCATCGGCGCCGCGGCCGTGGCCGGCGTCGCCCTCGTGCGGGTCACGGGCTGACGGCGAGCCCGTCGAAGGCGCTGGGCCGGCCGTGAAGGCGGCCTCGCCGGGAGGGACGGGCGCGGACGCGAAGCGGCCCGCGTGAGGCGACAATCGCCTCATGGCGAAGGAAAAGACCGTCTACACCTGCAGCGAATGCGGTGGCACGAGCCCGAAGTGGCTGGGCAAGTGCCCGCACTGCAACGCCTGGAACACGCTGGAAGAGACCGTGCCCGAAAGCGCCGGCCGGCACCGCTTCCAGTCGCTGGCCAAGCCCAGCCCGGTGACCACGCTGGCCGAGATCGAGGCTTCCGACGTCGAGCGCGTACCCACCGGGATCGAGGAACTGGACCGCGTGCTGGGTGGCGGCATCGTCGCGGGGGCGGTGGTGCTGATCGGCGGCGACCCGGGCATCGGCAAGTCCACCTTGCTGCTGCAGGCGCTGGAGGCGCTGTCGCGCCGCATGAAGACGCTGTACGTGACCGGCGAGGAATCCGGCGCCCAGGTCGCGCTGCGCGCCCGGCGGCTCGGGCTGGACGGCTCGGGCGTGAGGGTGCAGGCCGAGATCCAGCTCGAGAAGATCCTGGCGACGATCGAGGCCGAGAAGCCCCACGTGGCGGTGATCGACTCGATCCAGACCATCTACTCGGAGCAGCTTACCTCCGCCCCGGGTTCGGTGGCCCAGGTGCGTGAATGCTCGGCCCAGCTGACCCGCACCGCCAAGGCGACCGGCACGGCGATGGTGCTGGTGGGTCACGTGACCAAGGAAGGGGCGCTGGCCGGCCCGCGCGTGCTCGAGCACATCGTCGATACGGTGCTCTATTTCGAGGGCGACACGCACAGCGCCTTCCGCCTCGTGCGCGCCTTCAAGAACCGCTTCGGCGCGGTCAACGAGATCGGCGTTTTCGCGATGACCGAACGGGGCCTCAAGGGCGTGGCCAACCCGAGCGCGATCTTCCTGTCCACCCACGGCGAGCCGGTGGCCGGGTCCTGCGTGCTGGTCACGCTCGAAGGCACGCGACCGATGCTGGTCGAGATCCAGGCGCTGGTGGACGGCTCACCGATCCCCAGCCCGCGGCGCCTGAGCGTGGGCCTGGAGCAGAACCGCCTCGCGATGCTGCTGGCCGTGATGCACCGCCACGCCGGCATCGCATGCTACGACCAGGACGTGTTCGTCAATGCGGTGGGCGGGGTGCGCATCAGCGAGCCGGCCGCCGATCTCGCGGTGATGCTCGCGATCCAGAGCAGTTTGCGCGGCAAGCCGCTGCCACGGGGGTTCCTGACCTTCGGCGAGGTGGGCCTGGCGGGCGAGGTGAGGCCGGCGCCGCGCGGGCAGGAGCGTTTGAAGGAGGCAGCCAAGCTCGGCTTCGGTGTCGCGGTGGTGCCCAAGGCCAACGCGCCCAAGAAGCCGGTCGAGGGCCTCACGATCCATGCGGTGGAGCGCGTGGAACAGGCGATCGAACTGGTCAGAGGTCTGTGATGAGCAATGTGCAACGCGCGCCCGAGCCGCCCTACTACGCGGTGATCTTCAGCAGCCGACGCACGCCCGACGACGATGGTTATGGCGAGATGGCCGAGCGCATGGTCGAGCTCGCCCGCGCGCAGCCCGGGTTTCTGGGCGTGGAGAGCGCCCGCGGCGCCGATGGTTTCGGCATCACGGTGTCGTACTGGCGCTCGCTGGAGGACATCGCGGCGTGGAAGGCGCATGCGGAACACCGCGAGGCACAGCGCCTGGGCCACCGGCGCTGGTACGAGAGCTTCGACCTGCGCATCGCCAAGGTCGAGCAGCATCGCGCCAAGACGCGGTAGCCGTGGCGGTGAGGCCCGACGCCATTCCAGGCACGCCCGAGCCCCGTGCAAACACCTGCCACGACGCGGGTTGCTGCGGCGTCGCGCCGCGGGGACGGTAGAGTCTGCGATCTCACCCACCTTTACCGATGCCATGCGCCTGGCCGTCGTCTCCGACATCCACGGGAACCTGCCGGCCCTCGAGGCCGTCCGGGCGGACATCGCGTCCGCCGACGTCGACATGGTCGTCAACCTGGGCGACATCGTCTCCGGCCCGCTGTGGCCGGTGGAGACCGCCGACCTGTTGATGCAGCTGGGGTGGCCGACGGTGCGCGGCAACCACGAGCGGCAGGTGCTGCGTCCCTTGGCCGGCATGGGCGCGTCGGACCGCCACGCGGCCGAACGCCTGCACGAGCGGCACCGCGCGTGGCTCGCGGGCCTGCCCGCCACCTGGCGCAGCGATGACGGCCAAGTGCTTGCCTGCCATGGCACGCCGGCCAGCGACTTGCAGTATTTCCTCGAGACGGTGACGCCCGACTTCGGCCAGCACGGCTCGCGCGGCGTGCGCCCGGCCACCGAGGCCGAGGCGCGCGAGCGCGCTGGTGACACCGAGGCCGCGGTCATTCTGTGCGGCCACACCCACACGCCGCGCGCGCTGCAGCTGGACGACGGCCGGCTGGTCGTCAACCCCGGCAGCGTGGGCCTGCCGGCCTACGACGACGCGCATCCGCACGTGCACTATGTCGAGACGGGGACGCCGCACGCGCGCTATGCGCTGATCGAACGCGTGGGCTCGAGCTGGTCGGTGCAACTGCGTGCCGTGGCCTACGACTGGGAGGCGGCGGCACGCCAGGCCGAGCGGCACGGCCGCGGCGACTGGGCCGACGCATTGCGCAGCGGCCGCGTCGGGCGGCTGGAGTCGGAGGCGGTGCGCGCCTGATGTGGATGGCCGCACCGCGGCGGGCATCGGGAGGCCCTACCATGCGGGGCATGAATGCATGGATCGGTTGGGCGCTCGCGATCACGGCGCTGGTGGTGGGGTGGAGGCAGTACGGCTGGCCGGGGCTGGTGTTCGCTTTCACCTGTGTCGTGTTCTGGCTGCTGCTGCAGTTCAACAAGGCGGTGCGCGTGATGCGCAACGCGGGCAGCGCTCCCATCGGCTACGTCGACAGTGCGGTGATGCTCAATGCCAAGCTCAAGCCCGGGATGCCGATGTTGCAGGTGGTCATGATGACCAAGAGCCTGGGACAGAAGATCGACACCCCCGAGGCGGGACTGGAGCGATTCCGCTGGACCGATCCGGGTGGCTCGCACGTGACGCTGGACCTGCGCGGCGGCAAGGCGGTCCGCTGGACGCTGTGGCGCCCCCAGGATGCCGACGCGCAGGAGCCGGCAAGGGCCGGCGACACCGCAGGAGGTCCGCATGGGACGACATGATCCCCGGGGCGTCGAGGTCGGCACCGCCTCCCCGGAAGCGCTGGCGCACGCCGAGCGCGGCCTGTGGCGCATGCTCTCCTTCTTCGGCGATCCCTTGCCCGACCTCCAAGCCGCAGCCGAGGCCGACCCTCGATGGCTGCTGCCACCGGTGATGAAGGCCGGTTTCCTGCTGAGCCTGACCGAGGCGCGCCTGAGGCCGCAGGCCGAGGCGGAACTGCAGCGCGCCTCGACCCTGGCGCCCCACGCCCCGCAGCGCGAGCAGCGGCTGCTGGCCGCCGTCCGGCGGGGCTGGCAGGGCGACTGGGCCCAGGCCTGCGCCTTGTGGGAAGAAGCGCTGCTCTTCCATCCGCGCGACGTCCTCGCGTTGTGGTGGGCGCATCTGTTCGACTTCCATCGCGGCGATGCCTACGAGCTGGAGCGGCGCATCGCGCGGGTGCTGCCGGAATGGTCTGCGCAGGAGCCGCTGTTCCCCTTCGTGCTCGCGATGCATGCCTTCGGGCTGGAGGAGAACCACCGCCACGCCGAGGCCGAAAGCGCGGGGCGCCGGGCGTTGGAGACGGGCGTTGTCGTGCCTTGGGCCATCCACGCGGTCGCGCACGTGATGGAGATGCAAGGCCGCGTCGAGGAGGGCGCGCACTGGCTGCGCAGCCACCGCGAGCGCTGGTCGCAAGACAACGGCTTTGCCGTGCATCTGTGGTGGCACCACGGCCTCTTCCGCCTCGAACGCCTGGACACCGAGGGCGTGCTGCGGCTGTACGACGAGCACCTCAGGCCCGACTTCGGTGGCGAAGACGGCGGCGAGGCGGTGCAGATCCTCCTGCAGCGGCTCGACCCGATCGCCCTGTTGTGGCGGCTGCATCTCCTGGACGTGGAGGTCGGCGACCGCTGGCGGGAAGTGGTCCGTGCCTGCGAGCAAGCGCCGGAGGAGCCGGGCTGGTCGCCGTTCAACGACCTGCACCGGCTGCTCGCGCTGCTCGGCGCCGGGCGCATCGACGAGGCGGCCCGCTGGCTGGACGAGGTCGAAGCCGCCTGCGCCCGGCTTCCTGTCCAGGACCGCCGCGAGGCGGGCGAGATGGGCCTGGCGCTGATGCGTGGGCTGCTGGCCTGGGGACAGGGGCGGGACGAGGACGCGGTGCACGCGCTGCTCGCCGCCCGTGCGGGTGCGCAGCGTATCGGTGGCAGCCACGCCCAACGCGACCTCATCGACCAGACGCTGATCGCGGCCGCAGCGCGCGGTCGCATGGCCGCGCTGGCCCGGGCGCTGGTGCACGAGCGCAGCACCGCAAGGCCGCCAAGCCCGCTCACCCATCACTGGGCGGGCCGGGCCGGCGTGCGCGTCTAGCAGTGCGCTAGAACCGCCAACCCACGCTCATCGTGAAGACGACGGGGTTGAAATCGATCTTCGTGCGGCGCACGATGGTGCCGCCCCCCGGGGTGGTCGTGGTGGCGGTGAGGTCGCTTTCCACGTCCGCCACCGCGACCGTGGCGTTGAGCGTCCACCGGTCGGTCAGCGCGTAGCTCGCGCCGGCCTGCGCCGCCCAGCCCCAGGAGTCCTTCAGCTTGAGCTTCGTCGGCCCGCCGCTGGCCCAGTCGCCCGCCGTGGTGCTACGGGTGTCGGTGAAGTGGGTGTAGTTGACGCCCAGCCCCACGAAGGGCCGCAGCCGGTCACCGGCGTGGCCGAAGCGGTAGTTGACGAACAGCGTCGGCGCGACCTGCTTGGACGATGCGATCTGGCCGAATCCCTCGAGCGCGCCCCGGCCGTAGACCTTGTGCTTCGGGGGGATGCCAAGCGCCAGGTCCAGGCCCCAGTGGTCGTTGAAGTAGCGCTGATAGCCGAAGATGAGGGTGCGCGCGTCGTCGACGTCCAGCCGCGCGTCGGGCGGCGTGGAACCGGGTGGGCCGGCCAGCGGCGGCGCCTTGGAGTCGATGCGGATCAGGGCGCCGCCGATGTAGACGCTCTGGTCCTGCGCCTGAGTGCCCGGTGCGGCGGCAAGGAGCGCGGCGGCGAGGGCGAGCAGGCGGATCGGTTGCTTCGACATGGCAGGTTTCATCGCGTCGGCTCCCGCACTCAGACGCCCGCGGCCAGCACTTGCTGGAAGAAGCCGCGGACCAGCGCGGTGCAGAAGGGAGGCACGAGGCCGCCGTGATACTGGGCGAGCGCCTCGGCGCCGAGCGCGGTCTTGCGGGCCTGGAAACCGCCATACAAGGTGTCGCCCAGCGCGCCGGCCGGCAGTGTCGCGCGGTTTTCGAGGTCGAACGCCGGCACCTGCAGCTGCGCCGGCAGCCGGCTGTTGAAGTCGGCCGCGGCGTCCACGCTGTTGAAGCCGAACACCGTCGGGTCGTTCGCCCCGTAGCACAGCGCCATCGGCCGCTTCGGCGTCCAGCCGAGCAGCGTGTTGCGCTCGACGGCCGCCTTGAAGCCGTTGTTCGGGTCGGTGAAGAAGGCGGCGCGGAAGCTCTCGTTGATGAGGCCGCCGGTGCCGAACAGGCGCGTGAACGTGGGGTCCGCCGGCAGCTTGCCCTGCTGGATCAGCGTGGGGATGGGCGTGTCGGTGGGGAACAGCGTCTCTGCGGTGGCCGCATACGGCGCCTGGTAGGCCTCGGCCGGTGACGAGTAGACGTTGCCGTAGGACTTCTGGTAGCTGGTCAGCAGCATCGGCGTGAAAAGGGTGCCGCCCGCGTTGACGTTGGCGTTGCTCGGGTCGCTGTTGATCGCGGCCGTCATCTTGGCGAGGTTGTACGGTCCGGACATCGGGCCGGATGCCGTGACGGTGAATTCGCTGGAGTGGTCACGCTCGATCACCTTGTGCGTGGCCATCGCCACGAAACCCCCTTGCGAGTAGCCGGTGATCAACAGTTGCGAGGACGGCTTGGTCGGGCTCTCGGCGGCGAGCACCTTCTTGGCCGCGCGCAGTGCGTCGATCATGTCGGCGGCCTGGTTCTCGGCGTTGAGATACGGATGCCACGTGAGGCTGGAACGGTCGTAGCCCAGGTAGTTCGGCGCGACCACGATGTAACCCTGGGCGGCGAACATCGCCATCGCCAGCTTGGCCTCGGAATCGCTGTTGTCGACCGCAGGGTCCGGATCGGTGTCGGTCACCTGCGCCATGTTCTTGGTGCGGGTGAACGTCGTGCCGTGGGCGTACAGCACGACCGGGCGGCTTCCGTTGCACGCCGCGCCGGTCCCGGTGGGCACCAGCACGCCGGCGCTGGCGGTCGCCGGTTGGCCCTGCGGATCCTGCGTGACGTAGACGATGTAGCGCACGTCGACGTTGCACTGCGCCGGGCCGGAGAGCGGTTGCAGACCGGAAGCGGCGGTGCCGGCATCGATCTGCGAGACCGAGGCCTGACCGGCCAGACTGGAGGCGAGCACGGTGCCGCGCTCGGAAGGGGGGGCGTCGTCGCTGCCGCCCCCGCAGGCGGCCAGCCACAGCGGGGCGAGCGCCACCGCCAGGGATCGGGTGAATCGCATGGATCTCCTCGTACTTCTTCTTTCGCGTGGGCCGAACACGGTGGGAAACGCACGAACGTTCGTTTCCTTGCCCGCGGCGACTATACGGAGCGGGGCAAGGCCCGGGCCATAGGGAAACACCCGCGTTCGCCCTAGGCGACGGGCACGCCGGGTGATCGCAGATCAGGGCGTGGGGCGCCAGGTGGTGCGCAACACGCCCCGGCTGTGTTCCTGCAGTGCGATGCGCTGCCACACGACGGCAGCCGCTTGCGGCCGCGGAGCGAAGAGCGGGATGCCCGCGCCGAGGGTGAACGGCACGGTGGCGAGCACCCATTCGTGCAGTACCCCGGCGTCGAGGAAGGCGCGGGCGGTCTGCGCTCCGCCCACCAGGAACACGCGCTGCAGGCCCTTGCGCGACCAGGCACGGTGCAGTGCGACCGGCGACGAGGAGGTCGCTTGCACGCCGGGCGGCAGGTCGGCGGGCGGGGCGCCGCGCGTCCACACCCAGCCGGGCTTGCCTTCGTACGGCCAAGGACCAAGGCGTCGGCAGATCTCGTAGGTGCGTCGTCCCATCACGACGCCGTCGACGCCGGCGTAGAAGGACTGGTAGCCGTAGTCCTCGCCCTGCGGGTCGATGGGAGGCAGCCAGTCCAGCTCGTCCTGGGGGCCCGCGATGTAGCCGTCGAGGCTGGCGGCGACGAAGTAGATGACGTGGGTCATGGTGCAAGCATGGGAACGGTTGTACCGCCGGGCGGGCACGTGCCGCACGGAATGGTCCTGGGCGCCAGGGCGCTTACGTTCGCGTCGCGGCCTCGGCCGCCAGACGGCGGGCCTCCGCCTCCTCGGCATGGCGGAACATGTCGGCGAGCGTCTTGCCCGGCTCGTCCCGGAAACGCTCGTCCAGGGCGGTCAACACGCGGATGCGGTCCAGCCGGAAGGTGCGGAAGTCCTCGCGCGTCTCGCACCATGCTCCCAGCGTCCAGACCTTGCCCCAGTACACGCAGCCCAGGGGCCGCAGCACGCGCTCGGTCACGCGGCCCTGCAAGTCCTCGTAGTCGATGCGCAGCTTGACGCGCTGCTCGATCGCCCGGCGCACCTGTGCAAGCCGCTCGCGGGTGAGCGGGTCACCGACCGCAGGCGCATACAGCGCCAGGCCCTCCGCGGCGGTGCGAGTGTCCAGTGGCAGCACCGACAGGATCTTGCCGAGTGCGTACTCCGCATGGCGCGCAAGCTCGGCGTCGAGCCAACCTTGCGCGAGCCGCACCGCCGCCTCCAGCGCCTTGGCCTCGTGCTGCGTGAACATCAAGGGTGGCAGCTCGAAGCCGGGTGCCATGCGGTAGCCGACGCCCGCCTCACCTTCGATGGGCACGCCCTGCGCCTGCAGGTCGGCGATGTCGCGGTAGATGGTGCGCTCGGACACCTCCAGCCGCTCGGCCAGCCAGGCGGCGGTGCTCAGGCGCCGGCCGCGCACCAGTTGCACGATCTCGAACAGTCGCTCAGCGCGGCGCATGGCCCAGGTCTTCCAGTCGCAGCAGCAGCTCGGTGCGCCGCTCGCGTTGCACCTCGCGCCAGTCCAGGCCCTCCTGCGCGCCCACCAGCGCGTACAGCATGTTGAGGCTCACCCGCGCGTCCAGCGCTTTCAGCCGCACGTAGAGCTCGAGCGCGTCCTCGCGCACCAGCTCCTCGTGCGTGTGCACGCCCGCCCGCGCCAGCAGTTCGCGGCTGCGCGGGCCGAGGTTGCGCCACGGCCCGGGAGGAGCCTGGGGCGGGGCGGTGCAGGCCGATGTCAGCAGCACGGGATCTCACTGCATGGCATGGAGCCCGACCCGATTGCCTTCGGTGTCGAGAACGTGGGCAAAGAACCCATGTCCGCCCGAGATCTCGGTGCGGCCGATGAGGATCTTGCCGCCCGCCCCTTCGATGCGCGCGAGCACCGCGTCGAGCTGGGGCTCCGCATTCAGGTACAGGACGCAGCCCTCGGTGCTCGGCGCGCAGCCCTCCCCGTGCGCCAGGCAGCCGCTGGCGCCGTCCTGCTGCCCTGGAAACATCGCCATCAGGTAGCCGTCCATCTCCGTGCGCTGCATCGAGATACCGAAGATCGCCTCGTAGAAGCGCTGCGCCCGGTCCATGTCCCGTACCGGGATCTCGAACCAGTGGATGGCATTGCGCGCATTTGCGTCCATGGAAACCTCCTTGCGTTGGGTTGGTTGGGCTTGCCATGCTGCGCCGGCACTCCTGACAGCGTAATGTCAGGAGCACACGCGAGCAACGAGGCCTCGCGACTATCCCGCGGCGAGCGCGAAGTCCATGGGTTCGGAGGTCGGCGTCGGGTCGCCGTGGGAAGGGAAATGCACCCTTACCCGCAGGCCGCGGCCGTCCAGCCCTTCGTCTAGTTCGATCTCGGCGCCGTGCATCCGTGCGATGCGGGCGACGAGCGACAGCCCGATGCCACTGCCACCGTGCGCGGTGCCCGGCACTCGGTAGAAGCGGTCGAACACACGTTCGCGCTCGTCGGGCGGCACGCCCGGCCCGCTGTCGGCCACGCACAGCGTCACGCGATCGCGGTCGTCGCCGGGCTGCCATTCGCAGCTCACCTCCACCCGCCCCCCCGGGGGGGTGTAGCGCACCGCGTTGTCGACCAGGTTGCGCACGAGGATGCCGAGCGCGTCGAAGTTGCCGCGCACGGTGCAAGGCGCCAGCCGCAGGGCCACGCGCAACTGCTTGTTCGCCGCCGCCGCCTCGAAGTCGCGCACGATCCAGGCCACGGGCTCGTACAGCTCCACCTCCGTCATGCACTGCACGGAGGTGGATTCGACGCGCGCCAGGTCGAGCAGCTGCTCCGACAGACGCGAGCTGCGCCTGACGCCCTCGATCAGCGTCTCGAGGGCCTGCCTCGCCTCGACCGGGTCCCGGGTGTTGAGGGCCAGCTGCGCCTGCGCGAGCAGGGCCGCCAGCGGGGTGCGCAGCTCGTGGGCCGCGTCGGAGATGAAGCGCTTCTCGGTCTCCATCGCCGTCGCCAGGTGCGCGAGCAGGTCGTTGAAGGTCTCCACCAGCGGACGCACTTCGCTGGGCAGGTCGTGCACGGGCAGCGGTGTCAGGTCGAGCCCGTGGCGCTGCGCCACCGAGGCCCGCAGCTTGGTCACACCCTGCGTGAGACGGCACACGACCCAGCCGAGCGCGAACGCGAGCAGCAGGAAGACGACGCCCGCCGTGACCAAGCTCTTGCCGATCCACAAGCGCAAGTCGCGGGCGAGTTGCTGGTGGGAGCGCCCCACCTGCACCTGCACGCGACCGGTCGAGTCCGAGACGGCGAAGACGCGCCAGGGCTGCCCGTCGACCACGCCGGCCTCGAAGCCGTCGCGGAAGTCCGCCTTCAGCGGATGGGCCGGCGCTTCCGGCGAGCGGAACAGCAGCCGAGTGCCGCCGACCCAGACCTGGAAGCTCAGCTTCTCCTCGCCGGTGTCCTCCAGCACGCGCAGCCTCTCTTGCGTGCGCGAGGTCAGCTCGCCCACGTCGGCCGGCAGCGACTGCACGATCTGCGAGGCCGTGCCGCGCAGCATCCGGTCCATCCAGCCCGCCTCGCTGCCGTGGATGTAGTAGGCCATCCAGCACAGCCCCAGGCCCCAGACGCAGAAGATGGCGCCGAGCAGGGCCACCACCATGCGCACGCGCAAGGACTTGAGCATCATTCGTCTCCCAGGCGGTAGCCGTGACCGTGCACGGTGCTGATGATGCCGTCGCCCAGCTTGCGGCGCAGCTGGTGCACATAGACGGCGATGGTGTTGCTCTCGATCGTGCTGCTGTGGCCGTAGACGGCGTCCTCGAGCTGGTCGCGCCGGACGGTGCGGCCGCGCCGCTCCATCAGCGCCAGCAGCGTGCGGTACTCGTGGACGCTCAGGGTCACGGGTTTGCCGTCCTGCGTCACGGTGCGACGGGCCGGATCGAGCGTGATGTTGCGAAAGACGAGTTGCGGTGCGACCTTGCCGTGGGCGCGGCGGATCACCGCGCGCAGCCGGGCCGCCAGCTCGTCCACCTGCACCGGCTTGACCACGTAGTCGTCGGCGCCCGCGTCCAGCCCCTCGATGCGGTCGGACAGCTGGTCGCGGGCGGTGGCGATCACGACGGGGGTGGGGTCGTACCTCGCGCGCATCCCGCGCAGCACGGCCAGGCCCGAGGCCTGCGGCAGGCCCAGATCCAGTACGACGGCATCGTAGCCGTGGTCGGTCAGAGCCAGCCGCGCCCCCGCGCCGTCATGCACGCAATCGACCTGCCAGCCCTGCTGGCACAGCCCCGCGGCCACTGCCTGCGCCAGTGCACGGTCGTCTTCCACCAACAGCAACTGCATCGCGTGCTCCTCGGTTCCGCCCCGCGCGCCGACTCTGCCGTGCGGCCGGTCGCGCATGTTGCGTCATTGCGGCGAGTGTGGGCCGCCCCGTTTAAAAAGTTCTTAACTGCGACGCCCGAAGAATGCGACGCAAGCACACGCAGCGGCCGAACGGTTCGGCCAGCGGCACGCATCGCCAAGGAGAGTGCGCATGGAGTCCCTGACCACGATCCTACCCGCCGCCGAGCGCCGTCGGCAGGTGGTTCACCCTGCCGCGCGCCACGCCGGTACGGGCGGCGTGCCCGATCCGGTGGCCACCTGGCAGAGGCTGCGCGGCCCGGTGTCGCGTGCGCAGATGCCCGCGCCTCGCTGCTGGGGCAGCCGGGGCGATGCGGAGACCCTGCTGTGGGATGCGCCCGCCTCCGGCGTGGTGAGGGCCGCCTACGGGCCGCTAGAAGGCGACGGACCACAGGCGCTGATCGACGTGTGCCTGGATCCGATGTCCGGATTGCCGGCTGCCTGGTGGCAGTACCAGCGCGAGGCTCCGCCGGAAGCCGACTGGCCCTACCAGGTGCCGAATGCGGCTTGGTACGCGAGCGAACCGGTGAGCGCGAGCGGCTGGCCGTGGACGGTCGGGGCCGAACGCGTGCTGGACGAACTCGCCGCGCGCCTGGGCCGCGATCCGATGGACTACCGCCTCGCGCTGCTGGCCGCCGATTCGCTCGAGGCCGGCGCGCTGCGCGCGCTCGCTGCCCGGGTTGAACGACAGGAGGGCGCGTTGCGCGGCGTGGCGGTCCTGCGGCGCGACAGCCTGGCAGTGGCGGCGGCCGCGCTCGGCGAGACGCTGCGGGTGGAGTGGATGGCATGGGACGCGGGAGGGACCGTCTCCCGCGCGGCGCTGGACACCCTGGTCGCCTGGACCGCCGCCCTGGCGCGTCTCAATGCCACCTCACGTGAACGAGGATGAAGTGATGGACCGTCTGCTTTCGATGCAAGCTTTCGTGAAGGTCGTCGACGCCGGCGGCTTCGCGGCGGCCGCGCGCGCGATGGAGGTGTCCGCCTCGGTGGTCACGCGCCTGGTGGCCGACCTGGAGCAGCACCTCGGCGCGCGGCTGATCCAGCGGTCGACGCGCCGCATCGCCCTGACGCCCACGGGCATGGGCTTCCTGGACCACGCGCGCCGGATTCTGGGTGCCGTGCAGGAGGCCGAGGCGGAGGTGTCGTCGCGCGTGCGCGATCCCGAGGGCCGGGTGCGGGTGGCCCTGCCTGGTGCCTGGGCCGCGCGCGCCGTCGCGCGCGAGCTGCATGCGCTGCGCGCCGCCTATCCGCGCCTGACCGTCGAGATCGCGGTGGCCGAGGACCTTCAGGCTTTGAGCAGCGGATACGACATCGCGCTCACGCTGGGGGCCGATACCCTGCCCGACAGCGACGCGGTGGCTCGCCGCCTGCACGCCACCGAGACCGTGCTGTGTGCAGCGCCGGATTACCTGCGCTCCCGCGGCGTGCCTCAGACCCCGGCGGACCTCCTGCGCCACGAGCGCCTGTTCGACCGTCCGTTGCTGTTGCGGTCGCAGGACCGGCCGGAGGAGGAGCCCTTGCTCGTCGAGCCCGGTACGGCCTTCCAGGCCCGCCAGCCGGACACGCTGCTCGCCGCCGCCCTCGCCGGTCTCGGCCTCGCCGCGCTGCCTCGCGTCGTGATGGAAGAAGCACTGGCGCACGGGCGACTGGTGCAGGTCCTGCCCGGCTGGCAGCTGCCCTCGGCGGTGCTCTGGGCCCTCGTGGCACAGCGCCGCTACCTGCCCGCTGCCGTGCGCGTCGTGCTGGAACACCTCGGACAGGCCTTCGCGACGCAAAGGCCGGCGTTGACCGAAGGCGGCGCGCGCCCCGCGCCCGCGCCGCTGTCACGCCCGACACCGCCGCGTGCTCTGGTCTGGCGGGAGCCCGTGCACGGCTGAGGGAGGACGGCCACGAGTCCGCGTTGCCCGCAGGGATCGGGGCGGCGCGGGACAATCGTGGACGATGAAGGAGAACAAGGCCCGACAGACGCCGACGGGGCGTGCGTCGTACGAGCAACTCGAGGTGCCGGGCGGCGTGCCGGTGAAGCTGTGGACGCAGGGCGTGCCCGTCGAGGACGAGGCGCGCCGGCAGCTGGCCAATGCCGCGCGGCTGCCGGTCATCTTCCGCCACATCGCCGCGATGCCGGACGTGCACGTGGGCATCGGCGCGACCGTGGGCGCGGTGATCCCCACGGTCAAGGCCATCATTCCCGCTGCGGTGGGTGTGGACATCGGCTGCGGCATGATGGCCGCCAGGACCACCTTGCGCGCCGAGGACCTGCCCGACCACCTCGGCCCCTTGCGCGGTGCGATCGAGCGCGCCGTGCCGCACGGCAGGTCGCCGGGCGGACGCGACCCGGGCGCCTGGCAGAAGGACCGCGTGCCCGCGCCGGTGGACCAGGCGTGGGCCCAGCTCGAACCTGAGTTTCGCGAGCTGTGCCGCGACCACCCCAAGCTGGAAAGGACCAACCACCGCCAGCACCTGGGCACGCTGGGCACCGGCAACCACTTCATCGAGGTGTGCCTGGACGAGGGCGGGTGGGTGTGGTTCATGCTGCACTCGGGCTCGCGCGGCGTCGGCAACGCGATCGGCTCGATGTTCATCGAACTGGCCAAGCAGGACGCGCGACGCCACCAGGCCAACCTGCCGGACGAGGACCTCGCGTACTTCGAGGAGGGCTCGCGCTACTTCGGCGACTACGTACGCGCCGTGGGGTGGGCGCAGAAGTACGCGCGCCTGAACCGCGAGGTGATGATGCGCCGCGTGATCGAGGCGGCGCGCGGCGTGATCCGCAAGCCCTTCGAGGCGCACGTGGAAGCGGTCAACTGCCACCACAACTACGTGCAACGCGAGCGGCACTTCGGGCAGGACGTCTACGTCACGCGCAAGGGCGCGGTGCGTGCCGGCAAGGGGGAACTGGGCATCATCCCCGGCAGCATGGGCGCGCGCAGCTACATCGTGCGGGGCAAGGGCCATCCCGAGAGCTTCGAAAGCTGCTCGCACGGAGCGGGCCGACGCATGAGCCGCGGCGAGGCCAAGCGCCGCTTCACGCTCGACGAACACCGCCGCGCCACCGCGGGCGTCGAATGCCGCAAGGACCAGGCGGTCATCGACGAGACGCCCGCGGCCTACAAGGACATCGACGCGGTGATGGCGGCGCAGGCCGACCTGGTCGAGGTCGTGCACACCCTCAAACAGGTCGTGTGCGTGAAGGGATGAGGCTGGACAGGGGACAGTCCCTGCGGACTGGCCCCTGCCTGCCGAATCCGAGCGGCGTACCAGCCGCGAGGTGGGGAGAGGCTGGACAGGGGACAGTCCCTGCGGACCCGGGCCGCCGCCCGGCCGCCCGTAGGCGGGCCCAGTTGGTCTAAGATTCGAACTAATTCCCACCCGTCCTCTTCCCACGCCGTCGTGTCCGCCCCCGTTCATGCCGATGCCGTCACTGGCGACCAGAGTCTCATCAAGCGGATCAACAGCGCCGCGCTGCTGCGGCTGGTGAAGCAGGAGGCCGGCCTCTCGCGCGCCGACTTGGCCAAGCGCAGCGGCCTCACCAAGTCGACGGTGAGCCTCCTGGTGCAGGAACTCATCGACGAGGGCTGGCTCTGCGAGTCGGATGCGCCGGTGTCCGGCGCGGTGGGGCGGCGGCCCACGCCCTTGCAACTGGACCCCGCGCGGCTTGCCCTGCTGGGGGCGGAAGTGGGGGTGGATTACCTCAACGTCGTCGCCTGCAACCTGCAGGGCGAGGTGCTTGCCTCCAGGCTGCAGCGCTATGCCCCGGGCGATCTCAAGCCCACCCTGGCCGCGCTCGCCCGCCTGGTCGCCGCGCAGGACGCGCGGCTGCGCGGGCAAGGCCGCCGCGTGCTGGGCGTGGGTATCGGCGTCCCGGGCACCGTGGACGTGCGAGGCAGGCGACTCGGCGTCGTGCCCAACCTCGGTTGGCATCAGCAGGATATCGAGGAGCCGCTGCGCCAGGCCCTGTCTCGCGCCGGCGTGGAGCCCGGGCGGCTGAAGGTGCTGAACGAGGCCAATGCCGCGGCGCTGTCGGAGTACGTCTTCGGCGCCGGATCGGGCAGCGATTCGCTGGTCTACCTCAGCATGGGCATCGGCGTCGGCGGCGGCATCGTACTGGGGGACCGGCTGCACATGGGGCACGACGGCACTGCCGGCGAGGTCGGCCACATGGTGCTGCAGCTGGACGGGCCGCCTTGCCGCTGCGGAAGCCGCGGCTGCGCCGAGACCTACATCTCCCAGCGCGCGGTCAGTCATGACATCACGGGGCATGCCGAGCCGGTGCTGGCGATCGACGAGATCGCCGCCCGGGTGCGCAGCGGGGATGCCGCGGCCGTCGCCGCCGCGCGCCGTGCGGGGCGGTACCTCGGCATGCTGATGCAGAACATCTGCAACACGCTGGACCCTGCCGTCATCGTGCTGGGTGGACCGATGGCGCAGCTTGGCCCGGTTTTCCTGGATGCGGCCCGCGAGTGCTTCGTCGGCTTGCAGGGCCGCTACGCCTTTCACACGACGCAAGTGCGCCACTGCCGTTTCGGCATCAACGCCTGCGCCGTGGGCGCCGCCGGCGCGCTGCTCCACGAGGCCTTCCTGGCCTGAAGCCGCGGCGGCGTCCCGGCCGCCCACTGCCGCGGCCGCCTTCCCCCGGTTCTGCCTGCCCGCGCTCCCCCGCTTCCCGTCCCGCTCCACGCTCTATCCCGCCTCGCCCTCATCGCCTCCGGTGAACCCCGATTGACATTCCCTTGCTTGAGGTTCTATTGTTTGTTCGCCGGTCAAACTAATTGTAAAGAAGCCGACGGTGCCGGCAACGCGGCGGACACAGGCGCCGGATGAGCGCCCGAGGAGACGACAGATGAGCACATTCAAGCGCGCGGCGGCCCTCGTCGGTTTCGCTGCGATGACGGCGGCCGCCGGCATGGCCCAGGCCAAGGATCTGGTGGTGGGCGTGTCGTGGTCCAACTTCCAGGAAGAACGCTGGAAGCGTGACGAGGCCGCCATCAAGGCAGCGCTGCAAAAGCTCGGCGCCAAGTACATCAGCGCCGATGCGCAGGCCTCCAACGAGAAGCAGCTGGCCGACATCGAAGGGCTGATCTCGCGCGGTGCCAACGCACTCATCGTGCTCGCGTACGACGCCGACGCCGTGCTGCCCGCCGTGCAGAAGGCGCGGCAGGAGGGCATTCCGGTGCTGGCGTACGACCGCCTGATCCAGGACCCGGGCGTGCTCTACGTGACCTTCGACAACGTCGAGGTAGGCCGCATGCAGGCGCGCGAGGTGTTCAAGGTCAAGCCTCAGGGCAACTACGCCTTCATCAAAGGCTCGCCCACCGACCCGAACGCCGACTTCCTGCACAAGGGACAACTCGAGGTGCTGCAAGGCGCCATCCAGGCCGGCAAGATCAAGGTCGTCGGCGAGCAGTACACCGAAGGCTGGGCGCCCGAGATCGCGCAGCGCAACATGGAGCAGATCCTCACGCGCAACGGCAACAAGGTCGACGCGGTGGTGGCGTCGAACGATGGCACGGCGGGCGGCGCGGTCGCGGCGCTCAAGGCGCAGAACCTCACCGGCGTGCCGGTCTCGGGGCAGGACGCCGACCTCGCGGCGCTCAACCGGATCGCGCGGGGCGAGCAGACCGTCACCGTCTTCAAGGACACGCGCGTGCTGGGAGAAGCCGCGGCCAACCACGCGGTCGCGATGGCCAAGGGCACCAAGCCGCAGGCGGTGCCGGGCGCGGCGATGTGGAATGGAGGCACGAAGAAGATCGCCATCCCCTCGGTCTTCCTCAAGCCGGTGGCGATCACGGCCGAGAACCTCGACCACGTCATCAAGTCCGGCTGGGCCACCAAGCAGCAGGTATGCGCCGGCGTGAGCGGCGCCAAGGCGCCGAAGGCCTGCCAGTGAGTGCATCTGCCCGCCTGGCGACCGCCGTCGAGCAGGCGGCGGCCGCACGCAAACCCCCGGCCATGCAACACCTTCTGCGCAAGACCGGCTTCGACCCGCGCTTCTCGTCGATGGTGCTGGTGCTGCTGGTGGTCTGGGCCGTGCTGGCGCTGCTCACCGACGGCACGTTCGTGTCGCCGCGCAACCTGTACAACCTGTCGATCCAGACCTGCGTGACGGCGATCATGGCCTGCGGCATGGTGTTCCTCATCGTGGCGAGGCAGATCGACCTGTCCGTCGGGTCGCTGTTGGCCTTCACCGGCATGCTGATCGCCTACAGCCAGGTCCAATGGTTCGGGACCGACGGCGACTGGGGATGGCCGGCGAGCATCGCGGTGGGCGTGGCCGCGGGTGTGGCGGTGGGCGCGTTCCAGGGATGGTGGGTGGCCTGTCGCGGGGTACCGGCCTTCGTCGTCACGCTGGCTGGCTACCTGATGTACCGCGGTGCGGCTTTCCTCGTGGCCGACGGCCAGACCATCGCGCCGCTGCATCCGCACTACCAGGTGCTCGGCGGCGGGCTTTCGGGTTCCATCGGGGTGACGTGGAGCACGGTGCTGGGCGCAATCGCCTGCGGGGCCGTCGTGCTGCACCGGTGGCATGTGCGGCGCACCCGTGCCCGCTACCGCGCGGAAGGGCCGCCGCTGTGGGCCGACGTGCTGCGCGTGGTGCTGCAGTGCGCAGCGATCGCCGGCTTCGTCGCGGTGATGAACAGCTACGTGGGCTTCGACGCGCAGCAGAACCGCGTGGGCAAGGGCATCGCCGTGCCCGTGCTGATCCTGATCGCGGTGGTGTTCGTGATGAGTTTCGTCGCCGAGCGCACGCGCTTCGGCCGCTACGTTTTCGCGATGGGAGGCAACCCCGAGGCGGCGCTGCTGTCGGGCATCCCCACCGTGCGCGTCATGCTCTACCTCTTCATGCTGATGGGCGCCCTCGCGGCGCTGGCGGCGATGATCACGACCGCAAGGTTGAACTCCGGCGCCAACTCGATGGGCCAGATGGCCGAGCTCTACGTGATCGCGGCGGCGGTGATCGGCGGCACCTCCCTGGCGGGGGGCGTGGGGTCGATCGCGGGCAGCGTCGTGGGGGCGCTGCTGATCCAGAGCCTGGACAACGGCATGGTGCTGCTGGACGTGTCCAGCGCCAAGCGACAGATCCTGATCGGCCTGGTGCTGATCGCCGCGGTGTGGTTCGACGTCGTCTACCACCGCAGGAGCCTGCGATGAGCCGGCTTGGGGCAGAAACGCAACCGCAGGGCGTGCCGCTGGTCGAGGTGCGTGGTGTGTCCAAGCACTTCGGCGGGGTACTGGCGGTCGACGGGGTCGACTGCGACCTGTACCCCGGCGAGGTCGTGGGGCTGCTGGGCCACAACGGCGCCGGCAAGTCGACACTGATCAAGATGCTCTCGGGCGTCTACCCGCCGGACGCCGGCGAGATCCTGGTGGAGGGGCGGCCGGTGCGCTTCGCCAGCCCGCGCGACGCGCGCGCCGCCGGCATCGAGACGATCCACCAGACGCTCGCGCTGGCGGACAACCTCGACGCGGCCGCGAACCTGTTTCTCGGTCGGGAACTGCTGACATCGTGGGGCACGCTCGATACCGAGCGCATGCGCCACGAGGCACGCCAGATCGTCCAACGGCTCAATCCCCACTTCACCGAGCTGGACAAGCCGGTGAGGGCGATGTCGGGCGGTCAGCGGCAGACGGTGGCGATCGCGCGGGCGCTGTACTTCAATGCGCGCATCCTCATCATGGACGAGCCCTGCGCGGCGCTGGGGCCGGCCGAGACGCGCATGGTGATGGACACCATCCGCCGACTCAAGGCCGAGGGCATTGGCATCTTCCTGATCAGCCACGACATGCCCGACGTGTTCGAGGTCTGCGACCGGGTGACGGTGATGAAGAACGGGCGCGTGGTCGGCAGCGAGCGGGTTGCCGACGTCACGCCCGACGACGTGCTGGGCATGATCATCCTCGGCCGCCCCGTGCCGCGGGGACGTCCGGGCCTGACGTCCGTCGACCAGCCGCCTCCCGCCGCAAGAGCGCACGGCGTGCGCTGACCCTGCGGAGGGTGTGATGTTCATCGGCATCGATCTGGGCACCTCGGAGGTCAAGGTGGTGCTGCTCGACCGGGAGCAGCGCCTGGTGGCCGTGGCGCGCGAGCCGCTCGCGGTGTCCCGCCCGCGTCCCCTGTGGTCGGAGCAGGCGCCCGAGGACTGGTGGGCTGCGGCCTGCCGGGCATTGGACGCACTGGCCGCCGACCATGCGCAGCAGCTGCGACGCGTCGAGGGCATCGGGCTGTCGGGCCAGATGCACGGGGCGGTCGCGATGGACGCGCACGACCGAGTGTTGCGCCCAGCCATCCTGTGGAACGACGGGCGCAGCGGTGCCGAATGCGAGGAGTTGATGCGGCGCGAGCCGCGGCTGACGCAGATTGCCGGCAACCTGGCGATGCCGGGGTTCACCGCGCCCAAGCTCGTGTGGATGAGCCGGCATGAGCCGCAGCTGTTCGCCGCGGTGCGCACGGTGCTGCTTCCCAAGGACTGGCTGCGCTGGCGCCTGACTGGCGAGAAGGTCAGCGACATGTCCGATGCCGCCGGCACGCTGTGGCTGGACGTGGCCCGGCGCGACTGGTCCGACGCCTTGCTAGCCGCCTGCGGCATGGACCGTTCGCAGATGCCCTCGCTCGTCGAGGGCAGCGATCCCGGCGGCCGGCTGCGCCCTGAATGGGCCCGGCGCTGGGGCATCCCGGCGTCGGCGGTCGTGGCCGGAGGTGCCGGCGACAACGCGGCGAGCGCGGTGGGCATCGGTGCGGTGCGGCCGGGGCAAGGCTTTCTCTCGCTCGGCACCTCGGGCGTGCTGTTCGTCTGCGACGACCGTTTCCGGCCCAACCCCGGGTCGGCCGTGCATGCGTTCTGCCATGCACTGCCCGGCCGCTGGCACCAGATGAGCGTGATGCTGTCGGCCGCCGGCGCGCTGGCTTGGGGCGCGCAGGTCTGCGGCCGTGCCGACGTGGGAGCCTGGTTGGACGAGATCGAGTCGCTCGACGCCGGCTCGATGGCGCAAGCGCCCATCTTCCTGCCTTATCTCTCGGGCGAACGCACTCCCCACAACGACCCCCTTGCGCGTGGCGTGCTGTTCGGCCTCGCGGCAGAGCACACGCCGGCCTCGATGGCCTACGCCGCGATGGAAGGCGTGAGCTTCGGCCTGCGCGACGGGCTACAGGCACTGCGACAAGCGGGTACAGAGATCGCCCGTCTGTCGCTGGTAGGCGGCGGCGCGCGCAGCACCCGCTGGGCGCAGCTGCTGGCCGACGTGCTGGAGGTGGAGATCGTCACGCACGAAGGCGGCGAGGCCGGCGCGGCGCTGGGGGCGGCCCGGCTGGCCTGGCTGGCCGCTGGCGGCGACGAGACGGCGGTGTGCACCGTGCCGCCGGTGGCGGCCGTCTGGCGACCGCGCGAGCGCACGCAACGCGACTACCTGCAAGCCCGCTACGACCGCTTCCGCGCGCTGTACCCGGCGCTGCGACCTCACTTTCCCGGGCGATGACCGCCCTGTATCACCGGAGATCCTCTCTCATGAGCAGCAGCTATTTCGGCGAGATCGAGCCGATCCGCTACGAAGGACCGGACAGCGACCGGCCCCTGGCCTTTCGCTGGTACGACAAGGACCGCGTGGTCCTCGGCAGACGCATGGAAGACCACCTGCGCTTTGCCGTGTGCTACTGGCACAGCTTCGTCTGGGGGGGGCAGGATCCCTTCGGAGCGGAGACCTTCCAGCGTCCGTGGTTCGGCGGCGAGGAGCCGTTGAGGCTGGCCGAGCGCAAGGCCGAGGCGGCGTTCGACTTCTTCAGTCGCCTGGGGGCGCCGTACTACTGCTTCCACGACCGGGACGTCGCCCCCGAGGGCGCCACACCGCGCGAGAGCCTGGCCCACTTCCAGCACATGGTCGAGCAGCTGGCGGCGCACCAGGCGCGCACGGGCGTCAAGCTGCTGTGGGGCACGGCCAACCTCTTCAGCCACCGCCGCTACATGGCGGGCGCGGCGACGAATCCCGACCCCGAGGTCTTCGCGATGGCCGCGACGCAGGTCAAGGCGGCGATCGATGCCACGCGGCAGTTGGGAGGCGAGAACTACGTGCTGTGGGGCGGGCGCGAGGGCTACGAGACGCTGCTCAATACCGAGCTCGGGCAGGAACTGGACCAGCTCGGCCGCTTCCTGAACCTGGTGGTCGACTACAAGCACCGCACCGGCTTCGGCGGCACCATCCTCATCGAGCCCAAGCCACGCGAGCCCACCAAGCACCAGTACGACTTCGATGTCGCGACGGTGTACGGATTCCTCGTGCGCTATGGCCTGGAGAAGGAGGTCAAGGTCAACATCGAGGCCAACCACGCGACCTTGTCCGGGCACAGCTTCGAGCACGAGATCGCGCTGGCCCAGGCCCTGGGCATCTTCGGCAGCCTCGACATGAACCGCGGCGACCCGCAGCTGGGTTGGGACACCGACCAGTTCCCCAACAACCTGCCGGAGACCGCGCTCGCGCTGTACCACGTGCTGCGCGGCGGCGGTTTCTCCACCGGTGGCCTCAACTTCGATGCGAAGGTACGCCGGCAGTCGATCGACCCGGAGGACCTTTTCCACGCCCACGTGGGCGCGATGGACCTGTGCGCGCGTGCGCTGCTGGTCGCCGCCCGCATGATCGAGGATGGCCGGCTCGATGCTGCCCTGCGCGCGCGCTACGCCGGCTGGCACGAGGGCTTCGGCCGCGAGGTGCTCGAGGGCCGGCTCACGCTGGAGGACCTGAGCGCGCGCGTGCTGGAGCGCAACGTCGAGGTCGCCCCCACCTCGGGCCGGCAGGAGGCGCTGGAGAACCTGGTCAACCGGTACCTGTGAGGGGCGCAGCTCCGCCGCTCCTCATTGCAGCATGAACGTGAGGTACTCCAACTTCCGGAACAGCCGCTGGGCCAGCCACAGGCCCAGCATGAGCGCGCCCAGCAGCGCCAGTGCCAGGCCGTAGCCGAAGAACTCGGCGCCGAGCGTGATCGACAGGAGCGACAGCCCGAGGTTGAGCACCGTGAGCGTCACCGTGACGGCGACGACCTCGCGGCGGCGGTCGAGGTAGTACAGCACGTTGAGCACGGCCAGCAGCATGACCTGGAAGCTCGCGGCCGTGGCGTGCACGAGGAAGAGCGGGATGTACAGGTCGCTGATGCCCAACCATGCGAACAGCGAGGGCACGAAGGTGTAGACGGCCAGCAGTGTGATGGTCTGCACCTTCATGATCTGGTACAGGCCCTCGCGCACCGTCTCCTGCATGCGGTCGTGGTAGTGCGCGATGTCCTGCAGCGACCCGCCTTCTCGCACCGCGTCGTAGAACTTGTCGTACCACTCGACGAAGTCGGTCTCGAACTTGACGAGGAAGATGCCCATGCCCGGGATCACGCACAGGTAGGCGAGGAACACCGGCAGGTCGTAGATGACCGAGGCGCGCATCCAGCCGATCACCTGCTGCGAGGTCTGTTCCGAGTACCAGAACACCAGCTTGTCGATCCACACGCCAAGGTTGTAGAAGAAGCCGGCGAGCAGCAGCTCCGGGTACATCTGGCGGCGGCCGAAGCATTCGAGCGAGATGGGCTCGCGCAGGGGGAAGTTGCGCAGGATGAGCGCGACCATGCCGAACCACATCGCGAACTGGCCACCGAGGAAGCCGGCGAACAGACCCTCCATGCCGAGCGGCCGCAAGGCCCATGCGAGCGTGACTGAGAGTCCGTAGCCTCCCGCGTAGAGCAACAAGATCGCGCGGTACTGCTTGAGACCGGACAGCAGGACCGTGGCGACCCAGATGTTGCTCAGCAGCGCAAAGCCGGTGACCAGCAGCGCGCGGTACAGGTTGCTCGCGTCGCCAAAGCCGATCCACGCGACGAGCCAAGCCAACGCACCGCTCAATGCGGTGACGGCCAGCGTGACGCCGAGGAAGTTGGGCACCACCGCGTCGTCGCGCTTTTCGAACAGGCGATCGGCCACCCAGCGCGTGAAGGCCAGCTGCAGCCCGCCGGTGAAGATGAGCGAGCTCATGATGAGGTAGGTGACCGTCACCTGGAACTGCACGATCAGCACGTCCGGGTAGACCGTCCCGATGGACAGCACACCGATCGCGATCAGCCCGACGATGGAGAACACCCAGGGCCCCGAGCTGATGATGGACGCGTAGGTGTAGGCGCGCAGCAGCCCGAGGTAGGACTCGGTGCGCAGCAGCTTGCGCAGCTCGAAGCCGATGCCGGCCATCAGGCACCTTCCTCGCGCGCGGTCCAGGGTGCCTCGCCGCGCAGGATGCCGGCGACACGACCCACCTCGTCGGGAATGCCCCGCTCGCGGGCTTCGCTGCGTGCCAGCGCGTCCTCATAGACCAGGCGGTACTTGTCGAACATCAGCGGCTGCGTGTAGTAGCGCTCGACGCGCGCGATGCCGGCCGCCTGCGCGCGGCGGTAGGCGTCGGGGTCGGACAGCAGGCGCGCGCAGGCCTGTCCCAGCGCCTGGGCATCGGCGATGCCCACCACTTCTCCGGATGCGCCCAGCGCCTCGTCCTCGGGCCCCAGGCCGTGGATGAGTTGCTTGCACGAACCGACGTCCGTGGTGACGGCCGGCACGCCGGCGGCATAACCTTCCAGCAGCACGAGCGGCAGCGCCTCGCTGATCGACGAGAGCACGACCAGTCCGATCTTGGGCATCAGTTCGACCAGCTTCTGGAAGCCGAGGAACCGCACCTTGTGTTCCAGGTCGAGGCTGCGCGTGAGTTCCCGGCATTCGCGGGCGTATTCGGGGTTCTCGTCCTCGGGGCCGGCGATCCAGCCTTCCAGGTCGGGGATGCGGTTGCTCGCGACCCGCACCGCGCGGATGAAGGTCTTGACGTCCTTGATCGGCACGACGCGGCCTATGAGGCACATCACGGGCGGGGGCGTGTCGGGCCGCTGGCCGCGCGTCGCGGCGAAGGGCCCGACGTTGATGCCGTTGGCGATGTTGCACGTGGTCCGGGTGTCGGCGCCGTCGGCGATCTGGCGCTGTCGGTTGGTCTCGTACAAGGCGATCACCGGGTCGGCCGCGTCGTAGCACATCTGGCCCAGCGACTCGAACATGCGGATCCACAGCTCGCGGAAGTACCCGGTCTCGCCCGCGGTGCGCTCGAGCACCGGCAGGTTGTCGCTGATCCACTGAGCCGAGAACAGGTCGATGCGCCTTTCCTTGGTGTAGATGCCGTGTTCCGAGAGCACCAGCGGCCGGTTGTGGCGACGCGAGAGCACAGCGCCGAGGTAGCCGGCGTAGCCGGTCGACACCGTGTGATAGACACGCGCCTGAGGTAACTGCTCGGCCAGATCCGCCAGCGTCCACAACGGTGTGTGCATCGTGCGCACGGTCCAGAAGTAGTCGACGAAGGAGGGATCCGTGCAGCGCAGCTGGTACTGCTCGGTGAGGTAACGCCAGGATTCGTGCGAATGCAGCAGGTACTCGAGCGTCATGTCCTCGCGCATCAGCTTCAGGCTGCGCGCGAGCAACTCGGCCCGGGCGGCGCGGTCCTGCCGGCGCCGCAACTGCTCATGCAACTGCTCGACGACCTTGGCCGTGTCTCGGTCTCCACGCCATTCCCGGGGTGGGGGTAGCACCGCTTCTGAAAACAGGTAGTGATGCGTGAGCCCGACCACGTTCTTCGGCATCTGGTAGCGCGGCTTGCCGTAGTCCTCGGGGCGCGATCCGATGAAGACGATGTGAAAGTGCAAGTCGGCAAAACCGCTCACGATCTGGTGGACCCAGCTGGAGACGCCGCCCGAGACGTAGGGGTAGGTACCCTCGAGCAGCAGCATCACGTCGATACGGGTGCCGGGCAGCGGGGCGAGGTCAGCAGCGGCTGCGCTCATACCATCGCCTCCGTGGCGCTGTGCAACGGCGGTGCGGAGCGCGCCGGGTGGTGTGACAACGGCATGGCAGCAGGCGGCGTGTCTTCTCTTTCCTGGGGCGACCAGACGCGGATGACCGGACGCAGGCGCGGAGCGACTTGTTCGGTGCGCATCGGCTTGAGCACCTGGCGCACATCCGCATAACGACGCTCCTGCCAAGCCAGTTCTGCGGCGTAGGGACGCCACATCGTCGGGCTTGCATCGGTGTCCCCCAGACGACGCAGCATCTGGCGCGCTTCCTCATGAGCGCCGCGCGCGAGACTGAGGCGCAAATGCATCATCAGCAGGCTCGGTTCGGCAGGGGCGGCCTCCAGCCCCATGCGGCAGTACATCTTGGCCTGATCCATCGTGAAGTCGCGCAGGTCTCCCTGCACCAACCCCTGGTACACGAACTCGAGCTGCAACTCGGCCACCTGCTGGGCAGCGCGCGCGTACAGGGGCCCCTGGGCGCCTTCGGACTGAAGTCCTTCGAGTTCCCGCAGCGCTTCCTGTAGTTTCGCCATGAGGTCCCGCTCCCACAGTTCGACGATGCTGTAGGCAAGCAGGCGGATCTCCTCGTCGGGATCGGCCAGGAGGCTGCGCAGGGTGGGCACTGCGACGCGGGGCGCCATCTCGCGCAGCGCGAGCACTGCGCGGATGCGCTGCGCCCGGGGCCGGGTCGGATCGCGGGCCATGCGGGCGACCTGACCGGCCGGCAACTCGTCCGGGCGTTGCTCGATATCCAGCGTCAGTGCGAACACTTCGAGCCGCGGCGCTTCGCGCAGGTGGTCGTCGCCGCGCGAGACGGCAGGCAGCAGGCGGGCAAGCCAGGCGGCGAGCAGCACACCCGCCACGCCCAACACCGGCAGCACGAGGGCCAGCATGTAGCAAAGGATGAGCGAAAGCGCGCGTGGCTGCTGCAGGGGCCGGGGCAGCAGGCGCCAGGCCAGCAGGGCCGTGGGGATCGATGCGATGCCGTGGGCGACCCAGAAGACAGCGAACATGGCTGGATTGGCGCTCGAGAGCAGGGCGAGCGCACCTGTCTCGAGAGCGACCGCTCCTGCGGCGAGTTTGCCCACGCTGGCCATGTCCATCGCTCAGGCCTCCGCTGCCGAGGGCTGCATGGCGTCGCGCACAGCTGCGAAGCTGCCCGGGCCATCGATGCCGAAAACGGCCGAAGACACCTGTTCGCCGGCCTCACCGTAGAGATCCTCGAGCACCTCATCGAGGCGCTGCAGGTAGGCGTTGACGGCGGCTGCGCCGACCAGTGGCAGCACGGTCACCAGGGCGCGTGAGCCGTCGGCTAGATTCAGCTGCCAGCTTTCGCTTTCGACCGGCTGCGCCTGCTCGAAGCGATCGAGCGGTCCTGCCGCGAGCGTGGAGGGAAAGCGCCAGACCACGGCATGACTGTGCAAGTGGGACCGCCGGGCCAGGCGACTGAGGTCGGCCCATTCCTGCTGCAATCCGATCGGCGCTTGCGGCCATACGTCGCGCATCGGCCCGACGCCGCTCTCGCGCTCCACGAAGTCTCGGTAGGCGTCGACCAGCACCTGAAGCCGCTGCAGGTTGTTCTGCTCGAACGACATGAAGGGCATGGTGTGTGCGGCGAGCAGGGCGGCGACTTCGCCGTCCTCGTCGCAGCGCAGGACCGCCGCATAGACCCACTCGCTGCTCTGCGACTCGGCCAGGGCCTCCTGGGCGATGTGGGCGGCATGCCGGTTCTCCAGCACCGCGGTGATCAGTGGATGCGCGTCGTCCAGGGGTGGCAGCTCGTGGCCGAGCGAGGCGGCCAGTCGCCACCCTTGGGGGGAGTCCAGGTCGCGGATGAAGATGGCCGACTCCACCACCCGGCACGACTGGCTGAGAAGCTGCAAGAAGCCGGTGGCCTGCGGCAACCGGGCACGTGCCCCGGCGGCCGCCTCCGGGTGGTCGCGCTGCCATTGCGCGCACAACTGGCGAAAGTCGAGCAGCGCGTCGCGCAAGGTGAGAGGGCGGTCCACCAGCTCCTGTTCCAAGGTGGCCAGCGCGTCCTTGACGATGAACAGTCGTCGCTTGGTGCGTTCGAGACGCACCCCGAGGTCGGCCGCCGTTTCTCGATGCAATCGCTCGCTGCGTCGGTAGGCCGAGCCGAATTCTCCGAGGACCAGCGTCATGAGCGTGCCCCCGAGGAAGAACTCGCCCGGGAACACCATCTCTGAACTGGCGGGCATCGCGCCTCCGTGATGCCACCACCACATCGCGGCATAGAGGGCCGCGCCGAAGAGACCGTAGCCTGCCCCGTAGCGCACCGCGGCCAGCCAGGCTCCGAACCACACCCACGGGAAGCCCCCGCGCAGTGCGAGGGGATCGGCACGATCGAGGTACCAGGCGCCGAGGAGGGCCAGCACCGGCAGCAACGCACTCTCCGTCCAGGCCCACCAGGTGGCCGCACCGGCGCGCGGGCGCCACACCCGGGCCAGCCAGGCACGTCGTCGCCGCAATCGGGAGCGAGCGGGTGCGAGCGGCATCAGCGGGGCGTCGCGACGGCCTGCACGACCAAGCCGCGCAGCAGGTCCTCGATCTGCGACTGGCCCACTGCCGCCAGGGCCTGGTAACCCCAGCCGGTGCGAGCGCCCGTGGCCGACCAGACCACCTCGCCGCTCGCCACGTCGACAAGGCTCAGCGTGATGCCCACCGCGGGCTCTCCGTCGACTCCGCTCTTGTAGCGCCATTCCGTCACCGTGCCGGTCATGGCCCAGCGTGCGCCTTCGCGGCGTGCCCACTGCAAAGACTCCTGGAGACCGGGCGACTGGGTCGCCTCCAGGGGGTTGTCGGAGGTTTTCACCGGGTAGGTCAAGGCCTTGATACCCCGCTGCTGCAGCAGCGACAGCAGGATGGCGTGCGCGCGCCTGTCGGCGAAAGCAACCTCGGTGGCGTTCTGCAGCGGTAGCACCGCCATCGTCTCGCTCGCCGACACGCGGGCTCCTGCGGAAGGCACCGCGCGCACGGCGCAGCCCGCCGCCCCGGCGAGGGTGGCGCCTGTCAGGAGGGCCAGTGCTGCGCGCCTCGTCCACAGCGTCCAGTTCATGGGTCGCTCCTTTTCTCGACTTGATATCGACATCATCGATCGGTTGTTCATCGGTCCCACCATCGCCGGTATTGCAACCGGATCTGCTGTCCCGGGCCGGTGTCCGACCGGCTGCGTTGCAGGCCGATCTCCAGTTCGTCCTTGCCGGCCAGCGGCCCTCGCCAGCCCACCCATGCCGCGGGCGTGAAGCCGTTGCGGCTGGACACTGCGAGAGTCAGGTCCACTTGAGGCCACCAGCGGCGGGATGGCAGCCCGTCGGCCTGTCCCCAGCGCAGGCCCAGTCCGAACTCCTCCTGTGAGCCGGGAAGCACCTGCGCTCCACTCAGCGCTTCGCCGCTTGCCACCCAGCGGGCCAACTCGGGACGCGGCGTGGCCCGCGCCTGCTCGTCCCGCACGGAGGCGAATGTACGCACGGCGAGCACGGGTTCCGCCCGCCGCAACCAGTACCCGGCCTCGGCGCGCAACTCGTGGCTGCGACCCAGGGCGCCTCCGGTCTCCGTCCGGTAGCGGGAGAACGAGACGCCGGCGAGCGCGTACGCGCGTCCCCGCGAACCTTCCCATTGCGCGAGCAGGCCATCGCGGCGTGCCGCCATCCGCAGCAGGTCGGTGTCGTGCACGGGCGCCTGGAGGTCGCCGCGCAGCGTGAGGCGCCGAGTATCGTCGAGCTGGTAGCGCGCTTGCACCTGCAGCGCGGTGTCGCGCTCCCTGGTGCCATGGCGGGAGATGCCCAAGGAGAAACTCCATCGCTCGCCGCCTTGCCACTGAGCGACGAGGCCGGCGGTGGCGTGTGCATCGGGATGCGCAGCCAGCACCGAACCGCCCTGCCGATCGAGCCGCTCCTGCGTCCGGTGAATTTCCAGCCCGGCGTCGTCGCCGAGCGACAGACGCACCGCTGCGCGTGTCTGTTCGATGGCGAGGCTGCCGATACGTTCGTGCTGAACACCGACGGCCGCATGGTGGGCCCGTTGACGTTCGCGGTCTGCGTGGATGGTGGCCACGTCGCGCAGCCGATCGGGATGGTCGTCGCGCGCCGCGGCCCGCTCGAGCAACTGGCCTGTCTCGGCCAGCGCGGCCTCGCGTTCGCCGATCAACCAGGAGGCCTCGGCCCGGTCCTGTGCTGACAGGCTTGGCCGGGCGGTCCCCAACTCCTCCCGCACCCGTTCGCGGTCCCCCTCAGGGAGGCTACGCAGCAGCCGCAGACCCGAGCCCACGGCGCCAGCGACCACACGCCGTGCCAGCCACCAGTCGGCCCACGAGTGGAAGTCCCGTGCGAGCAGCCAGTTGACGATGGCGGCATCGGCGTGCGCCTGGGCCTGCAAGTCCAAGTCACCGGCGGCCAGACGTCCGCGCAGGGCGCGCACCAGTGCCTGCTGTTCGGCCTGCGAGGTCCGCCCGGGGGCAAGTCTCAGTTGCAGCAGCAAGCGAGCGAGGTCCTGGCGGGCATCTTGCGGCGGGGTGCGCGCCTGGGCGAGGAGCAGTTCCCATGCGCGCTGGCGGGCTCGAGCGGCCTGGCCGCGTTGGCCGACTTCGTCGAGCAGATCGGCATAGCCTGCGAGCCACAGCGGATCGCGTTCGCGCCGTGCAGACTGGCCCCGCATGAGCCGCACTGCCCAGGCCGTCTGGCCGAGCTCGCGCGCGGCCTGCGCGAGGGTGAGCGCCCCTTCGGGGTCACGCTCGAGCCGCGTACCCTCGCGTGCCAGGGTGGCGCGCAGCTCCTCGTGCATCTGCAACTCCGTCAGCAGGGCCACCCAATCGATGAGGACCCCCACGTGCTGCGGGGCGAGCGAACGGGCCCGGTGCAGCAGAGGCAATGCGTTGCGCGGGTGTCCGAGCGTGCGCCACAACGAAGCCCGGCGCTGAAGGACAGGGACGCGCGTCTGCAGCGGGGCGCCGGCCGGAGACGTCGTGACCGCCCGTTCCCATGCCTGCAGCGACTGGGCCGTGGGCTGCTGGGCGACGATGTCCAGCCACAGCTCCCCAAGACCGGTCGAAGGGCGGTGGGCCCAGAGCGCCGGTGCCAGCCGCAGCCCGGCCGCGGGCCCTTCCATCCGACGGGTGAGCACCAGCAGCCGTTGCGCCCGGAAGTCGTTCAGCGCATCAGGCGATGCGCCGTAACGGGTGTGCAGTGTGAGGTAGTCGCGCAGGGCCTGGGGGTGGTCGCCCAGCTCCCACGCGAGGTCGGCTCTCAGCTCGAGGTAGTTGGCGTGTACCTCCTCCGCCGTTCCGGGGGCCGGATCCTGCGCGAGCAGACGCCGGGCATCCTCCAGTCGGGCCGCGGCGAGGAGGGCCGTCGCGCCCTGGAGCCGGCTTGCCGTGTCCAGCAGGCCGCGTCGGCCGGCCTCGAGGTAGACGGCCAGCGCCTCGTCGATCTCCCCTTCGCTGGACAGCAACTGAGCCAGCAGTTGCAGCAGTTCCGGGTACTCTTCCGCTGCCCGTCGCGCGGTCTGGATCGCCTCGCGTACGCGGCCCTGCTGACGCAGCAGGCCGATGTAGGCGAGCCAATCTTCCCTAGGCAGGGGACCCGTTGCGGCGCGCGAGCGCCAGTAGGCGGCCATGGCCTCCCAATCGTAGAGCCCCGGGGCGAGCGCTCGGACGCGGTCCTGCGCGTCGCGCGCGAGGGGGCCGTGCAGCAGGCGCACCCAGACGGGCAATGCCTCCGCCGCGCGCCCGGCCCATTCGAGCGTGCGTGCGTGCCGCTCGGCCCATGTGATGCTGTCGGGCTCGATCCGCGTCGCCAGCCCGCTCACCTGCAAGGCCGCGTCCAGGTCCTGTGCCGCGACGAAGATGCGCCAGGCCTCGTCCAGCCCCTGCGTGTCCGTGCGTCCAACGTCGTGCAGTCCGCCGGGCGTATTCATTCCCAGGGCAATGCGCAGCCACCGGGCCGCATCTGCGGGCTGGCCGGCCGAGACCGCGAGCCGAGCCAGCAGCCAGGCATCGGCAGGTTCGGCCAGGGCCGCCGTTCCCAGCCCGATGGCAACCTGGTACGCCCGCTGCGGCTCCCCCGCGCCGAGCCACGCCGCAGCGGCCTGCCGCCACAGCTCGCGCCGGCGCGGACCGCTGCTGACGCGACCGGCCTCGGTCAGCAGCTCGGCGGCTGCCCGAGGCCGGGACAGCGCCAGCAGCCGCCGCGCCAGCGCTTCGGCCTGGCCCGGCTCGGCATGGCCGCGCGGGCCGGCCTGCGCAAGCAACGCCGCCGCCCGGTCGAAGGCGCCGAGTTCCTGCAGCAGTTCGAGGATCTCCATCCATTCGGCGCCGGTGCCGGGGCGCCGTGCGAGGACGGCCTCCAGTACGCGGGCCCGCCACCGGGCCGCTTCGTCGGCCCGCCCGGCATCGCGCGCGCCCCGCCAGGCCGCGAGCGAGACCTGCTCGCGCAGTCGGCCGGCCTCGGGGGTGTCGACCTGGGCGAGGACCTCCCACGCGCGCACTGCCTCACCGACCGCGAGATAGCGCTGGGCGAGCAGCACGAGCAGGCGCGGGTCTCCCGGATGGATGCGCAGCAGGTTGTGCAAGTAGTCGATCGCCAGTGCATGGTTGCCGGTGCGCTCGATGAGCCGCACCAAGCCCTCCCCGGGGAAGACGATGGCCAGCACGACCAGGCAGACGCCGCCGAGCCCGAGCAAGGCGCCGCGCGGCAACAACCGACTGCGTCGCGGGTCGTCGGGAGAGACGCTGGGAAGGCGCGAGCGGGCCGCTTCGCGGCCTGCTCCTCGCCCTGGGGAAGGAGCCGCTCGACGGCGCGTCAGCCAGGCCGGCATTGCACCTCGAGGATGGTCGAATCGGTGGTGAGCACGGCCTGGGCGCCTTGCCGCCTCACCGTCGCGTTGCCGCGGACCTGCCAGCCCGGCGGCAGGTCGAGGCGCAGTTCGACGGGAAGATGGCCTTGCAGCCTGGCCCGCCACCCGCCGTCCGGCGTCCGGGAGAAACTGGCGATGTCCGCGTTGGCGTCCACGACGCGGGCCCCAGGCGGGCCGGACAGGACGTGCGCCCGCTCGTCGGTCACGTGGAGGTAGCGCAGACCCGCGTGCTCGTTCCAACCCGCGAGCCCCTGGCTGCCGAGGACCGATGGGAGCGGCGCCGACGCCGGTTGCCGCCACTGTCTCAGGGGGGCGGGACTGTGCATGCGCCAACCACCGCCGAGCTGCCGACCGACAGCCGCGGCCCGCCAGGCGTGGACCAGGTCGTGGTAGCGGCGCGCGGTGATCGCGTGCAGGGGCTGGGACTGCACCCATCGAAAGGCGTCGTGCAACGCCTGCGCTCCCGCCGGCTGCGTGATCAGGTAGGGGTGGAAATAGAGATTGACCGGCTTGATCCTCCGCGGCAGCTCCGTCATCGCGAACGTGTCGATCACGCGCTCGTATCCGGTGAAGGGTGCCTGCCAGTTGTTCGTATAGTCCATCTCGTTCGACGCTGCGGCGTACACCTGGTACTCCTCGCGCTTGGAGATTCCCATCGGCCACAGTTGCGTGATGCTCGGCCGGATGCGCGTCAAGGCGCCCCCGCCGCCGTTCATGGTGCCCATGCCCGCCTCGCGAGCCAGCCGGATCGCGGCTGCAGGAGGGTTGCAATCGCCCGACCAGAGCAGCAGGTCCACAGCCTTGCCCGGCGGGCACAGCCGCTCCTCGATCCAGGCCTTGGAGCCGGCAATCTCCGTGCGCAGGTCGAATTCGTAGCCCGGCAGTCGCAGGTGCACTCCGTACGCCAACTCCTGCCCCTCTCCTCCGACGGCGCCGACCGCCACGCCCCACTGAAACGGGTGCGACCAGGTGTGGCTCGCCGCCTGCACATGGGGCAGCGCAAGCACGCGGCGGGCGCTCTCCTGCGCCAGGTTCGCCATCGATGCGTACACCCCTTGCGCACTCACCTCGCCGACGATCAGCGAGGCGGTCACGGGGACGTGGTAGCGCGTCAGGTACTCGCGCCACAGGTATTCGCCTGCCGTCGGCGTGCCTGGGAGGTTGCAACGGTTGAGCCAGCCGTCGCCGTCGAAGTGCGCAAAGAAGGCACGACGGCCCACGCACGTCGTGACGTCCGGCATCGGATCTTCACCGAGGCGCAGCGCCTGGCGGAGGAACTCGATCGGGTCGACCACCCATCGCGCTCCCGCGCCGCCGGGCAGGAGGTAGACGCCGTAGCCGGGAAGCAGGTAGCCTCCCCAAGGCGTGACCGCCGCGACGTCCGTGCGTTCGCCCGTGCTGTCCTCGACCCACAGCCACACCCTGGACTGCACTCCGGCGCGCAGGAGCGGCAGGCCTTCGATCGGGCGAGGGTCGGCCTCGCCGGGCGGGATGCCGGGCGCGCGCCGAAGCTGCAGAGGAGCGCGCAACGACCCTTCGCCGGTTTCGACGCCGAGGGCCCCGAGCACGTGGGCCGGCGCTTGCCCGAGCACAACCACTGGAACGCCTTCGCGGCTGGCCTGAACGAGCACTTCCCGTGCGGCATCTGCCACATTGGCGTCGTCCAGGTACAGCACCACTGCGGCATAGCGGCCGGCCAGCGGTTCCGTGGGCGCCTCAGCCCCCACTTCGCGATATTCGGGGACCAGGCCGAGGTATTCGAGCGGCAAGGCGCCGTGGCGATGGGCCGAGGTCCGCTTGAGGTTCAATTGCTCTGGATCGACCGGGTCGTGCAGCAGTAGCACGCGCCGCGGAACGACCTCCACGCTGCCGACTCCCAGCGTATGCAAGCCGGGGTCGCTGACCCATGGGATCGCCCCCGAGGCCGCGATGCGGCGGGCCGTCTCGCGCGCCAGTGTCCGGTCACCGGCGGGCACGTAGTCGATCGCGATGACAGGCACGCCCAGACGCCTGACCTGCGCGAAGCGATCCA
The DNA here is from genome assembly GCA_035559275.1 of Burkholderiaceae bacterium. Lineage (GTDB taxonomy): Bacteria > Pseudomonadota > Gammaproteobacteria > Burkholderiales > Burkholderiaceae_C > Caldimonas. Next base: position 35,638 of record DATMBN010000029.1, read on the forward strand.
GCAGCCACTTGCGGTCGGCGTCAGGCACCTCTGAGTAGCGTCGGTCGCCGGCGTCGTAGCGGCGGTACAGGGACTCGGCGGCGACGGCGAGCAGATGCGGCGCCAACTGCTCGTCCAGCAACTCGAAGCCGCGGTTCATGATCAACCGCGCCCCGGGGAAACGAGCGACCAGAGCAGACAGGATCCGGCGCAAGGCGCCCGCCTGGGCCGTGCGAGCCTCGTCCGTCCTTGCGAACAGCTGGTAGGAATCGAGGGTGTCCAGGAAGAAGGCGCGGAAGCCGGCTTGCCACAACGGCGCGACGATGCGGTCGAGGAAGAACTCCGCCCAACCGGGGGCCGCCTGGTCGATGACCCAGGAACCCCATGCTTCGTTGCGCACCCGAATCCAGGTCTTCGGGATCGACCCTGCGTAAGGCCGTTGGGGGTGAACCTCCCCGGCAGACACGTAGGCGACCGCGATACTGCCTGATCCAAGCGCCGCGGCCACATCCTGGCGTTCGGCGAGCGCATGCTCGGGCTCGAGCACGACCCAGTCGAACAGGCGCAGCTCGTCCCACGGAAGGCGGGAGCCGTAGTAGAACGCCACGGCGGGGGTGGCGGGTACGTCGGCCTGCCTGGCGGGGGAGGCGGGAGTACGGCTCCAGGCCCCGAGTCCAGCCCAGGCCGGCATGTGGCGCAGGAAGTCGCGTCGGTTCATCTCGGGGCATTCTCGGCACGGACAGGCCCCTCGATCTCAGAAAAAACGATTCCTTTCAGGCCAATAGCTCTGACGAAACGCGGGGCCGGTGGGGGGCGGGCAGTATGTCACGATTGGTTACGTGTCGCCGCCGGTTCCCACCGCATCCCCCTCAAACAGGGGGTGGCTTGTCGGAGCTCGGGCTGGACGCGCCTTACTCCAACGTCGCCTGCCGCACCGCCTTCTCCCAGCGCCGCATCAACTCCTCGGCGCGCTCGCGCGGCATCGTCGGCATGAAGCGCCGCTCGACCTGCCACTGCGCGGCCAGCTCGTCCAGGCTGCGGTAGACGCCGCACGCCAGGCCCGCCAGGTAGGCGGCACCCAGCGCGGTCGTCTCGATCACCCTGGGCCGCACGACCGGGATGCCGAGCAGGTCGGCCTGGAACTGCATCAGGAGGTTGTTGACGCAGGCGCCGCCGTCCACGCGCAGCTCGGTCACCGGCACGCCGCCCGCGGCCTGCACGTCGCGGCTCATCGCCTGCAGGAGCGCCGCGCTCTGGAAGGCGATGGACTCGAGCGCCGCGCGCGCGATGTGCGCGGCGCCACTGCCGCGGGTGAGGCCCACGATCGTGCCGCTCGCGTTGGGCTTCCAGTACGGCGCGCCCAGGCCGGTGAAGGCCGGCACGAACATCACGCCGCCGGAATCGGGCACCGACTCGGCCAAGCGTTCGACCTCGCTGGACGCCTTGATCGCCCGCAGTCCGTCGCGCAGCCACTGCACGACGGCACCGGCGATGAAGACGCTGCCTTCCTGGGCGTATTCGGGCGTGAGGCGGGTCTGCGCCGCCGAGGTGGTGATGAGGCCGTTGGTCGACAGCTCCCCCCTCGCGCCGGTGTGCATCAGCAGGAAGCAGCCTGTGCCGTAGGTGTTCTTGGCCAACCCGGGCCTGAAGCACGCCTGCCCGAACAGGGCGCTTTGCTGGTCACCCGCGATGCCGCCGATACGCAGCGGGGCCCCGAGCAGCTCGGGCAGCGTCTCGCCGTAGACGTGGGAGGAGGGGTGTACCTCGGGCAGCAGGCTGCGGGGGATGCGCAGCGCGGCGAGCAGCTCGTCGTCCCACTCGTTGCGGTGGATGTCGAACAGCATCGTGCGCGAGGCGTTGGTCACGTCGGTGACGTGCAGGCGGCCTCCGGTGAGTTGCCACACCAGCCAGCTGTCGACCGTGCCGAAGGCCAGTTCGCCGCGCTCGGCCGCGGCCCGCGCGCCGGGCACGTGGTCCAGGACCCATTGGATCTTGGTCGCGGAGAAGTACGCATCGATCACGAGGCCGGTACGCTCGCGCACCAGGGGCTCCAGCCCCTGCTCGCGCAATGCGGCGCAGATCGGCTCGGCGCGGCGGTCCTGCCAGACGATCGCGTTGTAGACGGGCTCCCCGGTGCGGCGGTTCCACAGCAGCGTCGTCTCGCGTTGGTTCGTGATGCCCAGGGCCACGATGTCGCGCGCCTGCAGTCTCGCTCCCGCCAGCACCTCGCGCGCGGTGGCCAGCTGGCTGCTCCAGATCTCTCTCGGGTCGTGCTCCACCCAGCCAGGCTGCGGGTAGATCTGGGTGAACTCGCGCTGAGCCATCGCGACGATGCCGCCTTGCGTGTCGAACACGATGCTGCGCGAGCTGGAAGTGCCTTGGTCGAGGGCGAGCAGGTAGGTCATCGGGGGCCTCCTTGGGGCAGTGTCACGGCGCCACCTCGCACTGCACGCCTGCTTCGACCAGCAGCCGCGGGTAGGGCTCGGGCGGCGGCGCGTCGGTGAACAGCATGTCGAGTTCGCTGACGTGCGCGAGCTCGACCATCGCCGGCCGGTTGAACTTGCTGTGGTCGGCGCACAGCCACACCTGGCGCGCGTGCTCGATGATCGCGCGCGAGACCTTCACCTCGCGGAAGTCGTAGTCGCGCAGCGTGCCGTCGGCCTCGATGCCCGAGATGCCGATGAGCGCGATGTCGACCTTGAACTGGCGGATGAAGTCGACGGTGGCCTCGCCGACGATGCCGCGGTCGCGCGAGCGCACCACGCCGCCGGCCACGATCACCTCGCACTCCGGGTTGTCGGACAGGATGGCCGCGACGTTCAGGTTGTTGGTGATCACCCGCAAGGCGCGGTGGCGCATCAGCTCGCGCGCCACGGCCTCGGTGGTGGTGCCGATGTTGAGGATGAGCGAGCAGCCGTCAGGCACCGCCTTGGCCACCGCGCGGGCGATGCGCTGCTTGGCGTCGGCGTTCAGGCTCTGGCGCTGCCGGTAGGCGATGTTCTCGACGGTGGAACTGGGCACCCGCACGCCGCCGTGGAAGCGTGCGAGCAGCCCTGCCTCGGCCAACAGCTTCACATCGCGGCGCACGGTCTGCAGCGTCACGCCGAAGCGCTCGGCGAGCGCCTCGACCGAGACGGCCCCCTGGGCGCGTACTTCTTCGAGCAACTGGGACTGTCGGGGATTGGGCGTCATGGGGTCGCGATTGTGCCGGCGCGTGCGTGCGTGTCGCCGCCGCGGACCATAAACGAACATGGACGAGCGCGAATCAGGGTTTGCTTGGCATTGCTTTCTTTTCGTTTGTCAGATAAAACGAAAAAAGAAACAAGAAAACGAACACAAGCGAACGCCTGTCAGCCGCCTCTCAGCGGCGGCCTGCGTCTCGCTGCGCTTGCTCAGGAGCCTTCCCGGTGAGTCCATCGGCCCCCTCGACGATCGCCATGCGTCCGCCTGCCACGCCTGTGCGCGAGGCCGACGGTTCGCTTGCGTGCGACGTCCTGGTCGTGGGTGGCGGCATCAACGGCTGCGGCATCGCGCGTGACCTGGCGGGGCGTGGGCTGTCCGTGGTGCTGTGTGAGAAGGACGACCTCGCCCAGCACACCTCGTCGTCGTCGACCAAGCTGATCCACGGCGGGCTGCGCTACCTCGAGTACTACGAGTTCTCCCTGGTGCGCAAGGCTCTGCAGGAGCGCGAGGTTCTGTTGCGCTGCGCGCCGCACATCATGTGGCCGCTGCGCTTCGTGATGCCGCACGACCGCACGCTGCGTCCGGTGTGGATGATCCGCGCCGGACTGTTCCTGTACGACCACCTGGCCCGGCGCGAGGTGCTGCCGGGCTCCGAGACGGTGGACCTGCGCCGGCACCCGGCGGGGCAGCCGCTCAAGACGGCGTACACGCGCGGGTTCGTCTATTCCGACGGATGGGTGGACGACGCACGGCTGGTCGTGCTGAACGCGCTGGACGCGCAGGACAAGGGCGCCACCATCCTCACGCGCACCCGTTGTGTGGAGGCAAGGCGCGGGGCGGACGGCTGGCAGGCCCTGCTCGAAGCCGCGGACGGCGCGCGCCGCTCGGTGCGGGCGAGGGCGCTCGTCAACGCCGCCGGGCCCTGGGCCGAGCAGTTCCTGCGCGAGCATGCACACCAACGCGGCACCAAGGGGCTGCGTCTGGTCAAGGGCAGCCACATCGTCGTGCGCAAGATGTTCGACCACTCCTATGCGTACATCTTCCAGAATCCCGACAAGCGCATCATCTTCGCCATCCCCTACGAGCGCGACTACACGCTGATCGGCACCACCGACGTCGAGCACCACGGACCGATCGGCGAGGCGCGCATCGACGCGGCCGAGACGGCCTACCTGTGCGAGCAGGCCAGCCGCTACTTCGCCCGGCCCGTGCATGCCGAGGACGTGGTCTGGACCTACGCCGGCGTGCGGCCGCTGCTGGACGACGCGTCGGGCGACCCGTCGGCCGTCACGCGCGACTACCTGCTGGAACTGAGCACCACCGACGACGCGCAGCAGCGGGCGGCGCCCTTGCTCTCGGTGTGGGGCGGCAAGATCACCACCTTCCGCAAGCTGGCCGAGGAAGCGGCCGATCAGCTCTGCCCGGCGCTCGGGCGCCGCATCGCGGGCTGGACCGAGGGTGCCTTCCTGCCCGGCGGGGACTTATCGGACCACATCGGCCCTCCCACCCGGCCGGACCGGGATTTCGAGCGCTTCGACGACGTGCTGCAAAGCCGCCACCCCTGGCTGCCCGACGCCCTGCGACGGCGCTGGGCCAGGGCCTACGGGGCGCGGGTCACCCTGGTCGTGGGCCATGCGCGCAGCCTGGCCGATTTGGGCGAGGAGGTGGCTCCCGGCCTATACGCAGCCGAACTGGAGTACCTGGTGCGACACGAATGGGCCCGCAGCGCCGAGGACGTGCTGTGGCGACGCAGCAAGCTGGGCCTGCATCTGGGGCCCGCGCAGCGCGAGGCGGTGGCCCGTTGGTTCGAAGGACGCGAAGCGTTCGCCCCGCCAGCGGTCGCGGTCGCGCCGGCGCGCTGAGGACGACAACGAGAAGAGGGGACGAGATGCAGTTGGTGCTGGAACGCATCGAGAAGCAGGTGGGCTCGCAGACCCACTTGTATCCGATGGACCTGGCCCTGCAGCCCGGCGAAGTGACCGTGCTGCTCGGCGCGACCCAGGCCGGCAAGACCAGCCTGATGCGCCTCATGGCGGGGCTGGACCAGCCCACACGGGGCAAGGTGCAGGTCGACGGCCGCGACGTCACCGGCGTGCCGGTGCGCGAGCGCAACGTCGCGATGGTGTACCAGCAGTTCATCAACTACCCGTCGATGACGGTGTTCGACAACATCGCCTCGCCCATGAAGCTGCGCGGCGAGCGGCAGGTGCGCGCGCGCGTGCAGGAGCTGGCGGCCAAGCTCCACATCGAAGCCTTCCTCGACCGCTACCCCTCGGAACTGTCCGGCGGTCAGCAGCAGCGCGTCGCGCTGGCCCGGGCGCTGGCCAAGCAGGCGCCGCTGATGCTGCTCGACGAGCCCCTGGTGAACCTGGACTACAAGCTGCGCGAGGAACTGCGCGAGGAACTCGCCCACCTGTTCATGACCGGCGACTCCACGGTCGTCTACGCGACCACCGAGCCCACCGAAGCACTGCTGTTGGGCGGCTACACGGCCGTGATGGACGCGGGCGAACTGCTGCAATACGGCCCGACCGCCGAGGTCTTCCACCGCCCGCAATCCATCCGCGTGGCCCGCGCCTTCAGCGATCCGCCGATGAACCTGCTGGCCGGGCAAGCCGCGCACCTGGGGGTGCGCCTGCCCGCGGGGGTGGAGGTGTCGGTGCCGCTGCCCGCCACCGGCAGCCAGGCTCTCACGCTCGGCGTGCGGGCGGGCGCGCTGCGCATCGACCGCCGTGAAGGCGACGTGGCGGTTCCCGGCACCGTCGAACTGGCGGAGATCTCCGGCTCGGACACCTACCTGCACGTGGCGACCCCCATAGGCGAACTCGTGGCCCAGCTGACCGGCGTGCATCACTTCGATCTCGGCAGTTCCCTCACGCTCTACATGCATCCCTCGCAGGTCTACGTGTTCGACGACGCCGGGCGCCTGCTGCTGGCCCCGGCACACGGAACGCCGAGGAGCAACTGAGATGGCACGCATCGACCTCGACCTCGCCCATTCGTACAAGCCGCGGCCCCAGCGCGACGAGGACTACGCGCTGCTGCCGCTCAAGATGAGCTTCCGCGACGGAGGTGCCTACGCCTTGCTCGGCCCCTCGGGCTGCGGCAAGACCACGCTGCTGAACATCGTCTCCGGGCTGCTCAGGCCCTCGCAAGGCACGGTCTCGTTCGACGGCCGCGACGTCACGGCGCTCTCGCCGCAGGAGCGCAACATCGCCCAGGTGTTCCAGTTCCCGGTCATCTACGACACGATGACCGTGGCGCAGAACCTCGCGTTTCCGCTGCGCAACCGCGGCGTGCCGGCCGACCGCATCAAGGCCCGGGTGGGGCAGATCGCCGAGATGCTGGAGCTGTCCGGCCAGCTGGACCAGCGCGCGGCGGGACTGTCGGCCGACGCCAAGCAGAAGATCTCCCTGGGTCGCGGCCTCGTGCGCGAGGACGTCTCTGCGGTGCTGTTCGACGAGCCGCTGACGGTGATCGACCCCCACCTGAAGTGGCAGCTGCGCCGCAAGCTCAAGCAGATCCACCACGAGCTCAAGCTCACGCTGGTCTACGTCACGCACGACCAGGTCGAGGCGCTGACTTTCGCCGAGGAGATCGTCGTGATGACGCGCGGGCGCGCCGTGCAGATCGGCTCGGCCGACCAGCTCTTCGAGCGGCCGGCTCACACCTTCGTCGGCCACTTCATCGGCTCGCCGGGCATGAACTTCCTGCCGGGGCGCATCGAGGATGCGCACGTGCGGGTCGCCGGCGAGCGCCTGCCGCTGCCGCCGGACAAGGCGCCGGTCCTCGCCGGCGCGCAGGAGATCACGCTCGGCGTGCGCCCCGAGTACGTCGTGCCCGCACCTCCCGGCACGCCGGGGGCCCTGCCCGTCGAGCTCGTCCGCACGCAGGACATCGGTACGAGCTGGCTGCTGACCGCGCGCACCGGACAGGGCGATGGCGCCTTGCTGCTCAAGGCGCGCGTGCCGGCAGAGCGGGCGCCCGCGGCCGTCGGGCAGGGGGCCTGGTGGTCGGTGATCGGTCCCCACACCTGCTTCTACAAGAACGAGGAGCTGATCGCATGAGCATGAGACCCTGCCTTCGACCGCGCGCCTCGGGAGGTGAGCGATGAAACCCGTCAACCAGAAGGCCTGGCTGCTCGTGCTGCCGGTCATCCTGTGCGTCGCGTTCTCGGCGGTGTTGCCGCTGATGACGGTGGTCAACTATTCCGTGCAGGACATCATCTCGCCGGAGCGGCGTGTCTTCGTGGGCACCGAGTGGTTTGCGATGGTGATGCGCGACGAGGAACTGCACGGCGCGCTGGTGCGCCAGATCGGCTTCTCGCTGGCCGTGCTGGCGGTCGAGATCCCGCTGGGCATCGCGCTGGCCCTGTCGATGCCCGCCCGGGGCTGGCAGGCCTCGGCCGTGCTCGTGATCGTCGCGATCTCGCTGCTGATCCCCTGGAACGTCGTCGGCACCATCTGGCAGATCTACGGGCGCACCGACATCGGCCTGCTCGGCGCGGCGCTCGCGGCGCTGGGCATCGACTACAGCTACACCGGCTCGGCGACCGATGCCTGGATCACCGTGCTGGTGATGGACGTGTGGCACTGGACGCCGCTGGTGGCCCTGCTGTGCTACGCCGGCCTGCGTGCGATCCCAGACGCCTACTACCAGGCCGCGCGCATCGACGGCGCGAGCAAGCTCGCGGTGTTCCGCTACATCCAGCTGCCCAAGCTGCGCGGCGTGCTGATGATCGCGGTGCTGCTGCGCTTCATGGACAGCTTCATGATCTACACCGAGCCCTTCGTCCTCACGGGGGGTGGGCCGGGCAACGCGACGACCTTTCTCTCGCAATACCTCACGCAGAAGGCCGTGGGCCAGTTCGACCTCGGGCCGGCCGCGGCGTTCTCGCTGATCTACTTCCTCATCATCCTGTTGCTGTGCTTCATCCTCTACAACTGGATGCAGCGCGTCGGCACGCTCGACTCGACGGAGGGTGCCCATGGATGAGCGCCGTTTCAGGAAACGGGTGATCTTCCTGATCGCCTACCTGCTGTTCGCGATCCTGCCGGTCTACTGGATGGTCAACATGTCGTTCAAGACGAACGACGAGATCCTCACCAGCTTTTCGCTCTGGCCCCAGGACTTCACGCTCGAGCACTACCGCACGATCTTCACCGACGAGTCCTGGTACTCGGGCTACATCAACTCGCTGATCTATGTCGCGATCAACACGGTGATCTCGATTGCCGTGGCGCTGCCGGCGGCCTACGCGTTCTCTCGGTACCGGTTCCTCGGCGACAAGCACGTCTTCTTCTGGCTGCTGACCAACCGGATGACGCCACCGGCCGTGTTCCTGCTGCCGTTCTTCCAGCTCTACACGACGCTCGGCCTGATGGATACACACATCGCCGTGGCGCTGGCGCACCTGGTGTTCAACGTGCCGCTGGCGGTGTGGATTCTGGAAGGCTTCATGAGCGGCGTGCCGCGAGAGATCGACGAGACGGCCTACATCGACGGCTACTCCTTCCCGAGGTTCTTCCTCACGATCTTCCTGCCCCTCATCAAGGCGGGTGTGGGGGTGGCCGCGTTCTTCTGCTTCATGTTCTCATGGGTGGAGCTGCTGATGGCCAGGACACTGACGAGCGTCAACGCCAAGCCCATCGTCGCGACCATGACGCGCACCGTCTCGGCCTCCGGCATGGACTGGGGCGTGCTGGCGGCGGCCGGCGTGCTCACCATCGTGCCCGGTGCCATCGTGATCTGGTTCGTGCGCCACTACATCGCCAAGGGATTCGCGATGGGACGCGTCTGATTGGAACTTGAACGCTCGAACAACGATGAAACCTGTGCAGCAATACAACCGAGCCAAGTGGCCACCACGGATCTGGCTTCGCCAGTCCGTTGGTGGCGCCCCCTTGAGGGGGAGCGCCGGAGGCGCTACGGGGGTGGGCCATGTTTGATTGGATGGTGTGGACGCTGCCCGTGGCGATCTTCTTCGTCTGCGTGGCGCTGACGCTGGTGGGCATGACGATCTGGGAGATCAAGTCGCCCACGACGACGCGCAAGGGCTTCCTGCCGATCGCGACGACCCGGGGCGACAGGTTGTTCATCGGCCTGCTGACCGCGGCCTACCTCAACCTCGCGTGGGTGGGCCTGGGCGAGAAGATGGCCGAGTGGTTCTCGCTGGAGCAGGAGCCGAGCGTGTGGATCAGCTTCGTCGTCTCGATGGCGGTGCTGGTGCTGATCATGCGCAAGGGATGAGCGGCGCCGCGCAGGCGCGCTTTTTTCACGGGGCGCGGCCGGAACTTCCCGCGGCCGGGCTGGAAGACATCCAGGGAAGGCAATGAAGAGGAGACCGAGATGAAGATACGCTTGACGACGGTGGCGTTCGCCACCGTGGCCCTGGCGCTGGGGCAAGCCGCCTGGGCCGGGGAGGCCGAGGCGAAGAAGTGGATAGACAGCGAGTTCCAGCCGTCGACCCTCAGCAAGGACCAGCAGATGGCCGAGATGAGGTGGTTCATCGAGGCGGCGAAGAAGCTGCAGGCCAAGGGCATCAAGGAAATTTCCGTCGTGTCCGAAACCATCACGACGCACGAGTACGAATCCAAGACGCTGGCCAAGGCCTTCGAGGAGATCACCGGCATCCGCGTGCGCCACGACCTGATCCAGGAAGGCGACGTGGTCGAAAAGCTCCAGACCTCGATGCAGTCCGGTCGCTCGATCTACGACGGCTGGATCAGCGACTCCGACCTGATCGGCACGCACTACCGCTACGGCAAGATCCTGCCGCTGACCGACTACATGAACGGCGCGGGCAAGGAGTTCACCAATCCGGGACTGGATCTGCAGGACTTCATCGGCATCAAGTTCACCACCGCCCCCGACGGCAAGCTCTACCAGCTGCCGGACCAGCAGTTCGCCAACCTGTACTGGTTCCGCGCGGACCTGTTCGATCGCAAGGACCTGAAGGACAAGTTCAAGGCCAAGTACGGCTACGAGCTGGGCGTGCCTCTCAACTGGAGCGCGTACGAGGACATCGCCGACTTCTTCACCAATGACGTGAAGCAGATCGACGGGCGGCCCATCTACGGCCACATGGACTACGGCAAGAAGGACCCGTCGCTTGGCTGGCGCTTCACCGACGCCTGGCTGTCGATGGCAGGCACCGCCGACCGCGGCATTCCCAACGGCATGCCGGTGGACGAGTGGGGCATCCGCGTCGCGGAGGACAAGTGCACCCCGGTGGGGGCCTCGGTGTCGCGCGGCGGCGCGACCAACTCGCCGGCCGCGGTCTACGCGCTCACTAAGTACGTGGACTGGATGAAGAAGTACGCCCCGAAGGAAGCCACGGGCATGACCTTCAGCGAGGCCGGTCCGGTCCCGGCCCAGGGCCAGATCGCCCAGCAGATCTTCTGGTACACCGCCTTCACCGCCGACATGACCAAGCCCGGCTTGCCGGTCGTCAACCCCGACGGCACCCCGAAGTGGCGCATGGCCCCGTCGCCCTACGGCCCGTACTGGAAGGACGGCATGCAGAACGGCTACCAGGACGTCGGTTCATGGACCTTCTTCCAAGGCCATGATCCGAACCGCTTGGCCGGCGCCTGGCTGTACGCGCAGTTCGTGACCAGCAAGACCGTGTCGCTGAAGAAGTCCATCGTGGGCCTGACCTTCATCCGCGACAGCGACATCCGCCACGACTACTTCACGAAGAACGCGGCCAAGTACGGTGGCCTGATCGAGTTCTACCGCAGCCCGGCGCGGGTGGCCTGGACGCCGACCGGCACCAACGTGCCCGACTACCCCAAGCTCGCGCAGCTGTGGTGGAAGAACGTCGCGACCGCCGTCACGGGCGAGAAGACGCCGCAGCAGGCGATGGACAGCCTGGCCGAGGAGATGGACCAGGTGATGGCGCGCCTGCAGCGCGCCGGCATGGCCCGCTGCGCTCCCAAGCTCAACGCCAAGGGCGATCCGAACAAGTGGCTGACCGCGAACGCGGCGCCCTGGGCCAAGCTGCCGAACGAGAAGCCCAAGGGTGAGACCATCCCCTACGACAAGCTGCTGCAGGCATGGAAGGAAGGCAAGGTGCGCTAGCCACACCCTGGGACGAACGCCACCCGGACGTCTCCTCGCCCGGCTCCCGGGCGTTGGCGGGCCGCCCCACGAGGGCGGCCCTTTTTCTTTCCGTGCCTGGGGCGCGGCGCTACATCCTCAGGGTGGTGTGCTCGCTGTCCAGACCCGGCCGGTGCCCGGTGAGCGCCGCCTTGGCTCGCTTGAACAGCTGCACCATCTTGCTGTCCTGCACGTCCCAGTACTCCGCATGGTCGATGTGCACGGCCAGCAGCCCCAGGTCGGGGTCTTCCGGCCCGTTCGGGAACCACGCTTCGCACGCAGGGTCCCACAGCTCCCGCACCTTGGCGGGGTCCTGCACGAAGCGCGCGAAGCCCGCGATCGAGACGTAGCGGTCCCTCTCCGGGCTGGCGTAGGCGATGTTCACCGCGCCATCGTCCTTCAGATCCATTGCCGGCTCGCTGCGCTGCGAGACGAAGAACCACAGCACCGGCGAGTCGTCGTCCAGGGAGCGGTTCTGCGTCGTCATCGGCCGCGAGCGCAGCTGCCCGTCGCTGTGGCGGGTGGTGAGCATGCCGAAGCGGATGTCGTGGATCATCTGCCACAGCCGTTGCTGTGGCGAAGTGTCGTGTAGCAACGCCATTCGGTTCTCCTCGTGTGACGACGAGGGAGCGGCAAGCGGCGCGCCCGCCGGCACCAGCGGGCGGAAAGAGAAAAAGGCCCGCCACCTACTGCTTGCGGGTGGCGGGCCGGAGCGAGCGGGGCGGGCTCAGCCCGGTCGCGCGCTCATGCCATCGGCGTCGGCATCACCGGCGGCTCGCGCACCGGCACCGGGTTGTCCGGCGGCGGCGGATCGTCGATCTCCGGTGGCAAGGGATCTGGCCCCGGAGGCGGCACTTCCGTCGGCGGCGGAGGCGGGCTCGGCACGTTGGGCGGATCGGGCGGGTCGGTGTGCGCCGACGCGCCCGGCAAGGCCCTGGCCGGGATGGCGGAAGCCATGGCGAAACGGGCGAGGGTCATGGTTCAGTGATGGCGCCGGGTGGCGGGCGTGTCGCGGTCCAGCGCGTCGTCCGCGCGTTCCTTCGCATCGCCGTAGTCCGCGCGCATGTCGCCGGCGTGCTTCTGCGCGCGGCCGCGCCACTCCATGCTCTCGTTGTCGGTCACCTTGCCGGTCACCTCCTTGGCTTTGCCCTTGGCCTGTTCCATGCGACCCTTGACTTGATCTCGGTTCATGGCGAAGTCCTTTCTGCAAAGTTGGGGACTGTGCCGGGCAAGAGCGGGTCTTGCTCGACGACTCCATGGTGCACCGGGGGCAGGCCGCGGGCTGTCAGCCGCGTGGTGATGCCCTGTAGGACGGTCGACGACAGGCGAGCGCGCGGGCCTTGTGTCTTTGCCCCCGGGGCTGCGCCCCACCCCGCATGGGGGTTGCGGCCCGGCTTCGGGCGGCCGGGCGCCGGGCATGCATGTCGACCCCCGGGGCTGCGCCCCACCCCCCATGGGGGTTGCGGCCCGGCTTCGGGCGGCCGGGCGCGGGGCCTCAGGCCAGCGCTTCGTCCAGCACCTCGATCCAGTGCCTGACGGGCACCTCGGTGCCCGTCTGCAGGTGCTGGATGCACCCGATGTTGGCCGAGACGATGGCCTGGGGCTCGCGCGGGAGCAGCTGCGAGAGCTTGCGGTCGCGCAGCTGGTAGGCGAGCTCGGGCTGGAGCACCGAGTAGGTCCCTGCCGAACCGCAGCACAGGTGCGCCTCTGCGGTGGCCAGTTCCACCTCGAAGCCCAACTCGCGCATGTGGGTTTCGACGCCGCCGCGCAGCTTCTGCCCGTGCTGCAGCGTGCAGGGCGGGTGGTAGGCCAGACGCATGCCGGACTTCGCCTTGAGCATGGGCTTGAGCCGGGGCACGAGGTCCGGCAGCAGCTCGGACAGGTCGCGTGTCAGCTCGCTGATGCGCTGCGCCTTCTCGGCGTACTGCGGGTCATGGCGCAGGGCGTGGCCGTACTCCTTGACCGTCACGCCGCAGCCCGAGGCGTTCATCACGATGGCCTCGACCTCGCCGCGCATCACCGCCGGCCACCAGGCGTCGATGTTGCGCCGCATGTCAGCCAGGCCCCCCTCCTGGTCGTTCAGGTGCATGCGGATCGCGCCGCAGCAGCCGGCTTCGTCGGCCACCAAGGTCTGGATGCCGGCCGCGTCGAGCACGCGAGCGGTCGCGCTGTTGATGTTGGGCATCATCGACGGCTGCACGCAGCCGGTGAGCATCAACACCTTGCGCGCGTGCTCGCGTTGTGGCCACTGGTGCGCGCGCGTGGAACGGTCTCGCGGGGGCACCTTGTGCTTGAGCGCCGCCGGCAGCAGCGGACGCACCATCTGCCCCAGCTTCATCGCGGGGGCGAAGAGTGGCGAGGTCAGACCCTCCTTGAGCAGCGTGCGCACGACGCGCTCGCGCCATGGACGCTCGACGCGCGCCTCGACCACCTTGCGGCCGATGTCGACCAGGTGGCCGTACTGCACGCCCGAAGGACAGGTCGATTCGCAGTTGCGGCAGGTCAGGCACCGGTCCAGGTGCAGCTGCGTGCTGCGCGTGACCGGCTGGCCCTCGAGCACCTGCTTCATCAGGTAGATGCGCCCGCGCGGCCCGTCCAGCTCGTCGCCGAGCAGCTGGTACGTGGGGCAGGTCGCGGTGCAAAAGCCGCAGTGCACGCACTTGCGCAGGATGGCCTCGGCCTCCTGGCCGTCCGGCGTGTCCTTGAATTCGGGGGCGAGATGGGTCTGCATCGAGAAAACGTCACCAGCCGGGGTACAGACGCCCGGGGTTGAAGAGGCCGTGCGGGTCGAACGCGCGCTTGAGCTCGCGGTGGATGCGATCCAGCGGCGGGGACAGCGGAGCGAAGATGTCGGCCCCGTCCTTCTCGCGCGCGAGGAAGAGCGTGGCGTGGCCGCCCGCGGCGCGCGCCGCGTCGCGCATGGCGGCCGCGGGGGTGGTCGTGCACCACCAGCGCTGCGCGCCACCCCATTCGATCAGCTGCTCGCCCGACAGTTGCATCGGCGGCGTGACCGATGGCACGGACAGCCGCCACAGGCAGGCCCCCGCCTCGACGGCCGCCCGGGCCTTCGCGAAGAACTCGTCGCGCTGGTCGCGCAGGCCCTCCCAGAACGGGTTGGCCAGTTCGTCGGGCAGGCGCTCCCCGCCGAGGCTGCGGATGGCCGCCTCGACCGCGGCGGCCGCGCCGCGCAGCCGCACGACGAGCGTGCCGTCCCACCAGGCGCTCGCGTTGATCGGCAAGGGCCGGCCGCCCCATTCGTTCAGGCGCTGGATCGCGGTGGCCTCGTCGAAGTCGAAGCGCAGCGTGGCGGTGGCCGGGGCCACGGGCAGCACCTTCAGCGAGACCTCGAGGATCACGCCCAGGGTGCCCATCGAGCCGACCAGCAGTCGCGAGACGTCGTAGCCGGCGACGTTCTTCATCACCTGTCCGCCGAAACTCAGCACCTCGCCCCGGCCGTTGAGCAGGGTCGTGCCCAGCACGTAGTCGCGCACCGCGCCCACGGCAGCCCGCGAAGGGCCGGACAGGCCCGCCGCCACCATGCCGCCGACCGTGCCGCCCGGCCCGAAGCGCGGCGGCTCGAAGGGCAGGCACTGACCGCGTTCGGCCAATGCCGCTTCGAGCTCCACCAGCGGTGTGCCGGCGCGCACCGTGACGACCAGCTCACTGGGCTCGTAGCTCGAGATGCCGCGCAGGGGCTTGACGTCCAGCGGTTCTCCCCGGGGCGCGCCGCCGTAGAAGCGCTTGGTGCCGCCGCCGTGGATGTCCAGATGCCCGCCTTCGGCCGCCGCCGCGCGGACCTGGTCGACGAGCCGCGCAAGGATGGGGTCGTGGAAAGTGTCGCTGCTGCTCACGCTGGTCAGAACCTCGGTATGTCGGCAAACGGCAGGAGCCCCTTGCGCACGTGCATCTTCCCGTACTCGGCGCAGCGGTTGAGCGTGGGCACGACCTTGCCGGGGTTGAGCAGTCCGTGCGGGTCGAAGGCGCGCTTGACGGCGCGCATCTGCTCCAGCTCTTCCGGCGAGAACTGCACGCACATCGAACTGAGCTTCTCGACGCCCACGCCATGCTCGCCGGTGATGGTGCCACCGAGCGCGACGCTGGTCTCGAGGATGTCGGCGCCGAAGAGCTCGCAGCGCTGCAGCTGGTCGGGGTCGTTGGCGTCGAACAGGATGAGAGGGTGCAGGTTGCCGTCGCCCGCATGGAAGACGTTGGCGCAGCGCAGGCCGTACTTCCGCTCCATCTCGCCGATGGCGATCAGGATGTCGGCGAGCTTCTTGCGCGGGATGGTCGAATCCATGCACATGTAGTCGGGGCTGATGCGCCCGCTGGCCGGGAAGGCGTTCTTGCGGCCGCTCCAGAACTTGAGACGCTGCGCCTCGTCGCGGCTGACCTCCACGCGCGTGGCGCCGGAGCCCACCAGCACGTCGACCATGCGGCCGATCTCCTCCTGCACCTCCTCGGGCGTGCCGTCGCTCTCGCACAGCAGGATGGCCTCGGCGTTCAGGTCGTAGCCCGCGTGCACGAAGTCCTCGACTGCGGCGATCATGGGCTTGTCCATCATCTCCAGCCCCGCCGGGATGATGCCTGCGGCGATCACGTGGGCCACCGCATCGCCTGCCTTGCGAATGTCGTCGAAGCTGGCCATGATGCAGCGCGCCACCTGGGGCTTGGGCACGAGCTTGACGGTGACCTCGGTCACCACGCCCAGCATGCCCTCGCTGCCGATGAAGAGCGCGAGCAGGTCCAGCCCCGGCGCGTCGAGCGCCTCGCTGCCGAGCTCCAGCGGCTCGCCGTCGACCGTGTAGCCGCGCACGCGCAGCACGTTGTGCACCGTCAGACCGTACTTGAGGCAGTGCACGCCGCCCGAGTTCTCCGCCACGTTGCCGCCGATGGTGCAGGCGATCTGGCTGCTCGGGTCGGGCGCGTAGTAGAGGCCGTAGGGCGAAGCCGCCTCGCTGATCGCGAGGTTGCGCACCCCGCTTTGCACGACGGCGGTGCGGGAGTACGGGTCGATCTTGAGGATGCGGTTGAACTTGGCCAGGCTCAGCGTCACGCCGAGCCGGTGCGGCAGCGCGCCGCCGGACAGGCCCGTGCCGGCGCCGCGCGCGACCACCGGCACGCCCAGCCGGCTGCAGGTGCGCAGCACCGCGGCGACCTGGGCCTCGTCCTCGGGCAGGGCGACGACCAGGGGCTGCTCGCGGTAGGCAGTCAGCCCGTCGCATTCATAGGGCACCGTGTCCTCGCGTCGCCACAACAGCGCATGACGCGGCAGCACCGCCGACAGGGCCTCGACCACCTCGGCCTGTCGGGTGGCACGGTCCAGGGCGTCGTCCGTGCGGGACTCGGCCAGCACTTCGGGGCGCAGGGGCGCGTTCATCGTGGGTCTCCTCTTCGTGCCCGCGCATACCGGGTATGCGCTGGGGCCCCGTCACGGTCGGCGTGCCTGCGGGAGGACAGGGCCGGTCCGGGCGGGCTGCGGGAATGGCGGGCCACTGTAACCCGCCGGCGCTGAGATGCAACTGAAGATCTGCTGAGCGCTGGTCAGGACCGCTTTGCGTCCAGCGCAAAGATCGACCCTGGTCAGGGTCAGCGCGCGGGTGGGTCGACCCGCAACGGCGCGGGGCGCTCGCGAGGGCCGTGCACCGGCGGTGGCACCACCGGGGGCTCCCAGGGACGGGGACCGGTGCCCGGCAGGGGCGGGACGTGGGGTCGGTGCCAGCCGGGCACGACGATCAGCGGGCCCTGCGTGGTGTCCGACTGCGCCCGGGCAGCCCGCTCCCGCTCGGCCTGCAGTTCGGCCAGCGCCTGGTCGCGCCGCAGGCGCTCGATCTCTAGGTCGCGCTGCAGCCGTTGCTGATGTTCGATCGCGCGTTGGATACGCTCGTTGACCTGGGCCGCCTCCTGCGACGCGGCCTGGCGCCGCGCCGCGGCGGCCGCCGCCCGGGCCGGGTTCTCCGGTTCGAACTCCCAGCGCCGCTCGGTCACGCCGGGCCGCGCCGGCCGGTCCGTCAGCACGACCCGCCCGTCCGGCAGCCGCTGCTGGTACACCGCCGTCGACGCACTGCCGCTGCTGGCCGACGCGGTCGTCGCGACCGTTCCGGCCGGCGGGAAGGCCCGGGGGCTCTGCGCAGCCGCGTGGACGGCCGCGCATGCCAGGCCAAGGACGAGAAGCGGCTGCCGCCGCAGGATCGGCGTGTTCATGCAGCGATTGGACTCCAGCCGCGGCAGCGGTTCCAGTCGCCGGCCGAAAGAGCCGCCTACACTGTCGGCTTTTGCCGTCGCGAACCGTGTCTGCCTTGCCGTTGTCCCGCCGTCCCTATCTCGCCGCCGCGCTGGTGGCGATCCTGACCGTGCTGGCCGTCCTGTTCTGGGCCGTGCGCCCCTTGCAGGAGGTGGCCGAGTTCATGTCCGAGACCGGGCCGATCGAGGAGGGCACGGCGGCCCTGTACTTCCTGACCGCCTCCGCGTGGTTCCTGCTCGCCGCCCGCGAGCGCTCCTCGGCTCGTGCCACACTGGCCGCGGTGGCCGTGGTGCTCGCGGCCTTCGGCGCGCGCGAACTGGACCTGCACTCGGCCTGGACCGGCGCCAGCGTGCTCAAGGTGAGCTACTACCTGCGCCCGGCGCCCCTGCACCACAAGCTGGTCGCCCTCGCCGTCCTGGTGCCTTTCGCCCTGTGCCTGCTGTATCTGCTGCTGCGGCACGCGCGGGGGGTGTGGCAAGGCGTGCGGCAACGGCGACCGGTGTCGGTCACCGTGCTCGTGTTCTTCGCGACCATCATCCTCTCCAAGCTGGTGGACAGGTCCGAAAACGTGCTGCTCGAGGACCTCGGCATCGAGTTTCCGCTCTGGTTGAGCGTGCTGCGTGCCGCGGTGGAGGAGACGCTGGAGTTCGGCCTGGCCGTGTTGCCGTGGGTGGGCTGGTGGCAGTGGCGCAAGGAGTCGGAGCCCCAGGCCGGGCGCTAGGCCCCGCCGGGGTCGTGCGTGAAGACGGTCAGAACGCCGGTATAGCCGTAGACGTGGCGGTGCCCGATCTCGCCGCTTGCGAAGAAGCCGACCAGCGGCACGTCCCCGAGCGCATGGCGCACGATCTGCAGCTCCGCGCTCGGACCGCCGAAATGGGGGCCGCCACGCCCTGCGCAGGACACGTACACCGCCCCGGCGATGCGCGCCGGCGCCCGGGCGCCTTCGCCCTCGGCGGGCACGCGATCCCGCCACGCGACCGGGGTGTCGTCGGGAATCTGCACCGGCTCCAGTTCCTCCCGGATTTCCGCGCACACCCGGACCAGGTCGCGCCGGGCGGCCTGCGCGTCGCGGCGGCAGAAGGTCAGCCGGGTGCCCACCGTGGGCTCGTCGGCCACGGCGATGCCGCGGCCGCGGGGATCCAGCCCCATCAGGTGCCGCACGCGCGTCTCCTCGCCGAAGGCGCCGGTGCGCCAGGGGCCGGGCGTGTCGTCGGGAGCGTCCAGCCCCACCAGTGTCTGCTGCAGCAGGGGTAGCGCCGCGCGCGGCTCTGCGGCCTGCACGCCAAGGTCGGCGAGCAGGCAGTCGAGCGCGGGCTGGTGGTCCAGGCTCACGACCAGATGCCCTTCGGCCTGGGTGATGGTGCGGCGCGGGCCGACCGGCTGGCATCCCTGGGTCACGCGCGAGACGAGGCCCACCGAGGCGTCGAAGGCCACGCCGGACAAGCCCCCCTCGAAGACGCCGTCGGCGATGTGACAGGCCCGCGTGCGCGCGGCAGGCAGTCCCCCGAAGACGTAGCCCGAAGCCGTACGGGACGCCAGCTCGGCGACGAGGTCTTCCAGTTCAGGGGTGCGTGCGTCGGCGTGGACGAGAGCCGTGTGCCAGGACTGACCAGCCGGCAGCGGGGCCAGGCCGGAGAACAGGCGCCAGCTTCCCGCCGGCAGGTCCGTCAGCAGCAGCGCGACGGCCGGCTCGTCGAAGTACTCCACGCCGCTGCCCATCACGCCCACGCCCACCGCACCCACCCAGTGCGTGCCCGGAAAGCGCCGCTGCAGTTCCGCCAGCACGGCTTCCGCCTGTGCCGCGTGGTGATCGGTCAGGTAGACCCAGCCGAGCGTCGCGTGCGACACCCGCCCGGGTTCGCCCAGGCGCCCTTCGATCGGCGCCAGGGCGAGCGACAGGGCCATCCTCCATTCCGGATGCGTGGCGTGGCCGTGCAGGAACATGGACATCCGTGCCTCTGGCCTGGGTCAGCGCTTGGCCTTGCTGCCGGTGGGGGTGCGGCGGCGGGACGCCGCGGCCCCTCCCCGCGCCGGCGGGGTGGTTTCGGCCGCCTCGCCGCCCGCGGGGGCCGCGGCACGCCCACGCCGCGCCTCGCGCTCGTTCCCCGCGGGGGCGGAGCCACCCGTCCCTGCCGCCTTCTTCCCGGGGCCCTGCGGCGAGGGGCGGAACGCAGCCTGCGCCGCCTCCTGCATGGCCGCCTGCATCGGCGCCAGTCCCTGGCGCCAGAACTCGGCCGCCGCATCCAAGGTGCGCATCATCTGCGCGGTCGCATCCGTTCCAGCGCTGCCCGCTGGGCGTTCGCGTCCGGCCGGCGGCGGCCCGGCGGCGGCGCCTTCCCCAGGCCCGGTGGCGGGGGCTGCCGCGCCCGTGTCTCCCAGTGCACGGGAAGCGAGCGTCGCGAACTGCTGCGTGAGCGCGCTCCACCACTGCATGGGGTCGACCAGCGGTGCGGCGGTCGGTGCCGGGTCCTTCCCGCCGGCGCCTGCGGACGGCCTCGGCGCACCAGAGGCCGACGAGGGCGCCCGGGCCATGAAGGCCTCACGCATCTGTTCGAGCGGCACGTTCATGGTCTGCAAGGTGGCCAGGGTCATGCGCTGCACCTCCATGGCTTGGACGGTGGCGGCCAGCATCTTGGCGTTCTGCTCCAGCCAGAACTGCACCGCCTTCAGCTCGGCGATGCGCTTGTCCAGCTCCTGCGGGTCCAGCGTCGGTGCGATCCACTGCGAGAAGGGCGGCACGGCCGATCCCGCCTGGGCGCCGAGCTGGCGCAGAAAGTCGAATCCGGGCATCTGGCTGCCCGGTCCACTTGCATCGTTCATCCCCGTGCCTCCTCGTAAGCGGGCAAGAGCGTTCTGGCGCGCGGGGCACGGCCGCCGCCGGCCTCTCGTCAGGCGGCGCAGCGCGCGACCCGGGCGGGCGCCAGGCGGCCCGTCCCGTCCCCATTCTGCGCGCACTCGCCACGCTTGACCACGCGTGACGAAAAGAAAAACGGCCCCGCAGGGCCGTTTCGCCGATCGATGCGAATCGATCAGAAGTTGTGGCGGATGCCCAGCGCGAAGGAGCTGAAGTCGTCCTGTGCACCAGCCGGGTTGACGGCGGCCGCGTCCGCGGAGATCTTGGTGTAGAACGCGTACAGCTTGGTGCGCTTGGACAGGTTGTAGTTGTAGCCGACGGTGAACTGCTTGGCGCCGCTGTTGTCGATGTTGTCCCAGTCGCCGGCCACGCCCGCGTTCAGGTGGAACTCGGAGGCGCCCATCGTGTACATGCCGGACAGGCGGAAGTTGTTGCGCTTGCCCAGGACATCGAAATCGGCGCGCTCATAGTAGCCACCGAACGTGAAGGCGCCCAGTTCGTACAGAGCGCGGATGCCGAAGCTCTTGTCGTCGCCCAGCTTCTCCATGCCGGCGCCGAGGTGCAGCGGGCCCATGTCGTAGTTGGCGGCCAGGCTGAGGGCATTGTCGCCACCGCTCGGGGTTTCCTTCAGGCCGAACTGGACAGCCGCGTTGAAGCCGCTGAAGGTCGGGGTGGTGTAGGAGATGGTGTTACCCATCCGGCCACTCCAGGTGACCGGACCGGCCCACAGGGCGTCGGCCGACGTGCCGGTGTCGTGGTTGTGCATGCTGACGTAGTCAGCAGTGGCGTAGTAGTAGTCCGACACCTGGAACTGGCCGAGGCGCAGCGTACCGAAACCGCCTTCCAGGCCGACCCAGGAGCCGCGGCCCCACATCGCGCCGGTGGCGGCGCCGGTGTCGGAATTCAGGCCGTGCTCCAGCAGGAACAGCGCCTTCAGGCCGCCACCGAGGTCTTCCGTCCCGCGGAAACCGATGCGCGAGTTGTTGTTCTGCATGACCCACATCGCGCTTTGGTCGCCATCCTTCTGGCGCTCGATGCTGGTGTTCATGCGACCGTAGATGGTCACGTTGCTTTGGGCGAACGCGGGAGCCGCGTATGCAACGGCCAGGGCGGCCACGAGAGCGATTCGTTTCATGATTTTTCCTTTGCTAGCGTTTCAGGGGCGAACGGCAGTGAAACCTCTCTCGCGCCGCACGCCTTGCGATCACTTTCCCGGTGTCCGGCACCCTTCGCAGGGAAGTTGTGCGGAGTACGAACAGCCGGAAAGTGTCACGATTGTGAATTCGCGATCTTCGTTGTGGCGTGCTCGTCACTCAAAAAGAGGGCGCGGGCTAGAGAAACTGACGCCTGGACGCAACACTCGGCGTGGGGACGTCGGCGGGATGGCGGTTTTGAACGACCGTTCATCGGTGACGTGCCGCCCTCGGACGGCCGCGCAACCGTGGGTGGAGCGTTCAGGCCAGGGTGACCGTGGCGGCGCCGAACAACGGAGCGCCTTCCGGGGCCTTGGCCTCGACTCGGACGTGGTCGCCGCGCTGGAGCCAGGGCGTGCGCGGCTCCCCCTGGTCCGCCTTTTCGGCCTCGCGCCTGTCGTGCAGGCTCGCGTAGCCGAGGGAGCCGTCGGTGGGGGTCAGCACCGGCCCGGCCACCAGGGTGCCGGCGTGCACCTGGCGGTGCCGCGCGAGCTCGCGCAGCCAGACGCCGGCGCAAGCCCGCGTGTCGCGCCCCGCATCGGCGAGCCCGAACTTGCGCCCGTTGACCTGGACCTGCACCTGGGCCTGCAGCCGGCCTGCGGCCCAGCCGGTCCCGGCTTCGTCCGGGGTGCACAGGACCGGCGCGAAGCTGGTCGTCCAGGGGCGCCGCATCGCGTCCCGGTCCACCACGGCCAGCTCGCATGCCAGCCCGAGGAGCCGCACGCCTTCGAGCCCCGTCTCTGCGGAGGCTCCAGCGGCGATGTCTGCGGTCACGACGACCAGCCGGGCGCCGAAGTCCGCCCCGTCGAATCCGTGCGGGACGGCAGCCTCGTCCGCCACCCCCAGCAGGCCGTCCGGCGCGCGCTCGTGCAGGCGCAGGCCCTTGCCCTCCTGGTCGGCCGCCACGTAGCGGCTCGCCCGGGGTAGCGGTGCCATGGTCAGCGCCGGGTCGAACGGGAAGGCGTGGCGGGCTCGGCCCTGGTTGAGGGCGTCGTACAGGTCCTGCAGCTGCGGCGACAGGAAGTTCCAGTCGTCCAAGGCCTGTTGCAGGCGCGTCGCGATGCCGGTCGCATAATGGGCCATGCCCAGATCCCGCGACACGACGACCAGATGCCCGTCGCGCGAACCGTCCTTGTAGGTGGCGAGCTTCATGGCGGCGGATTGTAGAGAGGCGCGGCCCTGGCCCCGGACGGGCCGGGACGCCTTCCATTCGGCACGGCGCGAGTGGCTGCGGGCGGCCGCGGTGCTCATGGCCGGGGCCTGCGGTGCCACAAGTCGCGCCGACATGGGCCCGGCCCGGCCCGCACCTTCGGCGCCCGAGCTCTACAGCGCGCGACTGCCCGGTGCCTTCCGCTGGACTTACCGGCTCACGCGGGGCGCGCTCTCGGCCACCGGCAGCTTGCGCTGGGCCATGCAAGGCGACCGCTATGAACTCGTGCTGCAAGGCGAGGCCCCCGTCTTCGGCACCATCATCGTGCAGCGCAGCAGCGGGCTGTGGGGACCGCACGGTCTCGTACCGACCCAGTTCTCCGATCGCCGCTGGCGCCGCAGCGAGCGGGTCGCCCGGTTCGACAGCGCAGCGGGCTGGGTCACGTTCAGCGACGGCAGTGAGCCGGTGCGCTGGGTGCCTGGCATGCAGGACCGCCTCAGCTGGCTGGTGCAACTGGCCGGCATCGCGCAAGCGTCGCGCGGGCGGGTGGAGGCAGGCCGCACCCTCACGATGCAGGTGGTGGGGGCCAGGGGCGACACCGATCGGTGGAGTTTCCGCTCGGAGGGCCCGACCACCGTGGAGGTCGAGGGCGGGTCGGTGCGGGCGATGAAGCTGGCACGGCTGCCCCGGGAACCAGGCGACACCGCTGTCGACGTGTGGCTCGATCCCGCCCGCCAGCACCTGCCCGTGCAGGCGCGGATGGCCGACGGACAGGGCGAGCCACTGGAACTTTCGCTGCGCCGGACGAACTGAAACTGAGAATGTGGTGCGCTCACACTGCAAGTGAGCGCTTCCTTGCGCCTGCCCCGTGCGGCCCTACGGGCTTGAAACTTGCCGGTTCACCCTCACCTGGCAACTGTGCCCGGAACCCCGGCAACCGCCGTGGCCGCCGGGGCAAGGAGTACGGTCCATGGAAATGCTCTACAACTCCGACAACTACGCGGTCGTGGAATTCCGGGTGCCGGCCGGCGAGGACGAGGACGCCGCCCTGGTGCGCGGCGGCTACGAGATCGTCGACAAGTTCAACCGCAAGGAGATCTACATCGAGGGCGCGCTCGCCGAAAGCTTCAAGCAAGGCGTGGAGGCGCTCATCGAGCAATCCCCGACGGTGGAGGACATCGACGCGTACATCGAGCGCTTCTCCTCGCTGATGCAGCAGCCGGTGGTGCTCCATTGAGGTGGCGCCCCGCCTTGCTGCGGGGGCACCTGCGGGGAGTGCCACCAGCCGGCCGCGGCCGTGGGCGTCGGCCGGCGCCGGGGACAACGGGCGGGTTCGCGCCGGGTTGCCGTGGCATGCCACCCCGTGCGTCGCACAGGGTCCCGCCGGGAACGCTTCCCTAGATCACCGGGCTGCGCTATCGTGGCCCGTGCCGGCCTGGCGGCCGGCCTTTCTGGTTCCCGACACAAGGAGGCGCGCATGGTCAAACGTCATGCCGAGCCCCGCGTGGTGCTGTCCCCGGGCCTGTCCGAGTCGCCCGTGCTTGACCGGATGTGCTCGCATTTCGTGCTGACGCTGACGTTGCGCCACGCCGGTCGGTTCAACGTGCGGCGCGACTGGAGCGGGCTCCTGTCGCTCGTGGGCCGGCACCTGGTGTGGCCTCACGCACCCCTGGCGCGGCTGCGCGCGTTCCTCGCGCGGCGCTGCACGGGCAACGAGCACTGGAAGGGGCATGAAGGCCTGGACGACCGGGCCTTCATCGAGCGCCATGGGGTGTGGCGCGGCCCCTACGAGGAAGGCACGCTCTTCTTCTACCTCGACGAGTACATCAAGGATGCGCCGAAGGAATTCCTCTCGGTGCTCGCGGCGACCTGCGCGTGGCTGGACGCCAATCTGAAGAAGGAATCCACCCTCGTCCAGAAGAACATCGATGCGCTCGCCGGGCTGCTGCAGCTCAATGCAGCCGAAAGGGCCCTGCTGCTCTACGGCACGCTCGCCCGCTACCAGCGCGAACTGCGCGGCCTGCTGGTGGAGTTCAAGGTCGCCAATGCACAGGAGGCGTACGCGGTGCTGGCCGACATCGCCGGCGTCGACGAGCGAGAGGT
This sequence comes from Burkholderiaceae bacterium, assembly GCA_035559275.1. Taxonomy (GTDB): domain Bacteria; phylum Pseudomonadota; class Gammaproteobacteria; order Burkholderiales; family Burkholderiaceae_C; genus Caldimonas. Next base: position 60,441 of record DATMBN010000029.1, read on the forward strand.
GGCCGAGGCCCTGCGTGCCGGTTCGCGGCTGGAGCGCATCGGGATGATCGAGAATCTCATCTCGGAGCACAACATCACGGACCTGGCGGACCTGATGAAGGTCTCGGATCAGTTGCCGCCGGTGCTGATGCGCGAGTACCGCGACCGCTCCGAGCTGATGGCGGTGTTCACCCGGCCTGCGTCCCGCACCGAACTCACGCTCGCGGATTTCGGCTATGTGGAGCAGGACACGCAGGTGCTCGTGACCCTCCTGCGGCGGGCCGTGGCGGGGCGGGAGCCGGGAGTCAACATCCTGCTCTACGGGCCACCAGGCACGGGCAAGACCGAGTTGGCCAAGGTGGTCGCGCAGGCGGCCGGGCTGGAGCTCTACGAGGTCGAGTACGCCGACCGCGATGGCAACTCGTTGTCGGGCCGCGATCGCTACCGCTCGCTGCAGATCAGCCACGTGTTCCTCAAGGGCAGCGCCAACGTCGCCTTGCTCTTCGACGAGGTGGAGGACGTCTTCCCTCCGATCAGCACCGACACGGCCCAGCTGATGGCGCGGCTGGACGTGGGCGAGGGCGGCCCGAGCGGATCGGTCAGCGGCAAGGCCTGGGTGAACCAGATCCTGGAGAGCAACCCCGTGCCGGTGATCTGGATCACCAACCGGATCGAGCAGATCGACCCGGCCTTCCGACGGCGCTTTCAGTACCACCTGGAACTCAAGTCGCCGCCTCCGGGCGCGCGCGAGGCGATGATCGCCAAGGCCCTGGCCGGCGTGCCGGTGGCCGGGGCCTTCGTGGCCAAGCTCGCCTCACGCAAATCGCTGACGCCGGCGCAAATCCGCACCGCCGTGCGTTTCGCGCAGCTGGCCGAAGGCGCGCACCCCGGCGGGCTCGAGGCGCTGATCGAGCGGCAGCTGGCGCACGCGGACCGGGCCCTCGGGCTGCATGGCGGCGGCAAGGCCGCGCGGCCGGTGGTCACGCGCTACGACCTCGACCTGCTGCACATCGAGACGCGCTTCGAGCTGCCGCGCATCATCGACGCGCTGCGGCGCAAGGGGCACGGGACCTTGTGCTTCCACGGCCCCCCTGGCACAGGCAAGACGGCGCTGGCCGAGCACATCGCCGAGGAGCTGCAGCAGCCGCTGATGGTCCGCCAGGCGTCCGACCTGGTCAGCAAGTTCGTCGGCGAGACCGAGCAGAACATGGCCCGGATGTTCGAGGAGGCCGAGGCGGAGCAGGCGGTGCTGCTGCTGGACGAGGCCGACAGCTTCCTGCGCAGCCGGCGCATGGCCGAGCGCAACTACGAGGTGAGCGAGGTGAACGAGATGCTCCAGGGCATGGAGCGGTTCCGCGGCATCTTCGTCTGCACGACCAACCTGTTCGAGGACCTCGACGAGGCGGCGCTGCGGCGCTTCACCTTCAAGATCCGCTTCCTGCCGCTGACCGGTGCCCAGCGCGAACGCATGTTCGTCGCCGAGGCGTTGGACGGTGCGCCCGAACGGCTCACCGAGGAACAGCGAGAGCGCCTGGCACGGCTGGAGTGCCTGGCGCCCGGCGATTTCGCGGCGGTGCGCCGGCAGGAGGAACTGCTGGGTGCAAGGCTCGAGCCCGACGAGTTCATGAGCCAGCTCGAGTCCGAGCACCGCGTCAAGCCCGAGGTGCGGGAGCGGCGCGCGATCGGGTTCCGCACCTGACGGGGCCGGCGGCGGCGCGGCGCCTCAGAGCTGTTCCCAAGGCAGCCCGTCGTGCCGCCACCCGTTGAGGGTGTTGCGATGGAAGTCGCCGTCCAGATCGCCCTCGAAGCCGTGGACGACGTTCACCACCTCCTGGAACCCGGCCGCTTCGAGGGCCTCGCCGGCAGCGACCGTGCGGGTGCCCGAGCGGCACAACAGCACGACCGGCCGTGCGAGATCGCCACCGGCTTCGCGTCGCACCTGTTCGACGAAGCGGGCGGGGTCCGGCTGCATGTCCGGGTACTCGTACCAGGGCACGTGCACGGCGCCGGGCGGGTGACCGACGTAGAGATACTCGATCTCCATCCGGATGTCGACGAACAGCGCCTCCGGGTGGGCCTGCAGGTACGACCAGGTTTCCTTGGGGGTCAGGTGTTTCATGGTGCTGCCCCGATTGTCTCGCAACGCGGGGCGCCGCCGGCCAGGGGTGCGGGCGGACCAAGCCCCTGCGCGCCGCGCTGGCGCACCCGGCTGCCTACAATCGTCCCATGAGCGACCGCCCCTACACCCGAGCCACCGCCTTGCCCGAGCTGCTGCGGCAGCGTATCGTCATCCTCGACGGTGCGATGGGCACGATGATCCAGCGCTACAAGCTCGGCGAGGCCGACTACCGGGGCGAGCGATTCGCCGGCCACCCGAAGGATCTGAAGGGCAACAACGAGCTGCTGGTCTTCACGCGGCCGGACGTGATCCTCGAGATCCACGAGCGCTATCTGGCGGCCGGCTCCGACATCATCGAGACCAACACCTTCGGGGCGACGCGCATCGCGCAGGAGGACTACGGACTGGCTCCGGTCGCGCGAGAGATGAACGTCGCGGCCGCCCGCCTTGGGCGGCAGGCCTGCGACAGGCACTCCACCCCCGACAAACCCCGCTTCGTCGCCGGCGCGATCGGGCCGACGCCGCGCACGGCGAGCATCAGCCCGGACGTGAACGACCCGGGAGCGCGCAACGTCAGTTTCGACGAACTGCGCGAGTCCTACTACGAGCAGGCCGAGGGGCTACTGGAAGGCGGTGCCGATCTGTTCCTGGTCGAGACCATCTTCGACACGCTCAACGCCAAGGCCGCGATCTTCGCGCTGGATGAGCTGTTCGAGGTGACCGGGGAACGCTTGCCGGTGATCATCTCGGGCACCGTCACCGACGCCTCCGGCCGCATCCTCTCGGGCCAGACCGTCGGCGCGTTCTGGCATTCGGTGCGCCACGCCCGGCCGATTGCCGTGGGCCTGAACTGCGCGTTGGGGGCGGCGCTGATGCGGCCGTACATCGAGGAGCTGGCCAAGATCGCCGGCGAGACCTTCATCTCCTGCTACCCGAATGCCGGCTTGCCCAACCCCATGAGCGAGACCGGCTTCGACGAGACGCCGGAAGTGACGGGGCGGCTGATGGAGGAGTTCGCGCAGGCCGGCTTCCTCAACGTCGCCGGCGGCTGCTGCGGCACGACGCCCGAGCACATCGCCGAGATCGCCCGGCGTGTAAGCAAGTACCGACCCCGCTGTGTGCACGAGGGGCTGTTCACCGGGCTGGCGCAAGCGGCGTAAACCATTGCCGATTGCGGCGCCGGGCCGCTCGAACCCGGCGCCTGCGTTCAGGGCGCGGCCGCGACGACGATCTCCACGGCCTGCGCGGCCGAACGAGCGGGGGCGGCAAAGCGCGCCCGGGGCACGCCCCGGGCCACGAGGTAGTCCCGCACGCCGGCTGCGCGGTCTTGCGCGAGAAGATCTCCGCCGCGGCCGTCCGACGGGGCTGTCACCCGCAGCAGCAGGCCCTCGCCGTTGCGAACGACGCGCGCGACCCGGTCGAGCACCGCCGCCAGGGGCGGTTTGACCGCCGAGCGCTGGCGGTCGAAGCAGTAGCGCAGCGGCACGCTCACGCGGTAGCCGCCCTCGACGGTGTCGACCTCGACGGGTGTGCCGGCCAGATCCTGCTGCAACTGCCAACGCTGCTGGGTCAACGAAGGGGGCGAGGCGCCGCCAGGAGATGACGGGCCGCCGGGCAAGGCGCAGCCCGCGACGAGGGCCGTCGCGATGGCGAGCGCCGCAGCCCAGCCCCGACGCATGCCCGCCACCCGGGGCGGGAGCTGCAGGGCCGTGCCCACGCTCAATTGCCCTGAGCCACCTGCTGCGGCTCGGCCACGTAGATCTCGACCCGCCGGTTCTGCGCGCGTCCGCTGTCGGTGCTGTTCGAGGCGATCGGCTCGCGGCTGCCGCGACCGTCGATCGAGATGCGGTTGGCCGCCACGCCCCGCGCCACCAGGTAGTCCCTCGTGGCCGCGGCGCGCTCGAACGACAGCGGGTTGTTGATCGCGTCGCTGCCGGTGCTGTCCGTGTGGCCGATGATGCGGATCTGCGTCGTGGCGTGCTCGCGCATCCCCTGCGCGAACTTGTCCAGCACGCCGGCCAGCTGCGGCTTGACGGCCGCGCGGCCCACGTCGAAGCCCGCGTCGCTCGGGATCTGAACCTTGATCTGGTTGTCCTGGGTGCGTACCACGTCGATGCCGGTGCCCTGCGTGGCCTGCTCCATCTTGGCCTTCTGCTCTTCCATGCGCTTGGACCAGATGTAGCCGCCCAGTGCGCCCACCGCGGCGCCCGCTGCCGCGCCGGTGGCGGCGCTCTTGCCCTTGTTGCCGCCCGCCGTGGCCACGCCGATCAACGCGCCGGCCGCCGCGCCGATGCCGGCACCCTTGGCCGTGTTGCTTTGCGTTTCGCTCATGTTGGCGCAACCGGCCAGCAGGGCCAGGCTGACGAAGGGAATGACGGCGTGCTTCACGGTGTGCTCCTTATCCGTTGTAAGTGCAGACATGGACCCATTGCACCGCGAGCAAGTTCAATGCGCAAGTTGTGACCGGGTGAAAGTTGTAACTCCGAAGGCCAGGGGGCCGCGGAGAAGGTGAGTGCCGGCTTACCGGGTGGGTGGCATGCCACGGTGCAGGGCGGGTTGGGGCGAATGCCCATAAAATGCAACCTCTCCAAGGAGCGTTGCAGCGCCGGGCGGCGGAGCCGCCGGCGTCAGGCTTGGATCACTCGTTTGCAACGACGCTCACCCCGCGCCACGGGTGAGCCGTGGCCGTCGACCGCTTGAGGCCATGACCGAGACCACCGCCCCCACCGCCGCCCGCCCCGTTCCCCCGATGCGCCTTGCCGGCCTGGAGCCGGTCACCATCGGCCAGGGGCACCTGTTCATCAACATCGGCGAGCGCACCAACGTCACCGGCTCCAAGGCCTTCGCGCGCATGATCCTCAACGGCCAGTTCGAGGAGGCGCTGTCGGTGGCGCGCCAGCAGGTCGAGAACGGCGCGCAGATCATCGACGTCAACATGGACGAGGCCATGCTCGACAGCAAGGCCGCGATGGTGCGCTTCCTCCACCTCATCGCGTCCGAGCCCGAGATCGCGCGCGTGCCGATCATGATCGACAGCTCCAAGTGGGAGGTCATCGAAGCGGGCCTCAAGTGCATCCAGGGCAAGGGCATCGTCAACTCGATCTCGCTGAAGGAAGGTGAGGCCGAGTTCAAGCGCCAGGCGCGGCTGATCCGTCGCTATGGCGCGGCCACCGTGGTGATGGCCTTCGACGAGCAGGGCCAGGCCGACACCTTCCAGCGCAAGATCGAGATCTGCGAGCGCGCCTACCGCATCCTCGTCGACGAGGTCGGCTTCCCGCCCGAGGACATCATCTTCGATCCGAACATCTTCGCGATCGCCACCGGCATCGAGGAGCACGACAACTACGCGGTCGACTTCATCAACGCCACACGATGGATCAAGCAGCACCTGCCGGGCGCGAAGGTCTCGGGCGGGGTGTCGAACGTGTCGTTCAGCTTCCGTGGCAATGAACCGGTGCGGGAGGCCATCCACACGGTGTTCCTGTACCACGCAATCCAGGCCGGCATGGACATGGGCATCGTCAACGCCGGGATGATCGGCGTGTACGACGACCTCGACCCTGATCTGCGTGAGCGGGTGGAGGACGTGGTGCTCAACCGCCGTCCGGACGCGACCGAACGGCTGCTGGAGATCGCCGAGCAGGTCAAGGGTGCGGCCAAGGACGACAGCACCAAGCTCGCGTGGCGCAACGCGCCGGTCGAGGAGCGCCTGTCGCATGCGCTGGTGCACGGCATCACCGACTTCATCGTCGAGGACACGGAGGAGGCCTGGCAGAAGATCAAGGCCGATGGCGGGCGGCCGCTGCACGTGATCGAAGGACCGCTGATGGCCGGCATGAACATCGTCGGCGACCTCTTTGGGCAGGGCAAGATGTTCCTGCCGCAGGTGGTCAAGTCCGCCCGCGTGATGAAGCAGGCGGTGGCTCACCTCATCCCCTACATCGAGGAAGAGAAGCGTCGGCTGGAGGCAGCCGGCGGCGACGTCAAGCCCAAGGGCAAGATCGTGATCGCCACCGTCAAGGGCGACGTGCACGACATCGGCAAGAACATCGTCTCGGTCGTGCTCCAGTGCAACAACTTCGAGGTGGTCAACATGGGCGTGATGGTCCCATGCCAGGACATCCTCGCCAAGGCCAAGGTCGAGGGCGCCGACATCGTCGGCCTGTCCGGCCTCATCACGCCCAGCCTCGAGGAGATGCAGCACGTCGCGTCGGAAATGCAGCGCGACGAGTACTTCCGCATGAAGAAGATCCCCCTGCTCATCGGCGGGGCGACGACCAGCCGCGTGCACACGGCGGTCAAGATCGCGCCGAACTACGAGGGGCCGGTGGTCTACGTGCCCGACGCCTCGCGCAGCGTGGGGGTGTGCTCCGACCTGCTGTCGGACGAGAAGGCGGCGAAGTTCATCGAGGAGCTGAAGGCCGACTACGAGAAGGTGCGCCAGCTGCATGCCAACAAAAAGCAGACGCCGCTCGTGAGCCTGGCCGAGGCGCGCGCCAACAAGACGCCGATCGACTGGGCCTCGTACGATCCTCCGGCACCCAAGTTCATCGGGCGACGCGTGTTCCGCAACTACGACCTCGCGGAGCTGGCGAACTACATCGACTGGGGGCCGTTCTTCCAGACCTGGGATCTGGCGGGACCCTTCCCGCAGATCCTTCGCGACGAGATCGTCGGCAGCGAGGCCCAGCGCGTGTTCAGCGACGGCAAGCGCATGCTGCAGCGCCTGATCGAAGGTCGCTGGCTGCAGGCGCATGGCGTGATCGGGCTGTATCCCGCCAACACGGTGGACGACGACGTCATCGAGGTCTATGCCGACGAGTCGCGCGAGCAGGTGCTGCTGCGCTGGCAGCCGCTGCGCATGCAGTCCGAGCGTCCCGTGATCGACGGGGTGCGACGGCCCAACCGCAGCCTCGCCGATTTCGTCGCCCCCAAGGGCAGCAAGCCGGACTACGTGGGCCTCTTCGCGGTGACCGCCGGCGTTGGCGTCGACAGGAAGGAGCAGCAGTTCCTCGCGGACCACGACGACTACTCGGCCATCATGCTCAAGGCCCTGGCCGATCGCCTGGCCGAGGCGTTCGCCGAGCGCATGCACCAGCGCGTGCGCACCGAGCTGTGGGGCTACGCGCCCGACGAGCAGCTGAGCAACGAGGACCTGATCGCCGAGAAGTACCGCGGCATCCGCCCTGCGCCCGGCTACCCGGCATGCCCCGACCACAGCATCAAGCGCGAGATGTTCCGCGTGCTGGCCTGCGAGGAGATCGGCATGGGTCTGACCGAATCGCTCGCGATGATGCCGGCGGCCAGCGTCAGCGGTTTCTATCTCGCGCACCCGCAATCGACCTACTTCAATGTCGGCAAGGTCGGCCCCGATCAGGTCGCGGACTGGGCAGCCCGGCACGCACGCCCGGAAGACGAAGTGCGCCGTTCGCTCTCCGCCTTGCTGTGACATTGCTTACGTGGGTGTTTCTTCCACTTTCATTCGGTAACCTCGCTCACCGCATCTCACGACGTTGACGCGCGGCGTCCCCGTCGGCGACGACCAGGCCGGGGCGGCTGACAGCTTTTGGCGGACCGGGCCGCTCCACCCTCCGCTCGTCGGCAGTTTCCGACCGTTCGGCAACGTCCGCGCTTTGGCACGCTCCCTGCGTTCCGGCCCCCCCGATACAACGATCGGGAGGGCGACGTGAAGACGCTCATGGGGAGAGAGGCGAGGCGCTGGGGTGCGCGCGCGGCCGTCTGGGTGATGGCGGCCGCGCTGGCGGCCTGCGGTGGAGGCGGCGAGGGATCGGGCAGTGCCGGACTGGAGCCTGCCTCCGATGTGCCTGCCAGCCGGCAGGAGGCGGCGCGGTTCCTGACCCAGGCCACTTTCGGCCCGACGGATCGGGACGTCGACGTCGTGATGTCGCTGGGCTATCGCGGATGGATCGAGGACCAGTTCCGGCGGGGAGGCGGGGCTGCCCATCGATCTGCCTGGGAACAGGCGGATGCGCAGATCAAGGCGACGAACGCCAACAGCGGTGCGGGCCAGCGCGAGGTGCTGGACAGCTTCTGGACCCGGGCGGTCCGGGGCGACGACCAGCTGCGCCAGCGGGTCGCGTTCGCGCTGTCGCAGATCTTCGTCGTCTCGATGCAGGACGGCTCGGTCAGCGGCCACCCGCGCGGCGTGGCCGGCTATCTGGACATGCTGGCCGAACACGGCTTCGGCAACTACCGGGACCTGCTCGAGGCCGTCACGCGTCATCCGATGATGGGGTTGTACCTCTCGCACCTGCGCAATCAGAAGGAGGATGCCCGCACCGGCCGCGTGCCCGACCAGAACTATGCCCGCGAGGTCATGCAGCTGTTCTCGATCGGCCTGAACCAGCTGCGTCCCGACGGCAGCCCGGTGCTGGATGCGGCGGGCCGGCCCGTGGACACCTACACGAGCGACGACATCATCGGCCTGTCGCATGTCTTCACCGGCTTGAGCTGGTACAGCGATCGCACTGACGACGCGTGCTTCTACGGATCCTCCTCCTGCCAGCATGCCGATCGCTCCTGGCGTGGCATGCGAGGCTATGCCAAATTCCACTCGACGAGCGAGAAGCGATTCCTGGGCAGGACGGTGCCTCAGGGCACCACGGATCCGGACGCAAGCCTCCGGGCGGCCCTGGACACGCTGTTCCACCATCCCAACGTCGGGCCCTTCATCGGCAAGCAGCTGATCCAACGGTTGGTCACCAGCAATCCGAGCCCCGCGTACGTGCAGCGGGTGGCCGCTGCCTTCAACAACAACGGCGCCGGCGTGCGGGGCGACATGAAGGCCGTCATCCGGGCCATCCTGCTCGACCCGGAGGCGCGCAGCGCGTCCACGGCGCGCGATCCCGCCTTCGGGAAGCTGCGTGAACCGGTGCTGCGGCTGACGGCCTTCCTGCGGGCGTTCGGCGCCACCTCCGACAGCGGCCGCTATCTCATCGGCACGACGGACGATCCGGCGACGTCGCTCGGCCAATCGGCGATGCGGGCGCCGTCGGTCTTCAACTTCTACCGCCCCGGCTACGTCCCGCCCGGGACCGACCTGGCGGCCCTCGGGATGGTGGCGCCGGAGATGCAGATCACGCATGAGACGTCGGTCGCGGGCTATGCGAACTACATGCTGAACGCGGTGCGCAACGGGGTGGGACAGAACGGCCTGGACCACAAGGCGCCTCGTCGCGACGTGCAACCGGACTTCCGGGCCGACCTGCCGTTCGCGGAACGCCCGGCCGAGCTGGTCGAACGGATGAATCAGCGACTGCTGTACGGCCAGATGACGGAGGGTCTGCGCAACGAGATCCGCCAGGCGGTCGAGTCGGTGGTCGTTCCCGCGCTGAATGCCACGCGCTCGAACCAGGCCCAGATCGACGCCGCCAAGCTGCGGCGGGTGCAGATGGCGGCGTTCCTGACGCTGGTTTCGCCCGAGTTCGTCGTCCAGAAGTGACAGCAAGAGGGAGCCCACGATGAGTCTCATGTCCGCCTCGCGCCGCGAGTTCCTGCGGCGCGCCGGGGCCCTGTCGGCGCTCGGTGCCACCGGCGCGCCCTTCGCGCTCAACCTCGCCACGATCGGCGCCGCGGCGGCGCAGACCGCGCCGTCGGACTACAAGGCCCTGGTGTGCGTGTTCCTCTTCGGAGGCAACGACAGCTTCAACACCGTGCTGGCGACGGACCCCGACTCCTGGGCGGCGTACAGCGCTGTTCGTCAGGGCACGGGCGATGCGATCGCGCTGGCCGCACCCGGCACGCCGGGTGATCCGATGGCTCCGGCGGGGTCTCCCGCGCGGCTAGGAGGGGTGCTGCCGTTGTCTCCGCAGCAGGGCGTGAGTGGTCGCAGCTTCGCGTTGCACCCCATGTTGCGCGAATTGCAGACCATGTTCGATACGGACAGGCGGCTGGCGATCGTCGCCAACGTCGGGCCGCTGATCACGCCCACCACGAAGGCGCAGTACGCCTCGCCCAACCATCCGAAACCGCCGAAGCTGTACTCGCACAACGACCAGCAGTCGACCTGGCAAGCCTTTGCGCCAGAGGGAGCCACGGTCGGATGGGGCGGCCGGATGGGAGACCTGCTCCAGAGCCAGAACGGTACAGGGAGCGTTTTCACGAGCATCTCGGCCTCCGGCAACGCCGTCTGGCTCGCCGGGCGACAGGTGCTGCAGTACCAGGTGAGCCCGTCCGGCGCCATCCGCTTCGCGGTCGATGGCAATCGGCGTCTCCTCGACAGTACTGCTGCGGGAGCGGCGCTGGAGCGCATCGTCACGGCATCTCGCTCGGCGCATCTGCTCGAACGCGCATATGCCGAAACGAGCAAGCGGTCGATCGAGGCGGAACGGCAGCTCGGCGCTGCGCTCGCCGGAGTGGGTGCCTCGGCGGTCTTCGGGACCGATGCTGAGATTCAGTATGTCAATCCCGTCACGGGCGCCAGCAGCAACAACGGCCTCGCGCAGCAACTGCGCATCGTCGCTCGCATGATCGCTGCGGCAGGCAGCCTCGGGGTGAAACGCCAGGTCTTCTTCGTCAGCATGGGGGGCTTCGACACGCATGACTTCCAGAACCGCAACCATACGGACCTGATGGCGCGGTTGAGTCACGCCTTGCGCTACTTCGACACCGTGCTCGGGCGGCTGGGAGCGCTCGACCGGGTCACGACCTTCACGGCCTCCGATTTCGGGCGCACGTTCACGAGCAACGGCGACGGCACCGACCACGGCTGGGGCGCGCACCATGTGGTGATGGGAGGGGCTGTGCGGGGGGGCAACCTCTATGGCGCCTTCCCGGTCTACGGAACGCGCAACGCCGCGGGCAACGACTTCGGCAGTCCGAATCAGGTGGGTGGCAACGGCGTCCTGCTGCCGAGCGTCTCCGTCGATCAGTACGCCGCCACCCTCGGCCGCTGGTTCGGTCTCTCCAGCCAGCAGTTGCTGGAGGTGCTGCCCAATCTGCGCAACTTCGACACGCGCGACCTGGGCTTCATGACGGCGTGAGCCCGCGCGGGCCCGCCGGTCGGCGGGCGCCATCGGCTCCGTCTTCCTGCAGGGCGCACCGGCCGTCGACATGGGCGTCGACAAGCGCGCGCACATCCTGTTCGCGCTGCAGGGAGGGCACCCCGAGCAGTCGCAGGCGCAGCAGCCCGGTGAGGAAGGTGAGCGTCTCCATCGCCGCGACGCGCGGCGACAACCCCGGGCGCAGCTGCCCGGCCCGCCGCGCGGCCTGGTAGGTGCGCTCGAGCTTGCCGAGGAACTCCTCGTTGCGCTCGATATAGTCGGCCAGGTCCTTCTCGAGCTCGCCCACGAACTCGCATTTGAAGTTCAGGATCTCCATCGTGCGGCGCACGGATTCGTCGTGCTGCACGGTGTGCGTCAGCTGGAGCAGGAAGTTGCGCAGACGCTGCACGGGAGTGCGGTCCGGGTCGGCGAGCAGGGCGTAGTCCATCCCGTCGACCATGGGCAGGGCCACCTCCTGGCGCATCGCCTTGAACAACTCCTCCTTGTTCGCGAAATGCCAATAGATGGCGCCGCGGGTCACGCCCGCGGCCTGTGCAATCTGCTCGAGGCTCGTGCTGCCCACGCCGCGCTCGTGAAATACGCGCCGCGCGGCGTCCAGGATCTGGCGCCGCGTCTGCTCGGCTTCCTCTTTCGTGCGTCGCACCATCGGGGGACGTCGCTGCGATGCGACGGCATACATACGTACAAGAATGTATGTATGATACCCGGTCCAACCCTAGGTTCCCCGACAGCCGTCGATTCCGGCACGACCGCATGCCGGCTGTTCCGTTTCCATTGCGCCAACAGGTCCATCATGGCTCATCCGCACGTTCCTGCCCTGCGTCCCCTGCCGTCACGAGCGGCTGGAGCGGCGCGCCCGGCCGTCTTCGCACCGCTGCGCGGCCTCGTCCTCGCGCTGTCGGCCGCCGCCTTGCTGGCCGCTTGCGGCGAGCAAGGCGGTGGCGGCGACCAGGCCCACGCGGCGGGCCCCGGGGGAGGAGCGCCCCCGGCCATGCCGGTGACCGCAGTCACGGTGCGGCGCGAGATGGTGCCTGTCACGCTGGAGGCGGTTGGCCAGGCCGAAGGCTCCAAGGAGGTCGAGGTGCGCGCACGCGTCTCGGGACTGCTGGAGCGCAAGCTGTACGAGGAGGGCGAGCGCGTCAAGGCGGGTGCTCCGATGTTCCAGATCGAGCGTGCGCCGTTCGAGATCGCGCTGCAGCAGGCACGGGCCAACCTGGCCCAGCGGGTGGCGCAGTTGGAGCAGGCGCGCCGCGAGGCGCAGCGGCTCAGACCGCTGGCCGAGCAGCAGGCCATCTCGCAGCGCGAGTACGACGACGCGGCCTCCAGCGCCAGCCTGGCGGAAGCCGCGGTTGCCGCGGCCCAGGCGGCAGTGCGCGAGGCCGAGCTGAACTTGTCGTACACCTCGGTGGTGGCGCCCATCTCCGGTATCACCGGCCGGTCGCAGAAGTCCCAGGGGTCCCTGGTGGCCGCGGGCACCGACAGCCTGCTGACCACCATCACGCAGACCGATCCGATCTGGGTGCGGTTCTCGTTCTCGGAGAGCGAACTCGCCCAGCTGCGCGAGTCGCGCAAGGCCCAGGTGCGTCTGCTGGGGCCGGACGGCCAGCCCGTCCTCGACCAAGGGCGGCTCAACTTCGCCGGCTCGACGGTGGATCCGCGGCTGGGTACCGTCCAGCTGCGCGCCGAGTTCCCGAACCCCGATCTCGCGGTGCTCCCGGGGCAGTTCGTGCGGGCCCAGGTCGTGGCCGGACAGGTCGAGGCGTTCAAGGTGCCGCAGTCGGCGGTGATGCAGACGGAGCAGGGCCGCATGGTGTGGGTCGTGCGCGAGGGCAAGGCCACGCCGGCCCCGGTGGAGACCGGTCCGTGGGTCGGCAGCGACTGGGTCATCTACAAGGGTCTGCAGGAAGGCGACCAGGTGGTCGTCGACAACCTCATGAAACTGCAGCCGGGTGCACCGGTCGCGCCGCAGGCGCCGGGTGCGGCCCCGGCAGGCGGCGCCGCGCCGGGTGCTGCGGGGGCGGCGAGCGAGCCCCAGCAGCCGGCGTCCGCCGCATCGCGCTGACCAGGAGGCGCGCATGTCATCCAAGTTCTTCATCGAGCGGCCGATCTTCGCGGCCGTGCTCTCGATCATCATCGTGTTGGCCGGCCTCGTGGCCATGCGGATCCTGCCGATCGCGCAATACCCCGAGATCGCGCCACCCACGGTGACGATCACGGCCACCTACCCCGGCGCGTCGGCCGAGACCCTCGCGCGCACGGTGGCCGCGCCTATCGAGGAGCAGCTCTCGGGCGTCGAAAACCTGCTGTACTTCAGCTCGAACTCGTCGTCCAACGGCACGGTCACGATCACCGCGACCTTCGAGGTCGGCACGGACATCGACAAGGCCACCTTCAACGTCAACAACCGAGTGCAGCTAGCCACGCCGCGTCTGCCGGACGAGGTGCGCCGCAACGGCGTCGTGGTGGCCAAGCGGTCCGAGAACTTCCTGCTCGTGATCGCGCTGAACTCGCCCAACCGGACGTACGACGAGCTCTTCCTGTCGAACTACGCGACGCAGAACATCCTCGACGAGCTCAAACGCATCCAGGGCACGGCCGACGTGCTCGTGTTCGGCGCCCGCGACTACTCGATGCGCATCTGGCTGCAGCCCGATCGCATGGCGCAGCTGGGCGTGACCACGGCCGACATCGCCGCCGCCGTCAACGCGCAGAACGCGCAATATGCGGCGGGCAAGATCGGCGCCGAGCCGGCTCCCGAGGGGCAGGAACTGGTCTACACGGTGACCGCCCGCGGGCGCCTCGTGCAGCCCGAGGAGTTCGGCGAGATCGTGGTGCGCGCGGCGGGTCCCAACGGCGTGCTGCGCCTGAAGGACGTGGCGCGCATCGAGCTGGGCGCGCAAAGCTACGACCAGTCGAGCACGGTCAACGGCATGCCGGCGATCGCGATCGGCGTGTTCCTGCAGTCCGGCGCGAACGCGCTGGACGTCGGCGACGCGGTCAAGGCGAGGATGGCCGAGCTCAAGCGCGAGCGCTTCCCGCAGGACGTGGACTACCTGATCCCGTACGACACGACACGGTTCGTCTCGGCCTCCATCAACGAGGTCGTCAAGACCGTGCTCGAGGCGGCGGTGATCGTGCTGATCGTGGTGTTCGTCTTCCTGCAGACCTGGCGCGCGACGCTGATTCCTATGCTGGCCGTGCCGGTGTCGTTGATCGGCACCTTCGCGGGCCTGTGGCTGTTCGGCTTCTCGATCAACACGCTGACGCTGTTCGCGATGGTGCTGGCCATCGGTATCGTCGTGGACGACGCGATCGTCGTGCTGGAAAACGTCGAGCGCCTGATGCGCGAGGAGAAGATGAGCCCGCTGGCCGCGTCCATCGAGGCAATGCGCGAGGTCTCGGGCGCGGTGGTCGGCATCGTGCTGGTGTTGTGCGCGGTCTTCATCCCGGTAGCCTTCATGGGGGGCATCGCGGGGCAGCTGTATCGCCAGTTCGCGGTCACGGTGGCCATCGCGGTCGTGCTGTCCGGCGTGGTCGCCCTGACGCTCACGCCCTCGCTGTGTGCCGTGCTGCTCAAGCCGCACCATGACGGCAGCACGCGCATGGAGCGGCTCTTCGCGCCCTTCAACCGCGGCTTCGACTGGGTGACGCGACGCTTCCTCGGCGCGGTGGACCTGGCGCTCAAGCGCCGCATCCTCGCGTTGCTGGCCTTTGCGCTGATGCTGGGGGGGGCCGCCTTCCTGTTCAGCCGCGTACCGGGCAGCTTCGTGCCTGACGAGGACCAGGGCTACATCATCGCGGCGGTGGTGCTGCCCGACGGCGCGACGCTGGAGCGCACGGAGCGCACGACGGAGCAACTGCGGCTGATGAACGCGAGCAACACCGCGATCGACAGCTTCTTCATCATCAACGGCTTCGACCTGATCGGTGGTGGCTCCAAGAGCAATGCCGCGACGATCTTCATTCCGATGAGGGGCTGGGAGGAGCGGCAGCAGACGTCGCAGGAACTGGCGCAGCAGGTCAGCGGCATGGGCTTCGCTCTCAAGGACGGGCTGGCCTTCGCGTTCAACCCGCCGGGCATCCAGGGCCTCGGGCAGGCCGGCGGCTTCGAGGTGTACGTGCAGGGCCGCACGGAAAGCGATCCCCAGCGGCTGGCACAGGTGACGCAGGACTTCATGGCCGCGCTGAACAAGCACCCGGTGCTCGCGGGCACGCAGACGTTCTTCAGCCCGACCGTGCCGCAGCTGCGTGTGGAAGTCGACCGCGAGAAGGCGCTTGCCCTCGGCGTGCCCGTCAACGACGCGTTCGCGGCGCTGCAAGCGCAGATGGGCTCGCTCTACATCAACGACTTCAACCGCTCGGGTCGCACGTATCGCGTCACGATGCAGGCCGACGCGCCGTTCCGCTCGAAGCCGGAGGACCTGGGGCGGCTGTACGTGCGCTCGCAGACCACGGGCCAGATGATCCCGCTCAAGGCGCTGATCCGCGTCGACACGGTGGTCGGTGCGGAGCAGATCGAGCGCTACAACTCGTACATCGCCGCCAAGGTGATGGGCAATGCCAAGCCGGGCTACAGCTCGGGCGAGGCGATCGCCGCGGTCGAGGAGGTGGCGCGCCAGGTGCTGCCCCCGGGCTACAGCTACGAGTGGACGGGACAGGCCTTCCAGGAAAAGCGCACCGGCAGCGCCTCGGTGTTCGCCTTCGGCTTCGCGCTCGTGATGGTCTACCTGATCCTGTCGGCTCTGTACGAGCGTTGGGGGGTGCCCTTCGCCGTCGTGCTGGCCGTGCCGTTCGCCGTCACCGGTGCTCTGCTGGCCGTGTGGCTGCGCGGCATGCAGAACGACATCTACTTCCAGATCGGTCTCGTGGTGCTGATCGGCCTGGCGGCGAAGAACGCGATCCTGATCGCCGAGTTCGCGATGCAGGGCATGGAACAAGGCAAGAAGGCCGCGGAAGCGGCGCTGGAGGCGGCGCGCCTGCGCTTCCGCCCCATCGTGATGACGTCGCTGGCCTTCGTGCTGGGTGTCGTGCCGCTGGTGTTCGCCACTGGCGCCGGCGCCGCGGCACGCCAGTCCATGGGAACCGGCGTGTTCGGTGGGATGCTGGTCGCGACGTTCATCGCGCCGGTCTTCGTGCCGCTCTTCTTTACCCTGCTGGCGCGCAAGCCGCGCCCTCAGCACGGACACACTCCCGGCGCGACCGAGGAGGTGGCAGTATGAGAACCACGACAACGACCTGGCGCGGCCTGCGGCTGGCCGCACTGCCCCTGGCGCTGGCCCTGGCCGGCTGCGCGCTCGGCCCCGACTACCGGCGTCCCGAGGTGAGCCTGCCCGCGCAGTACCCCGGCGATGCGCTGGCGGTGACCGGGGCAGGTGTGCCGGCCGAAGTGCCGGCGCGCTGGTGGTCGCAGTTCAACGATCCGGAGCTCGACCGGCTGGTGGACCTGGCCTTGCAGCACAACGCGGACCTGCAGCAGGCGGTTGCGCGTGTCGAGCAGGCCGAAGCGCTGCTGCGCCAGGCCCGCGCCGCGCAGTGGCCCGGCGTGAACGTGGACGGCAGTGCGACGCGCGGCCGTGCGAGCGAGACCACGGGGCAGCCGGGTGGGGGCGTGGTGGCCAACCAGTTCCAACTGGTCGCATCCACCGCCTTCGAGCTCGATTTCTGGGGACGGCTACGCCGCGCCTCCGAGGCGGCGCGTGCGCAGGCGCTCGCCAGCCGGTATGCGCACGAGGTGGTGCGCCAGACGGTGGCCGGTCTCGTGGCCCAGAGCTATTTCGTCCTGCGCACGCTGGACGAGCAGATGGCGTTGACGCGCGAGACCTTGCGCACGCGTGAGGAAGCGCTGCGGGTGATGCGGTTGCGGCTGCAGGCGGGGGTGAGCGGGCGGCTGGACATCGACCAGGCCGAGGGCCTGCGCGCGGACGCGGCCCTGCAACTGCGCGAACTGGAGCGGCAGCGTTCCCTCGCGCAGTCGCAACTCGGCCTGCTGACCGGGCAGACGGGCCTGGCCCTTGGCGAAGGCCGGGTGCGCAGCCTGCCCGTGCCACCCGTTCCGCCGGCGGGGTTGCCGTCCACGTTGCTCGAGCGCCGTCCCGACGTGCGCCAGGCCGAGCAGTTGCTGGTCTCCGCGAACGCGCAGATCGGCGTGGCCAAGGCGGCGATGTTCCCGACCCTCTCGCTCACGGGCCTGGCCGGAGGACAAAGCGCCGAGCTGTCGGACCTGCTGAAGGGGCCGTCGCGCATCTGGTCCGTGGGGTTCGGCCTGACCCTGCCCATCTTCGACGCCGGGCTACGGCGGGCGCAGACGGAGCAGGCGCAGGCGCGCCAGCGCGAAGCCCTGGCTGCCTACCAGGGAGCCGTGCAGTCCGCGTTCAAGGACGTGGCCGACGCGCTGGCGAACCTGCGCGCCGCGCGCGAGTCGCAGGCGGATGCGGAGGCGGCCGAGCGTGCCGCGGTCAACGCCCTGGACCTGGCGCAGAGGCGCTATGGCTCCGGCTACTCCGGCTACCTGGAGCTGCTCGACGCCCAGCGCACCGCCAACCAGGCACGCCTGCAGACCCTGTCGAACCGACAGGCCCAGCTTGCCGCCACGGTCGACCTCTTCAAGGCCCTCGGAGGCGGCTGGGACCCCGAGGCCTCGCAGGCCTCGTTGGCTGCCCCGGCCGAGTCCGACCCGACCTCGCCTCGTTGACGCAGCGCGGGGCGCCGCGCCTCAACCCTGGGGGAGGGCGCGGCGCAACTGGATGGCCTCGGCGACGTGCGCGGTCGAGATGGAGTCGCTGCCGGCCAGGTCCGCTACCGTGCGGGCCACCTTGAGCACGCGGTGCAGACTGCGTGAAGACCAGCCCAGCTTCTTCGCCGCGGCCTCCAGGAAACGGCCTGCCGCGGCGTCCGGGCGCGCGTGCTCGTCGAGCGCTGCGGCCGCGAGCCGGGCGTTGAGTCCCCCTTGGCGCCTGCGCTGTCGTTCGCGGGCGCGGGCCACCCGAGCGGCGACGGCCTCCGTCGGCTCACCTTCCGGGGCGCGCATCAGTTCCTCCGGCGGGATCGCCGTCACCTCCACCTGCAGGTCGATGCGGTCCAGCAGCGGGCCGCTGAGCTTGGCCTGGTAGCGCGCCACGACATCGGGCGAGCATCGGCAGGCCTGCAATCGAGAGCCGAGGTGCCCGCAGGGGCAGGGGTTCATCGCCGCGATCAGCTGGAATCGCGCCGGGTACTCGGCGCGTTGGGCCGCGCGGGAGATCGTGATGTGGCCGGTCTCCAGGGGTTCGCGCAGGGCTTCAAGGGCCGCGCGCGGGTACTCCGGCAGCTCGTCGAGGAACAGCACGCCGTGGTGTGCCAGCGAGATCTCGCCCGGCCGCGGCGGCACCCCACCGCCCACCAGCGCCACCGACGAGGCGCTGTGGTGCGGGGCGCGCAACACCCGCTGCCGCCATCGGGCGGGGTCGAAGTGGCCCGCCAGGCTCAGCACCGCAGCCGATTCCAGCGCCTCGTCGATCTCCAGCGGTGGCAGCAGCCCGGTGAACCGCTGCGCCAGCATCGACTTACCGGTGCCCGGCGGGCCAACCATCAGCAGACTGTGCCCGCCGGCTGCCGCGACTTCCATCGCCCGCTTGGCGGCCGCCTGTCCCTTCACGTCCCGCAGGTCGGGGTGGCTCCACGTGCCGAGCGCGAGCGTCTCCTGCACGCGCACCCAACCGCCCTCGTGCCCGGCTGCGGCGCGGTCGGGCTGCAGCGCGGCGACCACGTCCAGCAGGTGGCGCGCACCGTAGACCGGCGAATCGGGCGCGAGCGAAGCCTCCTTCGCGCTGTCGAGCGGCAGGACCATCGCCCGGGTCGACCCTTGCCGTCGCAAGGCCACGCTCATTGCCAGCGCGCCGCGCACGGGGCGCAGGTCGCCCGCCAGAGACAGCTCGCCGGCGAACTCGTAGGGCTCCAGACGGGCCGGGTCGATCTGGCCGCTGGCCGCGAGGATGCCCAGCGCGATCGGCAGGTCGAAGCGCCCCGATTCCTTGGGCAGGTCGGCCGGGGCGAGGTTGACCGTGATGCGCTTGTTGTGGGGGAACTCCAAACCGCTGTTGATCAGCGCCGCGCGCACCCGCTCGCGCGATTCCTTGACTTCCGTGTCGGCCAGTCCCACCAGCGTGAAGGCGGGCAGGCCGTTGGCCAGGTGGACTTCGACGGTGACGGGCGGGGCCTGCAGGGCCGCCAGCGCCCGGCTGTGGATGACGGCAAGGGACATGGCAGTGGACGAGGACAGGCCGGCAGCGGCGGCCGACGGGTGCGGATTCTCGCCCGCGCCGGCCACGATCGGTATGCGCCGTCTTCCCCCTGATGGGTGATTGCGCCAAACCGGTGCGCGACGGTTTGGCGCACGAAAGAGGTGCGCCAACGC
The DNA here is from genome assembly GCA_035559275.1 of Burkholderiaceae bacterium. Taxonomy (GTDB): domain Bacteria; phylum Pseudomonadota; class Gammaproteobacteria; order Burkholderiales; family Burkholderiaceae_C; genus Caldimonas. The sequence goes on from DATMBN010000029.1 coordinate 79,954, forward strand.
AACGCTCCTGGGGCGCGCCACGCTCCGTTTCGGGGCTGGGCGCAGGGCCCAGGCGTGGCATGGATCGTGCAGAAACGGCCCGCCCATCCTCAACCCCACCGGAGAGCCCTGCATGAAGAAGACGCTCGTCGCCCTGTCCGTCCTGGCCGCCATGGCCGGGGCGATGCCGGCCTACGCCCAGTCGACGCCCGAACACTCTTTCGCGTTCAACCTCGGGGCCGTCTCCGACTACCGTTACCGTGGCATCTCCCAGAGCCGCTTCCAGCCCGCGCTGCAGGGCGGGGTCGACTACGGCCACTCCAGCGGCCTGTACGCGGGCCTGTGGGCCTCCACGATCAAGTGGATCAAGGATGCCGACGGCGACGCCGACGTGGAGGTGGACCTGTACGCCGGCTACAAGGGCAGCCTCACGGGGGACTTCGGCTACGACGTGGGTGTGCTGCGCTACCAGTACCCGGGCCACCGCCTCGACGTCAGCCCCAACACGACGGAAATCTACGGCGCCGTGAGCTATGGCCCGGCCACGCTCAAGTACTCCCACAGCGTGACCAACCTCTTCGGTTGGGAAGACAGCAAGAACAGCAACTACATCGACCTGAGCGCGACGTTCGACGTGGCCGGTTTCGCGGTGACGCCGCACATCGGCTACCAGAAGGTGCGCGGCAACTCGGACGCGTCCTACACCGACTATTCGGTCACCGTCAGCAAGGACATCGCCGGCTTCCTCGTGAGCGCGGCGATCGTCGGCACCGACACCAAGAAGCCGGACGGCGAGTACGCCTACCCCAGCCCCTCCGGCAAGAACCTGGGCCGCACCGCGCTGGTGGTGGGCGTGAAATACAACTTCTGAGAGAGGAGAGACGCCATGAAGATGGTGACGGCGATCGTCAAGCCCTTCAAGCTTGACGAAGTGCGAGAAGCCTTGAGCGGCATCGGGGTGCAGGGCATCACGGTGACCGAGGTCAAGGGATTCGGGCGGCAGAAGGGTCACACCGAGCTCTACCGGGGCGCGGAGTACGTGGTCGACTTCCTGCCGAAGGTGAAGATCGAGGCCGCGGTGGACGACGCGATCGTCGACCGCGTCATCGAGGCGATCGAGAACTCGGCCCGCACCGGCAAGATCGGCGACGGCAAGATCTTCGTCTCGCCGCTGGAGCAGGTGGTGCGCATCCGCACCGGGGAAACGGGCAAGGACGCCCTCTGATCGCGAGGGGCTGCGCCCGCGGCGCGGCCCCGCAGCCACACTAGAGACAGAGACAGCCATGAAGAAACTATTTGCCTCACTGGCCCTGTGCCTGGCGGTGTTCGGCCTGGCCGACGCGGCGCTGGCCCAGGCCGCCTCCGCGCCCGAGGCCGCCGCCTCGGTGGAGGCCGCAGCCGCGCCCGCCGGCACGGCCGCGCCCGCCGAAGCTGCCGCGCCTGAAGCGGCTGCGCCGACCGTCGACAAGGGCGACACTGCCTGGATGATGGTCGCGACCTTGCTGGTGGTGATGATGGTCATCCCCGGCCTGGCCCTGTTCTACGGCGGCCTCGTGCGCGCCAAGAACATGCTGTCGGTGCTGATGCAGGTGTTCGTCGTGTTCTCGCTGATCGTCGTGCTGTGGGCCATCTACGGCTACAGCCTGGCCTTCGGCGGCGGCGGCGCCTTCATCGGTACGCTGGACAAGGTCTTCCTGATGGGCGTCAACGGCGACTCGCTGGCCGACACCTTCACCGAGGGCGTCAAGATCCCCGAGTACGTCTTCATCGCCTTCCAGTCCACCTTCGCGGCCATCACCTGCGCACTGATCGTCGGCTCCTTCGCCGAGCGCATCAAGTTCTCCGCAGTGCTGCTGTTCTGCGTGCTGTGGTTCACCTTCAGCTACCTGCCCATCGCCCACATGGTGTGGTACGGCGAAGGCCTGCTGTTCAAGGACGGCGCGATCGACTTCGCAGGCGGCACGGTGGTGCACATCAACGCGGGCGTCGCCGGCCTGGTCGGTGCCTACCTGGTGGGTAAGCGCCTGGGCTACGGCCGCGAGGCAATGCCTCCGCACTCGCTGACGCTCACCATGGTTGGCGCCTCGATGCTGTGGGTCGGCTGGTTCGGCTTCAACGCCGGCTCCAACCTGGAGGCCACCTCGGGCGCCGCGCTCGCGTTCATCAACACCCTGGTCGCCACCGGTGCCGCGACGCTGTCCTGGATCGCCGGCGAGTCGCTGTCCAAGGGCAAGGCCTCCATGCTGGGCGCCGCCTCGGGCGCGGTGGCCGGCCTGGTCGCCATCACCCCCGCCTGCGGCACCGTGGGCCCGATGGGCGCGATCGTGATCGGCCTGCTCGCCGGCATCGTGTGCCTGTGGGGCGTCAATGGCCTGAAGCGCATGCTGGGCGCGGACGATGCCCTGGACGTGTTCGGCGTGCACGGCGTGGGCGGCATCCTGGGAGCGCTGCTGACCGGCGTGTTCACCTCGCCCTCGCTGGGCGGCACCGGCGCGGAGGACTTTTCCATCGGCTCGCAGGTGCTGGTCCAGCTCAAGGGCGTGGTCCTGACCATCGTGTGGTCCGGCGTCGTCTCGCTGATCGCCTACAAGCTGGTCGACATGGTCGTCGGCCTGCGCGTGACGGAAGAGGAGGAGCGCGAGGGTCTGGACATCACCTCGCACGGCGAGACTGCCTACAGCAAGTAAGTGACCGGAAGACCCCTTTGCCCGAGAGGGAATGGGGTCCCGGCCAGCCGACGGGCCTCCTGCGGGAGGCCCGTTTGCATTGTTTCTTCTCCTGCAACGGTCGTGTGCGCCCTTGCACAGGGCGTGGGCGACCCCAATTGCCTAGAATTCGACGCTTCCCCGCTCGCCGTCACAGGCCCCGCCACAGAGGCTCACCGCATGGTTCCCCACCTCATCACCGCCCTGACCGGACCGATCAACGAGCTCGAGCAGCGCATTCTCGAATCCATGCCTGCCATCGAGCGCTGGTTCCGGCTCGAATGGATGGAGCACACTCCGCCGTTCTACAGCTCGGTGGACCTGCGCAACGCCGGCTTCAAGCTCGCGCCGGTCGACACCAACCTCTTCCCCGGTGGCTTCAACAACCTGACCGAGCAGATGCTGCCGCTGGCCGTGCAGGCGGCCATGGCGGCGATCGAGAAGATCTGCCCCGAGGCCAAGAACCTGCTGCTGATCCCCGAGAAGCACACGCGCAACACGTTCTACCTGATGAACGTGCAGCGGCTGGTGCAGATCTTCCAGACGGCGGGCCTGAATGTGCGCCTGGGCACCCTGGACGAGACGATCAAGGAACCGACGGCGCTCACGCTGGCCGACGGCAGCCAGCTCACGGTCGAGCCACTGCTCAGAACCAAGCGCCGCCTGGGGCTCAAGGACTTCGATCCCTGCACCATCCTGCTCAACAACGACCTGTCGGCCGGCCTGCCGGAGGTGCTGGAGGGCCTGCATGAGCAGTACCTCTTGCCGCCGCTGCACGCCGGCTGGGCGGTGCGGCGCAAGTCCAACCACTTCCAGGCCTACGAGGAGGTGGCCAAGAAGTTCGCCAAGCTGCTGGGCATGGATCCGTGGTTGATCAACCCGATGTTCGCCCAATGCGGGCAGGTGAATTTCCAGGAGGGGGCGGGGCTGGAATGCCTGCAGAGCAACGCCGATGCCCTGCTCGCGAAGATCCGGCGCAAGTACAAGGAATACGGCATCCAGGAGAAGCCCTTCGTCATCGTCAAGGCCGACGCCGGCACCTATGGCATGGGCATCATGACGGTGCGCGACGCCAAGGACCTGGCCGAGCTCAACCGCAAGACACGCAACAAGATGTCCGTGATCAAGGACGGCCAGGAGGTCTCCGAGGTCATCATCCAGGAAGGCGTGCCCACCTACGAGCGCATCAACGATGCGGTCGCCGAGCCGGTGGTCTACATGATCGACCGCTACGTCGTGGGCGGCTTCTACCGGGTGCATGCCGAGCGCGGCGTGGACGAGAACCTCAACTCTCCAGGAGCGAGCTTCGTGCCGCTGGCGTTCGCCGAGTCGACCCAGTTGCCCAAGCCGAGTGCCAAGCCCGGCGCGAGCGCGCCGAACCGCTTCTACATGTACGGCGTGATCGGTCGCCTGGCGATGCTGGCGGCCAGCTACGAGCTCGAAGCCACCGACCCCGACGCCGAGACGTACGACTGACGGCGTCCCGGGCGGAGCGGGCCTTCGCCCGGCGTCGTTGCTGCACCGCAACATGAAATTCACGCCCGCAGGCGCCAGCGGGCGCAAAATGGCGGGCTTTCGACTACGACCTCCTTGCTCGTGGCATCCAGTTCCCACCGCCCGGCCACCGGCTCCAAGCTGGCGGCGCTGACGCTCGGCGCGATCGGCGTCGTCTACGGCGACATCGGCACCAGCCCGCTGTATGCGCTGAAGGAAGTCTTCACTCACGGCCACATCCCCGTCACAGCGGAGAACATCCTGGGCATCCTGTCCCTGATGTTCTGGACGCTGACGGTGATCGTCTCGCTCAAGTACGTGAGCCTGATCTTGCGTGCCGACAACAATGGCGAAGGGGGGCTCGTGGCCATGCTCGCCCTCGCGTCGATGGCCGTGAAGGACCGGCCCGTACTGCGGCGCCGGCTGCTCGTGCTCGGCATCTTCGGCACCGCGATCTTCTTCGGCGACGGGGTCATCACCCCGGCGATTTCGGTGCTGTCCGCCGTGGAAGGACTCGAAGTCGCGGCACCGGGCCTGGAGCCCTACGTGGTCCCCGTGACCCTGGTGGTGCTGACCGCGCTCTTCGCGGTGCAAAAGCGCGGCACGGCCAGCGTGGGCAAGCTCTTTGGCCCGGTGACGGCCGTGTGGTTCATCGTGCTGGCCGTGCTGGGCGTCGTCCACCTGGTGCAGAACCCGGCGGTGCTGACCGCGCTGCTCCCGCACCACGCGCTGCGCTTCATCTTCGAGAACCCGGGGCTTGCCTTCGTCTCGCTGGGCGCCATCGTGCTGTGCGTCACCGGTGCGGAGGCGCTGTACGCCGACATGGGTCATTTCGGCAAGCGGCCCATCCGCGTGGCCTGGTTCAGCCTGGTGATGCCGGCGCTGGTGCTCAACTACTTCGGGCAGGGCGCGATGCTGCTGGCCTTCCCGGAGAAGGTGAACAACCCCTTCTACGAGATGGCGCCCAAGTGGGCCCTGTACCCGCTGATCGGCCTGGCGACCTGCGCCACCGTCATCGCGTCGCAGGCCCTCATCTCGGCCGCCTTCTCGGTCACGAAGCAGGTCATCCAGCTCGGCTACCTGCCGCGCCTGCGCGTGACCCACACCTCGGTGCGCGATACCGGGCAGATCTACGTGTCCTTCGTCAACTGGTCGCTGTACGGCTGTATCGTGATCGCCGTCGTGCTGTTCGGCTCCAGCAGCGCCCTGGCCTCGGCGTACGGCATCGCGGTGACGATCGACATGCTGATCACGACGGTGATGACCTTCTTCGTGATCCGCTACGCCTGGAAGTACCCCTGGATCCTCTGCGTCGCGGCCACCGGCTTTTTCTTCGTCGTGGACGTGCTGTTCTTCTCCGCCAACGCGGTCAAGGTGCTCGACGGCGGCTGGTTCCCGTTGCTGATCGGCGCGGTCATGTTCATCCTGATGACGACGTGGAAGCAGGGCCGCCACATGCTGGGCGAGCGGCTGCGTGACGAGTCGGTGGAGCTCAAGAGCTTCCTGGACTCGGTGTTCCTCAGCCCTCCGACGCGGGTGCCGGGCACGGCGGTGTTCCTGAACTCGGAGAAGGGCACGACGCCGAACGCCCTGCTGCACAACCTGAAGCACAACAAGGTGCTGCACGAGACCAACCTCTTCGTCACCGTGCGCCACCACGAGGTGCCGTGGATCAGCTTCGACAAGCGCGTCGAGGTCGAGCCGCTGGGCCACGACTGCTGGCAGGTCGTGCTGCATTTCGGCTTCAAGAACGACCCGGACGTGCCCGAGGCGCTGCAGTTGCTGCGCAGCCGGGGCGTGCAGCTCGACGACATGGAGACCTCGTATTTCCTGTCGCGCGAAATCGTGATCCCCACCTTCGGCACCGGCATGATGCCCTGGCGGGAGAAGCTGTTCTCCAGCATGCATCGCAACGCGGCCGCGGCGGCGGATTTCCTGAACCTGCCCGCCAACCGCGTGGTCGAACTGGGCTCGAAGATCGAGATCTAGGGCCTGTTCACAGGCCCCAAGCGGCGGCGCGCCCCCTCCCGGCCGGCCCCGATGACCGGACGGCGTGCAGGACCGGCGCGGGCCTGCTAGGCTGCGAGGCTGGACTTTGGCTCTGCGCGACCCGCGACCGGCGTCGCGCGGCCGTTCCCGTTTCAGCATGCGTTTCCTGCGCGATCTCTCCCTCTCCGCGACGGTGGCCGGTTTCGTGGCCGTGCTGGTCGGCTTCACCAGCTCGGTGGCGATCGTCTTCCAGGCCGCGACCGCCTTGGGCGCCACGCCGGCGCAGACCATCTCCTGGGTCTGGGCCCTGGGTCTGGGCATGGGGCTGTCCAGCATCGTGCTGTCCTTGCGTTATCGCCAGCCGGTGCTCACCGCCTGGTCCACGCCGGGCGCGGCGGTGCTTGCCACCGCCGGCGGCGTGACGCTGCCGGAGGCCACCGGGGCCTTCATCGTCTGCGCGCTGCTCATCATCGCCAGCGGGGCCACCGGCTGGTTCGCGCGCGTGATGGACCGCATTCCGGTCGCGCTGGCCTCGGCCCTGCTGGCCGGCGTGCTCGCGCGTTTCGGTTTGCAGGCCTTCGCGGGCCTGGAGACGCGATTCTTGCTGGTGCTGGTGATGTTCGCGGCCTACCTCCTGGGGCGCCGCTGGTGGCCTCGCTATGCGGTGCCGGGCGTGCTGCTGGCCGGGATCGCCGTGGCTTCGATGCAAGGCCTGCTGGGTTGGTCGCAGGTCGAGTGGGCGTGGGCCCGGCCGGTGTGGGTCACGCCGGTGTTCGACCCGGGTGCGCTGCTCGGCGTGGCCTTGCCGCTCTTCGTGGTGACGATGGCCTCGCAGAACCTGCCGGGTGTCGCCGCGATCCGCGCCGCGGGATACAACACGCCGGTCTCGCCCCTCATCACCGGCACCGGCATCGCCAGCCTGCTGTTCGCACCCTTCGGGGGCTATGCGTTGAACCTGGCGGCCATCACCGCGGCCATCTGCCTGAACCGCGAGGCGCACGAGGACCCATCGCGCCGCTACGTCGCGGCGGTCATGGCCGGCGTCTTCTACATCGTCGTCGGGCTGGTCGCAGGGGCGGTCGTCGGGCTGCTCGCGGCCTTCCCGCGCGAGCTGGTCATCGCGGTCGCGGGGCTGGCACTGCTGGGCACGATCGGAACCGGTCTGGCCACCGCGCTCGGCGACGCGCGCCACCGCGAACCGGCCCTCATCACCTTCCTCGTCACGCTTTCGGGCCTCACGCTCGCCGGCGTCGGTTCGGCCTTCTGGGGCGTCGTGGCTGGCGCCCTGGCCCTGGCCGTGCAGCACGGGCGCGCCGAGCGACAGCCGGTGCCGCCCCTCACGCAAAAGTCCTGACCATGAAACTGCTGTTCATCGCCGATCCTCTCGACCACTTCAAGATCTACAAGGACTCGACCTACGCGATGATGCGCGAGGCGGCGGCGCGCGGCCACGAGTTGTGGGCGTGCGAGCCGCGCCGGCTGAGCTGGCGAACAGGCGAACGGGTCGTGGCAGGTGCCGCGCGCATCGAGTTGACCGGCGACCCCGACCGCTGGTACACGGCCGATGAGCCGCAGTCGGTCGCGCTAGCCTCGTTCGATGCCGTGCTCATGCGCAAGGATCCGCCCTTCGACATGGAGTACTTCTACGCGACGCACCTGCTGGAGCAGGCCGAACGCGAGGGCGCGCGCATCTACAACAGCGCTCGGGCGCTGCGCGACCATTCGGAGAAGCTCGCCGTGATGGAGTTCCCCGAGTTCATCGGGCCCACGCTGATCAGCCGAGATGCCACCGAGATCCGCGAGTTCCACGCGCAGCATCGGGACGTCGTGCTCAAGCCGTTGGACGGCATGGGCGGGATGGGCATCTTCCGTGTGGGGCCCGACGGCCTGAACCTGGGCAGCATCATCGAGACGCTGAACGAAGGTGGCGCCCGCACGATCATGGTCCAGCGCTACCTGCCCGAGATCGTGCAGGGCGACAAGCGGGTGTTGGTCATCGGCGGCGAGCCCGTACCCTACGTGCTCGCCCGCATCCCGCAGGGCAGCGAGATCCGCGGCAACCTGGCGGCCGGCGGCAAGGGCGTGGCGCAACCGCTGGATGAGCGCGACCGCGAGACGGCCCGCGCGATCGGCCGTGTGCTTGCGCCGCGCGGCCTGCTGCTGATCGGCCTGGACATCATCGGCGACCGCGTCACCGAGATCAACGTGACCAGCCCCACCTGCTTCCAGGAGATCGCGCAGCAGACCGGCTACGACGTGGCTCGCACCTTCGTCGAGGCGCTGGAGCAGGCGGTGCGGCAGGCGAGCGTGGGATGAGCGAGCAGGCCGACCTCGAGGGATACCTCGACCACATCGGCTACGCCGGGCCTCAGGCCGCCACGCGCGAGGCGCTGGACGGGCTGATCCAGGCGCACACGCGGCGCATTCCCTTCGAGAATCTCAACCCGTTGCTCGGCTGGCCGGTGCGGCTCGACCTCGCATCGCTGGCCCGCAAGTTCGTCCGTGAGGGCCGCGGCGGCTTCTGCTACGAGCACAACCTCTGGTTCGCGCACGTGCTCCGCAGCTTCGGCTTCCCGGTGACCGGGCTGGCGGCGCGCGTCGTGTGGCGGCAGCCCGACGATGCCGTGACGCCGCGCACGCACATGCTGCTGTGCGTGGACGTGCGGGGCGAGCGGCGGCTCGCCGACGTGGGCTTCGGGGCCTTCACCGTCACCTCCAGCCTCGCGCTGGACGCCGAGGGGCCGCAGCCGTCACCGCACGAATCCTTCCGCGTGGTCCCGGCCGGCCGCGAATACCTGATGCAGGTCGAACTCGACGACTCATGGCGCAGCCTCTACCGGTTCGATCTCCAGCCGCAAGAGCCGGTGGACTACGAACTGACCAGCTGGTACTTGTGTCATCACCCGCAGTCGCACTTCCGTCAGCACCTGATCGCCGCGCGCGCCGAGCCGGGCGTACGCCTCGGGCTGCTCGACGGGCAGCTGAGCGTGCGCCGCACCGGCCTGCCCGCCGAGCGCACCGAACTGCGTGACGCCGGCTCGCTGCGGCAGGCGCTGAAAACCCACTTCTTCCTCGACCTGCCTGCGGACCCGGCGGTCGATGCACGGCTGGAAGGGCTGCTGCGCCCGGGATAATGCACCTTCCTTCGTGCGGAAGTCTCCATGGCCCTCCTGACCCTGGCCCACGCCCACTTGGCGTACGGCCACGTGCCCTTGCTCGACGACGCCTCGTTCGCGCTGGAAGCCGGCGAGCGTGTCGGCCTGATCGGGCGCAACGGCACCGGCAAGTCCTCGCTGCTCAAGATCCTTGCCGGGCTCGAAAAGCCTGACGACGGCGTGCTGCAGCTGCAGCAGGGGCTGCGGCTGGCCTACGTGCCCCAGGAGCCCGTGTTCGCCGAAGGCCAGAACGTCTTCGAGGCCGTGAGCGAGGGCCTGGCCGAGGCGCGCGCGCTGCGTGCGCGCTTCGAGGCGCATGCCCCCGGCGAGGACCTGGATGCGCTGCAGACCCGCATCGAGGCGCTGGGCGGCTGGACCTGGGAGCAGCGTGTCGAGGAGACGCTGCAGCGGCTGCAGCTGGACCGCGATGCGCCGCTGGCGGGTCTGTCGGGCGGCACGCGCAAGCGCGTGGCGCTGGCCCGCGCCCTGGTGGCTCAGCCGGACGTCCTGCTGCTCGACGAACCGACCAACCACCTGGATCTGGCGTCGATCGGCTGGCTCGAGGAGCTGCTGAAGGCCTACGAGGGGGCCGTCGTGCTCATCACCCACGACCGCGCCTTCCTCGATGCGGTCGTCACCCGCATCGTCGAGCTCGATCGCGGCGTGCTGCGCAGCTATCCGGGCAACTTCAGCGCCTACGAGACGCTCAAGGAGCGCCAGCTCGCCGAGGAGGCGGTGCTGCAGGCCAAGGCCGACAAACTGCTCGCGCAGGAGGAGGTCTGGATCCGCAAGGGGGTCGAGGCGCGACGCACGCGCAGCGTCAGCCGCATCAAGCGGCTGGAACGGCTGCGCCAGCGCCGGGCCGAGCGGCGCGAGGCCCTGGGGCGCGTCAAGCTCGAGGTCGATGCCGGCGTCTCGTCCGGCAAGCTGGTGGCCGAACTGCAGCACGTGGACAAGTCCTATGGCGGCAAGCCGGTGGTGCGCGACTTTTCCGCGCTCTTCCTGCGAGGCGACAAGGTCGGCATCATCGGGCCCAACGGCGCGGGCAAGACGACCCTGCTCAAGCTCATCCTGGGCGAAACCGAGCCGGACGCCGGCGCGGTGCGGCGCGGCACGAAGCTGCAGGTCGCCTACTTCGACCAGATGCGCGCCGCGCTGGACCTGGAAGCCACGCTCGCCGACACCATCAGCCCCGGCAGCGAGTGGATCGAGATCGGTAGCTCCCGCAAGCACGTGATGAGCTACCTGGGCGACTTCCTGTTCCCCCCCGAGCGGGCGAACTCGCCGGTCAAGACGCTGTCGGGCGGCGAGCGCAACCGGCTGCTGCTCGCGCGGCTCTTCGCCCGGCCGGCCAACGTGCTGGTGCTCGACGAGCCGACCAACGACCTGGACATCGACACGCTGGAACTGCTGGAAGAGCTGCTGCAGGACTACGACGGCACGGTCTTCCTCGTCAGCCACGACAGGCGTTTCCTCGACAACGTCGTGACCAGCACGATCGCGTGGGAAGGCGACGAGGAGCCGGGCCGCTGGCGCGAGTACGAGGGCGGGTACGAGGACTGGCGCGTGCAGAGCGAACGCGGTCGCGCCGTGCGCCAGCGGGCCGTGGCCCCCGCGCCGGCGCCCGGTGCCGGGAAGAAGACGCAGCCGCAGGCCCGCAGCGCGGCGCCGCGCAAGCTGTCGTACAAGGAGCAGCGCGAGCTGGAGGAACTGCCTGCCCGCATCGAGGCGCTGGAGGCCGAGCAGAAGCAGATCGGCCAGACCCTGGCCGGCACCGAGATCTACCGCAAGGAGCCGCACCGGGTGGCCGAGCTGCAGGCGCGCTACCAGCAGATCGAGGAAGAGTTGATGGCGGCGCTGGAGCGCTGGGAGGCCCTCGGCTCGCGCTGACGGTGCCGAGGGCGGGCCGGTCAACGCCGCCGCAGCGTGAACCAGGAGGCCGGCGACTGAGGCAGCGAGCGGCTGACGATCAGGCCCGACAGGAGGTACAAGGCGTTGAGCAGCCGCGTCGCGGCCTCGCGCGGGCCACCGAGGAAGTCGGCCAGCTCGCGCACCGAGAGCGGTTGCGTGCGCATGTGGCGGATCGCGCTGCGTTGGGCCGCGCTCATCGGCATCGTCCGCAGGTCCAGCCCCGGGGCGGTGCGGTAGCTGGCGGGCCCGGCCACCTCGGGCAGCAACTCGCTGCGGGCGCCATGCAGGGCCAGCACCCACAGCAGCGGCGCCAGCGGATGGTATTGCGACAGCGACCCGACCAGGGCCTCCTCACGGTCCCCGGGCGGGCGCAACACCGCCGGCTCCAGGCGCAGCACGCGCAGCAGCGCAAGGCGTTGCAGCAGGTAGGTGCCGGGGTCGGCCGGGCAGTGGAACAGGCGCTCCTGCGGGAACAAGGTGATGGGCACCACGTAACCGCCGGCCTCGCAGTGGATCACCACGCGCTGCGCGTGGCGCAGGCAGGCGGCGAGCACCTCCAGCACGTCCGCTCCCTGGCCCCGGTGCTCGAAGCGCTGCAGGTCCGCCATCAGAGAAGGGCTGAGCGAGGTCCACCGCGAGCCCTGCGGCTCGCCGCCGGGCGCCGACGCCGCTTCCTGCAGGTAGCGACGGAAGTCGCTGGCCCGCATCAGCTCGGGATCGCCAAAGGGTATGGTGGTTTCGTCCATCAGCAGGGCGGGCGCTGGAGCACCTCTTGCCGTGAGCATGCGCAACCATGCCAGGCAATTTGTATATTTTCGTGACTTTACTGGACAAGCCGCCCGTTTCGCCGCTGGCCAGGCCCGCGTGCCCGATTCCTCCCGGAATATGTCACGGTCCGTGCGAGGGCTTTTTGCCCAGGACTTCAGGCCCCTCGGGCCCCACGGGTGCGTGCGACTTCCTCGCGCAGTCGCTCGAAGTCGCGCCAGAACCCGGCGCTTTGTGTCGTCGCGAAGTTGATGCGCATGAGCTGGGTCGGCTGGCGCGCGGCGTGGAAGAGCGAGCCGGGGGCGAGCAGGTAGCCTTCGTCCAGCATGCGCTGCGCAAGTCGGTCGGTGTCGACGCCGGCATCCACCCAGCCGAAGAGCCCCGCCGGTTCGCAGACGAACCGGCAACCGGCCTGCGTCGCCAGCCGCACGGCGCGCGCACGCGCGCCGTCCAGGCGCGAGCGCACGCGCTCGGCATGGCGCCGGATCTGGCCCTGCTCGAGACACAGCGCGAGCGACTGCTCCAGCAGGGCCGGGGTGGTGAGCGTGCTCAGGAGCTTCGCGTCGATCAGGCGCTCGACCAACGGCTCACGTGCCGCCAGGTAGCCCACCCGCCAGTTGGGCGCGAGGATCTTGGCGAAACCGCCGACGTAGATCGTCCGCTCCAGTGCGTCGAGGGCCGACATGCGGGTGGCGTGGACGGGGGCGAGGTGCGAGTAGGTGTCGTCCTCGACCACCAGGAAGTCGTGTTCCTGCGCCAGGCGCAACACCCGGTGCGCATGGCTGGGCGCGAGGCTCTGGCTCGTCGGGTTGTGCAGCACGCTCACGCTGATGAAGAGCTTGGGGCGTTGTTCCGGCGCGTAGGCCTTGCAGTAGCGTCCGATCACCTCCAGGTCCGGTCCCTCGTCGCGCCGTGGCACCGGCAGCACGCGCATGCCCAGGTGCGCCAGACGCGCGAACTCCACTGCCCAGCCCGGTTCGTCGACCATCACTGCATCACCGGGCTTGAGCAGCGCGCGGCAGATGACGTCCAGCGCATGCGTGGCGCCCACCGTGGTGACGATCTGCTCGGGCGAGGCCTCGATCTCCAGCGACGCGAGCTTCTGGCTCAGCGCCCGGCGCAGCGACGAGTCGCCCGCTGGCTCGCCGTACTGCAGCGATAGCGCATGCAGGTTCGTGGTGCGCGTGACGCGGCGTACCGCGGCGCTGAGGAAGGGGGTCTCCAGCCAATCGGGTGGCAGCACCCCCATGCCGGGAGACGGCTTCATCTGCTGACCCTGCGCGTCCACCTGCCGGAACATGCCGCGGATCAATGTGGCGGCATCCAGCGGGCGGGCCGGCGAGCGGCCCCCGGAAGCGGGGGCGCGGTCCGCGGGCTCTGCGCGCAACTCCGACCGCGGTTCGCCGCGGGCGTCGGGTCTCGACTCACGCACGTAGAACCCGCGGTTGCGGCGTGCCTCTATCAGGCCCTGCGCGAGCAGCTGGTCGTAGGCCGCCACCACGGTGTACGGACTGACCTCGTGCCGGCGCGCGCACTCGCGCACCGAGGGCAGCCGCGCTCCGGGCGGCAGCAGGCGGTTGCGGATCCGCTCGGCGTAGCGGTTGGCCAGTTGTTCGGTGAGCGTCTGCGAAGACGAGCGGGTCAGCATGGCGCTGCAAGGGCGGCGAAGAGGGCAGGGAACGGCTGTGTCGGCACGGCGACCAATACAGCAACCCCCGGTGGCACGGATTGGTGTACTGGTGCTGTATTGGTCCTCAGCATAGACTGGCTTGCATGAGCCCGCAAGAGTTCCTCGCCTTGCTGGTGCTGGCCACGGCGATGAGCTTCACCCCCGGGCCCAACACCACCCTCTCGACCGCGCTGGCCGCCAACGGCGGACTGCGGCGGGCGCTGCGCTTCTGCCTGGCCGTTCCTGCCGGCTGGACGCTGCTGATGCTGGTGTGCGGGCTCGGCCTCGGCGCGGCCGTGATGGCGCTGCCCCCGCTGCGCTGGGCGGTGACGCTCGCGGGCGTCGCCTACATGCTGTGGCTCGCATGGCGACTCGCCCAGACGCGGCGGCTGGCGCAGGCCGACGAGTCCCGTCTGAACGTCGGCTTCTGGCAGGGTGTGGGGCTGCAGTTCGTCAATATCAAGGCGTGGATGCTGGCGCTCGCGCTGACCGGGGGCTGGGTCACCAGCCAGGCCGGCGAACCGGCATCCAACCCCGGGGAGCGGCTGGCGATCGTGATCGCCGTGATGGCCGTCTACGCATTCACGAGCAACTTCACCTACGCGATGGTGGGCTCGCTCCTGCGGCACTGGCTGGCGGTCGGCCAGCGGCTGCTGTGGTTCAACCGTGCGATGGCGGCCGTGTTGGTGGTCACCGCCGTCTGGATGCTGCGACTGTGACGGCGGCCCTGGCCCATCCCCGCATCGGCGACGACACCCGCGGTCTGCTGCTCGGCGTGGTCGGCGTGACGATCTTCGCGCTCACGCTGCCGATGACGCGCCTGGCCACGGGCGGGCTGGGCGAGCCGCAGCTGTCGCCCTGGTTCGTGACCTTCGGCCGCGCGGCACTCGCCGGCTTGTTGTCGGTGCTGTACCTGCTGGCCGTCCGCGCGCCGTGGCCGAGCGCGGCGCAGTGGCGGGGACTGGCCGGCACCGCGCTGGGCGTGGTGGTGGGCTTTCCGCTGTTGATGGCCTACGGCGTGCAGCAGGTGGGGGCCGTGCATGCCTCGGTGATCCTGGGCGTGCTGCCGCTGGGCACCGCCGTGGTCGCGGCGATCGCCTATCGACAGCGGCCGTCGCCGGCGTTCTGGGGTTGCGCGGCGCTGGGCAGTGCGCTGGTCGTGTTCTATGCCGTGCTCAAGGCCCGCGCCGCCGGCGTTGGCATGGCGGTGCATTGGGCCGACGTGCTGCTCTTCGGCGCGGTGGTGTCCGCGGCGCTGGGGTACGTGGGCGGCGCCAAGCTCACGCCCCAGCTCGGCGCCGAGCGGGTGATCTGCTGGGTGCTGGTGCTGTCGCTGCCAGTCACGCTGCCCGTCACCTTCCTCACGTGGCCCGCGCAGCCGGTGTCCCTGCCCGCATGGGGCGGCTTCCTCTACGTGGCGGTCTTCTCGATGTGGATCGGCTTCTTCGCCTGGTACCGAGCGCTCGCGCTGGGCGGCGCGGTGCGCGTGAGCCAGGTGCAGCTGCTGCAACCCTTCCTCTCGATGCTGTCCGCCGTGCCTCTGCTCGGCGAGCGGCTGGACGCGCTGACGCTGGTCTTCGGCGTGGCGGTGGTCGCCAGCGTGTTCCTGGGCAAGCGCGCGCCGGCGGACCGGAGGCCGGCATGAGCCGCGTCCACTGGCGCGAGGGCCTCGCGCGCCTGCCCGGCCCGCGGGGAGAGCGCTACGCCGAACTGCTGCGCCACGGGTCGATGAAGGTGGAGGTGTACGCGCCGCACGGACGCGATCCGCAGCAGCCGCACGTGCAGGACGAGCTGTACTTCGTCGTCAGCGGGCACGGGACGTTCGTGAACGGCGATGCGCGCCACGCCTTCGGCCCAGGCGACTGCCTGTTCGTGCCGGCGGGGCGGGTGCACCGCTTCGAGGGCTTCTCCGACGATCTGGTCACCTGGGTCGTCTTCTGGGGGCCACCCGGCGGCGAAGGGCCAGAGGGCGGCTCCCCGCCAGGGGCGTGATGGAATCTTGCGTGGACGATGCGCGAGGCACTATGGAGCAATACACATGACCTGGACCCTGGCTCGGCGTGCCGAGCGCATGAACCCTTCGATCATCCGCGAGATCCTCAAGGTCACGGAAAGGCCTGGCATCCTCTCGATGGCCGGCGGTCTGCCGTCGCCCGACACTTTTCCGGTGGAGGCGATGCGCGAGGCGAGCGAGCGCGTGCTGCGCGAGACCGGGCGCGAGGCCCTCCAGTACGCCGCGAGCGAAGGCTACGCCCCGCTGCGCGAATGGGTCGCCGCGCACATGGCGGCGCAAGGTCTGCGGGTGGGCGCGAACCAGGTGCTGATCACGACCGGCTCGCAGCAGGGGCTGGACCTGGCCGCCAAGGTGCTGATCGACCAGGACAGCCGGGTCGCGGTCGAGACGCCGACCTACCTCGGCGCGCTGCAGGCCTTCGCGCCATACGAACCCGAGATCACGGCCGTGCCGTCCGACGACGAAGGCCCGCTGCCGGAGGCGCTGCGCGACTACGCACGAGGTGCACGCTTTTTCTATGTGCTGCCCAATTTCCAGAACCCGAGCGGGCGCTGCATGACCGAGGCGCGCCGCGCCGCCCTCGTCGAGGAAGCTTCGCGCCTGGGCCTGCCGCTCGTCGAGGACAACCCGTACGGCGATCTGTGGTTCGACCGTCCGCCGCCCGCGCCGCTCGCCTCGCGCAACCCGGACCAGGTGCTCTACCTGGGCTCGTTCTCCAAGGTGCTGGCACCCGGCCTGCGCCTGGGCTACCTCGTCGCCCCCGCGCACCTCTATCCCAAGCTGCTGCAGGCCAAGCAGGCCGCCGACCTGCACACGCCGGTGTTCAACCAGCGCGTCGTGCACGAGGTGATCCGCGACGGCTTCCTCGACGAGCACGTGCCGCGCATCCGTGCCCGCTACGCCGCGCAGCGCGACGCGATGGAGCGCGCGCTGCGGGTGCATCTGCCCCCCGGTTGCCGCTGGAACACGCCGGTGGGCGGGATGTTCTTCTGGGTCGCGCTGCCGGCGGGGATGGACGCGATGGCGCTGCTGCCCAAGGCGGTGGACGCTGGCGTCGCGTACGTGCCCGGCGCGGCGTTCTACGCGCAGTCTCCCGAGCCGCACACGTTGCGGCTGTCCTTCGTGACGCTCACGCCGGAGCAGATCGAGCAGGGCGTCGCCGCGCTCGGCCGTGTGCTGCGGACCGGCTGAATCCCCGGAGCCGCCCATGTCCTACCGCTTCAAGCAGGTCGACGTTTTCACCGACCAGGCCCTGAAGGGCAACCCGCTGGCCGTCGTGCTCGGCGCCGACGACTGGACGGACACGCAGATGCAGTCCTTCGCGCGCTGGACGAACCTGTCCGAAACGACCTTCCTGCTGCGTCCCACCGACCCGCGCGCCGACTATCGGGTGCGCATCTTCACCCCGGCGAGCGAGCTGCCCTTCGCCGGCCATCCCACGCTCGGCTCCTGCCACGCCTGGCTGGAGGCGGGCGGCAAGCCGCGCGCGGCCGGGCAGGTCGTGCAGCAATGCGGCGTGGGGCTGGTCACGCTGCGGCAGGACGGCCCGCGCTGGGCCTTCGCCGCACCCCCGATGGCGGCTCAGGAGCTCGCCCCCTCGACGCTCGCCGCGATCGTCCGGGCGCTGGGATTGCGCGAGGGGCAGGTGCGCGCCGCACGCCTGCTCGACAACGGACCCAAGTGGATGACCCTGCTGCTCGGCAGCGCCGAGGAGGTGCTCGCGATCGAGCCGGACCTTTCCGCGCTCGCCCGCATCGGCTTCGTCGGCGTGGTGGGGCCGCATCCGCAGGGGCACGAGACGCAGTTCGAGGTGCGCGCCTTCGTCGCGCCCGACGGCATCGCAGAAGACCCGGTGACCGGCAGCCTCAATGCCAGCATCGCCCAATGGCTGATCGGCGACGGCATCGCGCCGCGGCGCTACGTCGCGGCGCAGGGCACGCGGATGCAGCGCGCCGGACGGGTCCACATCGACGCGAGCGACGACGCGGTGTGGGTCGGTGGCCACAGCCGCACCTGCATCGACGGCGCGGCGCACCTGTAAGGGGAGGACAGCCGTGAGCGAGCCCGTGACCGCCGAGGTCGACCACCTCGTCGTCGCATGCGCCAGCCTCGAGCAGGGCGTCGCCTGGTGCGAGGCCGCGCTGGGCGTGACCCCCGGCCCGGGCGGCAAGCACGCCCTGATGGGCACGCACAACCGCCTTCTGCACGTAGGCAGCGGGCCATGGCCGCGTGCCTACCTCGAGCTGATCGCGATCGATCCACAGGCCCCGCCCCCCGCGCGCCGCCGCTGGTTCGGGCTCGACGACGCCGCCCTGCAAGCCCGTTTGAAGGAGGCGCCACGCCTCATCCACTGGGTGGCCGGCGTGCGCGATCTGGATGCCGCGTGCCGTGCCTGGGCCTCCCGGGGCCTGGAGCCCGGCCCGGCAGTGGCAGCCGAGCGCGCGACGGACGCCGGGGTGCTGCGATGGCGTCTGACAGTGCGCGACGACGGCCAGCTGTTGTGCGCGGGTGCCTTGCCGACGCTCATCGAGTGGCAGGAGCGGCATCCCGTCGATGCGATGGCGCCCAGCGGCGTCACGCTGCAGGCGCTGGAGCTGGCGTCGCCGTCTCCCGTCCTCGCCGAGGCGCTCGCGGTGCTGCGCGCCGCCGGGGTGCAATGCCGGGCGCACGGCTCCGCGCTGGAGGCGGTCTTGCGCACCTCCCGGGGCGAGATCCGGCTCTCATCCGACCCTGCCGAATCGCTTGACTGACAGGAGCCCGACCGATGTTCACTGCCCTGGAGATCGGATGGTTCGCACTGGCCTGCGCCGTGCTCGCCCTCACGCCCGGCCCCAACATGATCTATAACGTCTCGCGCACGCTCTGCCAGGGGCGCCGCGCGGGGCTGCTGTCGCTGGCCGGTGTCATCGTCGGGTTCCTGTTCCACCTGACGATGGCGGCGCTGGGCCTGACGGCCGTGTTGATGGCCGTGCCGTTCGCGTTCGAGGCCATCAAGTACGCCGGCGCCGCCTACCTGCTCTGGATGGCCTGGCAGGCCGTGCGACCCGGCGGGGCCTCGCCCTTCGAGCCGCGCGCCTTGCCGCACGACCGCCCGGCGGTGCTGTTCCGCATGGGGCTGCTCACCAACCTGCTGAACCCGAAGGTCGCGGTGTTCTACTTGTCGTTCTTCCCGCAGTTTCTGCATCCGGAGCGCGGCGACGTGCTGGTGCAGAGCTTCACGTTGGGCGTGGTGCAGATCGTGGTGAGCACGCTCGTCAATCTCGTGATCGTGCTCGCCGCCGCCCGGCTGGCGGCCTTCCTGCAGCGCCGTCCGGGCTGGATGCGCCTGCAGCGGTGGGTGATGGGGACGGTGCTGGGTCTGCTCGCGGCCCGGCTGGCGCTCGAACGGCGCTGAAGTGGCAAGCTGTGGGCGCTGCGCCTGCCCGGCACCATCGTCCCGGGCAACCAATGACGTGACTGAACGACGAGTCACCTATGACGAGTGATCGAATGACCGAAGAACTGTTCCGCGAAGACGGCTATCTGCGTCGGTGCGAGGCGAGGGTGGTCGCCTTCGACGAGACGGGCATCCAGCTCGACCGCACCGTGTTCTATCCGCTCGGTGGCGGCCAGGCGGGCGACGCCGGCCTGCTGCGCCTGCCCGACGGTCGGGCGATCGCCATCGCGGATACCCGCAAGGGGGCGGCGCCGGGCAGCATCGTGCACGTGCCGGCGTCCGGGCAGGACGAAGTGCTGGCTGCGCTCCGGGCAGGGCTGCCCGTCGAGGCCGAGATCGACTGGGAGCGGCGGCACCGTCACATGCGATTCCACACCGCCACGCATGTGCTGTGCTCGCTGCTGCCCTACCCCGTGGACGGCTGCTCGATCACCGCCGGCTACGCACGGCTGGACTTCCACACCACCGAGCCGATCGACCGCGAGCAACTGGAGGCGGGCCTCATGGCCCGGGTCGCGCAGGCGCTGCCCGTGTCGCACCGCTGGATCAGCGAGGAGGAGCTCGACGCGAACCCGCAGCTCGTGCGCAGCATGAGCGTGCAGCCGCCGCGGGGCCTGGGCCGGGTGAGGGTGATAGAGATTGCGGGTGTCGACCTCCAGCCCTGCGGAGGCACCCACGTGATGAACACCGCCGAGATCGGCGCGCTGCTCGTCACCAAGGTCGAGAAGAAGTCGGCACGCACCCGTCGCGTCGTGCTCGGATTCGCCGGGACCGCGGCGCCGCAGGCATGAGGATGGCGGCGTTGGAGCTTTCCCCTGGCGGCCCGCGGCCTCACCCCGCGCTAGACTAGCCGCGTCTACACCCGCGCACCTGCGCCCCTCGACGGATGGAATCCCCCGAGATACGGCTGGTCGTGCCCGACACGCCCGAGCTGCTGCACGCCACCCGCGAACTGTTCCTTGAGTACGCCGCGTCGCTGGGCATCGACCTGAGCTTCCAGCAGTTCGACGCCGAACTGGCCTCGCTGCCCGGCGAATACGCCGCCCCCGCGGGCCACCTGCTGCTGGCCCTGCTCGACGGCGAGCCCGCCGGTTGCGGCGGTTTCCGGCCGATCGCCGACGTCGACTATGCCAACGCCTGCGAGATGAAGCGGCTGTACGTGCGCAAGGCCTTCCGCCGCTTCGGCCTGGGCCGCGCGCTCGCGCAGGCCCTGCTCGACGAAGCCAGGCGCTGCGGCTATTCGGTCATGCTGCTGGACACGCTCGACGAGATGGAAGCCGCGCGCAGCCTGTACGCCAGCCTGGGCTTCGAGGAAGTGCCGCCGTACTACTACAACCCGCTGCCCGGCGCGCACTACCTGAAGGCCGACCTGGAGTGAGCGCCGGCGCGGCGCACCTCGACGGGCGCCACGCCCGGCTGCTCGTCACGGCCGGCCCCGCGCGGCGCCTTCCGCCTCCAGGCGGGGCTGGCGCGCTCCCGTTACAAGCAGGGTACGGGCGTAGGATCGAAAGCTGCTGCCCCGACGGTGGACCTGCCAACGCCACTACGGCGCGCCTGCCTGGACCGATTCCTCCGAGTGCCCCATGACATCCCCCGCTGCCTCCACTTCCCGCCTGCGTCGTGCCGCACCCCCCGCCGCCGATCCGGGCGCGGTGCGCGTCGCCGTCGAACACCCGGCCATCCTCGGCGAATCGCCGTTCTGGCATCCGGACGAAGGCCGGCTCTACTACTGCGACATCGCCGGGCGGCGCGTGCATCGTTTCGACCCGCGCAGCGGCCACCTCGATGGCTGGGCCTTCGACACAGAGGCGGCCTGCGTCGCGCCCCGGCGCGAAGGCGGCCTGGTGCTCGCCCTGCGCGACGGCCTCTGGCAGTTCGACCCCGCATCCGGCGCAGCCCGGCTGTGCGTGCCGGCGCCGTACGATCCGGCGCGGCAACGGTTCAACGATGGCAAGTGCGACCCGTCCGGGCGTTTCTGGTGCGGTACCGTCGACGAGGCGCGCGAACCGACCGCGGCGCTGTACTGCCTGGACCTCGACGGCCGGCTCACCGCGCGCGCCGAGGGCTGCACCACGTCGAACGGGCTGGCGTGGAGCCCCGACGGCGGCACCCTCTATTGGGCCGACACGCGGGCCCACACCATCTACGCCTTCGACGCCGATCCACGGTCCGGCGCCATCTCGCGCCGCAGGGCGTTCGCGCGCTTCGAGCCGCGCGCGCCGGACCAGCCGCTGGACGAGTACCTGGGCCGACCGGACGGCGCGGCGGTCGACGTCGAGGGTCACTACTGGGTGGCGATGTACGAGGGTTCGCGGGTGCTGCGGTTGGCGCCGGACGGGCGCATCGTCCAGGAGATCCTGTTGCCGGTGCGCTGCCCGACGATGCCGTGCTTCGGAGGACCCGACCTGCGCACGCTCTACATCACGACGGTGCGCGAGAAGCGCCCGGCGGAGGAGTTGGCCGCGCAGCCGTGGGCCGGGTGCGTGCTGGAGGTACGGGTCGACGTGGAGGGGCTGCCGGTCAACTTCTTCGCCGGCGCGCTGTTGCCCCCCGCGGGCGACTGAGTCCGGCGGGCGTGCCCCTCAGTCCAAGCTGCCCTGCGGGCGCGCCGGCGTGCGCCGGCGCTGGCGCGAGCGCAGTCGCGACCACAGACGCAGGCGCCAGAACAGCTTGACGACGAGGTAGCCGAGGATCGCGCTGACCACGCCGAAGATCGCCATGCCGACGAGCGCCGGCACGCCGTAGGTTTGCAGCCACACCAGCAGGCCGGTGCCGCCTTCGGGCGGGGGCGGGGCGGCGGACCCGCCGACGAACACGCTGCCCACCTTGTAGGCCAGCCAGAGCCAGCCACCGACGGTGAGGGGGTTGGTGACGAAGGTGATGGCCGCGGCGATCGGAATGTTCGCGCGCCACCACACGCAGTGCAGCGTCGCGAACAGGATCTGCGCCACCGGCACGAGGAACGCCCAGAACAGGCCCACGGCGACGCCGCGCGCCACCGACTCCGACTTCATCCGCCACAGCTCCGGAGCCGTCAGTTGTGCCGCCACCGGTCGGAGCCAGCGCGAGCTTGCCAGGGCCTGGCGGTTGGGCAGCTGTTCACGCAGCCGACGGGCGAGCAGATCCTTCATCGATGCCATGGGGCGAATGGTGGCATGAGCCCGTCGCACCGGGCAACGGGATTGTGCGTACGCCGCTCGCGCAGAAGCGGTCGACGTGTCGCACCGCGCGCGGCCGAGCGGCCCGGCGAGAAACTCCTGCCGGGGGGGGGTAGCGGGAAGCTGCGGGTTACCACGTATAATCCCGGGGATTTGCCGTAACCCGCCCGGAACCGAACGCCATGACCGCTCGCTACGACCATGGTTGTCCGGATACGGGAACAGATGCGGGCGCAGACCCGGACTTCAAGACCCTGTCGCGCGAGGAGGCGCAGGTTCTGATGGCAAAGCACCCGCCGCTCTCACCGTGGCGGGTCGTCGCGGTGCAAGCCGTGGCGGGCGCGGTGGTGGCGGGCCTGTGGTTCGCGATCTCCGGCGCAGGTGGGGCGGCCTGGTCGGCCCTCTATGGGGCGGCGGCCGTGGTGTTGCCCGGGGCGCTGATGGCGCGGGGCATCACCAAGCGGTTTTCCAGGGCGACGCCCGGCGCAACCGTGCTGGGGTTCCTGTTCTGGGAGGCCATGAAGATTGCCTTGGCCGTCGCCATGCTGGTGGCGGCCGTCAAGATCGTGCCCGACCTCAGCTGGCCGGCCCTGCTGGTCACGATGGTCGTGTGCATGAAAGTGAGTTGGTTGGCCCTGCTGTGGCGGGGTCGCGTGAAACAGACGTCATAACGAGCGTTCGAGACACACGATGGCTGCCGAAGGACAAGGACCGACCCCGGGTGAGTACATCCAGCACCACCTGCAGCACCTGCAAAACCGCGCGCAGGAGGGCATCGTCGATTTCTCCCTGAGCGAGCCGATCTTCAAGCTCGACTCCCTGTTCTGGTCCATCCTGCTGGGCGTGCTCGGCTGCTTGTTCCTGTGGCGCGTCGCCAGGAAGGCCACCGCCGGGGTGCCGGGGCGGCTGCAAGGATTCGTGGAGATGATGGTCGAGATGGTCGACACGCAGGCCAAGAGCATCATCCACAACGAGGCCTCGCGCCGCGCCATTGCGCCGATGGCACTGACCGTGTTCGTCTGGATCTTCCTGATGAACTTCATGGACCTGATCCCGGTCGACCTGATCCCGCGGATCTGGGAAGGCATCTACGCTGCCCAGGGCGGCGACCCGCACCACGCATACATGCGCGTCGTGCCCACCGCCGACCTGTCGATCACCCTGGGCCTGGCCATCACCGTGCTGCTGGCGCGCATCTACTACAACGTCAAGATCAAAGGCGCCGCCGGTTGGGTCAAGGAGCTCTTCTCCGCGCCGTTCCATGCCCACGGCATCGGCGCGATCCTGCTGGCTCCCGTGAACTTCGTCATGCAGATGATCGAGTTCACCGCCAACACGATCTCGCACGGCATGCGACTGTTCGGCAACATGTTCGCTGGCGAACTGGTGTTCATGCTGATCGCGCTGCTCGGCGGCGCCGCGGCCCTGTCCCTGGGAGGCAGCCTGCTGTTCGTCGGCCACATCATCGCCGGCACGATCTGGGCGATCTTCCACATCCTGATCATCACGCTGCAGGCCTTCATCTTCATGATGCTGACCCTGGTCTACCTCGGCCAGGCGCACGACAAGCACTGATCGCCTGAAAGTCCGGTTCCCTTTTTCTTTCCGTCCGTCAACTACTCTGTCTCATAGGAGCAATCATGGAAAACGTGTTGGGTCTTGTCGCTCTGGCTTGCGGTCTGATCATCGGCCTGGGTGCCATCGGTGCCTGTATCGGTATCGCGCTGATGGGTGGCAAGTACCTCGAAGCGTCGGCCCGTCAGCCTGAGCTGATGAACGAACTGCAGACCAAGATGTTCCTGCTGGCCGGTCTGATCGACGCTGCGTTCCTGATCGGTGTCGGTATCGCGATGCTGTTCGCCTTCGCGAACCCGTTCGTCGCCGGCTGATACGACGTTTCTCGAACGTACTTTCCCAAGCAAAGTTCTAACCGAGAGAGGTCGAAGCCGTGAATCTGAACGCTACTTTGTTGGCGCAGATCGTCGTCTTCGCGATCCTCTGGTGGTTCACGATGAAATTCGTGTGGCCGCCGATCACGAAGGCGCTCGACGAGCGTGCCAAGAAGATCGCCGACGGCCTGGCCGCGGCCGACAAGGCCAAGCTGGAGCTGTCTGCCGCCAACAAGCGCGTCGAGGAACAGCTCGCCCAGACCCGTGACGAAGCCGCCAAGGTGCTGGCCGACGCCGAAAAGCGTGCGCAGGCCATCATCGAGGAGGCCAAGAAGCGGGCCGAAGACGAAGGTGCCAAGATCGTCGCGCAAGCCAAGGCCGAGGCCGAGCAGCAGATGGTCCAGGCCCGCGAGGCCCTGCGCTCGCAGGTCGCCGTGCTGGCCGTCAAGGGCGCCGAGCAGATCCTCAAGCGCGAAGTCAACGCCGGCGTTCACGCCGATCTGTTGAACCGTTTGAAAACCGAGCTGTGATCATGGCTGAGCTCGCAACCATCGCGCGTCCCTATGCCGAGGCCCTCTACGAGGTGGCCCGCCAGCAGGACCTGAACCAGTGGGCGGCCCAGGTCGACGAGCTGGCCGCCGTGTCGGCGAACCCGCAACTGCGGCAGTTCGCCGACAACCCCAAGGTCACCTCCGCCCAGGTCTTCGACCTGATCGTCTCGGTCGTCAAGACGCCGCTCGCCGACGGAGTGAAGAACTTCCTTCGCACCGTCATCGAAAACGGCCGTCTGGCGGCGCTGCCGGCGATCGCCGAGCAGTTCCATGCGCTGAAGAACGAGGCGTCGGGCGTGTCCGATGCACTGATCGTCAGCGCCTACCCGATCGAGCCGGCGCAGCTGGCCGATCTGGTGGCGACGCTGGAGAAGCGCTTCGGCCGCAAGCTCCAGGCCAAGGTCGAGGTCGATCCCGAACTGATCGGCGGTGTGCGCGTGGTGGTCGGCGACGAGGTGCTCGACACCTCGGTCAAGGCCCGCTTGGAACGCATGAAGGTTGCGCTGACCGCCTGAGGTTCGGGCGGCCGCGCGCGGCCGAGGTATGGATGAGCCCCGGGGTCGCGAGACGCCGGGTCTTCCGGAGACTCAAGCCTCCGGACAGCCGTTGCGGCCAGGTGGCCGAGGACGAGACTGGGAGCAAGCAATGCAACTGAATCCCGCAGAAATTTCTGAACTGATCAAGAGCCGCATCGAGGGTCTCGGTGCGGCGGCGGACATCCGCAATCAAGGCACCGTGGTGTCGGTGACGGACGGTATCTGCCGCATCCACGGCCTGTCGGACGTGATGGCGGGTGAAATGCTCGAATTCCCGGGCAATACCTTCGGCCTGGCCCTGAACCTCGAACGCGACTCGGTCGGCGCGGTGATCCTGGGCGAGTACCAGCACATCTCCGAAGGCGACACGGTCAAGTGCACCGGCCGCATCCTGGAAGTGCCGGTCGGCCCCGAGCTGATCGGCCGCGTGGTCGACGCGCTGGGGCGCCCGATCGACGGCAAGGGCCCGATCAATGCCAAGCTGACGGACGTGATCGAGAAGGTCGCTCCCGGCGTGATCGCGCGCAAGTCGGTCGACCAGCCGGTGCAGACCGGTATCAAGGCCATCGACGCGATGGTGCCGATCGGCCGCGGCCAGCGCGAGCTGATCATCGGCGACCGCCAGACCGGCAAGACCGCCGTGGCGCTGGACACGATCATCGCCCAGAAGGGCCAGAACATGATCTGTATCTACGTCGCCATCGGCCAGAAGGCGTCGTCGATCAAGAACGTGGTGCGTGCCCTGGAGCAGCACGGCGCGATGGACTACACCATCGTCGTCGCCGCTTCGGCCTCCGAGTCCGCCGCTATGCAGTACATCTCGGCCTACTCCGGCTGCACCATGGGCGAGTACTTCCGCGACCGCGGCCAGGACGCGCTGATCATCTATGACGACCTGTCCAAGCAGGCCGTCGCCTACCGTCAGGTCTCGCTGCTGCTGCGCCGCCCGCCGGGCCGCGAAGCCTTCCCCGGCGACATCTTCTACCTGCACTCGCGCCTGCTCGAGCGCGCCGCCCGCGTGAACGCCGACTACGTCGAGAAGTTCACCAACGGCGAGGTCAAGGGCAAGACCGGCTCGCTGACCGCGCTGCCGATCATCGAGACGCAGGCCGGCGACGTGTCCGCCTTCGTGCCGACCAACGTGATCTCGATCACCGACGGCCAGATCTTCCTGGAGACCAACCTCTTCAACGCCGGCATCCGTCCCGCCATCAATGCGGGTATCTCGGTGTCGCGCGTCGGCGGTGCGGCGCAGACCAAGCTGATCAAGAGCTTGTCGGGCGGTATCCGTACCGACCTGGCGCAGTACCGCGAACTGGCGGCCTTTGCCCAGTTCGCGTCCGACCTCGACGAAGCGACCCGCAAGCAGCTGGACCGCGGTGCCCGCGTGACCGAGCTGCTCAAGCAGCCGCAGTACCAGCCGCTGCCGATCAGCCTGATGGCCGCTTCGTTGTACGCCGCGAA
This sequence comes from Burkholderiaceae bacterium, assembly GCA_035559275.1. Classification (GTDB taxonomy): domain Bacteria; phylum Pseudomonadota; class Gammaproteobacteria; order Burkholderiales; family Burkholderiaceae_C; genus Caldimonas. Next base: position 106,669 of record DATMBN010000029.1, read on the forward strand.
CAAGGGCTACCTCGACGACGTCGATGTCAAGAAGGTCCTCGCCTTCGAGCACGGCCTGCACCAGTACCTCAAGACCAGCCACGCCCAGCTGCTCGAGAAGCTCGAGCGCGACAAGGCGATGGACAAGGACGCCGAGGCCGAACTGCAGGCGGCCATCGTGGCCTTCAAGAAGACCTTCGCCTGAAACTGAAGGAGTCCCGTCATGGCGGCAGGCAAGGAAATACGCGGCAAGATCAAGTCGGTCGAAAGCACCAAGAAGATCACGAAGGCCATGGAAATGGTCGCCGCGTCCAAGATGCGCAAGGCGCAGGACCGCATGCGTGCGACCCGGCCTTACGCGGACAAGGTGCGTAACGTCACCGCCAACCTGGCCCAGGCCAACCCGGAGTACAAGCCGGCGTTCCTGCGCCAGAACAGCGGCTCGGGCCAGGTGGGCATGATCGTGGTGACCACCGACAAGGGCCTGTGCGGCGGCCTGAACACCAACATCCTGCGCGCCACGACGGCCAAGCTGAAGGAACTGGAGTCGCAGGGCGTCAAGACACAGGCTGTCGCGATCGGCAGCAAGGGGTTGGGCTTCCTGAACCGCATCGGCGCCAAGGTCGTCGCGCAGGTGACCCAGCTGGGCGACAAGCCCCACCTGGACCGCCTGATCGGCCCGGTCAAGACGCTGCTGGACCAGTACGCCGAAGGCAAGCTGGACGCGGTCTACCTCTGCTACACGCGCTTCATCAACACGATGAAGCAGGAGCCAGTCGTCGAGCAGTTGCTGCCGCTGGCGGCCGACAAGCTGCAGGCCGACCAGGGCAGCCACTCGTGGGACTACATCTACGAGCCCGACGCGCCCACGGTGATCGACGAGCTGCTCACGCGCTACATCGAGGCCCTGGTTTACCAGGCCGTGGCCGAGAACATGGCGTCTGAGCAGTCCGCCCGCATGGTGGCGATGAAGGCCGCGACCGACAACGCCGGCAACCTGATCAACGAGCTCAAGCTCGAATACAACAAGACGCGTCAGGCGGCGATCACCAAGGAACTGGCCGAGATCGTGGGCGGCGCGGCCGCGGTCTGACGCGGCGCCGGAACCGAAGGCATAACGAATACTGATTGAAGGAACGAAAAATGGCTCAAGGCAAGATCGTTCAGTGCATCGGCGCCGTGGTGGACGTGGAGTTCCCGCGCGACCAGATGCCCAAGGTGTACGACGCCCTGAAGATGGAAGGCACCGACCTCACGCTCGAGGTCCAGCAGCAGCTGGGTGACGGCGTGGTGCGCACGATCGCGCTGGGCTCCTCCGACGGCCTGCGTCGCGGCATGATGGTGACCAACACCGGCGCGCCGATCACGGTGCCGGTGGGCAAGGCCACGCTGGGCCGGATCATGGACGTGCTGGGCAACCCGATCGACGAGCGCGGTCCGATCGACCAGTCGCTGGCCTCGTCCATCCACCGCAAGGCCCCGGCCTATGACGAGCTGTCTCCCTCGACCGAACTGCTCGAGACGGGCATCAAGGTGATCGACCTGATCTGCCCGTTCGCCAAGGGCGGCAAGGTGGGTCTGTTCGGCGGTGCCGGCGTGGGCAAGACCGTCAACATGATGGAGCTGATCAACAACATCGCCAAGGCGCACTCGGGTCTGTCGGTGTTCGCCGGCGTGGGCGAGCGTACCCGTGAGGGCAACGACTTCTACCACGAGATGATCGACTCCAAGGTCGTGGTGCCGGACAACCTGGGCGAGTCCAAGGTGGCGATGGTGTACGGCCAGATGAACGAGCCGCCGGGCAACCGCCTGCGCGTGGCGCTGACCGGCCTGACGATCGCCGAGTCGTTCCGCGACGAGGGCCGCGACGTGCTGTTCTTCGTCGACAACATCTACCGCTACACCCTGGCCGGCACCGAAGTGTCCGCGCTGCTGGGCCGCATGCCCTCCGCCGTGGGCTACCAGCCGACGTTGGCCGAGGAAATGGGCAAGCTGCAGGAGCGCATCACGTCGACCAAGGTCGGTTCGATCACCTCGATCCAGGCCGTCTACGTGCCCGCGGACGACCTGACCGACCCGTCGCCGGCAACGACCTTCGCGCACCTGGACGCCACGGTCGTGCTGTCGCGTGACATCGCCGCGCTGGGCATCTACCCCGCCGTGGATCCGCTGGATTCCACCAGCCGCCAGGTCGACCCGAACGTCGTGGGCGAAGAGCACTACACCACGACCCGCCAGGTGCAGGCCGTGCTGCAGCGCTACAAGGAGCTGCGCGACATCATCGCGATCCTGGGCATGGACGAACTGTCGCCGGAAGACAAGCTGGCCGTGGCGCGCGCGCGGAAGATCCAGCGCTTCCTGTCGCAGCCCTTCCACGTCGCCGAGGTGTTCACCGGTCAGCCGGGCAAGTACGTCCCGCTGAAGGAAACCATTCGCGGCTTCAAGATGATCGTCAACGGCGAGTGCGACCACCTGCCGGAACAGGCCTTCTACATGGTCGGCACGATCGACGAAGCCTTCGAGAAAGCGAAGAAGCTGCAGTGATGTCTCCCCCCGGGGGGCGGCGCCAGCGGCCCGGCCCAGCCGGATCCGCGGCGGCCGCTGGCCTACACCCGCGTGGTGCTTGGAGAGTGGCGCACTGGCGCCGTGGAGAACTGAGTTATGGCAACCATACACGTCGACGTCGTCTCCGCTGAAGAACAGATCTTCAGCGGCGAGGCGAAATTCGTCGCGCTGCCGGGCGAGGCGGGCGAGCTGGGCATCCTGCCGCAGCACACTCCCCTCATCACCCGCATCAAGCCGGGGGCGGTGCGCATCGAACGTGCAGACAATGGCGAGGAAGAGTTCGTGTTCGTTGCCGGCGGCATCCTGGAGGTGCAGCCGAACGCGGTGACCGTGCTCGCCGACACCGCGATCCGCGGCAAGGACCTGGACGAGGCCAAGGCGGCCGAGGCCAAGCGCCTCGCGGAAGAAGCGATGAAGAACGCCAAGAGCGACATCGACTTCGCGAAGGCCCAGAGCGAGTTCGCCGCGATGGCGGCCCAGCTCGCCGCGCTGCGCCGCCTGCGCAAGAAGTGAAAGTGACGAGACCTGCCCGGTCTCGCACTGCCGACGCCCGCCACCCTCGGCGGGCGTTTTGTTTTCAGCACGTGAGCGCGGGTGTCACGCGGCCGCGTCCGGTCGCACGGACGGCCAGGCGCTCAGCCGGCAGGGGCCGCGGGCTGTAGCGGCTGACCGGGCGCCGTCCCGGGCAGCACCGCGCGCAGGTCGCCGCCGGGCCCGCTACTGCACGTGCGGCACGTCGGGCAGTTCGTTCGGGTTCGCGGACCCCGGTGTGGCCGGGAAGTGCCGGACGAGCAGGGCGGTGACGGCATCCACCGCGGCGGCGAGCCCCTCCTCGAAGCGCCCGGCCTTGAAGGCGGCGGACATCCCGTGCAGGATCTCGTCCCATGCCGACTGCGGCACGTGGCGGGCGAGGCCGCGGTCGGCGACGATCTCGATGCGGTGCTCGGCCAGCAGCAGATAGATCAGCACGCCGTTGTTGTACTCGGTGTCCCACACGCGCAGCTTGCCGAACATCTGTACCGCGCGTTCTCGGGCGGTCGCGTCTCGCCAGAGATAGCTGAAAGGCAGGCCCGCCTCGACGCAGATGCGTAACTCGCCGGTGTGCAGCCTTTCACTCTCGCTCACGCGACGCGTGAGCCGCTCCAGCGTATCGGGGCCCAGCGCGCGGACCGCATCGCGCTCGTCGAGCCAGCGATGCTTGAGGATGCGCAGCAGCTTGTTCATCGCTCGGATCTCCTGCGCTCACCAGTCCCCGGAGGCGCCGCCGCCGCCGAATCCACCGCCCCCACCCGAGGAGAAGCCCCCGCCGCCGAAACCCCCGCCGAAGCCACCGCCGCCTCCACCCCAGATGACGGGCGGGGCCCCGTGCCGCGAGCTGCGCGCCACCCGCGAGCCACGGGCGGCACCTGTGCCCAGCACCAGCGTAAAGAGCAGCCCCAGCACGCCTACGCCGAGCGCGACCAGCAGGCTCGCAGTGAACTGCCAGCCCAGCATGCCGATCGCACCTCCTGCTGCCAAGGAGCCGAGGCGACGCCCGAAGATGCCGGTCATGACCGCGCCGATCAGCGGCGCGCCGACCATCAGGAAGATGAGCAGATCCGACCACTGGGTTCCTTCGTCGGCTCTCCGTCCGGCTTCGGGGGCGGGCAGCCCCTCGCCGCGGATCAGGTCGCCGAGCAGATCCACTGCATCGTCCAACCCCCGGTAGTAGTCGTTGGCGCGAAAGGCGGGCACGATGGCGCGATCGATGACCCGCCGCGCCATCAGGTCGGGAATGGCGCCTTCGAGGGTCTTGGCCACCTCGATGCGCACGCGACGGTCGTCCTTGGCGACGACGACGAGGAGGCCGTCGCCGACGTCGCGGCGTCCGATCTTCCAGGTGTCGGCCACCCGGAAAGCGTAGGCGGCGATGTCCTCGGGCGCGGTCGTCGGCACCATCAGCACGACGATCTGGCTGCCCAGCTCCGTCTCGACCGCCTGCAGCTTGGCTTCCAGCGCCTGCCGCTGGGGTGGGGAGAGCGTGCCGGTCTGGTCGATCACGCGGGCGGTGAGTTCCGGCACCGCCAGCAGACCCTGCGCCCGAGCGCCGGGCGCAAGGCACACGGCGGCCAAGGCCAGGAGGAGGGCCCAGAGCCCGCGTGTGCAGGCCGCGCACCAGGCGGCGGCAGCCCGCCCGCCTGGCGAGACGGGCCCATGCCCGAGGCTGTCACCAGATTGCGCCCGAGCCCGCCACGGCGCGGGCGCGGCCCCAGGAGCGGCGACGCCGGGCCGCACTGGCAGGGAATGGCCGGACACGTGGTGCACGCGCCGCCTCAGCGGGAGGCGCCGAAATCGACAGTCGGGGGCGCCGAGATGGCCGCCTCGTTGGCGACGCTGAAGTTGGGCTTGGGCTTGTAGCCGAACACCATCGCGGTCAGGTTGCTCGGGAAGCTGCGGGCCAGTACGTTGTA
>DATMBN010000030.1:0-30044 GCA_035559275.1 Burkholderiaceae bacterium
GTGCCCCCCGCCGGCGTCCAGCCGGCTCAGGTCCGACCAGGGAAGGTCGCCGGCCGTTCCCGTGCCGTTGGTCGTGCGCTCGAGGGTTGCGTCGTGCAGGAGGAAGAGCACGCCGTCGGCGCTCAGCTTCGCGTCGCACTCGAACATCCGGTAGCCGCATGCCGCGCCGAGGCGGAACGCCGCGAGCGTGTTCTCGGGCGCGAGCCTGCCGGCGCCCCGGTGGGCGATCCAGCGGGGATAGGGCCAGGGGTCGAGGCGGAAGGTGGGAGGACTCATATATCGCGGCTCATCCGCCCAGCCGCGCCTGCGTGCCGGGGTCGAACCAGTGCAGCTTGTCCGCATGCGGCCAGGCGTACACCTGCTGCCCGGGCCGTGGGGCGGCGCGGCTGTCGTCCGTGCGCACGACGACGGTTTCGTTGCCCAACGAGGCATAGACGAGCCGTTCCGCCCCCAGCACCTCGACCATCTCGACCCTCAACGGCCAGCCCTGGTCGGCGAGGGTCAGGTGTTCGGGGCGCACACCGAGGATGAGGTCCCGTCCGCCCAAGGGCAGCGCGCTGATGCCGGCCAGCGGCAGCACGGCGTCGCCCAGCAAGAAGCGTCCGTCGGTCTCCAGCCGGCCGTTCAGCAGGTTCATGGGCGGCGAGCCGATGAAGCTGGCGACGAAGGTGGTGGCCGGGCGGGCATACACCTCCTCCGGCGTGCCGATCTGCTCCATCCGGCCGGCGTTCATCACGATCATGCGCTGCGCCAGCGTCATCGCCTCGACCTGGTCGTGCGTGACGAAGAGCGAGGTCACGCCCAGTTCGCGGTGCAGCTTCTGGATCTCGATGCGCGTCTGCACGCGCAGCTTGGCGTCCAGGTTGGACAGCGGCTCGTCGAACAGGAACACCTGGGGCTCGCGCACGATCGCGCGACCCATGGCCACGCGCTGGCGCTGGCCACCCGACAACTGCCTCGGCTTGCGCTCGAGCAGGTGGCCCAGTTCGAGGATGGTGGCCGCCTTCTCGACGCGGCGGCGGATCTCGTCCTTGGGCACGCCCTTGATCTTGAGACCGTACGCCATGTTGTCGTACACGCTCATGTGTGGGTAGAGCGCGTAGTTCTGGAACACCATCGCGATGTCGCGCTCGGCAGGCTCGACGTCGTTGACCACGCGGTCTCCGATCGCGATCTGGCCCTCGGTGATCTCTTCCAACCCCGCCACCATGCGCAGCAAGGTGCTCTTGCCGCAACCGGAGGGGCCGACGATGACGATGAACTCACCGTCGGCGATCTCGGCGTTGACGCCGTGGATGACCTGGTTGGCCTGTGCGCCGCGCCCATAGCGCTTGACGACCTGGCGGATGGAAATCGAAGCCATGCTGTTGTCTTATTTCTCGGTGTCGACCAGGCCCTTGACGAACCACTTCTGCATCAGGAGCACCACCACCGCAGGCGGCAGAAGCGCCAGCATCGCGGTGGCCATCACGAGATTCCACTCGGTCAACGCGTCGCCGCCGACGATCATGCGCTTGATGCCGATCACGGCCGTGTACATGCTCTCGTCGCTCGTGACCAGCAGCGGCCACAGGTACTGGTTCCAGCCATAGATGAACTGGATCACGAAGAGCGCGGCGATCGACGTCTTGGACAAGGGCAGCAGCACGTCGAAGAAGAAGCGCATGGGCCCGGCACCGTCCATGCGCGCGGCCTCGGCCAGTTCCTCGGGCACGGTGAGGAAGAACTGCCGGAAGAGGAAGGTTGCGGTCGCGGAGGCGATGAGAGGCAGCGTCAGGCCGGCGTAGGTGTTGAGCAGGCCCAGGTCCGCGGCGACCTTGAAGGTCGGGATGATGCGCACCTCCACCGGCAGCATCAGCGTCACGAAGATCATCCAGAAGAAGAAGTGACGCAGCGGGAACCGGAAGTAGACGATCGCGAACGAGCTGATGATGGAGATGGCGATCTTGCCGGACGCGATGACCAGGGCCATCACCAGGCTGTTGAACATCATGGGCCCTACGGGCGCCCCGGCGCCCCGTGTGGAGCCTGCGGCGAGCACCTGCGAGTAGTTGGCCCAGAACTGATCGCCCGGCACCAGCCGCATCGGCACCTGGAGGATCTCCTCCAGCGTGAGCGTGGAGGCGACGAAGGTGACGTAGAGCGGGAAGGCGACCACGACCACGCCGAGGACGAGCCCGAGGTGGGTGAGGAAGGTCAGGACGGGACGGCGTTCGACCATGGCTGACTCAGTAGTTGACCCGCCGCTCGATGAAGCGGAACTGGACCACGGTCAGCGCGATGACGATCAGCATCAGGATCGCCGACTGCGCCGAGGAGCCACCCAGATCCGCGGCTTTCACGCCGTCGTAGTAGACCTTGTAGACCAGGATCTGTGTCGCGCCCGAGGGGCCGCCCTGCGTCGTCGCGTCGATCACGCCGAAGGTGTCGAAGAAGGCGTAGACGATGTTGACGACCAGCAGGAAGAAGGTGGTCGGCGACAGCAGCGGGAAGACGATGGTCCAGAAGCGCCGGAACGGCCCGGCGCCGTCGATGGCGGCCGCCTCGACGAGCGAGCGCGGTATGGCCTGCAGCCCCGCCAGGAAGAACAGGAAGTTGTACGAGATCTGCTTCCAGATCGAGGCGATCACGACCAGCAGCATCGCCTGCTCGCCGCGCAGCACCCAGTTCCAGTCGATGCCCAGCTGGCGCAACCCGTAGCTGATGATCCCGATCGAGGGCGCGAAGAGGAACCCCCACAGCACGCCGGCGATCGCCGGGGCGACGGCGTAGGGCCAGATCAGCAGGGTCTTGTACACGGTGGCGCCGCGGATCACGCGGTCGGCCATGACGGCCAGCAGCAGGGCCAGCGCGATGCCTCCGCTGGCCACCAGCACGCTGAAGAGGGCGGTGACCTGGAAGGACTGCAGGTAGTGGCTGTCGCGCAGCAGGTCGACGAAGTTGTCGAACCCCGCGAACTCGGTGGACAGCCCGAACGCGTCCTGTCGCTGGAAGGCGAACCACAGGGCCTGGGCGGCAGGCCAGAAGAAGAAGACGATGGTGACCGCGATCTGCGGCGCCACGAGGGCATACGGCAGCCAGCGCGACCGGAAGACGACGCGTTTTTCCATGCAATCGATCGAAGGAGGGCGAGAGCCCCGGCCGGCGTCGCTCGGCCGGGGCTGCGCAGTCTAGCCGAGGATCAGTTGTCCTTGGCCGTCGCCGCGAACCGGCGCAGGATCTCGTTGCCGCGGCGCACCGCGTCGTCGAGCGCGGTCTTCGCGTCCTTCTTGCCCGCCAGGGCCGCCTCGATCTCCTCCTCGATCACCTCGCGCCCCTGCACGAAGTTGCCGAAGCGCAGGCCCTTGGAGTTGCCCGTCGGCGGCTTGTGGTTGAGCTGGCGCATGGCGATGTCCGCACCTGGCACCTTCTCGTAGAAGCCAGACTTGCGGGTCAGTTCGGCAGCCGCCAGCGTGATCGGGACATAGCCGGTGTCCTGGTGCCACTTGGCCTGGACCTCGGGCTGCGACAGGTAGTTGAAGAACTGGGCGACGCCCTTGTAGTCGGCCGGCTTCTTGCCCGACATCACCCACAGGCTCGCACCGCCGATGATGGAGTTCTGCGGCGCGCCGGCGATGTTGTCGTGGTAGGGCAGGAAGTTGACGGAGAAGTCGAACTTGGCGTTCTTGCGGATGTTGGCCTGCGCGCCCGAGCTGGAGGTGAGCATCGCGCACTCGCCGCTGAAGAACTTGGCCTCGGCCTCGTTGCGGCGGCCCGCATAGGTGAACCAGCCGTTCTTGGCGAACTCGGTGAGCATCTGGAGGTGGGCGACGTGGTGCGGCGAGTTGAAGGTGAACTGCGTGTCGGTGCCCCCGATGCCGTTCTCCTTCGTGCCGATCGGCAGGTTGTGCCAGGCGCTGAAGTTCTCGATGTGCACCCACGACGGCCAGCCGGTGGTGTAGACGCAGTTCTGGCCGCTGGCCTTGAGCTTGCCCGCGGCCACCGCGAACTCCTTCCAGGTCTTGGGGGCCTGCTCGGGATCGAGGCCGGCCTTGCGGAAGGCGTCCTTGTTGACGTAGAAGACGGTCGTCGAGGAGTTGAACGGCATCGACAGCATGTTGCCGCGGCGGTCGGTGTAGTAGCCCGCGACCGCCGGCACGTAGACCTTCGGGTCGAACTGCAGGCCCGACTCCTTCATCAGCTGGTGGACGGGCTTGATGGCACCCTTGGCCGCCATCATCGTCGCGGTTCCGACCTCGAACACCTGCAGGATGTGCGGGGCGTTTCCGGCCCGGAAGGCGGCGATCGCCGCCGTCATCGATTCGGGGTAGGAGCCCTTGAAGACCGGCACGACCTTGTAGTCCTTCTGCGCGGCGTTGAAGCCGTTGGCAAGTTCGACCACACGCTCGTTCAACGCGCCGGTCATCGAGTGCCACCACTGGATCTCGATCTGCGCCTGGGCGGGCGCGGCAGCAAACAGGACGGTGGCCATCGCCGAGGCGAGGGCAACGGACTTCAGTTCCATGACGTCTCCATGTATCGGGCGGGATGGGAAAGGGATGCAGGTCGGCCGCGCAGGCCTTTCGGCTCCGCGAAGGGCGGACGCCGACGGTGCTGCTCCCCGGGGCAAGCCCGCGAAAGTATCGGCAATTTGTGACAGGGCTGTTTCTGTCATGGAAGGCGGGGCGGGACAACCGGGGTAAGTCCCAGTTGGCCGCACCGCCCCGGTGCAAGGTTTCCCGTCGGGCGCCCCCCTGGGGAGCGGAACTGCTGCACTGCGGTAGGATTGCCGTTCAAGCGCTGTTACAAAACCACGCCCCACGCGCCCGGAGCCCATGAACGCACCGCTCCCCGTCCACGACCTCGCCGCGTCCGCGCTGGCGAACGACGCAGCCCCCCGGCTGCGGGAGATTCCCTACAACTACACCTCGTTCTCCGACCGGGAGATCGTGATCCGTCTCCTCGGCCCGCGGGCGTGGGAGGTGCTCAGCCGCCTGCGCGAGGAGCGCCAGACGGGCCGCTCCGCGCGCATGCTGTACGAGGTGTTGGGCGACATCTGGGTCGTGCAGCGCAATCCTTACCTGCAGGACGACCTGCTGGACAACCCCAAGCGCCGCGCCTTGTTGATCGAGGCGCTGGAACACCGCCTGCGGGAGATCGAGCGACGTCGTACGCCGGACGCCGACGCGGGGCGCGACCAGCTCGTCGGCGAGTTGCTGCAGGCCGCCCGTGAGGCGGTCCGGCGTTTTGCCGCGCAGTTCGAAGAGGTGGCGGAACTGCGCCGCCGCACGGTCAAGGTGCTCGGCCGCCACACGCGCCGGGACAACATCAAGTTCGACGGCCTGAGCCGCGTGTCGCACGTGACCGACGCGACCGACTGGCGCGTCGAGTACCCCTTCGTCGTGCTGACGCCCGACACCGAAGCCGAGACGGCGGCCCTGGTCAAGGGCTGCATCGAGCTGGGCCTGACCATCATCCCGCGGGGAGGCGGCACCGGCTATACCGGCGGCGCCGTGCCGCTGACATGGAGGTCGGCCGTCATCAACACCGAAAAGCTCGAGGCGATGACCGAGGTCGAGGAGGTGCGGCTGCCGGGCGTCGACCGCCCTGTGCCCACCATCTGGACCGAGGCGGGCGTCGTCACCCAGCGCGTGGCCGACGCGGCCGAGCGCGCGGGCTTTGTCTTCGCCGTGGACCCCACCTCGGCCGAGGCCTCGTGCATCGGGGGCAACATCGCGATGAACGCGGGCGGCAAGAAGGCCGTGCTCTGGGGCACCGCGCTCGACAACCTGGCGTCCTGGCGGATGGTGACGCCCGACGCCCAATGGCTGGAGGTGGTTCGCCTCGGCCACAACCTCGGCAAGATCCACGATGTCGAGGTCGCGAGCTTCGAGCTGCGCTACTTCGACGCGTCGGGCAAGGTCGACTGGAGCCGTCCGACGCGCGTCGAGCGTCTGGACATCCCGGGCCGCCTGTTCCGCAAGGAAGGCCTGGGCAAGGACGTGACCGACAAGTTCCTGGCCGGCCTGCCCGGGGTGCAGAAGGAGGGCTGCGACGGGCTCATCACCTCGGCGCGCTGGGTGGTGCACCGCATGCCGGCGCACACGCGCACCGTCTGCCTCGAGTTCTTCGGCAATGCCAAGGACGCCGTGCCCTCGATCGTCGAGATCAAGGACTACATGTTCTCGCTGGCCAAGGCGGGTGGCATCGAACTGGAAGGCCGCGGGCGCTTCCCGGTGCTGCTCGCGGGCCTGGAGCACCTGGACGACCGGTATCTCAAGGCGGTCGGGTACGCGACCAAGTCCAAGCGGGGCACGCTGCCCAAGATGGTGCTGATCGGCGACATCGTCGGCGATGAACCGGATGCGGTCGCGAAGGCGACTTCGGAGGTCGTGCGCATCGCCAACAGCCGCTCGGGCGAGGGCTTCGTCGCCGTGTCACCCGACGCGCGCAAGAAGTTCTGGCTCGACCGCAAGCGCACGGCCGCGATTTCCCGGCACACCAACGCCTTCAAGATCAACGAGGACGTGGTTATCCCCCTCGACCGCATGGGCGAGTACACCGAGGGGATCGAGCGCATCAACGTCGAGCTGTCGCTGCGCAACAAGCTGCAGCTCGTCGACCGGCTCGAATCCTTCTTTGCGCAGGGCTCGCTGCCGCTGGGCAAGACGGACGACGCCAGCGAGATCCCCAGCGCCGAGCTGCTGGAGGACCGCGTGCAGCAGGCGTTGGCGCTGCTGCGCGAGACGCGCGAGCTGTGGTCGCACTGGCTGCACCACCTGGACGTCGTCCAGGCCGACACCGGGCGCACCTACTTCGCCCAGCTGCAGGACCACAGCCTGCGCGCCTCCTGGAAGGCGCAACTGCTCAAGCCGCTGCAAGGGCTCTTCGCGGGAGCGGCGCTCGCGCCCATCGTCGAGGAGTGCCGGCGCATCCACAAGGAGGTGCTGCGAGGCAGGGTGTGGGTCGCGCTGCACATGCATGCCGGCGATGGCAACGTCCACACCAACATCCCGGTCAACAGCGACAACTACGAGATGCTGCAGACCGCGCACGAGGCGGTGGGCCGGATCATGAAGCTCGCGCGCAGCCTGGGCGGCGTGATCTCGGGCGAGCACGGCATCGGCATCACGAAACTGGAGTTCCTGAGCGACGAGGAACTCGCGCGCTTCGTCGAGTACAAGCGCCGCGTGGACCCCGAGGGCCGCTTCAACAAGGGCAAGCTGATGCGCGAGCCCGGCCTGTATGCCGACCTGACCAATGCCTACACGCCCAGCTTCGGGCTGATGGGGCACGAGTCGCTGATCATGCAGCAGTCGGACATCGGCGACATCGCCAATTCCATCAAGGACTGCCTGCGCTGCGGCAAGTGCAAGCCGGTGTGCGCCACGCACGTGCCACGCGCCAACCTGCTCTACAGCCCGCGCAACAAGATCCTGGCGACCTCGCTGCTGGTCGAGGCCTTCCTCTACGAGGAGCAGACCCGCCGCGGGGTGTCGATCAAGCACTGGGAGGAGTTCGAGGACGTCGGCGACCACTGCACGGTGTGCCACAAGTGCGCCACCCCCTGCCCTGTGAAGATCGACTTCGGCGACGTGTCGATGAACATGCGCAACCTGCTGCGCAAGATGGGCAAGAAGAGCTTCCGGCCTGGCAACAAGGCCGCGATGCTGATGCTCAACGCGACGAACCCGCAGACGATCAAGCTGGCGCGCACGGCGATGGTCGATGTCGGCTTCAAGGCGCAGCGCGTCGCCCACGACCTGCTCCAGGGCCTGGCGAAGAAGCAGACGGGCCGCCCGCCTGCGACCGTCGGCACCGCCCCGATCAAGGAGCAGGTGATCCACTTCGTCAACAAGAAGCTGCCCGGCGGCCTGCCAACCAAGACCGCGCGTGCGCTGCTGGACATCGAGGACAAGAACTACGTCCCGATCATCCGCGACCCGAGGAAGACCAGCGCGGACACCGAGGCCGTGTTCTACTTCCCGGGCTGCGGTTCGGAGCGATTGTTCTCGCAGGTGGGACTGGCGACGCAGGCGATGCTCTGGCATGCCGGCGTGCAGACGGTGCTGCCCCCGGGGTACCTGTGCTGCGGATATCCGCAACGCGGTTCAGGCCAGTACGACAAGGCCGAGAAGATCATCACCGACAACCGGGTGCTGTTCCACCGCGTCGCCAACACGCTGAACTACCTGGACATCAAGACGGTGGTCGTGTCCTGTGGCACCTGCTACGACCAGCTCCAGGGCTACGAGTTCGACAAGATCTTCCCGGGCTGCCGGATCATCGACATCCACGAGTTCCTGCTGGAAAAAGGAATCACCTTGGGTGACGGGCCGACCGCCTACCTCTATCACGATCCCTGCCACAGCCCGATGAAGCAGCAGGACCCGATGAAGACCGTCAAGGCGCTGGTCGGCGAGCAGGTGCTCAAGAGCGACCGCTGCTGCGGCGAATCGGGCACGCTGGGCGTGACGAGGCCGGACATCTCCACGCAGATCCGGTTCCGCAAGGAAGAGGAGATCCGCAAGGGCGAGGCGGCGCTGCGCGCCAGCGGCGCTGTGGGGCAGAAGGGCAACGTGAAGATCCTCACCTCGTGCCCCAGTTGCCTGCAAGGGCTGTCGCGCTACCGGGAGGACCTCGCCAACGGCCTGCTGGAGGCGGACTACATCGTGGTCGAAATGGCTCGTCACATCCTCGGTCCGAACTGGCTGCCCGACTACGTGCGGGCCGCGAACGACGGCGGCATCGAGCGGGTACTGGTATGACGCCTCGGGCCGGGGCGCAGCCGCGCGGGGGGATGGGCGCCGGCGAAGTGGTGCGACAACCCGGCTGCGAGCTGTGCGAGCAGCCGGGCGGGACCCTGGTGTGGCAGGACGGCCACTGGCGCATCGTCCGGGTGGCCGACCCGGCTTTCCCCGCCTTCTACCGCCTGGTCAGCCAGGCGCATCACCGCGAATGGACGGACGTGCCGCCGCCGGAACGGCGCCGCGGCGTGGCGCTCCTCGAGGCGATCGAGCAGGTCCTGCGCCAAGAGCTGCCACAGGCCAAGATCAACCTGGCGTCCTTTGGCAACGTGGTCGCGCACGTGCACTGGCACGTCGTCGCCCGCTTTCCCTGGGACAGCCATTTCCCGCAACCCGTGTGGGGCACCCGCCAGCGCGAACCGGATGCCGCCCGCCTGAGGGCATTGGTCGCCCGCTGCCCCGCCTGGGACGAGGCCGTGCGAGCGGCCGCCGCCCGGGCGGCGGGGCCGGCGGCGTGAGCAGTGCCGACGCGCGGGTCAACCGGCCCCGCCTGTCCTGAGGGTTGGGTGGGGACTGGCTTCGATGATGTAATCGCGCTTTTCCAGCCTGTGCGAGACCTGATGCCCGGCCGACTCCCCCGTCCTGCCGCCCGCTGCGATCGGCATGCGGTTTGCCGCACCGGCCCCAAGCCCTCCGGTCCTTCCCCGACTGCAGGATCGCCGATGCCCTCTCGCTCCCCGGTCCGATCGTCCATCGCGTTCGCTCTCGCCGCGACACTCGCCTGCCTGGCTCACGCCGCACCCGCCCGGGCGCAGGGGAGCCTCATCGTCGTCAAAGGCTATGCGGTCAGCGGACAGAACCCGCTCGGGGCAGGCCACACGGGCCGCGTCCTGGCGCCCTATCTGGGCGTGCCGGCGACGGCGGAAGTGCTGCGTGCGGCCCAGCTCGCGCTGGAGGTCGCGCTCCAGGAGCGCGGGTACACGCACTACCGGGTGGTGCTGCCGGTGCAGACGCCGGGGGAGACCATCATGCTCGACGTCGTACCCGCGGCGCTCACGCGCATCCAGGTGCAAGGGCCGCGGCTGGGACGCGACGACGTACGCCGCGCGCTGCCCGAACTGCAGGAGGGGCGCTCTCCCAACACCCAGCGCCTCGCACGCCAGTTGGCCGCCGCGAACGACCACGGGGCGCGCCGCCTGGCTGTCCGGCTCATCCCCGGCCCCGGGGCGGATGAACTGCACGCGCAGGTCCAGGTCCAGGACCGGCCGGCCTGGGGGGCGGCGGCCGCGTGGGCGAACGACGGCACGCGGGCGACGGGGCGCGACCGGCTGGCATTGCAACTGCACCACCACGACGTCGCGGGCACCGGCCACCAGCTGCGTCTCGGTCACGTCACGTCGCTGGATCAGCCCGGCCGGGTGCAGGAATGGCGCGTCGGCTACCGGGTGCCGCTGCCCCGCTGGGGCGCGGCGTTCTACCTGGCGCATGCCCGCACCGAGGCGGCACGCCTGAGCGATCCCTGGCGCGAGGAATGGGGCCTGGCGCCCGACGCGGCGCCGGGTCGCCACAGCCGGGCAGGCTACGTCCAATACCTCGCCACCGCCTCGCGCCTCGTGCTCGAGGTCGCCGACCATCGCTATGCCGCGTTGGAAGAGGACGGGCGACCCCGTCCCGGCCCGCAGCGCCGCTCCCAGCCGTTGACGCTGGCCTATCACACGGGGCAGGGGCGGGCGGCGGGCACGACCGACACCGCAGGGTACGTGGAGATGTCGGCCAATCTCGCGCGTGGCGAGGCGGGCGACCTCGGGGCGTACCGCGGCGAGCGGCCAGAGATCGACACCACCCGGTGGAAGCGCCTGCGGGCCGGCGTCCAGCTCACGGGCGATCTGGCCGGTGGCTGGGCGTGGACGCTGCGAGGCCAGGCGCAGTACAGCCCCGATCCCCTGCTGGCCGGCGACGCCTTCGCACTGGGCGGCGCGGGTTCCGTGCGTGGAGCGCCCGAGCGGGCGCGCGTGGGTGACAGCGGCCTGGTCGCGACGCTGGAGGCCCTCACACCGGTCGTCCTGGGCGGCTGGCGGGGGCTCGCCTTCGTCGATGCGGGTGCGCTGCGCAACCACCAGCCGAGTGCGGCCCGCCCAGAGAAGGATCGGCTCGCCAGCGTGGGCATCGGCGTGCGCTACCTGCACCCGAGCGGCGCACGGCTCGTCGCCGACTATGGCCGGCTGGTCGCGGGCAGCCGGGCCGACCTGGCGGAGGCACCCGACAAGGGCGACGATAAACTTCACGTGAGCCTCTCCTACACCTTCTGAGCCCGCCAGGGTTCGCCATCCATGAACGCTTCCGCTCCATCGCCCACCGCCTTGACGGTGCACCAGCAATCCCGCGTGCTGGAGATCAGCTTCGACACGGGACAGACCTTTCGCATTCCTTTCGAGCTGCTGCGCGTGTACTCGCCGTCGGCCGAGGTGCAGGGCCACGGCCCCGGCCAGGAGGTGCTGCAAACGGGCAAACGCCATGTCGAGATCGTGGCGGTGGAGCCCGTCGGCCACTACGCCATCCAGCCCACCTTCAGCGACGGTCACGATTCCGGCATCTACACTTGGTCGTACCTGTACCGTCTGGGCGCCGAACAGGAGCAGCTCTGGCAGGCTTACCTGGAGCGCCTGGCCGAAGCGGGCGTGGATCGCGACGCCCCGATGGAGGTCAAGACCGCTGGCGGCGGCTGCGCGCACCACTGATCTTTCCCGCGCGGAAGCATCCCGCCGCACGCTGGGGCCGCATCTCGCAGGACGGGCCGCCCGCCCGATGCCGGCTGCAAGCGCGATGCCTCCGCAGTCTTCCGACCTGGCGCGGCGCGAGACATCTGTCGCGCCTGCGCCGCATGCCGCCTTGCCGACAACGGGGTTGTCCCGGGCGGTGCATGCTGCTCACGTAGGATTGCTTGCCATGAGCACCACCCATTTCGGTTTCCAGACCGTGGACGAGGCCGAGAAGGCCCGGCGCGTCCGTGGCGTCTTCGACTCGGTCGCATCGAAGTACGACTTGATGAACGACCTGATGTCCATGGGCCTGCATCGCGCGTGGAAGGCCTACACGATCGCGGTGTCGGGCGTGCGGGAGGGGCACCGCGTGCTCGACATCGCCGGGGGCACCGGCGACCTGGCGCGTGCATTCGCCCTGCGGGTTGGCACGACCGGCACGGTGGTCCACACCGACATCAACGAGTCGATGCTGCGGACCGGGCGCGATCGCCTGCTCGACGAGGGGCTGGTCCTGCCGACGGCCATCTGCGACGCGGAGTGCCTGCCGTTTCCGTCCAACAGCTTCGACCTGGTCAGCGTCGCCTTCGGCCTGCGCAACATGACGCACAAGGACAAGGCCCTGGCGGAGATGTGCCGCGTCCTCAAGCCCGGGGGCAAGCTGCTGGTGCTGGAGTTCTCCAAGGTCGCCAAGCCGCTCGAGAAGGTCTACGACTGGTATTCGTTCAACATGCTGCCGCGCCTGGGCCAGTGGGTCGCGGGCGACGCCCAGAGCTATCGCTATCTTGCCGAGTCCATCCGTATGCATCCGGGCCAGCAGGAGCTCAAGGCGATGATGAAGGCCGCGGGCTTTGGTCACGTCGACGTCCACAACCTCACCGCCGGTGTGGTGGCCCTGCACGCGGGCATCAAATGTTGAGTGCCGCGGGCATGCTGTGAGCGTGCAGGAGGTCGCCCGCTCCCAGCGAGGCGGCCGAAGCGGAAGTTGGAATCGCCGATGAGGAATGCGCTGGTCTGCTGGATGATGGTGGCGCTGTGCGGCTGGACGATGCCGTTGCAGGCGCAACGCGCCACGGGGACGGCGATCGCGGCCCCCCAGGTGGGCGTGCGCCAGGACGCTGCTCCCGCCGTGCCGACCACCGCGACGGCCGTCGCTGCACGGCCGCCGGCGACCGAGCCGGGGGCCGCTCCTCCAGCCTCCTCGTTCTGGGCGGCTGCCTGGGCATGGTCCGCCGCAGGGGTCGCCTCGTTCTGGACGCAACTCATAGCGGCGTTGCTCGCGTTCGTGGCTCTGGGCGGTGGAGTGTGGTGGTGGATGCGCCGGGCACCGCGCGGCGGCGGGCAGTGGCAGGGCGCAGCAAGGGCCCGGCCGTTGGAGGCGGTCGAGCCCAGCGGCTACGAGGCCGCGACCCTGTCCCCCGAGTCCACCGTGCACTACGACGAGCCGATCGACGAGGTCGCCTCGCGCACGGGAGGCCGAGCCTGGCACGTGCCGGAAGAGTTTGATTCAATCAGTTTCCTGCAGTCTGCAAAACGTAACTTCGTCCTGTTGCAGGAGGCGTGGGATCGGGCCGACGTCCCCCTGCTGGCCTCCCTCATGACGGACGACATGCTCGCGCGTATCCGCCACCAGCTGGCCGAGCGGGGCGACCAGCCCAACCGCACGGACGTCGTCACCCTGGAAGCGCAGCTGATCGGCGTCGAGGACCTTGGCGCGGCATGGCTTGCCAGCGTCGAGTTCTCAGGGATGATCCGTGAGGAGATCAGCGCCGGCGCTGCGCCCTTCCGGGAGGTGTGGTCACTGACCAAACCCCGCGATGGATCATGCGGATGGCTGCTCGCCGGGGTGCAGGCCTTGCAGTGAGCGTGCCCACCCGCGGGGCGCGCGGGTCCGCTTTGAGCTCAGGTGCATCGGTGCCGGGCGACGCCTGCCGGGCCAAGTCGCCGTGCCGAGCCCGGTGGGCCCGAGCCTGACCGGCCGGGGCTTCCTCCAGCCCGCTGCCGCGCGGCCTTCTAAGCCCACAACGGCGTCAAGGCTGCGAATTTTTGTTTCGGGCATGCCCCTTAACCACGGGTTACCTTGCCCCGAAAACCCCCCAGTACACTGCCTTCGACCCTGCTGAGCAGTCCTCGTGACTTACACAGGGATCGACCTTCCACGCAAGAGTGAAAGCCCGGGTGGGCCACCCACGCCCGGCAGAGCATCCGCACGGATGCAGGGAGCGATTCGAACATGAACACATTGCGTCGTACTGCTTGTGTGCCCGCACTGCGCAGCGTCGCCGTGACGGGGGCCGTGCTGGCATCCCTGGCGTTGGCCGCGTGCAGCGGCGGTGACAAGGACAAGCCCGCCAGCCAGGTTGCGGCCAAGGTCAACAAGGAAGAGATCTCGGTCCACCAGATCAACTACGTGCTGCAGCGGCAGCCTGGGCTCAAGCCGGAGCAGGCCGAGTCGGCCAGCAAGAACGCGCTGGAGCGCCTGATCGACCAGGAACTGGCGGTGCAGAAGGCCGAGGAGCTCAAGCTGGACCGTGACCCCCGCGTCGTGCAGGCCATAGACGCGGCCCGCCGCGAGATCCTGTCGCGCTTTTACTTCGAGAGGGTGACCGAGAGCGTCTCCAAGCCCACGGCAGAGGAGGTGCGCGAGTACTACCGCTCCAAGCCTGCGCTTTTCAGCGAGCGTCGCATCTACAACCTGGAGGAGATCGCGATCCAGGTGCCCGCGGCGCAGGTGCCGCAACTCGAGCAGCAGCTCAAGGCGGCCAAGACCACGGCGGACTTCGTCGAGTACCTCAAGGCGAACAACGTCCCCTTCGCGGTCAACCAGGTGACCCGCGCGGCCGAGCAGCTGCCGCTCGCGATGCTCGATTCCTTCCACAAGCTGCAGCCGGGCCAGGCGATGTTCGTGCCTTCGCCGAGCGGGGCGCAGGTGATCGTCGTGCAAGGCGCGCGCAGCGCGCCCGTCGACGAGGAGCGCGCGCGACCGATCATCGAGCAGTACCTGCTCAACGATCGCAAGCGCAAGTTCGTCGAGAGCGAGCTGAAGGACCTGCGCAAGACGGCTCAGATCGAGTACGTCGGCAAGTTCGCAGAGGCTTCCACCGGTAGTGCGGCGCCGAAGGCCGCTGCGGCCGGCGAGACGACCCAACCCGCGGCCCAGGGGGCCGCCGCGCAGGACGCCAAGAGTGGCCGCGATGACTCGGATGCGATCAGCAAGGGCCTGTCGGGATTGAAATAAATGATGATGATGACCAACCATGTGCGCCGGTGGCTTGCCGGTCTGTTCCTCTTGTTTGTGTCCACGGCCTCTTTTGCACAGGCCGGGAATGCGCGGGAGTACGTCATCGGTGCCGGCGACATCCTGCGCATCAATGTGTTCCAGGCGCCGGAGCTTTCCGTCGAGACCCGGGTCTCCGAGGCCGGCACCATCAGCTATCCCCTGCTGGGCCAGGTGCAACTCGGGGGCCTGTCGGTGCGCGACGCGGAGCAGCGCATCGCCGACGGCCTGCGCCGCGGCAACTACGTCAAGCAGCCGCAGGTCTCCATCCTGGTGACGCAGGTGCGTGGCAACCAGGTGTCCGTCCTCGGCTATGTCAACCGTCCCGGGCGCTATCCGCTCGAACTGGCCACCACGCGGCTGACCGACATGCTGGCGATGGCCGGCGGCGTCGCGCAGACCGGCGCGGACGTGGTCGTGGTGACGGGCACGCGGGGCGGCAAACCCTTCCGCACCGAGATCGACTTGCCCGCGATGTTCTCGGGCGAGGCACAGATCGAGGACATGGTCATGCAGAACGGAGACGTCATCTACGTCGACCGCATGCCGACCATCTACATCTACGGTCACGTCCAGCGTCCCGGACCGGTGCGGCTGGAGCGGGGCATGACCGTCATGCAGGCATTGGCCGCCGGCGGGGGGCCGACGCTGCGTGGCACGGAGCGGGGCCTGCGCATCCATCGCCGCGGTCCGGACGGCAACGTGGCGGTGATCGAGCCCTCGATGCACGATGCCCTGCGTAACGGCGACGTGCTCTTCGTGCGCGAAAGCCTGTTCTGAATCGCCAGGGAAGGGAGGCAGTCGTGTCCCTAGGTCAGTTCATCTCGATCCTGCTGGCGCGCTGGAAGATCGTGCTGGCGGTCTTCGTGCTCACCGTGGGCAGCGTGGTCGCCGTGAGTCTTCTGTTGCCGAAGAAGTACACCGCCACTGCCTCCGTCGTGGTGGACCTGCGCTCGCCCGATCCCCTGGTCGGGATGGTCCTGGGCGGCACGCCCAGCTATGCGAACACGCAGCTGCAGATCGTGCAGAGCGAGCGCGTGGCACTGCGCGTCGTGCGCAACCTGAAGCTCGCCGACAACCCGCAGACTCGCGAGCAGTGGCGAGAGGCCACGGGCGGGCAGGGCAACATCGAGACTTGGCTGGCCCGTGCCCTGCTGCGCAGCGTGACGGCCAAGCCCGCGGGCGAGTCCAACGTCATCGAAGTGCAGTACGAATCGGTGGACCCGAAGTTCTCGGCACTGATGGCCAATGCCTTCGTCCAGGCCTACATCGAAACGCATCTCGACCTGCGTGCCGACCCTGCGAAGCGCTTCTCGACCTTCTTCGACCAGCGCGCCAAGCAGTTGCGCGAACAGCTCGAGGCGGCACAGAACCGGCTCTCGGAGTACCAGCGCGAGCACGGTCTGATCGCGACGGACGAGCGTCTCGACATCGAGAATGCCCGTTTGGCCGAGCTTTCCTCCCAGCTCGTGGCGATCCAGGCGATCGCGACCGATTCGAGCAGTCGTGAGGCCCAGGCCCGCAGCGCGGGCGACCGGATGCAGGAAGTGCTGCTGAACCCGCTGATCTCGGGCCTCAAGGCGGACCTGAACCGCCAGGAGGTCCGGCTTCAGGAACTCAGCGAGCGCTACGGCAGGAACCATCCCCAGGTCGTCGAGGCGCAGGCCAGCGTGCAGGCCCTGCGTGCGCGCATCGCCTCCGAGACGCAGCGCGTCACGAGCAGCGTGACCGTGACGAACAACATCAACCGGCAGCGCGAGGCGGAGCTGAAGGCCGCGCTCGAGGCGCAGCGCGCCAAGGTGCTCAAGATGAAGGAGCAACGCGACCAGGCGGCTGTGCTGCTGCGCGACGTGGAGAACGCGCAGCGGGCCTACGACACCGTGCTCGCGCGGCTGAACCAGACCAACATGGAAAGCGAGAGCACGGCGACCAACGTGTCGGTGCTCAGCCCGGCCATGGAGCCGTCGTCGCCGTCGTCGCCCAAGGTGGTGCTCAACACGCTGGTCGCCATCTGCGCAGGCGGTGTGCTTGCCTTCGGCGCGGCTTTCCTGATCGAACTGCTCGATCGGCGCGTGCGGTCCTTCGAGGACGCGTTCCAGCTGCTCGGGTTGCCGGTCATCGGCATCATGCCCCGGCCGGTGCGTTCGCGCCTTCCGTTCCGCCGCTCGGTGCCGTCCATCCCCGGGCGCGTGCTCGGGCAGCTCCCCGGACCCAGAGGTGCGTGAATGGCGATCTATCGAGAATCGAACGCTGCGCCCTATCTCCAGCCCGTGCCTCCGGTCGTCGAGGACGTCACCTCCGACGGCGCACCCCACGAGCTGAGCATCGGCGAGATCATTCGCCGGGAGCGCCGGCTGAGCCGAGAGCAGATCGACCAGATCCTGCAGTACCAGCGGGAAAAGGGCGTGCGTTTCGGCGAGGCCGCCGTGGCGCTCGGCTTGGCCAGCCAGCAGGACGTCCTGTTCGCGCTGTCGCAGCAGTTCCACTACTTCTATGCGCCGGATGCCAAGCGAGGGCACGGCTCGGAGCTGGTGACGGCCACACAGCCGTTCTCCCACCAGGCCGAGTCGTTCCGCGCGATACGCGCCCAGCTGATGATGCGCCTGTTCGGGGCGCAGGATGATGTGCGCCGGGCACTGGCGGTCGTCAGCCCAGACCCGGGCGACGGCAAGACCTTCTTCGCGGCCAATCTTGGCGTGGTGCTGTCGCAGCTGGGCGGCCGCACCCTGGTGGTCGACGCGGACCTGCGTGGACCTCGGCTCCACGAGCTGTTCGGCATCGAGGCGAGCGCCGGGTTGTCGAGCATCCTGTCCGGGCGCGCGGAGACCAGCGTCATCAAGCAGGTGCCGGACCTGCCTTCGCTGTATGTGCTGCCTGTGGGCGTGACGCCGCCCAACCCGGTCGAACTCGTCGAAAGGCCGGCTTTCGCGCTGCTGATGCGCGAGCTGCTGAGCAAGTTCGATCATGTGGTCGTCGACACCCCGGCGGCGGTGTATGGGGCGGACGCGACGGTGATCGCCGCCCGCTGCGGCGCCGCCCTGGTCCTGGCGCGACAGGGCCGCTCCAAAGTGAGCCGCCTGCAGGACCTCGTGGCCACCCTCAACAACAGCCCGGCCAAGCTCGCCGGCGTCATCCTGAACGAGTATTGAGATGTCGACCGTGATGCCTACCCCCCTGGCGGGCCGGCCTGCGACACCGACGCACTTTGCCCTGGGCATGTGGATCGCCGGCGCGCTGGCGCTGTTGATCCCCACCTGCTATGACCTGTCCCAGGGAGTGTGGGAGAGCGAGGAGCAGGGCCACGGACCGCTGATCCTCGCCGTGTCGCTGTGGGTCGCGTGGCAACGTCGCCATGAGCTTTGGCAGGCGGCGGTGGACGCGCGCCCGGCGACCGGCGGGTGGGTCCTGCTGGTCTTCTCGCTGGCGCTGTACGTCGTGGGTCGTTCGCAGGACATCGTGTTCTTCGAGGTGCTCGCGCTGATCCCCGCCTTTGCCGGCGCGGCGGCGGCCGCTTTCGGCTGGCGTTTCGTGCGCGTCGCAGCCTTCCCACTGCTGTTCCTCGTGTTCATGGTGCCGCTGCCGTCGATGGTCATCGATTCGGTGACGGCCTCGCTCAAGCAGGCTGTCTCGGCAATCGCCGCCGACGTGCTCTACGCCATCGGCTATCCCGTCGCGCGTAGCGGCGTGGTGCTGATGGTCGGACAGTATCAGTTGCTAGTCGCCGATGCCTGCTCGGGCCTGAATTCGATGTTCAGCCTGAGTTCGCTGGGGGTGCTGTACCTGTACCTGACCAGGCATGCCAGCCGCCTGCGCAATGCGCTGATCATCGCGAGCATCCTGCCGATCGCGTTCTGCGCCAACATCGTGCGGGTCATCATCCTGGTGCTGGTCACCTATCACTTCGGGGACGAGGCGGGGCAGGGCTTCATCCACGGCGCGGCGGGCATGGTGCTGTTCGTGATCGCTTTGGCGATGCTGTTCACCTTCGACGGATTGCTGGGCCTGTTCTTCGGACGCGGCAGGAAGAAGGAGGCCCGGGCATGAACCTCGCGCAGACCTGGAGACCGCTGGCAGTCATGGTGCTGATGGTCGCGGCGGCCATCACCGCGGTGACCGCGCGGCCGACGGTTCACACCTCGGAGATGGGGCCGAAGGTGGATCTGGAGACGATGATCCCGGCCCGGTTCGGCACCTGGGAGATCGACCGGACCATCGTGCCCATCCAGCCCTCACCGGACGTGCAGCAGGTCGTCGAGCGGACCTACAGCCAGGTGCTTGCGCGCACCTACCGCAACCCGGAAGGGCAGCGCATCATGCTGTCCATCGCCTACGGCGGCGCGCAGGACGATTCGATGAACTACCACCGGCCCGAGATCTGCTATCCGGCCCAGGGTTTCCCGGTCGTGCAGGCTCCGCGCCGCGAGGTGCTGGACCTGCCCGGTGGCCCGTTGCCGGTCACGCGGCTCGTGGCGCGGCAGGGGCGCCGCAACGAACCGATCACCTACTGGCTGGTGGTCGGCGACGAACTGGCCCACTTCGGCCTGGAGCATCGGTGGACCACGCTCAAGTACGGGCTGACGGGCCGCATCCCGGACGGCATGCTGGTGCGTGTCTCCTCGATCGACCCCGACAACCGCGCCGCCTTCTCGCTCCAACAGGCGTTCATCGCGGACATGCTGCAGGCACTGTCCCCGGATGCTCGCACACGCCTTGTCGGCAGCATGGTGCACTGAGACGTACCCTATGACGAAACGAGCTTTGATCACCGGCGTCACCGGACAGGACGGCGCCTACCTTTCCGAATTCCTGCTCCGCAAGGGCTACGAGGTGCACGGCATCAAGCGCCGCACCTCTTTGTTCAATACCGACCGGATCGACCATCTGTACCAGGATCCGCACGTCGACAACCGCAACTTCATCCTGCACT
This sequence comes from Burkholderiaceae bacterium, assembly GCA_035559275.1. Classification (GTDB taxonomy): domain Bacteria; phylum Pseudomonadota; class Gammaproteobacteria; order Burkholderiales; family Burkholderiaceae_C; genus Caldimonas. Next base: position 19,690 of record DATMBN010000030.1, read on the forward strand.
ATGGGGACCTGACCGACTCCACCAGCCTGGTGCGCATCGTCCAGAAGGTGCAGCCCGACGAGATCTACAACCTCGCCGCGCAGAGCCACGTGGCGGTCAGCTTCGAGGAGCCGGAGTACACCGCCAACGCCGACGGGCTCGGCGCGCTGCGACTGCTGGAGGCCATCCGCATCCTCGGGCTGGAGAAGAAGACCCGCTTCTACCAGGCTTCCACCTCCGAGCTGTATGGCCTGGTGCAGGAGGTGCCGCAGAAGGAATCGACCCCGTTCTACCCGCGCAGCCCCTATGCGGTGGCCAAGTTGTATGCGTACTGGATCACGGTCAACTACCGCGAGGCATACGGCATGTATGCCTGCAACGGGATCCTGTTCAACCATGAATCGCCGGTGCGCGGGGAGACGTTCGTCACGCGCAAGATCACCCGGGCGATCGCCCGCATCGCGCTCGGCCTGCAGGACTGCCTGTACCTCGGCAACCTCAGCGCGTTGCGCGACTGGGGTCACGCGCGCGACTACGTCGAGATGCAATGGATGATGCTGCAGCAAGAGCAGGCGGAGGACTACGTCATCGCCACCGGGCACCAGTACAGCGTGCGCCAGTTCGTCGAATGCGCCGCGCGTGAGCTCGGCATCACCGTGGCCTTCGAAGGCAAGGGCGAGCACGAGGTGGGCGTCGTTGCCAAGGTCGAGGGCAACCGGGCCAAGTGCAAGGTCGGCGACGTCATCGTGCGGGTCGACCCCCGCTACTTCCGCCCCACCGAGGTCGAGACGCTGCTGGGCGACCCGACCAAGGCGCGCGAGAAACTGGGTTGGTCGCCTCGCATCACCTTCGAGCAACTGGTGCGCGAGATGATCGAGAGCGACTACGACGCCGCCCGGCGCGACTCGCTGGTCAAGCTGGCGGGTTTCAAGGCCTACGACTACCACGAATGAGGTGTGGCGTGGCTGTATCGGCATCGCCCCCCCCCTGGTCCGATGGCCGGCGCACGCCCATCGCCTACCTGGTGCTGGCGCATACCGACCCGGCCCAGGTGGCACGGCTGTGCCGGGCGCTCGACGACGGCGCGGCCGGGGTCTTCGTGCACGTGGACGCGAAATGCGACATGGGTCCCTTCCGGGATCAGGATCTGCCCGCCTGCGTTCAGTTCACACAGGACAGGGTCAGGGTGTCCTGGGCGGCTTACTCACAGGTCGAAGCGGCGCTGCGGATGCTGCGCGACGCCCTGGCCGCACCACAGCGGTATGCCCGCATCGTGATGCTGTCGGGGCTGGACTACCCGATCAAGCCGACTTCGGCCCTGCGCGAGCTGTTCGACGCCCACCCGCGCCACGAGTACATCCGCTTCATCGACGCGTCGCAGCCGGCGCATTTCCGCATCTTCCACGAGCACTACTGGTTCATGGAGGAGATTCCGTGGCTGCCCCGCGGCTACGTCCAGACCAAGTTGCGCCGGGGCTTCGGGCGTGTACTGCGCAAGGTGGTGAAGAAGCGCAGGCCCGAAGGGATCGTGCCTGCCTGGGGAAGCGCCTACTGGGCCCTGACCCGCGAATGCTGCGAGTTCGTGCTCGAGTACATGCGCGAGCGTCCGGACGTGGTGCGGTGGGTGAAGACCTCGTTCGCTCCGGACGAGCAGTTCTTCCACACTGTGGTGGCGAACTCCCGGTTCCTGCACGAATCGGACGGCTTCGTCCCGTACCAGGCTCCGTCGGTGCATCTGCTGTCGAACCTGCACCTCATCGCGCCCGGTTTGCGCAAGATCCACACCGAACGCGATTTCGACGACCTCGTCGCCTCGCCCAAGTATTTCGTGCGCAAGGTGACTTCCCGGGAATCTGGGCGACTGCTCGACCGGCTGGATCGCGAGGTGCTGGGCTTGGGCCATGCGCGTCGGCCCGCCGTCGCCGGTTGATTGCCTTCCATTCAAGACCACTGCTCAGGGATCAAGATGTCTGCCTACGCCACTCCGGTCCTCGGTCCGTCCAGCAAGATCCTTGTCGCCGGCGCGCGCGGGATGGTCGGCTCGGCCATCGTCCGGCGTCTGAAAGCCGCGGGCTACGACTGTCTCCTCGCGCCGAGCCGTGCCGAACTCGACCTTCTCGACCAGCGCGCGGTGTTCGACTACCTTGCGCGCGAGCGGCCCGACTACGTCTTCATCGCCGCGGCCAAGGTCGGAGGTATCCTGGCCAACAACACCTACCGGGCCGACTTCATCTACCAGAACCTGGTCATCGAAGCCAACCTGGTACACGGCGCGCACTTGGCGGGTGTCCAGCGGCTGATGTTCCTGGGCTCCAGTTGCATCTACCCCCGCGACTGCCCGCAGCCCATCAAGGAGGACTACCTCCTCACGGGGCCGCTGGAGCAGACCAACGAGCCATACGCGGTCGCGAAGATCGCGGGCATCAAGCTGTGCGAGAGCTACAACCGGCAGTACGGCCGGCAGTACGTGAGCGTGATGCCGACCAACCTGTACGGGCCGAACGACAACTACGATCTGGCCAGCAGCCATGTGCTGCCGGCGCTGATCCGCAAGACGCACGAGGCCAAGCAGCGTGGAGACCGGCGCCTGACGGTCTGGGGCAGCGGACGTCCGAGGCGCGAGTTCCTCTACGTGGACGATCTTGCCGATGCCTGCGTGTTCCTGATGGAGCGGGGTTACGACGGCCCGCTTCTCAACGTGGGAACCGGCGAGGACGTGACCATCCGTGAGTTGGCCGAGACGGTGATGAGGGTGGTGGACTTCGACGGCGAGATCGAATTCGATACCACCAAGCCCGACGGCACGCCGCGCAAGCTCCTCGACGTGTCGCGTCTGCACGCGTTGGGATGGCAGGCGCGCACTTCCCTGGAGGAGGGCATACGCCTCAGCTGGCAGGACTTCTGCAAGCGCCAAGAAGGCGAAGTTCGATAGAGAGAGACAGCCCGGACCACCTCCGCTGTCGACCTGGCAACCGGAGGCGGTGCATCGCGCCGCGGGAAGGGGACCGCGGTGCAGTTTCAGGGGAGAAGAACAATGACCGGAGAACTGCTGCTGGTCTCGCACGGGTTTCAGCCGCACTACGAGCTGTGCGTGGCCAACGGGCTGGCGGACAACGGGCTGCGCGTGACACTGCCGGGATCCGACCGGACGCTGGTCGGCATGCTTCGTGAGGGCGTGCGGTTCGTCAATCTGAGGGGTTCGCAGGACGAGCGGCGGCCGCGCTGGAAGAAGGCCTACGGCCTGATCCGTTATCACCTGCGGTTGTCCATGTTGGCACTGCGTCACCCGCGACGGCCGATCGTGGTCATCGGCATGACGTCACCGGAGTGGCTGGTCGGTGTGGGTCAGGGGCTGCTCTTCCGGGCGACCGGCAGGAAGCTGGCACTCATGGTGCACAACATCCTGCCGCACGATCGCCACACGCCCCAGATGCGGCGGGTCTATCGCTTGATCTACCGCATCCCCTCGCGTCTGCTGGTGCACACGCAAGCCACGCGAGAAGGGCTGATCAGCGAGTTCGGGGTGCCGCCGGAGAAGATCCTGCTCGTGCCGCACGGGCTGAACGAGGCCGTCTCGCGTCGCGCCGGGGATGTCGTCGCGGCGAAGCGCCATCTCGGCCTGGACCCGCAGCGGCCGGCCGTGCTGTTCTTCGGCCACATCTCGCCGTTCAAGGGCATCGACGTGTTGCTCGACGCACTGGACGAGATGCCCCACGTGCAGCTGATCGTGGCGGGCAAGTGTCATACCGACGAATTCGGGCGGCGCATGCATCGCCGGCTCCAGGAGCTGGCTGCCTCGGGGCGGATCCGGTGGTTCGATGGTTACGTTGACGACGAGACGACGGCCGACGTCTACTCGGCCGCTGAACTGGTGGTGCTGCCGTACCGCCATATAGACCAGAGCGGTGTGCTGATGCAGGCTCTCGCCCTCGGTGTTCCGGTGGCGACGACACGCACCGGTGGGTTCATGGAAGTCGTCAACCCACTCAACGGCGTGTTCATAGACGAGCTGAGCCCCCGGGGCATTGCACGCACCGTATCGGCCTACTTCGAGCGCAGCGATCGGCCCAGCGTGGAACAGGTGCGTGCCACCGTCGGGCACCTGCGCTGGCGCTGCACGGTGTCCCCCCTGGTGGAATGGCTGAGCGGGCGTGATCCTACGCAGGAGCCGGAGGGCTCGGCCGACATGGGCGCGAGCTGGCTGGGAGACGCGCGATGACCCCGAACGTGACGCCGGCTGGGAACGACGGGCGCGAACGCGGGGAACTGCCCTACGTGTCGCTGATCATCTGCACGAAGGACCGCGGCCGGCAGCTGCGGGCGTGCCTTGACCGCGTGGCGCAGCTGGATGCCCCCTTCCCATGGGAACTGATCCTTGTCGACAACGGGTCGACCGACGACACCGCCCAGGTGATGCACGAGTTCCTCGCCGGGTTCCGCGGTGAAGGCCGCTATCTCCATGAATCGCGGCCAGGCAACGGCGCCGGCCGCAACGCCGCCATTCGCGTGAGCAGGGGGCAAATCCTCGCATTCACGGACGATGATTGCTACGTCGAGCAGGACTTCCTGGTCGAGGTCGCCAAAGTGTTCGCCGATCCCCGGGTGGGGTATCTCACCGGGCGGATCATGCTGTTCGACCCGACGGACTACCGCATCACCGTGAACGAGTCGCCGCAGCCGCAACGCATAGGCGCGGGCAGGGTCGTGCCGCACGGGCTGGTCCAGGGCGCCAACATGGCCTTTCGGCGCTGCGCACTGGAACAGGCGGGACTGTTCGACGAAAACTTCGGCGCTGGGGCGCGGTTCGCGGGCGAAGACTGGGAACTGGCCCTGCGGGTGAGCTTCGCCGGTTGGGAAGGAGGTTACTTTCCGGGGCCCACCGTGTGGCATCACCATGGTCGCAAGGAGCCCGATGCCAGGAAGCTGAACCGCTTCTACACCATCGGTGAAGGGGCGGTGTATGCCAAGGGGGTGATCTCCTCCCCCAGGAGGCTCACGATGCTGGGCTACTGGCTCAAGCGGCTCGGCGGGGATCTTCTCAAGCGCAGGTCGATGCACCGCGTCCGGCTCGTCACCTGGGGAGCATGGCAGTACTTTCTTTTGCGCCTGCGTGATTCCCAGCGCACTGAGACCGCAAGATGAAGCTGTACTACTACCGTTGCTCCCAGCCCAACTTCGGGGACGAGCTGAACGCCTGGATGTGGCCCCGGCTGCTGCCCGACGTATTCGATGATCGGGAGGATGAGATCTTCCTCGGTATTGGCTCGATCCTGTTCCCCAACTTTCCTGCGCAGTCGCGCAAGATCGTCTTCGGAGCGGGATACGGGGGCTACACCAGCCCGCCGAAACTCGATGCCAACTGGACCGTGTACTTCGTGCGCGGCGTGCACACTGCCCGGGTGCTGGGGCTGCCGCAGACCAAGGCGGTGGGGGACGCGGCCATACTGCTGCGGTCTTGTGTGGACGCGCGCACGCCGGTCAAGCGGTACAAGGCCTCGTTCATCCCCCATTGGGAAAGCGCGAGGGACGGCTCGTGGGAGGACGTATGCCGCGTCGCGGGCCTGCACTACATCGACCCGCGAAGCTCAGTCGAAGAGGTGCTCGACCAGATCCGGGCGAGCGAACTGGTGCTTGCCGAGGCGATGCACGGGGCCATCGTCTCGGATGCGCTGCGCGTGCCGTGGATACCCGTGCGTCCGGTCCAGGGCGACCACCGGATGAAATGGTATGACTGGGCGTCCGCCCTGGGGATCGATCTGCGCCCGCATGCCGTGCCAGGTTCGAACCTGCTCGAGGCCGCCCTCAGCGCAGCAAGCGGCGATGCGGTCCGCGTGCGACGGGTGCGGCGCTATGGCCAGGGGCTGCGGCGAGTGCTTCCGGGCTACATGATCGAACGCGCAGCCCAACGCCTGTTGCGGCTTGCAGGCGTCCCCCCGTCCCTGAGCAGCGACCTGGCCATGTCCTCGGCGCATGAGAAGATGCTCGAGCATCTGGACACCTTTCGCCGGGACCAGGCGCTGAGACGCGCGGCGTGAGGCGCCGCTCCCGATCGCGTGGCGCGTCGCGCTTTCCCGTGGCCCGCCGTGGCCACCGGGGAAGCCTGTGCCGCTTACGTCATTCAACGGTTGCTTCCTCGTGTCAGGGCTGACCCGTAAGACCGCCTCTGCGGTGTTCTGGACGCTCGGCTCCCAGGCCAGCGTTGCCGTGGTTTCACTGGCGTCGTTCACCGTGCTGAGTCGGCACGTGGACGTGACCGCCTTCGGCGAATACCTGTTGGCCCTGGTCGTGCTGAGTGCCATCCAATGGTGCGCCAACGGCGCGTACCGGGAACCGGTGATCCAGGCCCCCGAGATGGACGAAGGCGTCGCCAGTTCCGTGTTCTGGTTCACCGTCGCCGTCGGGGCGCTGCTGGCGCTGGTCGCGGCCGGAACGGCACTCGTGTTGATCCGTCTGGACCATGAGCTGGTGGGCCGGTGCGTGTTGTGGATGCTCCCACGCTTGTTCATCGACACCACCAACTCGGTCCCCCAGGCACTTGCCTACCGGGCGATGTCCTTTCGGATGATGGCCGTACAGAACGCGGCGGGCACCGTCCTGGGGTCCGCCCTTGCCATCCTGCTCATCCTGCAGGGGCTGGGCGTGGAAGGCGTGGCTGTGGCACAGAACGTCGCGCCCGTCGTGACGCTGATCGTGCTCATGGGCGGCCGGCGCGGCTGGCGGCCCCGATGGCGTTTCGCCCGGGCGGACTTGGCCGTGCTGCGCCGGTACACGCCGCACGTGCTGATGTGGCAGTTCGTCGAGATGCTCAACGGCCAGCTGGACCGCTTCCTGGTCGGGGCCCGCCTCAGTCCCGGCGCGCTGGGCGTCTACGGCTTCGCCCGACGCCTCAACGAGGTTGTCATAGGCATGCTGGTAGGAGCGGCGAGCAATGTCGCGCTGCCGGTGTTCTCGTCGCTGCAGCGCGAGCCGGAACGGTTGCGGCCGGCCTTCCTCAAGGCGGTGCGGCTGGTCAGCTTCGGCATTTTTCCCGTCATCGCGACGCTGTTCGCGCTGGCCGACACCTTCGTGCCTTGGGTGTTCGGCGACAAATGGTCGCAGGCGGTGTTCGTGTACCGCTGCTTCCTGCTGCTCGGACTCATCCAGACGATAGGGATACTGCAGGCCTCCGTGATTCGGGGCCTCGGCCACGCCGCACTGTGGTCCCGCTACCAGGTGGTCCAGAGTGGGGCCAACGTGGTCGTGTGCCTGGTCGCGGTGCCATGGGGCATCCATGTCCTCGCGATCGCGGTCGTCGTCCGCACCTACCTGCTCTGGGGCTACGCAGTACGCATGACATGCAAGGTGGTCGGCTTACGTCCTGGCGCCTATTTGCACGGCATGGCCCCTTCACTGGCATGCTCGGTCGTCGCCGGTGCCGCCGGCACGGGTGTCCAGCACCTGACATCCGGCATGCCGCCCCCCGTTTCCCTGGCTGTGAGCTGCGCGGTCATCGGCCTGGTCTATCTCCTGCAGTCATGGTGGTTCCAACGCGACACCTTGCGCGAGGGGGCTAAATTGGTGTGGCGCGGCCGCGGGGAAGTGGAACGCTGAGCGGGCAAAAAAAAGCACCGCCGAGGCGGTGCCGGTAGGACATGCGGGGGGCGGTTTGAAGGGCGCCCGCCCGGTACCCGTCATTGCTTGAGCATCACTGGCTCCAGGCCGATGGTGATCTGGCGGCTCGAGGGAATCATGCTCTCGCTGCCAAGCAGCGTGCGGACCTTCGACACCGCCCACGTGCTGGGCAGGTTCACCACCGTGTTGCCGGACGTCGACCACAGGATCACGTAGTTGTCGGTCCCGCGGTTCATGCGGAACACGTAGACGCTGTCGTTGACGCGGTAGGAGTCCACCAAGCGAGCCCCCTTCATCCACGACACCATCTCCTTGTAGGCGAAGCCGGCTTGGGTCGCGGTGACGAAATCGCTTTCGACCAGCTTGGCCAGAGGCTCGGTGCGCTCCCAGAAGTAGTAGTTGAAGTTGCTCACGCCCTTGGCCCACATGATCATCATGGCGCGCGCCGTGGTCGAGCGGATCTGCTCCGCGGTGGGCGTGTAGCTGTCGCAGCGGTACACCAGCGCATCGCAGCCAGGCGCGCCCTCCGTGTTCCAAAGCTCCTTGGCCTCCAGCCCATAGTTGGCCATCATCTGCCGCACGTTAGAGATCGACAGCGCCAGCTTCTCGGGAGAAGTGCTGAAGTACCAGTGGAAACCGATGACATCCACGTACTGACCACCGCCCGCGGCCAGGAAGTTGTTCAGCCACGGCATGCCCTGACCGGTCGTGAGGCCCGGCGACACCAGCTTGTTGGCCGGATCGGCTGCCTTCAGTTCCTCGCGCGCGATGCGGGCCATCGTCACCATGTCGGCGATGCTGCCGTTGTACAGCTGGGGGAAGTCGGGTTCGTTCCACAGCTCCCAATAGCGGATACGGCCAGCGTAGCGACGCGCCAGGGTACGGACATAGTCACGCCAGTCCTCCATGTTCGCAGGTGCGCTGTTCGCGCCCGGAGCGACCAGGCCCTGCACGCTCGTCGGCTTCGACGCCCACTGCGGGGTCTGGCCGAGGGTCATGAGGATCTCGACCGAAGGATCGTTCTTCTTGACGTAGTCGACCAGCATGTCCAGACGCCTGCCGGCCCCGCTCGTGAAGTTCCACGCGTTGTTGGTCGGCTCCAGGTCCCGCCAGTAGGTTCCGGTGTTCCACAGGCGGAAGATGCCGTTGTTCAGGCCCGGCCAGCGCTGATGCGTGCCGAACTTGTTGACGTGCATCCCGAACATGTGGGCCGGGATCGTGGCCGTCGAGAAAGGAGCCATGTCGTTGGTTTCGACCTCGGCCATCGACATGTCGTCGATCCAAACCTTGGTGCCCGGCTCCTGCGGAGCGATGCGCAGTGTCCCGCCGACGTCGGAGACCGACGTGCCGGTGATCTCCACCTTCTGCCAGGAGGTCGTCACCGTCACCGTCTTGCTCGCGAACGGATCCCAAGGATGGGCGTCGCGGCGCATGAAGACCTGCACCGGCGTCGAGTGGTCGGAGCGCAGATAGACGGTGGCGCGGTACGTCTTGCCCCTTGCGAAGGCATAGGGGTAGGTGAAGTGCGCGCCACCCGTGCCCGGGTCCACGAAGTGGAACATCTGCGAGGATGTGCCGGACCGCACATACTCGGCACGGGTTTCGCGCTTGGCGTCCCATCGGCCGGGCACCGTGCCCCAGTAGTTGACCTTCCAGCCCGGCGCCGTACCGGTGTACGTCCCCTCCAGGCCCGACGAAGCCACGGGAATCACCTGCGTGGCGCTGCCGCCTGCCGCGGGAAGCGTGACGCCGCCCGACACGGGAGCCGAGGCGGACGCGCTGACGTCCTCGATCGTGACATCGTCCACGTAGAGATGGACGCCGAGTTCCTTGACGGCCAGTCGCAACGACCCGCCGTTGCTCCACTTGTAGGTGCCTTGGATCTCGACCTTCTGCCAGGAGGTTCCGACATTGAACGTCTTGGTCGCGAAGGTCTCCCAAGGGTGAGCGTCGCGCCGCATCTGCACGGTCACGGCCGTGGACGCGCTGGCCTTGAGGTACAGCGTGGCGCGGTAGGTCTTGCCGTTGACGAAGCCGAACGGACGGATGAGATGCGCGTCGCCGTTGCTAGGACGGTTGATGACGGTAAAGCGCTGCGCGGCGACACCGCTGTGGACGTTCGTCGGTGAGGTTTCGCGTGCGGTTTGGTAGTAGGGCCAAGGCGATCCCCAGGCGTTGACCAGCCAGCCAGGCGCGCGCTCGGAGAACGGGGCTTCGAAATCGCTGGTGACCGACGAGGAGGCGGACGAGACGCTCATCGCGCGAGCCGTCTGCGCGTTCTCATCGTCCAACGGCTCCGACCGTTCAGCAGGCACGTCGCCTGCTTCATAGTAGGCGGGGATCGAGTGTTCCGCCGCTGAACTGGTGTCCGCGAGGTCTTCCGAGGTGCCCCCGCCGCCACATGCGGCCAAGGTGAGGGCTGCGCACAGAGCTGCCCAACGATACGTGGATGTATCCATTGTTGTCCCAAAGGTGAAATTCGAATGCGCCATGCCCCAGCCGGCGGATAGCTGGATCTGCCGGAAGAGCGACGAGGAAAACTGAACGCGGGCGCGTTGGGGCTAGGCGTCTAGAAGCGACGCGACGTGAAACGTAGTGAAGCCCTATTCCCCGCTGGGCGTTGCCAGACTGGCGTCTGAGCGTTGGGCCGCCAGAGCGTATGTCTGTACTAGCGGCAGGGCTCGGTCACGATTGACCCCTGAAAGTGCAACAGCGCTGCGCTCTGCGTAACTAGTTGAAAGCGACCTCCCTCACCTTCCATGAAA
>DATMBN010000031.1:0-22036 GCA_035559275.1 Burkholderiaceae bacterium
CCGGCCGGGCGACCGCGGCGCCGCCCCGGCCACCCGCCCGCCCACGCTGGCGCGCGACGCGACGCGGACGCCCGAACGCACTTCCCGACTCAAGCTGGAACCCCTCGAGGGGGACGCTGGGTCGCCCCCGCGGCTCGATACGCCGGCCACCGCCTCGAATGCGGCGGCGTGGGCCGCGCTGAACCTCACGCCGGAACAGGCGGCGGCCGACCGGCAACGCCTGCAGGCCATGGAGCAGAGCCTGCAGCAGTTGCGCGAGGAGTCGGCCCGCACCCGGGAAAGCCTCGAGGTGCTGCAGGCGCAGTTGCGCCGCGCGCGCCAGGAGCGCTACGACAACCCGCTGGTCTACGCGTTGGGCCTGCTGTGCATCGCACTGGCGGCCGCTCTCTTCTGGGCGGTGATCCGCGGCCGTACTGCGACACCCCGCGCCTGGTGGTCGCCGTCTGTCTTGGCGGACAGCCGGCGCCGCGCGCTGGAGGAGGACGGCGGCCGGGCGGCTTCCACGCGCCGCATCTCCGAGAGCGAGGACGGCGGCGGCAGCACGACGGGGGCAGCCATTTTTTCGGGACCCGGCGATGCGCCGTCGCCCCCGCCAGCGCCACCCATGCGCGCGCCGGCCGTCGCTCGGGGGCCTGCCGCTCCTGCCGCACGCCCTCCTGTCGCAATGGCTGCTGAGGACCAGACCGGCAACGGAAAGGTCTCCGTGGAGGAACTGATCGACCTGGAGCAACAGGCCGAGTTCTTCATTGCGCTGGGCCAGGAGGAGTCGGCCATCGCGCTGCTGCAAACCCACGTGCAGCACCACCCCGATGGCAGCCCCTTGCCGTACCTGAAACTGATGGAATTGCACCAGCAGCGGGGTGATCGCGAGGCGTACGAGGCGGTACGGGCCGACTTCAACCGGCGCTTCAACGCCTATGCGCCCGCTTGGGAGGACACGCTGGCCGACGGCCGCTCGCTGGAGGAATACCCCTCAGTGATCTCGCGTCTGCAGCGGCTGTGGGAAACCCCCACGCAGGCGCTGGAGGTGCTGCAGGCCTCGTTGTTGCGCCGGGATGCCTCATCCACCACCTTCGATCTGCCGGCGTACCGCGAACTGCTGCTGCTGTACTCGGTCGCGCGAGACCGGGTGGAGTACGGCGGCGACGAAGGCGCGGTGGACATCCTGCTGCCCCTGGGCGAGCCGAGCGGAGCCACCAGCGTCTCGACCCTGGAGCCGTTGACCGCGACGACGCCGGTGCCGGCCTACGAGGGCGACGCCCCGGCCTTCGAGGTGGACCTGCCCCTGGAGCCCCCGGCGACGGCACCCCTCGAGCACCCGCCGCAGAGGTTGATCGAGTTCGAGCCCATCGACCTGGATCTGCCTTCCACGCGCGAGTCCGGTGGGCGAGGAGATGGCAGGCGCGAGCGCTGAGCTCAAGGGCGCTGCACCGGCAGTGGCAGCCGGCCGCCGCCGTCGGGCTGTGCCGTCGACGCTCCGCTCAGAGCCGTGCCAGGCGTTCCAGCGCCAGTTGCAGGGTGTCGTCCTTCTTGGCGTAACAAAAGCGCACCACCCGCTGCTCCCGTCCGCCTTCGTAGAACACGGACAGCGGGATGGCGGCCACGCCGATCTCCGCGGTCAGCCAGCGACAGAACGATGCCTCGTCGAGATCGCTGATGCGGCTGTAGTCCACGCACTGGAAGTAGCTGCCCTCGCTGGGCAGCAGGCGAAAGCGCGTGCGCGCGAGGCCGTTGCGGAACAGGTCGCGCTTGCGCTGATAGAAGGCCGGCAACTCGAGGTAGGGCGCCGCATCCTCCATGTAGGCGGCGAGCGCGTGCTGAGTCGGCGTGTGCACGGTGAACACGTTGAACTGGTGCACCTTGCGGAATTCCGCCATCAAGGGCGCGGGCGCCGCTACGTAACCGACCTTCCAGCCGGTGACGTGATAGGTCTTGCCGAAGCTGGAGACGATGTAGGCCCGGGCTGCGAGTTCGGGATGCCGCGCAACGCTCTCGTGCCGGCGGCCGTCGTACACCATGTGCTCGTAGACCTCGTCCGCGATGAGCAGCGCGTCGGTGGGCCGCAGGACGTCGGCGAGCGCTTGCATGTCCTCTTCGGACCATGTCGTCGCGCTGGGGTTGTGGGGCGTGTTGATGATGATCGCGCGGGTGCGCGGCGTGATCGCGGCCGCGATCCGGTCGAAGTCCGGCCGGAAATCTCCCGGCTCCGCGCTCCTGCCCAAGGGGACGAACACGGCCTTGCCGCCGGCCAGCTCGATGTTGGGCACGTAGCTGTCGTAGCACGGCTCGAGCACGATCACCTCGTCACCGGGCCGCACCACGGCCAGGATGGCCGTGAGGATGGCCTGGGTCGCGCCCGCCGTCACCGTGATCTCGTGCGCCGCGTCGTAGCGATGCCCGTAGAGCCGATGAATCTTGCCCGCGATCGCCTCCCGCAGCGCCGGCACGCCTGCCATCGGCGGGTATTGATTGTGGCCGGCGCGCATCGCCGCGGTCAGGCAGTCGACCAGCTTCGGGTCGCACTCGAAATCCGGGAAACCCTGGCCGAGATTGACCGCCCCGTGCTCCTGGGCCAGTGCGGACATGACGGTGAAGATGGTGGTGCCCACCTTGGGCAGCTTGGTGGTGAGCTCCGGGGTCCGCGAAGGCCGGTGCGTCTCGGTGGTGGTCGTCGATGGCATGGTGAGCAGTTGCTGCGAAGGCTCAGAGGTCGTAGCTGGCGCTTTCGTTGCCCATCGCGCGGGTGATGAGCGGCCGGCTCAGCCGGTCGGAGAGCAGTTCGGCGAAAGCGTAGACGAAGTTGCGCAGGTACGCGCCTCGCTTGAAGGCAACCCGGGCGATGTTCTGACCGAAGAGGTGGCCCACCGGCCGCCACACCAACTCTGCGCCAGGCTGGAAGGCCGGGTCCTCCTTGACGGCCATCTCGGCGACGATCCCGACGCCCAGGCCGAGGCGGACGTACGTCTTGATGACGTCCGAATCGATGGCCTCCAGCACGATGTTGGGCTTGAGCCGCTTGAGCCCGAACGCGTGGTCGATCTTCGTGCGGCCGGTGAAGGACGGGTGGTAGGAGATGAGCGGCTCCTGTGCCAGGTCCTCGAGTGTCAGGCGCTCGGCCCCGGCCAGCGGATGCTGCGCCGGCAGCACGGCCACGTGCTGCCACTCGTAGCAGGGCAGGGTGACGAGGTCGTCGAAGTTGGCCAGGGACTCGGTGGCCAGGCCGATCTCGGCGGCTTCCTCCAGCACCATCTGCGCGACTTGCTCGGGCGTGCCCTGGTGCAGGCTGACGCTCACCTTGGGAAAGCGCTTGCGCAGCTGGGCCACGGGCGCGGGCAGGACGTAGCGTGCCTGCGTGTGCGTCGTCGCGATCGAGAGGGTGCCCGCGTCCTGCTTGGAGAACTCCTCGCCGATGCGCTTGAGGTTGTTCACCTCGCGCATGATGATCTCGATCGACCGCAGCACCGCCTGTCCTGGCTCGGTCACGCGCTTGAGGCGCTTGCCATGGCGGGCGAAGATGTCCACGCCCAGTTCCTCCTCCAGCTCCAGGATGGCCTTGGAGATGCCGGGCTGCGAGGTGTACAGAGCCTTGGCCGTCTCCGTCAGGTTCAGGTTGCGGCGCACCGCTTCCTGGACGAACCGAAACTGGTGGAGATTCATATTTCAGTGAGTTTTGAAAAGCACTGAAATTATGTCACCCGAGAATTTCAACTGCCAGTGTCCCGGACAGGTCGGACGGCGGCCTCGGCCATGGCCTGGATGACCGCCGCCTGCTCGCCCACTGCGGCCTGTAGCGTCCAGCGGACACCGGCATGCCGGGCCTGGAGCCGGGCCATGAGGTCGGGGATGTCCTTGCGGACGTGACCTCCGGCCCCGAGAAAAAGCGGCACCACCGCGACCGCGGTGCAGCCCTGCGCGGCGAGCCGGTCGCCGGCTTCGAGCAGGGTGGGCTCCATGAACTCGAGGAAGGCGAGTTCGACCCGGCACCCCGGTGCGAGCGCAGCCACGCGCGTCTGCACCTCATGGAAGGGGCGGGCCCAGTCCGGGTCCCGGGCTCCATGCGCGAAGAGCAGGATGCCGTCGGTCATCTCATGCCTCAGCGATAGCGGACCAGCCACTGGAACGCGAGCAGCGACAGCAGCAGGTAGAGCACGCTCGGCGTGGCTGCGGCGACCCACGGGGTCCAGTCCTGCAGCAGGCCGATGTGGCTGGCCACGTTGTTCAGCAGCACGAAACTGATGCCGAGCATGATGCCGCCAAAGACCTTCAGGCTGATGCCGCCCGAGCGACCGTGCAGGTAGGCGAAGGGCAGCGCGAGCGCGGCCATCACCAGGCACGCGAAGGGATAGATCGCCTTGCGCCAGAACTGGATCTCGTAGCGCTGCGCCGATTGTTCGTTGTCCGCCAGGTGCATGGCGTAGCGGTACAGGTCTACCGTCGACATCATGTCAGGCGGCTGCACCGCCGCCGCGACGACCGACGGTGTCAGGGTGCTTTGCCACTCCAGCTCCGGGACGCGGCGTTCGCGCACTTCCAGTTCGCCGGGCAGGGTCTGGGGCCCTTGTGCCGGCAGCCAGTCGGTGACGCTCGCATCCTGCAGCCGCCACACGGCCTGCTCGTCGATGCGGGCAACGGCTGCCGTCGTGCGCGAGCGCAGCTGGCCCTGCGCGTCGAACTCGTACAGCCGCACGTCGCGCAGCTCGCCGTTCGGTGTGGCGGCCTGGATCTGGATCGAGTAGGTCCGCTCGCCCTGCGGCGTGACCCGGCGGTCTTTCAGCCAGGCACCGCTGCGACCGAAGGTCGTGCCTCGCGCCTGGGCCCGCAGCTGTTCCGCGTACCGATTGGAGTGGGGCGCGACGTAGTCGCCGATGACGAAGGTGAGCGCGGTGAAACCGAGGCCGATTCCGACGAGCAGGGCGAGCGCCCTGCCGGGTCCCAGGCCGCTCGTGCGCAGGATGGTGAACTCCGACGACTGCGCCAGCCGGGCCATCGAGTAGATCCCGCCGATCAGCAGGCCGATCGGCAGCAGTTCATAGAGGTGGCCGGGCAGCAGCAGCAGGCAGTACAGCAGAGCCTGGCTGGCCGGGTAGCTGCCGTTGCGGCCGACCCGCTCCAACTCGTCGATGAAGTCGATGAAGAAGAAGAGCGCGAGAAAGGCCGCCGAGACGAAGGCGACGGCGTACAGCAGCTCGCGGTGGATGAGGCGTCGGACGGTGCGCATGCGCGGCTTGGCTCCCTCAGGACGTGGCTGCCGGCGCGCGCGCGCGCAGGCGGCGCCAGGGCGCGCCCGCCTCGCGCCAGCGCAGCGCGAACCATCCCAAAGCCGCCGGGATGCCGTGCACCAGCAGCAGCGCCGGGATGGCCTGCAGCCGGCCGGCCGCCACCCAGGCCTGAGAGAGGTTCAGCAGGTTGAAGTAGACGATGAAGACCAGCAGGGCGAGCAGCAGGTTCCAGCTTCCGGCCCTGCGGGGATTGAAGGCGGACAGGGCGACGCCCAGCACCAGCAGGTTGATGGCCACCAGCGGCAGGCCCATGCGCCACACCAGCTCGCCTCGGTGCAGGTCGGTCGGCTGACGCCACAGCTCCAGCGTCGATCGCGCCTTGGGGGGGAACTGGCCGCTCGCGGAGGCCGCCTTCTCGCCGGTCAGCAGCCGGTACTGCTCGAACTGCGCGATGGTGCGGGCGCCGGTCTTCAGGTCCTGGTCGTAGCGCTGGCCGCGCTCCAGGACCAGGAACCGGTCCTCGCCCTCGAACTCGACCCGCCCCGTGCTGGCCGAGGCGACCGACTCGCTGTCCTCGTCGCGAATCAGCACGAAGACATTGCGCCCGACCTGGCCGCCTTCGGTGTTGCGCTCGACGAAGAACACGCGCCGGCCGTCGCTCGAGGTCTGGAACTGCCCCGGCGCCACCCGGGAGAGGTCCGAGCGGCGCTCGTACAGCTGGCGCAGCTCGGTGCTGCGCTGGTTGGCCCAGGGCCAGACCACCAGCGCGGCTACTGCGGTGACGGCCAGGACCGGCGCGGCCGTGCGGAACACCGGCTTCAGGAAGCGCGTGAGCGGCAGCCCGCTGGCGAACCAGATCGTCATCTCGCTGTCTCGGTACATGCGCGACAGGGTGCTGACGGTGGCCACGAACAGCGACAGGCACAGGATGAGCGGCAGGTAGCCGAGCACGATGTAGCCCATCAGCAGCACGATGTGCTGGGGCGCGATGCTGCCGCTGGCGGCCTGGCCGAGCGTGCGGATCAGCATCATCGTGAGGACGATGGTGAGCAGCACCACCAGCGTTGCCCCGAAACTGCGGGACAACTCTCGACGGACGGAGGAATCGAATAACATCGACGAATTCAGCTTGACCGCGCATTATGGACTTTCGATTCCAATCCGTTTCCCGTGCAGCCTTGGCCGACGTCGCGGCCGATGCCCTGGTCGTGGTGGTCACCAAGAGCGCCGAGCAACGGCTCGAGGGCGTGCTCGCCTCGCTGCTGAAGGACGCGCTGGCGCAAGGCGATTTCGAGCACAAGCCGGGCCGTACCCTTTACGTGCACCGTGCCCAGGGCGTGCGAGCGCCGCGCCTGGTGTGGGCCGCCGCGGCCGATGAGACGCCCAGGGCCGTGCGCGCCGCGCTGGCCGCCGCCTTCGGCGCGCTCAAGCAGGGCGGGGCCAGGCATGTGGCCGTGGCCGCGGCGTTCGAAGGCGCCTGGACGGCCGAGCACGCAGAGTCGGTTGCGGCGGTGGCGAACGAGATCGCCTACGTCTACCGTCACACCAAGCCCAGCGCGCCGAAGGCGCCCTCGCTGGCCAAGGTCACGGTGATGGGCGACAAGGGCGAAGCGCGTGCCGTCCAGCAGGGGCTGGCCCGGGGCAATGCCATCGCCGCCGGTGTCACGCTGGCCCGCGAACTGGCGAACCGGCCTGGCAACCATTGCACGCCGACCGTGCTGGCCGAGGAGGCCCGGGGGCTCGCCCGCACCCACGGGATCAAGGTCGAGGTCCTGGACCGCAAGGCGGTCGAGAAACTGGGCATGGGTGCCTTCCTGGCGGTGGCTCAGGGTTCCGAGGAGCCGCTGCGTTTCATCGTGCTGCGCTACGACGGCGCGGGCAAGAACCGCGCGCCGGTCGTGCTGGTGGGCAAGGGCATCACCTTCGACACCGGTGGCATCTCGATCAAGCCGGCGGCTGAAATGGACGAGATGAAGTTCGACATGGGCGGGGCGGCCAGCGTGCTGGGCACCTTCCGCGCCATCGCGGAACTCAAACCGAAGCTGAACCTGGTGGGTCTGATTCCGGCCTGCGAGAACATGCCCGACGGCCGGGCAGTCAAGCCCGGAGACGTGGTGACCAGCATGTCCGGCCAGACCATCGAGATCCTCAACACCGACGCCGAAGGCCGGCTCATCCTGTGTGACGCGCTCAGCTATGCCGAGCGCTTCAAGCCTGCGGCGGTCATCGACATCGCGACCCTGACCGGCGCGTGCGTGATCGCGCTGGGCCACCACCGTTCGGGTCTGTTCTCCTCGAACGACGAACTTGCCGAGGCGCTGCAGGCCAGCGGGGAGCGCGCGCTCGACCCGTGCTGGCGCATGCCGCTGGACGACGAGTACGAGGAGGCGCTGAAGAGCAACTTCGCCGACGTCGCCAACGTCGGTGGGCGCGCTGGAGGGGCGATCACGGCCGCCATGTTCCTGCGCAAGTTCGCCGGCAAGTACCGCTGGGCCCATCTCGACATCGCTGGCACGGCGTGGAAGGGCGGGGCGGCCAAGGGAGCCACGGGGCGCCCGGTGCCCCTGCTCACGCACTACCTGCTCGGCACGGTGGGGTGATGCGGGACGGCCGCGGCTCGGTCCGTGTCGCGCCTTCGTCCAGTGCCCGGATTGATGCAGGGACGGCGGCATGACGGAGATCGCCTTCCACTTCAACGTCCGCGACAAGATGGCATACGCGTGCCGGTTGCTGCGCAAGGCCTGGCGCACCGGTGCCCAGGTGGGAGCGGTCGCGCCAGCGCCATGGCTGGCCGAGCTCGACCGCGCCCTGTGGAGCTTCGAGCCGCTCGAGTTCGTGCCCCACGCGGTCGTGGGGCGGGCGAGCCAGCCGGCCGCAGCACTCACGCGGCTGTGGCTCGCACCCTCTGCGGCGCAACTGCCGCACCAGGAGGTGCTGGTCAACTTCGGACCCGAGGTGCCCCCCGGGTTCGAACGCTTCGAGCGCCTGGTGGAAGTGGTGTCCCTGGACGAAGCCGACCGCCAGGCCGGCCGGCGGCGTTGGAAGTACTACAGCGATCGCGGCTACCAGATCGTGCGCCATGAGGTGAGCGCATGAACGGGCCGCGTCCCGTGCCTCCACGGCAGGTGCCGACGCTGACCGAGGTGATTGCGCCCCCCGCGGCGGAGCCGCCGCCGGTATCCGAGCCTGCAGGGCCGGGGCCACGCGCAGACCCGCTTCCTGCGCCTGCTTCCCCCGGTGGCGCCGGCGCCGCCGTCGCGCCTACTGCAGGCGCCGCCGCCGTCTCGCGCACCGCTTCGGAGCCCCGCGCGCACCAGGAGGAACAGATCACCGAACGGGTGCTCGCGGACCTGCAACGGCAGATCGACATGATGCTGGAGTATCGACTGCGCGAGATGCTCACGCCGGCGCTCGCTCGCGTGGCGGATCAGCTCATTCGGGAGACACGCGCCGAACTCGCCGGCACCTTGCGGGACGTCGTCGCCCGGGCCGTTGCACAGGAGCTTGCGCGCCTGCGCGGCCGCTGAACCGGAGTTTGTCCGGTGTTTTGCGCCGCAGGCCGAACCTGCTTGGTCCAGGTCTTGCTTTCACCGGCGCCGCTTCGAGTGCGAACGCGGCGAGCATCCACGCGTTGACACGCTCACTGCGGGTTTTCCTAGAGGATTCCCGCGGGATGCGTCGAAATTTTTCGAGTATTGTTCCGCCCGTTGAGTCATACATGGAATCTCAACTTTTTCCGTTCTAGGAGGCTTTTCTCATGCAATTCAAACTGAACCTGATCGTGGGCGCCGCCGCTCTGTCGATCGCCGGTGCGGCTTTCGCTCAGGAAGTCGTGCGGATCGGTCACGTCGGCCCGACCAGCGGCGGTATTGCCCACCTGGGCAAGGACAACGAGTTCGGTGCCCGCATGGCGATCGACGAGCTCAATGCCAAGGGCGTGACGATCGGCGGCAAGAAGGTGCGGTTCGAGCTGCTGGCCGAGGACGACGCGGCCGACCCGAAGCAGGGCACCGCGGCCGCCCAGAAGCTGGTCGACTCGCGCGTGCAGGGCGTGGTTGGCCACCTGAACTCCGGCACGACGATCCCCGCCTCCAAGATCTACAGCGATGCCGGCATCCCGCAGATCTCGCCGTCGGCCACCAACCCTCGCTACACCCGCCAGGGCTTCAAGACGACCTTCCGCGTGGTGGCGGATGACGTGCATCTGGGCCAGACGCTGGGCAAGTACGCCGTCAACCAGCTCAAGGGCAAGTCGATCGCCGTCATCGACGACCGCACGGCCTATGGCCAGGGCGTGGCTGACGAGTTCGAGAAGGGCGTGAAGGCCGCCGGCGGCAAAGTCATCGCCCGCGAGTTCACCCACGACAAGGCGACCGACTTCACCGCCATCCTGACCTCGATCAAGGGCAAGAGCCCCGACATCGTGTTCTACGGCGGCATGGACGCCGTGGCGGGCCCGATGCTGCGCCAGATGAAGCAGCTGGGCATCAATGCCAAGTTCATGGGCGGCGACGGCATCTGCACCGGCGAGCTTCCGAAGCTGGCGGCCGGCACGATGAGCGACAACCAGGTGTTCTGCGCCGAGGCCGGTGGCGTCGAGGGCGAGCAGAAGAAGACGCTGGACGACTTCAAGGCCCGCTTCAAGCAGAAGTTCGGCGTGGACGTGCAGATCTATGCGCCGTACGTCTACGACGCGGTCAACGTGATGGTCGACGCGATGGTCAAGGCCGGCTCGTCGGATCCGGCCAAGTACCTGCCTGTCCTGGCCAAGACCGAAGGCTACAAGGGCGTGACTGGTGTCATCAGCTTCGACAACAAGGGCGACATCAAGAATGGTGCGCTGACCCTGTATACCTACAAGGGCGGCAACCGCGAGCAACTCGCCGTCGTGCGCTGATCGCGCGCCTGGCACCCGCCAGCAGCAAGGGCGTCCTGCGGGACGCCCTTTTTCTTCTCGACGCCGCGGATTTTCGCGGGAGACTCGAGCGCCAGCCGCGCGTGTGGGAATCCATCGGGTGCCGATAATGCGGGACGGCGCAGCGACCGACGCCACGATCGAAGGCAAGAAAAGCCGGCGATGGGGGCCGGATGGGGGCCGAAGTGAGCCGGCAGCAAGCCAAATGGCAAGTGGCACGGGGCAAGCGGCCGGAGAATATGGCCCGCTGGCGAGATAACCGGACAAGAAAAACGCCCGCACGTGCGGGCGTCTTTGTCACATTGGCGGAGGGAGCGGGATTCGAACCCGCGGTGGGCTATTAACCCACACACGCTTTCCAGGCGTGCGACTTAAACCACTCATCCATCCCTCCTGAATCCGGCCGCAGCTTGCGCTTGCGCCTCGAAGCGGCGATTCGGGAAAGCCTGCGATTGTAGCAAGAAGCGCCCGGCGGGCAACGAGGATCGTTGTCGCCGCCGGCTCAGCGCCGCAGCTCGGGCGTCGAGCCACTCTTGTACAGCGTCATCGCCGTGGCGATGAGGCTGGAGATCTCGCTCATGTTCCCAGGAATGATCATCGTGTTGTTCTTCTGCGCCAGCTGGGCGAACGCTTCCACGGCCTTTTCCGCCACCTTCAAGTTGACCGCGTCCGTGCCGCCGGGCTCGCGAATCGCCGAGGCGATGCGGCGGATGGCCTCGGCCGTCGCCTCGGCCACCGCGAGGATCGCGGATGCCTCACCCTGCGCCCGGTTGATCTCGGCCTGCTTCTCGCCTTCGGACTTCGCGATGAAGGCCTCGCGCTCGCCGGTGGCGATGTTGATCTGCTCCTGCTTGCGGCCCTCCGAGGCGGCGATGAGCGCGCGCTTCTCGCGCTCGGCGGTGATCTGCTGCTGCATCGCGCGCAGGATCTCGTTGGGTGGCGTCAGGTCCTTGATCTCGTAGCGCAGTACCTTGACACCCCAGTTCAGCGCAGCCTCGTCGAGTGCGTTGACGACCGCAGCGTTGATCGATTCACGTTCCTCGAAGGTCTTGTCCAGCTCCATCTTGCCGATCACCGAGCGCAGGGTGGTCTGTGCCAGCTGGGTGATTGCGATGATGTAGTTGGACGACCCGTAGCTCGCCCGCATCGGATCGGTCACCTGGAAGTACAGGATGCCGTCGACGGTCAGCTGTGTGTTGTCCTTGGTGATGCACACCTGGCTGGGCACGTCGAGCGGGATCTCCTTGAGCGAGTGCTTGTATGCGACCCGGTCGACGAAGGGCACCAGGATGTTCAAGCCCGGTGTGAGCGTGCCGTGGTAGCGGCCGAGGCGCTCGACCACCCAGGCGTGCTGCTGCGGCACGACCTTGAGCGCGCGCGAGATGAAGATGACCGCGATGATGACCAGGACGAACGCGACGATTTCCATTGAGCCTCTCCGTGAATGTCTTGTCGGGTGTACGGCGCGGGACGCGGGCTCCTCAGGCCCGCTCGACGAGGAGCAGGTTGCCCTCGATCGCACGAATGACGTGGGGGCCCGGGGTAGGGGCGTGCGGGCCGGCGTAGCGCGCGGTCCAGTTCGCCCCTCGGTACGTGATGCGCGCGGTGCCATCGGCATTCCAGGCGGGGATCTGTACGCGCTGGCCGATGTCGAGGTTGACGTCGCGGTTGGCCTGGGCGGGCGCGGCGGACGGATTCTTCGTTCGCCGTACATGCCAGGCGGCCACTGCCCCGCCCCCCACCGCCGCGGCCACCACCAGCTGCGCCGCGAATCCCAGACCTGCATGTGCGGCGAGGGCGCCGGCGGCCAATCCGAGGGCGAGCATCAGAAGGTAGAAGGTGCCCGTGGTCAGTTCCAGCGCGACTGCCACTCCGGCAGCCACCCACCACGCGATCGGCGCGGACAGTTCGGGCATCGTGCATCTCCTTGTTCCGGGTCGCAAGCCAATGCCGGCATGGCCCGTGGTGTCGTTGCCCGGCGCAGTGCGCCGGACCCCAGTGCTTGCCTGTGGCGACCGAGGGCGCGCAAGGCATCCCCCGCGCCCGGGGCCGGCTTGCAGGCTCCCTCGTGGCAGTCGGCGCAAGTGTAAGCCGGCCCTTGCCGGCGGCGCATGTTGTTTGCTGAGGACAGGGCGGACCAGGATTTCCCCAAGGCTCTACACTTCGCGCTTTTCCCTATCCGTTGGACCCGCTGCCGACGCGCCGGAGACCGCTTCCATGATGCGTTTTCGCTTTCCCATCGTGATCATCGACGAGGACTTCCGTTCCGAGAACGCCTCGGGGCTGGGCATCCGCGCGCTGGCCGAAGCCATCCAGAAGGAGGGCTTCGAGGTGCTGGGCGTGACCAGCTACGGTGATCTGTCGCAGTTCGCGCAGCAGCAAAGCCGCGCCAGCGCCTTCATCCTCTCGATCGACGACGAGGAGTTCGGCTCCGGCTCCAAGGAGGAGGTGGACGCGGCGCTCAAGAACCTGCGCGCCTTCGTCAACGAGATCCGCTTCAAGAACGCGGAGATCCCGATCTACCTCTACGGCGAGACGCGCACGTCCCAGCACATCCCCAACGACGTGCTGAAGGAACTGCACGGCTTCATCCACATGTTCGAGGACACGCCGGAGTTCGTGGCCCGGCACATCATCCGCGAGGCCCGCAGCTACCTGGACTCGCTGGCGCCTCCGTTCTTCCGGGCGCTCGTGGGCTATGCGCAGGACGGCTCGTATTCGTGGCATTGCCCGGGCCATTCGGGGGGCGTTGCCTTCCTCAAGAGCCCGATCGGGCAGATGTTCCACC
The DNA here is from genome assembly GCA_035559275.1 of Burkholderiaceae bacterium. GTDB lineage: Bacteria > Pseudomonadota > Gammaproteobacteria > Burkholderiales > Burkholderiaceae_C > Caldimonas. Next base: position 12,923 of record DATMBN010000031.1, read on the forward strand.
AGTTCTTCGGCGAGAACATGCTGCGCGCCGACGTGTGCAACGCGGTCGAGGAACTGGGCCAACTGCTGGACCACACCGGTCCGGTGGCGGCCTCGGAGCGCAATGCGGCGCGCATCTTCAACGCCGACCATTGCTTCTTCGTGACCAATGGCACATCCACCTCCAACAAGATGGTGTGGCACCACACGGTGGCGCCGGGCGACGTGGTCGTGGTGGACCGCAACTGTCACAAGTCGATCCTGCACGCCATCATCATGACGGGGGCGGTGCCGGTCTTCCTCACGCCCACGCGCAACCACTACGGCATCATCGGCCCCATCCCTCAGAGCGAGTTCACTCGCGAGGCGATCGAGAAGAAGATCGCGGCCAACCCGCTGCTCAGGGGCTCCGACGCCAAGAAGATCAAGCCGCGCATCCTCACGATCACCCAGAGCACCTACGACGGCGTGCTCTACAACACCGAGACGATCAAGTCGATGCTGGACGGCTACATCGATACCCTCCATTTCGACGAGGCATGGCTGCCGCATGCGGCGTTCCATGATTTCTACCGTGGCATGCATGCGATGGGCAAGGATCGGCAGAAGACGCGCGAGTCGCTGGTCTTTGCCACGCAGTCCACTCACAAGCTGCTCGCAGGCTTGAGCCAGGCATCGCAGATCCTGGTACAGGAGTCACAGGGACGCAAACTCGACCGGCACCTCTTCAACGAGGCCTACCTGATGCACACCTCCACGTCGCCGCAGTACGCGATCATCGCCTCGTGCGATGTGGCCGCGGCGATGATGGAACCCCCGGGCGGCACGGCCCTGGTGGAGGAGAGCATCATGGAGGCGCTGGACTTCCGCCGGGCGATGCGCAAGGTCGAGAAGGACTTCGGGCGCGACTGGTGGTTCAAGGTCTGGGGGCCGGAGAAGCTGGCCCCGGCCGGCATCGGCGAGCGCGAGGACTGGATCATCAAGGGCGATGCCAAGTGGCACGGCTTCGGCAAGCTGGCCGAAGGCTTCAACATGCTCGACCCGATCAAGTCGACCATCGTCACGCCCGGCCTGGACCTCAACGGCAAGTTCGCCAAGACCGGCATCCCGGCCAGCATCGTCACCAAGTACCTGGCCGAGCACGGCGTCGTCGTCGAGAAGACGGGCCTGTACTCGTTCTTCATCATGTTCACCATCGGCATCACCAAGGGCCGCTGGAACACGCTGCTGACCGCGCTGCAGCAGTTCAAGGACGACTACGACAAGAACCAGCCGATGTGGCGGATCCTGCCGGAGTTCTGTGCCCAGCATCCTCGCTATGAGCGCATGGGTCTGCGCGATCTGTGCCAGAGCATCCACGAGATGTACGCCAAGGGCGACATCGCGCGGCTGACCACCGAGATGTATTTGTCGGACCTGCAGCCCGCGATGAAGCCGAGCGACGCCTACTCCCGCATCGCGCATCGCGAGACGGAACGCGTCGAGATCGACCAGCTGGAGGGGCGGATCACCACCTCGCTGTTGACACCCTATCCGCCCGGCATCCCGCTGCTCATCCCTGGTGAGCGCTTCAACAAGAAGATCGTCGACTACCTGCGCTTCGCACGGGAGTTCAACCGCAAGTTCCCGGGTTTCGACACCGACGTGCACGGCCTCGTCGAGGAAGAGGACGGGAGCGGGAACACGGCGTACTACGTCGACTGCGTGCGGCAGGACTGAGCGGAGGGTCGGCGCTGCGGTCAGGCGACGTGCGAGATCAGCATGCCGGGCGGCCCGGTGCGGGGATCGCCGCCGTCGGCCAGGTGCGGCGGCGCTGCGCCCGGGTCGCGCCTTACCGCGACGCCCACCGCCACCATGTCCACGACGAGCAGGTGCAGGATGCGCGAGATCATCGCGACGAAGGTCGTGCTGTCCTCGCCGTGGTCCACCGGGATGCACACGGTGGCCTTGCGCGCCAGAGGTGACTTGCTGGCGGTGATGGCGATGACGGCCGCGCCGTGCTCCTGCGCGAGTGCGGCTGCGCGCACCAGTTCCGCCGGCTGTCCCGAGCTGGAGATGAAGAGCGCCACGTCCTGCGGGCCGAGCAGCTCCGCGGCCATCGCCTGGATCGAGGGATCGGTGTGCGCGACGGCGGGGATGCGGAAGCGGAAGAGCTTGTGCTGGGCGTCCAGGGCGACGACCGCGGAACTGCCGGCGGCATAGAACTCGACCCGCTTGGCGCTGCGCAGGATCTCGATCGCCCGATCCACGGCCTCCACGTTCAGCGACTCGCGGAACTGCACGATGGCGGAGATGGTGTTGTCCAGTACCTTCGCGCACAGATCGGGCGTGGCGTCCTGCCTGCGCACCTGGCTGCGCTGCACCGGGATGTTGCCGGTCAGGCCAGAGGCCAGCTTCAGCTTGAAGTCGGCGAGGCCTTGAAAGCCGAGTGAACGGCAAAAACGGATCACGGTCGGCTGGCTGACCTCCGCCATCTGTGCAATGACGGCGACGGAGTCGTTGAGCACGGTCCGCGGGTTCTCGAGCACGAAGTCGGCCACGCGCCGCTCGGCTGGCGAAAGGCTCGCGCGGGCGGCGCGCACCCGCTCCATCAGGGGATTGCTGCCTTCGTGCGCGGGCACGTGTTCGGCGAGCAGCGAGGACACACCATGGAACGCCGGGTTCTCCGCCGTCAGCACATAGGTGGGAATGCGCGCGACGTAGCCCGAGAACCGGCCCTTGCTCTCGAAGCGTTCCCGGAAGCCCGATTGCAGGAAAACCTGACCGAGCCGCGGCACGATGCCACCGCCGATGTAGATGCCGCCTGTGGCCCCCAGCGTGAGGGCGAGATTCGAGGCGACGGTGCCGAGCATGGTGCAGAAGCAGTCCACCGTCTCGACGCACCAGGGGCAGGTCTTGTGGATGGCGCGCTGCACGATCTGCGCCGTCGACAGCCGGCGGTCTACGTCGGTGCGACCTTCCGTCAGCGCCTCGTAGATCAGTTCCAGGCCGGGGCCGGAGACCAGTCGCTCGGCCGACACGTGCGGCAGCGTCTTCCATGCGTAGGCCAGCACGCGCAATTCACGCTGGTCCGCAGGGGAGAAGCTGACGTGCCCTCCCTCGGTGGCCAGCGTCGTCCAGCGGTCTCCCGTCGGCACCAATCCGGAGACGCCCAGTCCGGTGCCCGGGCCGAGCAGCCCGATCACCCCGTTGGCCTGCGGCTCACCCCCGCCTACCTGCTCGCGTCCCTCGGCCCCGATGCGGGGCAGGGACATCGCCAGCGCGGTGAAGTTGTTGACGACGAGCAGGGTCGCGAGGCCGAGCCGGTGCTGGGCGTCCTGGATCGAGAACGCCCAGTCGCGGTTGGTCATCCGTACCCAGTCCCCCTCGATCGGATTCGCGATCGCAACGCCCGCGTGCCGCGGCTTGGCGCCCTCGGGCAAGGACTCGAGGTAGGCGCGCATGACCTCGATGAAACCGGCGTAGTCCGAGCAGGGCAGTACCCTGACGTGCTCGAAACGGCCGGGCTGCTGCTCCAGGCAGAAGCGTGCATAGGTCGCGCCGATGTCGGCCAGCAGGCGGGGGTCGGGATACGGGGGCCGGAAGGTGTTCACTTCCGGCTCCAGGGCCACGCTGGGCAAGGCGTCGGAGGAGACGGAGACGGCGTAACCGGAAAGCTGCAGGACGGGCATGGATGGAGGGCCTCCATCCGCACTGTAACCAAGTTTGGGTAGTGCTCCATGGGGCGGACCAGGTCGGCTCAGCGCAACCGCTCCAGCAGCACGACGCGCTGGGGTTCCAGCGCAACCGCGCCTTCCCTGACGGTCAGCACCCGGCCTGAGTAGGCCTCGTACAGCGATTCGCCTTCGGCGAACACGCCCTGCACATCCAGGAGGGTGGCCGACTCCACCCCGAGCGCGACCAGCACGCGATCCCCCGTGGTCGTGTCGATGCGCGAGAAGGCGTAGGGCCGCTCATGCAGCATGCGGTGCTCTCCGCGCGCGATCGCCACGTGCCGTGCGCGGAACTGACCCAGCTTGCGCCAGTGCTCGAGCAGAGCGGCGTCGATCCGGTCCCAGTTCATGTACGAGCGGGTCGCCTGTTGCGGGTCGCCACGCGTGGCAGGGCCAGGAGGTCGTGCCGTCTCGTCGCCGTAGAAGATCTGCACGCCGCCGGGCGCGAGCATCAGGGCCGTGGCCGCCTCCCACAGGCGCTGGCGGTCGAAGAGCCCGGTGTCGTGCGACGAGATGTAGGCGAGGTTGGTGAAGCCGGGGCGGCCGGCATACACCTTCGCGTAAGCGGCGTAGACGGGCTCGGGTGTGGCATAGAGGGAGGCCCGTTGCTGGAAATCGAAGTCCAGCAGCGCGTCGAAGCCGGCGTCGTGCAAGTGGGAGCGCCGGGGCCCATGACCCCAGAACTCGCCGACCATCCAGAACGGCGCATCGTCCACCTTCTTGGTTGGGTGGCGCGCCTTCCAGTCGGCCAGCGCCCGAATCGCCTCGCGCTTGAGCTCCGCCCAGGCCTCGGGCTCGACGTGCTTGACCGTGTCGGCCCGGAAACCGTCGATCCCGTACTCGCGCACCCAGTCGGTCAGCCACTTGATGAGGTAGCCGCGCACGGTGGTGTTGGGCAGGTCGGCGGCGCGCGTGTCGGGTTTGCGCTTCAGGAACTCGGGCAGCCGGACCGAGGCCGTGCTTTCGGTGCGGAAGTCAGGCAGGTAGGCCAGCTGCATCGTGTGGTCGTCGCGGCCGGCATCGAGGTAACCGGGCAGGCCGGCTCGCACCCAGTCGCGGCCCCACCATTCGCCGAAGGCGAAGTTGTTGTAGTCGATGTAGCTGTGGTAGTCGCGCAGCGTCGCCTTCTCGTTGCCCGGCCACAGGACCTTGGGCATGAGTTCCCTCGCCGTATGCAGGTCCAGGTAGCCCGGATGGTTCATCACCACGTCGAAAAGCACCCGTATGCCTTGCGCATGGGCCGTGTCGACCATCTCGCGCAATTCCTCCGGCGTGCCCATGTTGCGGTCGAGCACGGTGTAGTCGAGCGCGTAGTAGCCGTGGTAGGCGTAGTGCTTGAACTCCTTCTCGCCGCCGACCACCCAACCTCGGATCTGCTCATAGGGGGCGGTGATCCAGATGGCATTGACTCCGAGCTGCTTGAACCAGCCTTCCTTGAGCTTCGCAGTGATGCCCGCGAGGTCGCCGCCATGGAAGGTGCCGATCTCCTGGTCGCCATCCTTCTGCCGGCCGTAGGCGTGGTCGTTGTCTGGGTTGCCGTTGTGGAAGCGGTCGGTGATGACGAAGTAGACGATGGGGTTGTCGCTGAACGAGCCAGGCGTGCCGGCCGGCACCGACGAGATGCCGCTGGGCGCAGGGCCACTCCCCGTCCAGGTCGGCCCGGTGCGGGTGGCAGGGGTGCTACATCCCCACAGGGTGACGAACGCAAGGACAAGGAGGGCGTGCCGCCCTATGTTCTTCCCGGGGCGTCGGCTCATCCCTTGAGACCTCCTGCGGTCAGCCCCGACACCATCCACCTCTGCGCCAGGATGAAGACCACGGTGATGGGCAGACCGGACAGGATGGCCGCTGCGGCGAAGTCGCCCCACAGATACCGCTGCTCGTACAGGAAGAGTCGTGAACCGACGGCAAGCGTGAGCTTGCCCTCTTCGTTGAGCAGGACGGAGGCCACCGGGTACTCGATGATCGCGCCGATGAAGGCGAGCAGGAAAACGACCAGCAGGATGGGCACGGCCATGGGCAGCAGCACGAGCCGGAACGCCTGCCAGGGGGAGGCGCCGTCCACCTTGGCCGCCTCCTCGATCTCGGAGGGGATGGTGTCGAAATAGCCCTTGATGGTCCACACGTGCAGTCCGATCCCACCGGCGTAGGCGAGCAGCAGCGAGGCATGGCTGTCGATGCCTAAGAGGGGGAACACGTTGCCGATGCGGTCGAAGATGGCGTAGATGGCGACCAGCGCCAGCACGGCGGGGAACATCTGGATCATCATCAGCGCGGACAGCGCCTGCGACTTTCCGCGGAACTTCATGCGCGCGAAGGCATAGGCCGCGGTGGTCGAGAGCAGCAGGATGAGCAGGGCAGAAAGGGTCGCGACCTTGATTGAGTTCCACAGCCACTTGAGCACGGGAAAGGGTGGCTGCACGAGACGGCCGTCGGCATCCTCGTAGGAGATGCCCAGCGCGAGCTTCCAGTGCTCCAGGCTGATTTGGTCGGGGATGAGGCTGCCGCTGGCGAAATTGCCGGGGCGCAGCGAGATCGACAGGATCATCAGGAACGGGAAGATCACGAGGCACACCAGCGCGATGAGGAAGGCGTGCGCGGCGAACACGCGCCAGCGGTGCGACTTGTCGAGAACGATGGCCATGATGTCAGCGTCCTTCTTCCTTGGTGACGCGGGTGGCGCGCAGGTTGACCCACGACAGCAGTGCCACCATCGCGAAGATGACCGTCGAGATAGCAGCGGCCAGGCCGAAGTTCTGCCCCGAGTCCTCGAACGCGATGCGATAGGTGTACGAGACCAGGATGTCGGTGGTGCCAGCCGGAATCTTGGTGTCGAGGAAGTCCGGCCGCCCGTTGGTCAGCAGGTTGATCAGCACGAAGTTGTTGAAGTTGAAGGCGAACGCGGCGATCAGGAGCGGCGTCAGCGGCTTCAGGATCAGCGGCATCGTGATGCGGAAGAAGTTGGTGAGCGGTCCCGCGCCGGCGACAGCGGAAGCCTCGTACAGGTCGGCGGGGATGGCCTTGATCAGGCCCATGCACACGACCATCATGTACGGATAGCCCAGCCAGGTGTTGACGATGAGGATCATCACCTTGGCGAGGAAGGGATCCGAGAACCACGCCGGCTTGATGCCGAAGAGGGCGTCCAGGATGAGGTTGATCTCGCCGAAGTTGTTGTTGAACAGTCCCCGGAACACCAGGATCGAGATGAATCCGGGCACGGCATATGGCAGGAAGAGCAGTGTCTGGTACAGGCCGCGGAAGCGCAATGCCTCCCAGCTCAGCAGCACGGCCAGCAGCATCCCCAGCGACGCGGCGAAGAACACCGTGAGCGCGGCGAAGGTCACCGTCCAGCCGAAGATGCGCAGGAACGGCTGTCGGAAGGCCTCGTCCGTGAAGATGCGCAGGTAGTGGTCCCAGCCGATGCGCACCTGAAAGCCGGGGGGCACGGCCTCGCCGTTGGCGCGCTTGAAGTAGCCCGTGTCGAAGTCGGGTGTGAGGATCTCGCCCGTCTGCTGGTTGACCAATGTGTGGCCTTCGCCTTCCCGGTACAGCTTGGCCACCGGGCCGAAGCGGCGCAGTCCGGTCATGCGCAGCTCGCTGCCGTCGGGCATCACGATGGTCAGGGCGCGCAACTGCTGCTGCAGGCGGATGACTTCCTTCAGTTCGACAGGGGTGAACATGCCCAGCCGGCCCGATGGTTCGGGCTCGGCCTCCACCCGCGACGGTTCGATGCTGGACAGCGTCAGCGCGGACGTGACGTAGGCGTGCTCGTCGTCTTCGTCTTGGAGCCGGGCGCGGTACTCGCGCCCGTCGGCGTACAGCGAGAACTGGTAGCTCTTGCCTTCGCTCTGGTAGGTCTCGTCCAGGAAGTACTGCCGAGCCCGCTCATAGGCCAGCAGGTTGCGCGAGCTGTAGTTGGAGAAGCTCAGCGAGACGGTGTACAGGATGGGAAAGACGACGAAGACGACGACCGCGGCGATCCCAGGAAAGAGATAGCGGTAGGCATACAGGCGCTGCGAGGTATAGACCCAGGCTGCGAGTGCCAGGACGACGAGGATGGTGCCGGCGAGCAGGACCTCGCCGGCGGCGTACACCACGGTGACCAGATAGAGCGCGGCGAGCGCGAGGGCGACGCCCGCCGTCGGGGCGATCCAGCGTCGCATGCCTGAGGTTGGGTTCATGTGTCGAAGGGCCGCGCGCGGGCGGCGAGTGCGGCAATGGCCGGGCGGGCCAGGGAACCGCCGGCGGCGCAAGTCACGCCGCACGCCGGACGGTCCCCCTAGGACATCATTTCGCGGTGATGCGTTTCGCGGCAGCGTCCAGCGCCTCCTTCGGGCTCTGGCGGCCCTCGGTCATGTTCTGCAGCGCCGACTGCATCGACGACCAGAAGCGTCCCATCTCGGGGTTGTTGGGCATCGGGTAGCCGTCCTGCGCGCTTGCCATCGTCGCCTGGATGTTGGGATCGTTCTTCAGCTCGGCGTAGAACGCCTTGGAGGCTGGCGTGCCGAGCGGCACATCGTCGTTGATGGTCCTGAGGCCCTTGACCGAGAGCATGTAGTTCTCGATGAACTCGACCGCGATGTCACGGTTGGGCGACGCCTTGGAGATCATCGCACCCAGCACGCCGACGAACGGGGTCGCCTTCTTGCCGTCCACGGTCGGGATCTTCGCCACGCCGAAGTTGATCTTCGACTTGCGCAGGTTGTCCCACGACCATGGGCCGTTGATCATCATCGCGATCCTGCCCTGGTTGACGCCTGCTTCCATGTCGGCATAGCCGGCACCCTTGGGCATCACGCCTTCCTTGACCAGGCGGGTCAGCAGCTCGGCCCCCTTGAGTGCGCCGGCGTTGTTGACACCCGTGTCGGCCGGGTCATAGGTGCCGTCTGACTTCTGCTTGAACGGGTAGCCGCCGTTGGCCCCCAGCAGCGGCCAAGTGAAGTAGGTGTTGTTGTAGTCCCAGAGGATGGCCTTCTTGCCCTGCGCGGAGAGCTTCCTGTCCAGCGCGATCACTTCCTCGAAGGTCTTGGGCGGGGTGGGCACGAGGTCCTTGTTGTAGACCAGCGCCACCGCTTCGATGGAGATCGGATAGCCCCAAACGCGGCCGCCGACCGTGAATGCCTTCCAGCCCAAGGGGTCGATGTCGGCCTGGACTTTCTTCGAGGGGCTCACCGGCTGCAGCAGGCCCGCGCTGATCCATTCGCCGACGCGGTCGTGGGGCCAGATCCAGATGTCGGGGCCCTTGCCTGCGGCCGCGGCCTGCTGGAACTTGTTGGGCGCGTCCTCCGGATGCTCGACGATGACCTGCACGCCGGTCTGCTTCGTGAACTCCTCGCCGACCTTGGCCAGGCCGTTGTAGCCCTTGTCGCCGTTGATCCAGACCAGCAGCTTGCCGGGCTCGGCCGCCATGGCGGGCGCGG